>NZ_JBGDVS010000009.1:0-170767 GCF_046551635.1 Salmonella sp. SAL04157
CTCAGAAGTGAAACGCCGTAGCGCCGATGGTAGTGTGGGGTCTCCCCATGCGAGAGTAGGGAACTGCCAGGCATCAATTTAAGCAGTAAACTGATGTAAAAATCAGTGGTTGTAAAAGAATTCGGTGGAGCGGTAGTTCAGTTGGTTAGAATACCTGCCTGTCACGCAGGGGGTCGCGGGTTCGAGTCCCGTCCGTTCCGCCACTTATTAAGAGCCCTGAGCATTAGCTCAGGGCTTTTTCTTTGCCTGTCATTTAATTATTGCTCAATTCGCAAAAATCCTCTGCATTTTTCGCTCTTTTTCTACAAAGCGCTGAAGGTCATAATCCCCTCAGTTAACGAACATAGTGATTAAAAAGAGGAATTCTATGACTATCCCTGCATTCGGTTTAGGTACTTTTCGCCTGAAAGACGACGTGGTTATCGCTTCTGTGAAAACGGCGCTTGAACTGGGCTACCGTGCTGTCGACACTGCGCAAATCTATGATAATGAAGCGGCTGTTGGACAGGCGATTGCTGAGAGCGGCGTACCACGTAGCGAGCTGTACATCACCACCAAGATCTGGATTGAAAACCTTAGCAAAGACAAACTAATCCCAAGCCTGAAAGAGAGCCTGAAAAAACTGCGTACCGATTATGTCGATCTGACGCTGATCCACTGGCCATCTCCGGGTGATGCCGTGTCTGTCGAAGAATTTATGCTGGCATTGCTGGAAGCTAAAAAACAAGGCCTGACTCGCGAAATTGGCATTTCAAACTTTACCATTCCGTTGATGGAAAATGCTATTGCCGCGGTGGGCGCAGACCATATCGCCACCAACCAGATTGAGCTATCTCCGTATCTGCAGAATCGTAAGGTGGTTGACTGGGCGAAAGCGCACGGTATCCACATCACCTCTTATATGACGCTGGCATACGGCAAAGCGCTGAAAGATGAAGTGATTGCGCGCATTGCGGCTAAACATAATGCGACGCCGGCGCAGGTTATTCTGGCATGGGCAATGGGTGAAGGTTACTCCGTGATCCCTTCATCCACCAGGCGTGAAAACCTGGCAAGCAACCTGCTGGCGCAGGATCTGCATCTGGATGCCGAAGATAAAAATGCGATCGCGGCACTGGACTGCAACGATCGTCTGGTTAGCCCGGAAGGACTGGCTCCTGCCTGGGATTAATTACCCGATCCTTTGTACCTTTAACCCTCTTTCACAGCTCCTGCGGGAGCTGTTCTTATATATTCGCTCAAAAAGTCGATAAATGCCCGAATGCGTGTGCTGACGGCGCGATCGCTGTAGTAAACGGCGCTGAAAGGCATTTCTACCGGCAGACGTTTATCGGCCAGCAGTTCCACCAGTTCTCCCCGCGCGATCTCTTTATCAATCATATAATCTGAAAGACATGCAATGCCGTTACCGTTCAGGCAAAGTTGTTTTAACGTTTCCCCGCTGTTGGAAGAAATCCCACATTCAACCTCATGGAGCTGCCCATCGCTACAGGCTATTGGCCAGGTATTGAGCGAAACAGGTTCTGAGAACCCCAGGCACAGATGCCGTTTTAACTCTTCAACGGTCTCTGGCTTGCCAAAACGGGCAATATAATCCGGTGAAGCGATAATCTTACGATAACTGGTAAATAACGGACGCGCGCGCAGACTTGAATCTGTCAACGTGCCTGCGCGTATCGCAACATCCACTTTTCGTTCAATAAGATTGATGAACGTTTCTGAGGAGACAAGAGACAACGTTATTTCCGGATACCGTTCACGAAAAGGTTTAATCAGCGGCATCAGGAAATGCAGCATTACCGGCGTTGCCGCATCGATACGCAGTAAGCCGCGCGGGGTATTACGCGACTCCATGATTTCCGTTTCTGCGGCGGCCATTTCTTGCAGTATCTGCTGCACGCGCCTGAAATATCGCTCTCCTTCTTCAGTCAGGCTCAGCTGTCGTGTCGTACGATTAAGCAGACTGACGCCGAGCTTCATCTCCAGCTTTTTAACTGCCCGGCTGACAGCGGAATTGGCCTGTCCAAGCTGCTCTGCCGCCCGGCTGAAGCTGCCGCTTTCCACGACAGCGACAAAAATTGCGAGTTCTTCGGAGGTGGCTTTCATTTTTGCTCCTGCAGCAAAATTAAATTGATATTTTGGCTATTTTTGTCATTAAAACATCCAGGCATACTGCGTGTCATCTGATTACTGTTGTTATGGAGTTATGTATGCCTCTCGCTTTATTTGCACTGACAATAAGTGCTTTCGCTATCGGTACGACTGAGTTTGTGATTGTCGGCCTGGTGCCGACCATTGCACAACAACTGGCTGTCTCGTTACCTTCCGCCGGAATGCTGGTTTCAATCTATGCGCTGGGGGTGGCTATTGGCGCGCCGGTGCTGACCGCTCTGACCGGACGCCTGCCGCGTAAGCAGTTACTGGTTGCGCTGATGGTCTTGTTTACGGTGGGGAATTTACTGGCATGGCAGGCGCCGGGCTATATGACATTAATCGCTGCCCGTTTGCTGACGGGCCTGGCGCACGGCGTGTTCTTCTCGATTGGCTCTACCATCGCGACAAGTCTGGTGCCAAAAGAGAAAGCGGCTTCTGCTATCGCTATTATGTTTGGTGGTTTAACGGTCGCGTTGGTCACAGGCGTTCCGCTGGGCACATTTATCGGTCAGCATTTTGGCTGGCGTGAGACCTTCCTTGCGGTATCACTGTTAGGCGTGATTGCGCTGATGAGTAGTCAATTGCTGATCCCGACCAATATTCCCGGTCGGGCGGCCGCCAGCATTCGTGACCAGGTGAAAGTACTGACTCATCCTCGTCTGTTGCTGATTTACGCCGTTACAGCGCTGGGCTACGGCGGGGTATTCACGGCATTCACCTTCCTGGCGCCGATGATGCAGGATCTGGCGGGATTCTCCCCGGCAGCGGTAAGCTGGATCTTACTGGGGTATGGCGTATCTGTGGCTATCGGCAATATCTGGGGCGGTAAACTGGCGGATAAGCATGGTGCCGTGCCGGCGCTGAAATTCATTTTCGCCGCGCTGTTTGTTCTGCTGATGGTCTTCCAGGTGACGGCCTCCACGCAGTATGCCGCGCTGGCTACCATTCTGGTGATGGGGATCTTTGCCTTCGGTAACGTACCGGGGTTGCAGGTCTACGTGGTACAGAAAGCGGAACAATTTACGCCCAATGCCGTTGATGTGGCGTCAGGTCTGAACATTGCGGCGTTTAACATTGGTATTGCGCTGGGCTCCGTGATTGGCGGGCAAACGGTGGCGCATTACGGTTTGGCGCAGACGCCGTGGATTGGCGCCCTCATTGTTCTGGTGGCTTTCCTGCTGATGGGTGTCAGCGGACGTCTTGATAAACCTGTACGCATTGCTCTGGAGTAAATTATTGATGTAAGCGCCTACTTACAAAACAAACTGCAATTGTTCGTTGAAAGTGAGTGCTAAAATCCCTATAACAGAAGAACCAGTCCGGTTGAGGACTGGTTGACGTTACAGAGGTTTGAAAGTCAAAAGTGCGAAAAAACACCTATGCGATGCGCTATGTTGCCGGACAGCCCGCCGAGCGGATTTTGCCGCCCGGGTCGTTTGCGAGCATCGGCCAGGCATTGCCCGCCGGGGAACCGCTAAGCAGTGAAGAGCGGATCCGTATCCTCGTGTGGAATATATTCAAGCAGCAGCGAGCCGAATGGTTATCGGTGCTGAAGAACTACGGCAAAGATGCGCATCTGGTCCTGTTGCAGGAGGCGCAGACGACGCCTGAACTGGTACAGTTTGCCACCGCTAACTATCTTGCCGCCGATCAGGTTCCCGCTTTTGTATTACCTCAGCATCCGTCTGGCGTCATGACGCTTTCTGCCGCCCATCCTGTTTACTGCTGCCCTTTACGGGAAAGAGAACCGATTTTACGTTTGGCGAAATCAGCCCTGGTGACGGTATATCCCTTGCCGGATACCCGTTTATTAATGGTAGTAAATGTTCATGCGGTAAATTTTAGTCTGGGCGTGGACGTATACAGTAAGCAGTTACTTCCGATCGGCGACCAGATTGCGCACCATAGCGGCCCTGTCATTATGGCGGGTGATTTTAATGCCTGGAGCCGTCCACGTATGAATGCGTTGTACCGCTTTGCACGTGAGATGTCGCTGCGCCAGGTGCGTTTCACTGACGATCAGCGCCGTCGTGCGTTTGGACGACCGCTGGATTTTGTTTTTTATCGTGGGTTAAACGTGAATGAAGCCTCCGTACTGGTGACGCGCGCTTCCGATCACAATCCGCTACTCGTTGAATTCAGTCCCGGCAAACCTGAGCAATAAAGGTGCGTCAGGTCTGCCGTGGGGCAGGCCTCTGCGGGTGCTGCCCTCTATTTTTCTCATAACAGAAGGGCACTACCATGACAACGCATTCCCACCATGACAATGTTGAAAAGCAGTTTGGTTCACAGGCGAACGCCTATTTACATAGCGCCGTTCACGCAGCGGGTCGTGACTTAGCGCGGCTGGCGCAAAGGTTGTCTGATTTTTCCCACGCGAACGTACTGGATATGGGATGTGGGGCTGGACACGCGAGTTTTGTCGCTGCGCAACATGCCAACTCGGTCGTGGCATACGATTTATCCGCCAGCATGCTTGAGGTTGTCGCTGGAGCGGCGGAAGAAAGACATTTAAGTAATATTACTCTCCGGCAAGGCTATGCCGAAAAACTGCCCTTTGAAGATGCATCGTTTGAGGTGGTGATTAGCCGCTATTCCGCGCATCACTGGCACGACGTTGGTCAGGCATTGCGTGAGGTTTATCGTGTATTAAAACCCGGCGGCGTGCTGATTATCATGGATGTCATGTCGCCTGGACATCCTGTACGCGATATCTGGCTGCAAACGGTGGAGGCGTTACGCGACACGTCGCATGTCCGTAACTATTCCAGTGGCGAATGGCTGGCGATGGTCAATAACGCGATGCTGGTAACGAATACCGTGATAACCGATCGTTTATCGCTGGAGTTTCGCTCATGGGTAACGCGGATGCGTACGCCAGCGCCGTTGGTTGAAGCGATTCGATTATATCAGGCGAGTGCCCCGGTAGAGGTGAAGCGTTATTTTGAGTTGCAGGATGACGGCTCGTTTAGCAGCGATACTATCATGCTGGAAGCGCATAAAGCGGTATAGCAATTTAAAAGGCGCCGGGGGAAGCGGCGCCTTTTGGCTTTTTCGTCGGACAATATCAGGAGTCTGGCGTGCTATTGTCCTTCACAAACAACGTAAGCTGATCGCCCGGTTGTAGATTATCCGTATCATGGTTCCAGCGCATTACATCTTTGATATTCACCCCGTGACGTCTGGCGATACTGGAAAGCGAATCGCCTTTACGGACACGATAGGTAATGCTATCGCTATTGTTTGCCAGTCGTTGCGCGCTGCTGCCAGCACCTACGGTCAGGCTTTGCCCGATTTTCAGGCGCGAACCACGCAGGTTGTTCCACTGCTGCAAGTCCTTCGTGCTTACGCCAAGCCGCGAAGCAATACCGGAAAGCGTATCGCCAGAGCGCACCTTATAGCTACGGCTATTCAACGGCGTATTGTCGGCGATCAGTTGGGACTGAACGGCGTCAATCTCACCGGAAGCCAGCGACTCACGCAACTGCTCGGCATGCTTTTTGGGCACCATAACATATTGCGGACCGCTTACGCCTAAGGTAGACCCTTTTACACCGGCATTAAACGTCTTCAGCTTGCTGATAGACATGCCCGCCATATCCGCAACCTGGGCCATTTCAACTGGACTGTTTAAACGAACTCGTGCCAGCGCTCGGCTTTCATCTGTTGTTGGCAGACGTACGCCGTAGCGTTTGCTGTTTTTGAGAATTTCACTCAATGCCAGCATCTTAGGTACGTAGAGTTTTGTTTCTCTGGGCAAAGAAAGCGACCAGAAATCCGTCGGTTTTCCACGCGCTTTGTTTGCTTTAATTGCCCGCATAACACGGCCTTCGCCGCTGTTATACGCTGCAACGGTTAACAGCCAGTCGCCGTCAAACATTTTGTTCAGACGCTGCATCATGTCTAACGCGGCGGTCGTAGAGGCTACAACATCGCGACGCGCGTCATAATTACGGGTCTGCTTTAAACCATAATTGCGCCCTGTGCTCGGTATGATCTGCCAGATGCCTGCGGCATTGGCGCCAGACGTTGCGTGAGGATCAAAAGCGCTCTCCACTATGGGTAGTAGTACCAGCTCCATAGGCATGTTACGTTTCTTAACCTGCCCCGCTATCCAGTACATATACGGCTCTGCCCGTAAAGTTACATCGTGGAGATAGCTCTTATTGCGTAAATACTTCTGTTTCTGTTCGCGAATCCGGCTGTTTTCCGGAATTCCCATCTTTAGCTCGTCGCCAATGAAAGCCCACAAGTCCTGATCTGGCGCGATAGACGTTCCGTCGTCCATCCATCGTGCCTGACTCGTAAACTTTCCTGCTTCCCCTTGACCAGCTGCAGAAAGGCTCTGTGCGTGCTGTTGGACGTTGCCAGTGTTCTGAGACGTCTGGCACCCCACAAGCAGGACAGAGGCGAGTAATATCGCTTTTGCCTTCATGTGTGTGTCAATAGTTGCTTAAAAGACGACCGATCATAACGGCGAAGTTAGCGAATGACAAGTAAGAATTATCAGAACGTGTCTTTCTTTGACCTTAACCATGCAAAACGCGCTTCTGGTTGTTGCAATATTGTTTCTTTGTTTATTTCGTTAATTAAATCAATATCTTCAGTTCTTAAAAAAAGATTAATCTTACGCTCATTTTTAAGAATAACGGGTAATGTCATTTGTTTTTTTACACGTAACTCTTTAACTTTACGATAATATTCATTTATGAACGAATCGTGCGGAAGTATGCTCAATGCGAACTTAATGTTAGCTAAAGTGTATTCGTGAGCACAGCAAATGAGCGTGTCGTCAGGCAGAGAGTTAATTTTCATAAGTGACTGATACATCTGTGATGGCGTGCCTTCAAACAGTCGACCACAGCCACCAGAAAACAGCGTGTCGCCGCAGAATAAGTAAGGGTGGCTAAAGTAACAGACGTGTCCTAACGTGTGGCCCGGCGTGGCAAAAAGAGTAAATTTCTCGCCTAAAACGCGAATAGTATCGCCATCGCCAACAAGATGGGTTGCTCCCTTGTCTTGCGTTTCCGCCGGTCCATAAACCGTCATTTGCGGGAAGTGTTGCAACAGCTCCTTGACTCCGCCAACATGGTCGTGATGGTGATGCGTCAGAAAAATCGCCTCCGGCATCCACTTATGTTCAGCAATGGCCTTTAAGACGGGTGCCGCTTCGCCGGGATCAACAATCACACAGCGGCCTTCATCATTGGTCAGCACCCAGATGTAATTGTCCTGAAACGCGGGAATACTGTTAAGATTCATATATTACCTCTCAAATAATTAGCGGAAGGTTGCGATGAAACCGGCAAGGCTCTCTCAAACTGTCGTTGCGCCCGGATGTTGGGGTGAGTTGCCCTGGGGCAATTACTACCGTGAGGCGCTGGAACAGCAGCTCAATCCGTGGTTTGCAAAAATGTATGGTTTCCATTTGCTTAAAATCGGTAATTTAAGCGCAGAAATCAATTCCGAAGCGTGCGCGGTCTCCCATCAGGTGAATGTTTCATCGCAGGGGTCGCCGATGCAGGTTCTGGCCGATCCGCTACATCTTCCTTTTGCGGATAAATCCGTCGATGTTTGTCTGCTGGCGCATACTTTGCCGTGGTGTACCGACCCGCACCGTTTATTACGGGAAGCCGACCGCGTATTGATTGATGACGGTTGGCTGGTCATCAGTGGATTTAACCCGCTGAGTTTGATGGGGTTACGTAAACTGGTACCCGTTTTACGTAAAACACCGCCCTATAATAGTCGGATGTTTACCCTTATGCGGCAACTGGACTGGCTGTCTTTACTCAATTTCGAAGTGCTACATTATAGCCGTTTTCATGTCTTACCCTGGAAAAAGCAGGGAGGGCGGCTTTTAAATACGCATATCCCGGCGCTGGGCTGTTTACAGCTTATTGTGGCCCGTAAGCGGACCATCCCGCTTACGCTTAATCCGCTGCGACATAATAAAAGTAAAACCCCTATCCGCCAGACCGTTGGCGCCACCCGGCAATATCGCAAACCGGATGGCTAAGCTTCCGCCTGGTAGCCACTATCTTCCTGCGTGGGATTCATTGCCGCGGCGCGCGCCAGTTCATCACAACGCTCGTTTTCGGGATGGCCTGCATGGCCTTTGACCCATACCCATTTGATCTGATGCTGACCTAACGCAGCATCGAGACGTTTCCAGAGATCGACATTTTTTACGGGTTTCTTTTCCGCTGTTTTCCAGCCGCGTTTCTTCCAGTTATGAATCCATTGGGTAATTCCTTGCCGCACATATTGGCTGTCGGTGCTCAATGTCACTTCGCAATGTTCTTTTAACGCTTCAAGCGCGACGATCGCCGCCATCAGTTCCATACGGTTATTGGTGGTCAGCGTGTAACCTTCACTAAACGTTTTTTCATGACCGCGATAGCGTAAGATAGCGCCATAACCACCAGGCCCTGGATTCCCCAGGCAAGAGCCATCGGTGAAAATTTCTACCTGTTTAAGCATCTCTGGTAGACTTCCTGTAATTGAAATCGATAACAAAACGCAAGTCTGACATAAATGACCGATATGAGCACTGCAATTACACGACAGATTGTCCTCGATACCGAAACCACCGGTATGAACCAGATAGGCGCGCACTATGAAGGTCACAAGATTATTGAGATCGGTGCGGTTGAGGTGATAAACCGTCGTCTGACCGGTAATAACTTCCACGTTTACCTGAAGCCGGATCGGCTGGTGGATCCGGAAGCGTTTGGCGTACACGGCATCGCCGATGAGTTTCTGCTGGATAAGCCGGTTTTTGCTGATGTGGTCGATGAGTTTCTCGATTATATCCGCGGCGCGGAGCTGGTCATCCATAACGCATCGTTCGATATCGGCTTTATGGATTATGAGTTTGGTCTGCTTAAACGCGATATTCCTAAAACCAATACTTTCTGCAAAGTTACCGACAGCCTGGCGTTGGCGCGGAAAATGTTCCCCGGCAAGCGTAACAGCCTTGATGCGCTGTGTTCGCGTTATGAGATAGATAATAGCAAACGTACTTTGCACGGCGCATTGCTCGATGCCCAGATCCTTGCTGAAGTGTATCTGGCGATGACGGGCGGGCAAACGTCCATGACGTTTGCGATGGAAGGAGAGACGCAACGGCAGCAAGGTGAAGAGACCATTCAGCGAATCGTTCGCCAGGCCAGCCGGTTACGGGTCGTTTTCGCCTCTGATGAAGAGCTGGCTGCGCATGAATCGCGGCTTGATCTGGTGCAGAAAAAGGGCGGAAGTTGCCTTTGGCGGGCGTAATTTATTCCTTTTTAGGCTATAAAAATCATCCTTCGGGCGATTTTTGCAGCAACTGATTCAAAAGGTGAGAAAAAGCGTTGACGGGCGACACCGCAAACCGTAATATTCGCCTCGTTCCCAGCGGGAACATAACGGAGCGGTAGTTCAGTTGGTTAGAATACCTGCCTGTCACGCAGGGGGTCGCGGGTTCGAGTCCCGTCCGTTCCGCCAGATACAAATCTCAGGGTGTTTTTATACATCCTGTGAAGTAAAAAAACCGTATCACTGTAAAAGGGATACGGTTTTTTTTCGTCTTCAAGAAGTTCCTCCGTCTATCGTGGAATCTGACGCAAATGGGCCTACGCCTGGATGACGAACAGGATATTACCGCCACTTCTTTCACTGCCATGGTTATTTTGTCCCACTGACATTTAAGGCGCGGCCTCATGGCGGTGCTTAACCGGGATCGGGACATATTCAGCGCAGAAGCAGACTGCGTAAGGTTGATGTCACTCAGATAATCACGGAGAACCGCCAGACATGGGCATCATCACTCCAGGGCATCCCACTTCTCCAGTAACTCCACCGGGATTTCATTGATCACCTCCGAGAACCGTTTTCCCACCAGTCTTTCAGCCTGGCGTAACAGTGGGATGGTCGGGCTGCTGGGTTCACGGCTCTCAAACCAGCGACGAATGCACCGCAGGCGTTCCAGCGCATCATTACGATCGCGAATTGGCCCCGGTTCAGCATTGTGTGGGAGGGATATACCGGGGGGCGTGTTGACAGGCGGCACATCCTCTGCCCGTGCCGGAACGGCATTATCCATAACCGTGCCTGCGGGGGCTGGCGCTGGCGACGGAGGAATTTCCGGCGTGGTTGTCTGTACCACGTCAGGCAGTAGCGCCAACAACTGCCGCAGGCGTGAAAAATCTGGAGCCAGATCGCCTAATGTCTCACGCGCCCACACTTGCAGGCGTTCTGCGCTTTCCTGCGCTTCGCGAAACGCCGCCAGCGGTAATGCCCCACGGGCTTCGAGGTCGGCCAGTTGCTGGCGGACGGATTCGGGGGCCAGCGCATCAGCCGGGCGGGGAGCGGATAACGCGCGCTCGACATCCCGTACCTGCAGGCGCAGGGCGGCACTGTTTGACAGCGTGATACCGCGAATGTCTGCCATCACGCCTTCGTGATCCAGCAGCGCCGCCAGGGCATTACTGCGCGCCAGCGCCGCATCTTCAATAGATTCTGCGGATGCGCCTTCGCCGGTAAGCAGCTGTGGATGGAGTGCATCAGACCAGATTACGCTCAGTTCTGCCAGTTGTGTGAGCATTTCCGCCAGTCCCTGTGCGCCAGCCTGCTGGATGCGACTGCGCAGCAGCAGGATCAACACCCGGATATCCTTACTGCGCGTGAGCAGACGGCGCGCATCACGCTCAATTTCCGGCCAGTTCACGGCTTCCGGCGTACTGACAAAATCACCATATTGCGCCTCCGCCTGGGGGGCGGCGCGGCTGAACAGCAGCAGGTATTCCGGATCGTACTCCGGATCGGGGCCGCAGGGTTGTTCCGCGCTTACCGGTTTAGTCAGGGACATGTCCATATCATTACTCTCAGTGGGTTAAGCCGTGTTCAGGTTCAAAAATCATGCCGGTCACCGGACGGTCATGCATGGCTTTACCTGCCCAGGCCGTCCAGCCAAGCCGCTGCGCGCCGCCGATCACCGCAGGCGGTGCGGCATGAGGCTTCAACTGCAGCTCAATTTCCCAGCAATATTCAAAACCGATGAACGTACGCACCAGTTCTGTCAGCACGGGCAGATTGTTGCCGCCGGGCAGAAAACGCAGGTAATCCTCCAGCGTGAGCGGGCCGATAATTAGCCGGAATTTGTACTGCATATCCGGTACGGCCTGGCCGATAAGCGCCCCGTTGCCCAGCACCGAAGACTGCGCGGGCGTGCCCAGACGGGTGATTTCATCGTTCGCCACCGTTATCCAGTGCAGGGCGAATTCTTTCACCGCAAAAGGTACGCTGAAATAGTGTGCCAGCGTGGCGGCCAGTCCGTCAGGATTACGCGATTCGCGTACCAGATGAGCGGAGGCTGCCAGGCGAACATGATCTGACAGCGGGCTTTCGGCGCTTTCCCGTAGATCCTGCCCGCTGAGACTGGCGATATAAAACGCAAAACGGTCGTGTTCCGGTTTGTCCAGCCCGCCACCAGCGGACTGGGCGCTGCGCCATGCCTGCCAGAACTGCGTCAGCCAGCGGTGGTGAAAAATATTGGAAAAATGAACCAGCGTCGGATCGTGACGGCTCTCTGAGCGATTTAGCGCCAGCTCGGTATAGTGCAGCGGCAACGGGCCGTTTGGCCCCCACAGTCCGAGGCTGTACAGGCTCAGGTGCAGGCGTCCATCCTGCCAGCTGACCTGGGCGATTTCCCGTGGCGCAAAGGTCATCGTCGGCGTCTGTCCCAGACGGAATTTTTCCATCCGTGGCTGCCAGATACTGCCTGCCGGAGTATCACAGAGCTGGGCATCCACGCGCCGCATCAGGTTCAGGAATCCGTAACGCCATGGGGTTTTCTGCGCCTGGTCGAGAGCGCCGGTCATACGCTCCCCCGTTGCCCGGTTCTTACCGGCCAGGTCATGACATGCCCGCGTTGCATCGAGTGCAGCGTCATCTGCGAGAAGGTATTAATGGAAACATGGCGGGCAATATAGTGTTCCAGCACCAGACCGAACAGGTAAGGACTGATACCGGAAAATCCTTCTTCGTCCACGGTCAGTTCGCAACTGACGCCCCGGCCATAGACCAACAGACCGGAGCCGGGCAGGCGGCGGGTCACCGGGGTGGTTTTGCAGCCAATCAGGCTGCGCACCTGGCGCGACTGCGGGCTGTCGTGAGCCGGAATAAACAGATTCAGCAGATCGCGCAGCGCCTGGCCGCCGGTGCGGTGATCCAGATCGGCCAGCGGCAGATAATTAAACGACAACTGCCGGATCAGCCGCCAGGCCATTTCGCGTTCAGTCAGCGGCGGCTGCGGCGGGCGCGGCGGTCTGATAAGACCCACGCCCGCCACCGGGATCGCCGCATCTACGGTCAGATCATCCCGGCCATTACGTGGAATAAGGCAGGGCAGATCGCGGTTAGTTACCATTGCCGTGACGGTGATATGGCGTAGATTTTCCGGGTAGGGCGCTTCATGCTGATCAACCAGCGACAGGAAGATTTCCGAGCCGGTATAGGGGGTTCGGGTGCCATAGCGGCGGGCATTTTCTGACGAGCGGCGCGGTTCACGACGCAGTGAAAAATAACGCCCGTGGTTGCCTTCGTCATTATTACGGGTGTGATACAGCGGACGAAAAATCATCTTCCGTGTGGTTTCCGCTTCCAGGCCTTCGACTTCCTGAACAGAAAACACCTCGTAATCCAGCGGACGGGTACGATCTACCACCAGATGCTGTTCCGTCACGCTGTGAGTGACTTCAATCCGGGTGGTGGTGCGGGGAAACAGGTTGATCACCGGCGTACAGAACAGGCTGAACTGTGCAGCGTCCGTCTGATGAATCAGCCAGTCCGGCGGCAGGCGATTAAGCAGTATGACAATTTCCGCCACATTGCCCTGCACCTTTTGTAACCCGGCAGACAATCCGGTCGGGGTGAAGAAGTAAAACCGTTCCGGACAGGCGAAAAATTCATGCAGCAGATTATGGCCGTGAAACACGTTCCAGGCGAGCGGCAGCAGCCCCTGCCCTGGCTCCAGCCCTTCGTGCGCCACCGGGTGTTGAAGATTCACATTCAGTTCGCCGTCAAAGTGACCGGGTTCACCGGCCAGTGTGGCGACGGCGCTGGTATGCAGCAGCTCAAACAGGTGTGACGCAATGCGTTCTTCGCCGCAGAGGTAAAAGGGCAGCCGTGCCGGACCGGCCAGCTCGCTGAAAGTCAGTTCCCCGAAGGTTCGCAGGGTGATGCGCAATGCCCCGGCGACATGAATATTAGGCGGCAGATAGCGGTGCAGGGCGGGCATATCCGGTGGCGCGGCGGTCAGGCGTACCTCCTCGATGGACAGCGGCCACAGCGTGACGTCCTGGCTGCTGCGAAACTGGCAGGCGGTATTTTCGCCTTCCGGGATAGGGGAAACGAACGCGGTATCGCGCGGCACGGTGACCCCTTTCGCCAGGTCGCCTTCCTGCGTATCGGGATACAGCTTTACCACTGCCATCGATGGCGTGGGGGTGACGTAATTGGGGCTGACGACTTCCAGTAACCGCTGTGTGAAGCGGGGAAACTCGGCGTCAATTTTTAGCTGAGTACGGGCGCTCAGAAAGCTGAACGCCTCGATCATGCGTTCCACATACGGGTCGGCAATATCGCTTCCCTGCATCCCCAGTCGGGCGGCAATTTTGGGATGGAGGGTGGCGAACTCAGCACCGGTCTCCCGCAGGTAGCTCAGTTCGCGGTTGTAATACTCCAGTAGCCGTGGATCCATGAATAATGCCCTGTATTAAAAGAACGTAATGCGGCTCAGTTCCATATCCAGCGCGCTGCGTACCATAAACTCCGTGGGATACGGCTGCGTCAGAATTTGTCCGCGAATTTCAAACTGTAGCGTGTTATAGCTACCCTGCCGGGTTTTATCGAGCAATGGCGTGACCCTGAGTGTGGCGGCGTTCAGCCGGGGTTCGAAACGAATAATGGCGCGCCGGATCGCCTCGCTGATATCGTCCCACTTATGCTCATACATAAAGCTGCCCGCCAGCGGCGGCAGGCCATAGTTGAGCACTGACGCCGCCGCCTGCGGATAGCGCCGGGCGTCGATGTCACCCTCGTGGCTAATGGTATTGAGCAAAAAGGAGAGATCCCGACGAATGATCTCCTTCAGTTGTACCGGCGTGACGCTGATATCCCGGTCAATTTTCTGATACGGAGCATTGTCACACAGCCGATCAAATAGGGTGGGCAGCAGGTGGTTAGCGGGTGTAAAACGAGACGTGCTCATGCGCCATCGTTTTCCTGAGCATGAAAGGTACAATGGGCCATGTCCAGCAGGCTGATATCGCCGTGGCTGGTCAGCCAGACTTTCTGCCCCAGCGCCCGCACGGTGGTTTCGCCGGGACCGTCCTGCCAGGCGGTTTCCCGGCACAGACGCAGGGCGTCAGATGCACTTTCCGAACCGCTGTAACGGGTAAAGAGCCAGGCACCGTGCGTATCGCCATTCATCAGGGTGATATTAATGGGTTTCCACAGCAGATCGGTCAGGCGCGTCGGTTGCGGCGATTCCAGCGAGCGTATTTGCGAAAACGGTAGCCAGATATACACGCCGCCGGTGACCAGCTCAAGTACCGGGCCAAGGCGGGAATCGCTGTCGCTCGCCCAGTCAAACGCGCCGCCGTTCCACTGCCCGCCCGTGTCTGTTATGGCTTCCAGTGCGGTATTACGGTGTTTATCAACCTCACCGGTATCGTCATGACAGGCGAGTGCCGCCAGCAGTGACTCCACCCAAACGGGCTGCGGCAGAAGGAAACCGGGTCGTTGTTCACCCTGAAAAACGGTGCGGCGGAACATTTCGCAGCGAACCAGCTCCCGGTACAGCCGGGCCTCCTGGGTATAATTAGCCTCCATCCTGGCGCATAGCTGAAGCTGGTGTAGCGCCCGCGACCAGTCTCCGGCCACACACAGCAACTGAAACAGGCTGTGGCGGCAGAGCGCCTTCGCCGGATTTTCCCGAACCTTCTGCTCCGCCATCTGAATCCCCTCCGCAATAGAGTATTCCTGTAGCAGCGCGGACAGGGTAGCAGGAAGCGTGTCAGTTTTTTTCATAGGCGGTATTTCCATTTTTCTGTGTCGGAGTGATTCGGTAGTGGCTATCGATGCCAATAATACGATGCTCGCGGCGGGTCAGATCGGGCAGTATCTCGCTATGTGCGGTTTTCCCCCCCAGTTCCGGCGAGAGCAGTTGCAGGATATCGGGCATTGATTCCATCACCAGCCAGTGCATTTCACCCTCACCGGTCGTGTCCAGCGTATCCAGAATGGCATCAATACCGGGCGCGCCTGCCACCATATCCTGTAACGTGTCGGTGTCGCCCTTTTTATCGTATAACGACGTCAAATCCTGGGTGACAGCGTCTTCATTTCGGGGAAACGGTTTAGCACGGAGGGGCTTTTCCTGCCCGGAGGGCTGCAATGCCTGCTGATATTCCTGGTAAAGCTGGTGTAGCGTGCTATCCGCCTCATGGCCGGTGTAAGAGGGCGCGGTTTCCCGGACGGGAATAATATCGAACGGGTTCTGCGGATTGAGCTGTTGTTGTTTAAACCAGTCCAGATCCAAGTACTCAGCAACGGATTCAGATGACTGAACCAACTGAGGAAACGAAACATCGGGACGGGACTCATCATTGGTGCGGGCAAGGCACCAGGATGACAGACCCCATTCAATCGTATCTCCATCATTCAGCCGCATACGGTGATGAGGTTCCATCACCTGCTCATTGACGGCACAGCACAGTTCATCAGAGTGATTAACAATCCACCACGCCTCTTCGTGGCGAACAAGACTGAGCGCGATATCGTCTTTCCCATGTTGCTCAAAAAGCGGAATGTAGGGGGCGGCGGCAGTAAATACGATGTATGTCCCTGCGGGATACTGTGCGTTATCCGTTATACCCTGCGACTGTATTTTCCGTAATTCCCACATGTCTTGTTTCATTATGTCCCTTAAATGTATTTATTTTTCTGGAGGAAACGTTTAGGGAGTTTTAATTCATAAATAATTTTAACTAAATTCATAGGGAGTCATTATTGATGACACCCTTTTTATTATTTTCGTCGTGAATGAATTGTTGTATGCATAGATGTCTTTTTTGAAATATTATTTCTTTTAATTCTGTAATTGCGATTTTTATCTTGCTGTTCATTGATTATTTAATATTAACAGCTTGGTTGCTAATTAGTCCCTGATCTGTATCATTGTTTTGTTTCGATATTTTTTCGAGGCTATCAATAAAGAATTGTTTATATATTTATATGCATTGATGCATTATTTTTATGAATTTTTATGTCACAAGGCATAACACATGGAAACTCCTGTTTCACGCAGTGCGTTGTATGGAAAACTGGCCGGCCCACTATTCCGGTCGCTGGAATCGGCAACGGCATTTTGCAAACTACGCTCTAATCCCTGGGTTGAGCTGACTCACTGGCTGCACCAGTTAACACAGCAGCCCGATAACGATATTCTCCACGTTCTTCGGCATTACCAGATCCCTCTTTCTGATGTGGAGAAAGCGTTACTCCGGCAACTGGATATGCTGCCCGCCGGGGCCAGCGCCATTAGTGATTTTTCTCACCATATCGATCTCAGCGTTGAAAAGGCCTGGATGCTGGCGAGCGTCCGTTACGGCGATAACAAAATTCGCAGCGGCTGGTTGCTGCTGGCCTTGTTGACCACGCCAGAACTGCGTCGGGTACTGAGCAGTATCTGCGCGCCGCTGGCCACGCTTCCGGTTGATGAACTGACTGAAATACTGCCCTCGTTGATCGAAACATCGCCGGAAGCGCAGGAGCGCCCTTACGACGGCTCCGGCCTGGCATCAGCCATTCCCGGTGAAAGCAGTCAGGCGATTCCCAACGGCGGGCAGGACGGTAAATCCGCGCTGGCAAAATACTGTCAGGACATGACGGCACAGGCGCGCGACGGCAAAATCGACCCGGTGACGGGGCGTGAGCATGAAATCCGCACCATGACGGATATTCTGCTGCGCCGTCGCCAGAATAATCCACTACTGACTGGTGAGGCGGGCGTCGGGAAAACGGCGGTCGTCGAAGGTTTTGCCCTGGCGATTGCGCAGGGGGAAGTGCCGCCCGCGCTGCGGGAAGTACGGCTGCTGGCGCTGGACGTTGGCGCTCTGTTGGCCGGAGCCAGCATGAAAGGCGAGTTTGAATCGCGTCTGAAAGGGTTACTGGAAGAGGCCGGGCGCTCGCCGCAGCCGGTTATTCTGTTTGTTGATGAAGTTCACACTCTGGTGGGCGCGGGCGGCGCATCCGGCACGGGCGATGCCGCTAACCTGCTGAAACCGGCGCTGGCGCGCGGCACCCTGCGGACTATCGGCGCCACCACCTGGAGCGAATACAAGCGCCATATTGAGAAAGATCCGGCACTGACCCGGCGTTTTCAGGTGTTGCAGATTGCCGAACCGGAAGAAATCCCCGCAATGGAAATGGTGCGTGGTCTGGTGGATACGCTGGAAAAACACCATAACGTACTGATTCTGGATGAGGCGGTACGTGCGGCGGTACAGCTTTCTCACCGCTATATTCCCGCCCGGCAGTTGCCGGATAAGGCCATCAGCCTGCTGGATACCGCCGCGGCCCGCGTGGCGCTGACGCTGCACACGCCGCCTGCCAGCGTACAGTTCCTGCGCCAGCAGCTAAAAGCGGCGGAAATGGAACGGTCGCTGTTGCAGAAGCAGGAAAAAATGGGGATTCAGTCAGATGAGCGGCGCGATGTGCTGACGGCGCGAATTTTCTCGCTCAACGATGAACTGACTGCATCCGAATCCCGCTGGCAGCGGGAGCTGGAACTGGTACATACGTTGCAGAAACTGCGTCTCGCAGAGTCTGATGCTGATGACAAAACCACGCTGCAACAGGCCGAAACGGCGCTAAGGGAGTGGCAGGGCGACGCGCCGGTGGTGTTCCCGGAAGTCAGCGCGGCGGTGGTCGCGGCGATTGTCGCCGACTGGACCGGTATTCCTGCCGGGCGCATGGTGAAAGATGAGGCCAGCCAGGTGCTGGAACTGCCTGCCCGACTGGCGCAACGCGTTACCGGGCAAGACGGCGCGCTGGCGCAGATTGGTGAACGTATTCAGACCGCCAGGGCGGGACTGGGCGATCCACGCAAACCGGTGGGCGTGTTTATGCTGGCCGGGCCGTCCGGTGTCGGTAAAACCGAAACCGCGCTGGCGCTGGCGGAGGCTATCTACGGCGGTGAGCAAAACCTGGTAACCATCAATATGAGCGAGTTCCAGGAGGCTCACACCGTTTCCACACTGAAAGGCGCGCCGCCCGGCTATGTGGGCTATGGCGAGGGTGGTGTGCTGACGGAAGCGGTGCGTCGCCACCCCTGGAGCGTAGTGCTGCTCGACGAGATCGAAAAAGCGCACCATGACGTCCACGAACTCTTCTATCAGGTGTTTGATAAAGGGGGCATGGAGGACGGTGAGGGAACACATGTCGATTTCAAAAACACCACGCTACTACTCACCACCAACGTGGGTTCCGACCTCATCAGCCAGATGTGTGAAGATCCGGCCTTAATGCCCGATGCTACGGGGCTTAAAGAGGCGCTAATGCCGGAATTGCGCAAGCATTTCCCGGCGGCATTTCTGGGCCGCGTGACGGTGATCCCTTACCTGCCGCTGGATGAAACGTCGCGTGGCGTGATTGCCCGTCTGCACCTTGACCGGCTGGTGGCGCGGATGGGTGAACAGCACGGCGTGACGCTGACGTATAGCGAGGAACTGGTCGCACATATTGTGGCGTGCTGCCCAATGCATGAAACGGGCGCGCGGTTGCTGATTGGCTACATCGAACAGCACATCCTGCCACGACTGTCGCGCTACTGGTTGCAGGCCATGACGGAAAAAGCCGCTATCAGGCAGATTGATATCGGCGTTAATGGTGATGAGCAGATTGTTTTTGAGACAACCTCGCAGGAGGGAATATGCCAAAAGAGTTAAGTGGTGCGCAGTGGGTTTATGGCGTGACTAAGTTTGTCGGCGGAAATACAGATAAACCCCACTGGTCAATTGATGGGCATTAAATATGACATTACGTTACCCGGCGTTATTGACTCCTTTGCTAATGATGTTCGCTTTCAGTGTTCATGGCGAACCGCCTTTACCACAGGATGTGCAGCATTTTCTGAGCAATGCAGAGATGTGCCAGCATCTGGCCGGCGAATGGGACAGTTCTTTACCGGAAGAGGATAAAAAAGACATAGAAAAGGGCATTAATACCTGGTGCCCTCCGGCGAAAAAAGCACTTCCTGGGTTACGGGAAAAGTACAAAGAAAACAAAGAGATTATAAAAAAACTCTCTGAGTATGATTTTTAAAAACTGTACCGGTATACCGCTCCCCTTGCGGCAACCAGTTGACTAAAAAGGAAATGAAGGATTATGGCTATCAACAATAGCGCGCAGAAATTCATCGCGCGCAACCGCGCGCCGCGCGTGCAGATTGAATATGACGTAGAGATTTACGGCTCTGAGAAAAAAATCGAGCTGCCGTTCGTGATGGCGGTGCTGGCCGATCTGGCCGGGAAACCGCGTGAAGAACTGCCGCCGGTGACGGATCGCAAATTCCTCGATATTGATATTGATAACTTCAATGAGCGCATGAAAGCCATTGCGCCGCGCGTGGCGTTCGCTGTGCCGAATACGCTGACGGGTGAAGGTCAGTTGATGGTCGATATCACGCTGGAAAATATGGACGACTTTTCGCCGGCACAGATTGCCCGCAAGGTGGACGCCCTGAACCAGTTACTGGAAGCCCGCACTCAACTGGCGAACCTTCAGACCTACATGGATGGCAAGGCCGGGGCGGAAAATCTGGTCAATAAACTGTTGCAGGACCCGACTCTGCTGAAAACGCTGGCGAATGCGCCGAAATCGGCCGCTACCCAGCAAGGTGTGTCAGCGGATAATGAATCAGCGGAATAATGTCGAATTTTTAAGGAATTTTCATGGCAAACAGTAATATGCAGGCAACCGACGCGGTTGCTCAGGATACCGTCTCCGCATCCGGTGAATTTGATGCGTTGCTGAATCAGGCCTTCCGACCCAAGACTACCCAGGCGGCAAAAGCCGTGGAAGCCGCGGTGCAGACGCTGGCGCAACAGGCGCTGGCGAACACGATCACCGTCAGCGATGACGCCTATAAAAGCATCAGCGCTATTATTGCGCAGATCGACTTTAAACTGACCGAACAGATCAAACTGATTCTGCAACATCCCGACTGGCAGAAGCTGGAATCCTCGTGGCGCGGTATGGAGCATCTGGTTTACAACACCGAGACCGACGAAAAGCTGAAAATCCGCTTCATGAATCTGTCAAAAGATGAATTGCGGCGCAACATGAAGCGTTACAAGGGCATCGCCTGGGATCAAAGCCCGATGTTCAAGAAACTGTATGAAGCCGAATACGGCCAGTTAGGCGGCGAACCTTATGGCTGTATCATTGCGGATTACTACTTCGACCATACACCGCCCGATGTGGATCTGCTTGGCTCTATCGCCAAAGTCGCCGCGTCGGCCCATGCGCCGTTTATTGCCGGGGCTTCCCCCTCGGTACTGCAAATGGACTCCTGGCAGGAGCTGGCGAATCCCCGCGACCTGACTAAAATCGTCACTCAGAACCTGGAATATGCGCCGTGGAACTCCCTGCGGGCCAGCGAAGACTCCCGTTATATTGGCCTGACGATGCCGCGTTTTCTTGCCCGCCTGCCGTATGGCGCAAAAACTAACCCGGTAGACGAGTTTGATTTTGAAGAAGATGCGGATGGTTCTGACCATACCAAATACGTCTGGAGCAACGCGGCCTACGCGATGGGCGTAAACATCAACCGTTCTTTCAAACACTACGGCTGGTGTACGTTGATTCGCGGTGTGGAATCAGGCGGTGCGGTGGAAAATCTTCCCTGCCATACCTTCCCGACTGACGATGGCGGCGTGGACATGAAATGCCCGACCGAAATCGCCATCTCTGACCGCCGCGAGGCTGAACTGGCGAAAAACGGTTTTATCCCGTTGATCCACCGTAAAAACTCAGACTATGCCGCCTTTATCGGCGCACAGTCGCTGCAAAAACCACAGGAATACTACGATCCAGACGCGACGGCCAACGCCAACCTGTCCGCCCGTCTGCCGTACCTGTTCGCCTGCTCGCGCTTCGCGCACTTCCTCAAATGTATCGTCCGCGACAAAATCGGTTCCTTTAAAGAGCGTGAGGATATGCAGCGCTGGCTGAACGAGTGGATCATGAATTATGTCGACGCCGATCCGGTGAACTCCTCGCAAGAAACTAAAGCCCGTCGTCCGCTGGCTGCCGCTGAAGTAGTGGTGGAAGAGGTCGAAGGCAATCCAGGTTATTACGACGCGAAATTCTTCCTGCGTCCGCATTTCCAGCTTGAAGGGCTGACGGGATCGCTGCGCCTGGTGACAAAACTGCCGTCAGTGAAGCAGGGCAATGCCTGATATATATTTTATGAATGTTTAAGCGAGTGAAGACAGAGAAGATAGAGAATATAAAGAGGGATATGAAGAAAAGAATTTCGTCTCGCCCACGGTCTCGTAAAGGTGGGGTACGTAATGATGACACATATCCGAATGCCAGTAACAATGCCGAAGCTTTTTATATCATTGAGTAGGAAATACATATTATGACCATAAGCCCAACTTTTCATCTGTTACCTGGTATTGTTCTGCTCTTTTCACAATATGCTGTAGCCTGGGAAGTCAGTTGCCCGGCTGTTATTGATACTCAGTCTTCTGCTGTGAGCCTGAAGTCTGATGTCCCAGCGGCGTGGCAGCTTTCTCCCCGATATATGTCGCGTTTATGGTTAAGTAGTATTGGGGTAACGCAGGGTAAACCTGAAAACCTGATGGATCTCAAACCAGAGACTAAAAAAGTAAACGGTGAAAATTGGTCTGTATGGGAAACAGAACGTGTTAGCGATAAAGAAACCGATCGCTATTGGGTTTCGTGTATTTATGGTCATGAACAGATATGGTTGACGCAACCAATACCTGCTTCTTCTACTCGCTGTAAGACTCGTAATTTTGAGGGATCGCCAGAAGACCAGTCTGTATCTTTTATCTGTAATTAGCGATTTGAGACGTGAAAATTTCAGTACAGGTTATGGTTTTTATTATCGGAAGTTATGAAGCATTATTTATATGCATTAAATAATGCAAATTCATAAAATAACTAAATACATTATCGGTACCGGAAAAATATACAGTCCTCTGTTCTCCTGAAGTTATTGGAGAAGGATTCTGTACGGCAATGATTTATCTATAAACAAAAAGATATAGATAAAATCAGGTTTATTTTAAGTAAAACTTAATAAGGATATAAAAATGGCTTATGACATTTTTCTGAAAATTGACGGCATCGACGGTGAGTCGATGGATGACAAACACAAAAATGAAATTGAAGTACTGAGCTGGCGCTGGAATATCCATCAGGAATCCACCATGCACGCCGGTAGCGGCCTCGGCTCCGGTAAGGTCTCCGTCACCAACCTGGATTTTGATCACTATATCGACCGCGCCAGCCCGAACCTGTTCAAATACTGCGCCTCCGGCAAGCACATTCCGCAGGCCATTCTGGTTATGCGTAAGGCTGGCGGCAATCCGCTGGAGTACCTCAAGTATACCTTCACCGACCTGATTGTCGCCGTGGTTTCCCCGAGCGGCAGCCACGATGGTGAAATCGCCTCCCGTGAAACGGTCGAGCTTTCTTTCAGCACTGTGAAACAGGAATACGTGGTGCAGAACCAGCAGGGCGGCAGCGGCGGCACTATCACCGCAGGTTACGACTTCAAGGCGAACAAAGAAATTTAACGGCTGTTTTTCCGGCCAGATGTTATGTCTGGCTGGTTTTATTGTTTTGATTTTAAAGGAATTTACAGTGAATAAATGGCGTAACCCCACTCGGTGGTTATGTGCGGTAGCTATGCCTTTTGCACTGCTCCTGCTTTCCGGATGCGGCAGTAGCGATTCGCTACCTGACCCCTAATCGCAGCGGCTTGGCCTGAGCGTGAAAGCGTTTTACAAGGTGAATTCTGACAATCAGAAGAAAGCGGCGTCCATGAAGATACGTGTTGAGAATTAATGAGCTACACAGAATTTTTAGAGGGTAAGCAAAATGAACAGACCTTCATTCAATGAAGCGTGGCTAGCTTTTAGGAAGGTGAATCATTCCGTCGCTGATGTGGGTAGCATTATTGGTGGAAACGTTGGGAAAAATATAACTGGTGGTTATTTTCAAAATGCCTGTCCTATTCGAATGAGCTATGTTTTGAATGCGACAGGATTCCCAATAGCCCGTAACTCCCCGTATGCAAAGGTTAGTGGTGCCGATAATAAATTCTATATTTATCGTGTGAATGATATGATTGATCATCTTACTCATAATATGGGCAAGCCTGATCTTATTGTTAATAATCCAAAACAGAGTGACTTTATAGGGAAGAAAGGAATTATCGTAGTAAAAGGGCATGGCTGGAGCAATGCCAGAGGACACGTTACATTATGGAATGGCAGTATCTGTTCAGATCAGTGCCACTTATTAAATGACCCAGATAATGGACCATTTGTTCCTGAAGTTGGGACTCTGTGGATACTGCCATGAAATGGTTAATATTAGTTACTTTCAGCATAAGTGGAATGCTGGTATGGCAGCCATCTTTTGCACAAGAAGCATTGACCACACAATATTCACAGTCGGAACTCTTAAAAAATTGGGCGCTGAGTCATTGTCTGGCATTAGTATACAAAGATGATGTCGTTAAAAACGATGCCAGAGCTACGGCCAGTGCTTACCTTGAATATGGTAAACAATCTGTGGAGATTTATCATGAAATTGATGAGATTGCGAAAAAATATTCAGGGTTGAAATATAATGGCTCGATATCATCAGATTTTAATACCATGAAGTGCATAGATTTTATCCACGACAGTGAATTAAATGAATTAATTGAAAGGCGTGTCGAGAAGTAAAATTCAAAGATATTAAAAGCATATGTTCTCTTGCTCTGATGAATTTATGGGTAATAGAGAGCTGTACAGTAATAGTTAATCTGTTCACCTAATAAAGCAGATAAATCAGGGCCTTATTTAGGTAGTTAAAAGGATAGTAGATATGTCTTATGATATTTTTCTGAAAATTGACGGCATCGACGGTGAGTCGATGGATGACAAACACAAAAATGAAATTGAAGTACTGAGCTGGCGCTGGAATATCCATCAGGAATCCACCATGCACGCCGGTAGCGGCCTCGGCTCCGGTAAGGTCTCCGTCACTAATCTGGAATTCGAGCATTATATCGATCGCGCCAGCCCGAACCTGTTCAAATACTGCGCCTCCGGCAAGCACATTCCGCAGGCCATTCTGGTTATGCGTAAGGCTGGCGGCAACCCGCTGGAGTACCTCAAGTACACCTTTACCGATCTGATCGTTGCGGTCGTTTCACCTAGCGGTAACAGAGAAGGCGAAATCGCGTCTCGCGAGCGAATTGAGCTCTCCTTCAGCACCGTGAAACAGGAATACGTGGTGCAGAACCAGCAGGGCGGCAGCGGCGGCACCATCACCGCAGGCTACGACTTCAAGGCCAACAAAGAAATTTAACGGTTGTTTTTCCGGCCAGATTTATATCTGGCCGGATTTATTGTTTTGATTTTAAAGGAATTTACAGTGAATAAATGGCGTAACCCCACTCGGCGGTTATGTGCGGTAGCTATGCCTTTTGCACTGCTCCTGCTTTCCGGATGCGGCAGTAGCGATGCGTTACCTGACCTCGAATCACAGCGACTCGACCTGAGCGTGAAAGCCTCTGATAAGGTGAATCCTGACAATCAGAAGAAGGCCGCGCCCATTGAGATACGTGTTTATGAACTAAAAAATGACGCCGCTTTCACGACAGCTGATTACTGGTCGCTCCATGACAACGACAAATCCGTCCTTACCGACGATTTAGTGCGTCGCGACAGCTTTATTTTGCGTCCCGGCGAAGAGAAAAAACTGCGTCGCCCGCTGAATGCGCAGACCACGGCAATCGGCGTACTGGCCGGATACCGTAACCTGGCCAAATCGGTCTGGCGGGTAACCTACAAAATCCCGGAAGCCCCGGAAAAAGCCTGGTACAGCAGCTTCGTACCGGGGAAAGGAAAAGTGCAGTTGGAGGCGGAACTGGAACAAAGCGCCATTGTAATTACGGAACGGGATAAATGAATTATGAGCTGGAATGACCGCGTAGTCTGGAGTGAAGGACAATTTTTACTGCCGCAGATGTTTCAGCAGCAAGAGCGTTATCTGGAACACGTCATGCATTACCGCAGCCTGCCGCTGACCCCCTTTTTCTGGGGATTCAGCCACTACAATATTGATGGCGAAGCGCTGAACATCGGTAAACTGATACTGAAAGAGGCATCAGGGATTTTTCCTGACGGCACGCCGTTTAACGCACCGGACCATACCCCGCTGCCGCCGCCGCTGACCATCCTGCCGGAGCACCTGAACCAGCAGATTTGTCTGGCGGTACCGGTACGCGCGCCGAACAGCGAAGAAACTACGTTTGACAATAACCCGGAATCACTGGCGCGTTTCTCGGTACACGAACACGACATCCGCGACGCCAACTCGCTGGGACGTGGCGCGCAGTTATTACAGCTCAGTCACCTGCGCCTGCGGCTGCTGCCGGAAAAGGCGGTGACGGGCGCCTGGATTGGCCTGCCGCTGACCCGCATCACCGGGCTGAATCCTGACGGGCGGATAGATATCGACCACGACCTGATCCCGCCCATCATTAATTATCAGGCCAGTTCACTGATGTGTACCTGGCTGTCGTGGATCAACGATCTCATCCGGATGCGGGCCGATTCGCTGGCGGAACGGCTGACCGGCAGCGACAACCACGGCCATGAAGCAGCGGAGGTCTCCGATTACCTGCTGTTGCAAATTCTCAATCGCTTTGAGCCGCTGTTGATTCACCTGGCGAAAACCCCGCTGGCCCCGGAAGTGTTGTATCGCTACCTGTCCGAACTGGCCGGGGAACTCTCCACCTATGTGCGTCCACAAACGCGACGGCCCGCTGAATACAAAGAGTACAAACACCTGACGCCCTATGCCGGGTTGAAATCACTGGTTGATGAGGTGCAGTTCCTGCTGAATGCAGTACTGATCCGGGGCGCGCAGCGCATCGAGCTGAAAGAGGGGACTTACGGCATCCTGAATGCGGTGGTGGCTCCTTCCGATCTTGCCGATTTCAGCACGCTGGTACTGGCGATAAAGGCTTCAATGCCGACCGATGTGCTACTGCAACATTTTGCCGCCCAGACCAAAATCGGGCCATCCGATCGCCTGCCGGAACTGATCCGCTCGCATCTGCCGGGGCTGGCTTTGCAGGTTTTGCCTGTACCACCGCGCCAAATCCCGTTTCAGGCCGGATACATCTATTACGACATCCGCCGCGAGGGAGCATTGTGGGAACACATTGCCCGTTACGGCGGGATGGCCATGCATACCGCCGGGGAATTTCCGGGGCTGGAGACAGAACTGTGGGGAGTGCGCGATAAATGACAGACAGTACCCTGACGCCGCCAGCGGCGGACATGATGTCCTTTTTGTCCACCACGCCGGAACATAAGAACAGTGAATATGAAACGCCGGTACACACCAGCCAGCGCACGGAACTCAATGTCATCGTTGAAGACGGTCCGGACAGCAAACTCCGGCTGGCTGAAATCAGCGCGGCGGCTAACCCGTTGCTCGCCGCTGCCCGGCCTTTATTGTGCGCTCTCGCAGCCATGCCCGCTAAACTGGATGCGGCCCTGGTAGAGCCTTACCGTAATCTGCTGGTACGCGAGATGCATCTGTACCAGACATTATGCGATCAGGCGAACCTGCGGCGCGAGCACGTACTGGCGGTACGTTACTGCCTGTGTACGGCGCTTGATGAAGCCGCCAATAACACAACCTGGGGACGGCGCGGCGTCTGGGCCGGAAAAAGCCTGCTGGTAACATTTCATGGTGAAAGCGAAGGCGGGATAAAACTTTTCCAGATCATCGGGCGTCTGGCGGCCAGCTTCCAGGAACATGGCAACGTACTGGAGGTTATCTACCACCTGCTGGGGCTGGGATTTGAAGGCCGCTACAGCGTGCAGCCAGACGGGCGTAAGCAACTGGACAATATTCGCCAGCAATTGCTGACACAGCTTTCACAGCGTCGCGATCCGGTCATGCCCGCGCTCTCGCCTGACTTTCAGGGGGCGATAAGCGGACGACTGCGGCGGATGCGCCGGGTGCCGGTCTGGCTGAGCGCCGGGATAGCCCTGTTGGCGATGCTGACGCTGTTTGGCCTTTACAGCCACCGGATGGATGTGCAGACCGTCACCGTACAACAGCATATTGATGCGATTGGTATAAAACTGCCGCCGCCGCCCGTGCCGGTTCATAAGCTGCGGCTGAAAATCCTGCTGGCAAACGAAATCGCCCGTGGCCTGCTGACCGTGGACGAAGATGACCAGCACAGTAGGGTGGTCTTCCGTGGCGACGCCATGTTTGTACCGGGACAAAAAACGGTGAGTGACGCAATCCGGCCAGTGATTAACAAAGCGGCGCGGGAAATCGCCCGCGTGGGCGGCGCAGTCACTGTAACGGGTCACACTGACAGCCAGCCCATTCATTCGGCTGAATTCCCATCCAACCTGGTGCTGTCGGAAAAACGGGCGGCGGAAGTTGCGGCGTTGCTGACCTCCGGCGGCGTACCTGCCGGACGGGTACATATCGTCGGCAAGGGCGATACGGTGCCGGTGGCGGATAACGGCAGTAAAGCCGGGCGGGCGAAAAACCGTCGGGTGGAAATTCTGGTAGTGGAGTGAATGAATGATAAAAAAATCGACCTATGATGTGTCTCATCATTCGGCAATATGTGGCGTGACGGGGGATTATTATCGGATCTCAGCGACATATCACATAAAACGATCTATCCGTGTTTTTTTGATCATTTTATGTTGTTTATTACCCGGTGGCGTTTTTGCCGGGTCCCTGATTAACGCAGGATTCATTTCCCCCGATAATGTCAATCTCAGTACGCAGGATTTTCTGAAATTTTATGCCATTGACAACGTACAGAAAAAAGACAATACACTGATGTATATGCTGGGGGTGGCGGATGCTACAGAAGGTAAAGCCTGGTGTGGATATGGTCAGGTTGACAGTATAACAATAAACCATACTGTGCTGACCTGGCTTGAACAGCACGCGGTGACAAAGCCTGATGTAAGGGCTTCAATACTAATAGAGGAAGCATTAGTTAAAAATTTTCCCTGTCAGAGGACAGACCCCTCTATAAAAATTGCTTCCCGGTCATCTCCCATTTTATCCCTGACTCCGGATGCGCTTAATCTTTCAGGTAATGACTTTTTTAAATTTTGGGTATCTGGTAATCAACTGGATAAACTCAGGGCGGGTATCTATCTGCTTGGCGTGGAGGATGCAACGGAGAAAAAACTATGGTGTGGATACGATTTATTTAAGACGCTAACATTAAATGAATTAGTCTATGTTTCTCTTAAAAATAAAACCAATGAGGAACTGAATTCTCGCGCGGCTGAACTTATCATAAATAAATTAATAGAGTATCCCTGTAATATATAAAATCATTCAAGTTGCATCAAGGCGGCAAGGGAGTGAATCCCCAGGAACGTACATTAGTTCGTGACTGGGGTGAGCGAGGAAAGCCAACACACATGCAGCCTGAAGTATGACAGGTATACCCTGTGATAATGTTATCGCTGCCAGTTCAGATAAAGTCTTGGTGGTAAAGGATTGATATGTTTAAGGTGATGGTCTGTCTGTTGGTGGGTATTCCTGCCATTTCTTATGCGCAGGGTTATGGGTGTGCTACGGTTGGAGCATCAATGGAGTCATCGTTATTTGATGCCATAAAAAATGACCTGAATATAGATGTCGCTACTATTATAAAGGATAAAACAAAGTGTATCTAAGGTCTATGCAGAATCTCTGGCCAGGATGGATTATGAAAAAGATAAGGCCAAAAATAAAGTGGCAATATTAGATAAAAAATCCTATTCCGATAGTTACTATGAAAATCAGGTTAAATCTATCGTGGCAAAATATACCTATATTAACAAAGATAAAGAAAAAGATATTTTCATTGCATCCAGCTTCATGAATGCTGATGAGTGTTCTGTAAGATTTAATGGTTATATTACTTTATCCAGGGAATTTTAAAATATTGATTATTGGGTGGCGAGTCGAAATATAATGCAAAAATTTCTTAGTCTGCTTTTTTCCCGGCGCGCGCTGGCAGTTGTGGGCGTTCTGGTTCTGGCGCTGCTGGTCTGGTTTGTCGGGCCGCTGGTGTCATTTGATACCCTGCGCCCGCTGGCCTCCGTGGGTAGCCGGGTAGTGACCATTGCCCTGTTGCTGATGTTGCTGGTACTGTGGCTGGTCAACTGGTCGATGAGTATCATCGGCATCAGTGTCCTGTGCCTGGCGATTGGCTTCGTCACACCGCTGCTGGCCCTGGGCGATGTCCATCCGTTTGCGCCGCTGTGGGTCCGCCTGACATTAATTGGTTTCATCCTGCTGATGTACGCGCTGTACGGCCTGTACCGGCTGTGGCGTGCGCTACGTATGGATGAACAACTGCTGCGTCGCTTCCTGCATCCGCGCGGGGAAGAGGTACCGGTGGCTGGCGAGATCAAAGCCGACCTGCGCACCGTCAACCATATTGTCACGCAGGCCATCCGGCAACTGCGGCAGTTGCGCGTGGACATGCCCGGCTGGCGTAAAATTTTCGAGGGTAAACGCTTTCTGTATGAGCTGCCGTGGTTCATGGTGGTCGGCAGTCCCGGCGATGGCAAAACCACGGCCCTGCTGAACACCGGATTGCAGTTCCCGCTGGCGGAGCAAATGGAGCAGACCTCGCGTATCCTGACAGTGCCGGGTGGCGGCACGCTACACTGCGACTGGTGGTTTACCAACGAAGCAGTGTTGATTGATACGGCCGGACGCTACGCCCGCCACGATGACGGCGGAGAAGTGAGCGCCGCGCAGCGTAACGCCGGAGAGTGGCAGGGCTTTCTCGGTCTGCTGCGTAAACATCGCCCCGGCGCGCCGCTTAACGGCGTGATCCTGACGCTAAACGTGGCGGATTTAACCGCGCAGTCACCGGCGGAACGCCTGGCGGCCTGCGCTGCCTTACGTGCGCGGCTGGCCGATTTGCGTGAGACGCTGGGCATTCGCTTCCCGGTCTATCTGGTGGTCACCAAAATGGATCTGTTGCCGGGCTTCAGTGACTATTTTCGCACGCTGACCAGCCATCTTCGCGCACAAATCTGGGGCTTCTCGCTGCCGTACAGCCGCAGGCGAAAAGCGGGCGACCCGCAGGCGAAAAGCGGGCGACCCGCAGGCGCTGCACGCCGCCTGCGCGCAGGAGCTGGCACGCCTGACGCTGCGGCTGGATCAGGGACTGGATACCCGGTTACAGGAAGAGTACGACCTTAAAAGCCGCCAGCGGCTGTATACCTTCCCGCGTGAGTTCGCCGCCCTCGGCGAGCCGTTGCTGGAGGCTATTGAACAGATCTTCCTCGATTCAAAATTCGATGCCACGCAACTGAATAACACGCTGCGCGGGGTCTTTTTCACCAGCGCCGCGCAGGCGCAGGCCGACGCCGTGGCCGACCAGTTGAGTATCTGGCAGCGCTTTGTCCGGGCGATAAAAACCGCCCGTGGCGAATCCTCCACCTCTCTCCCACACGCTCTGCCGGACGGCAATCGCAGCTACTTTCTGCATGACCTGCTGACGCAGTTTATTTTCCGTGAAGCGCACCTGGTGGAGCCAAACCTCCAGTGGGCCTGGCGTTACCGCCTGCTGCGCCTCGGCGGGCACCTGCTGGTACTGGTGCTGGCATTCCTGCTGTGGCAGGGGATGCAGACCAGCCAGCAGACCAACGGCGACTATCTGAATGAAATCAGCGCCCGCGCGACCCGGCTGGATGGTGAAGTGAAAGCCTACACCGGTAAACCGGCGATGGCTCCCGTCCCGGCACTGCTGGACAGCGCAAGGGAACTGTCCGCCTGGCCGGAACTGGACCCGGACGCGCCGCCGCTGACCTGGCGCTACGGCCTGTACAGCGTACCGCCGGTAACCGACAGCGTGGCGTCGCTGTACAACCGTCTGCTGGATCAACTGCTGCTGCCGCCGCTGGTGAAACGGATGGAGTATGTGCTGGCGGACGCCATTGCCCGTCAGGACAGTAAAGCGGCCTACGATGCCCTGCGCATCTATCTGCTACTGAATCTGGATAAAGATCACGAAGATAAATACAACGCGGCGGAGATCCAGTCGTGGGTGATTAACGATCTGGGGAACAGCGACAGCGTGGCCGGGTTCGGCGGGCGCGCCGCCGTGCTGACGCATATCGAAGCGCTGTTTGACGGCAGCCGGGTGGTGCATTCACCGTATGAGAAAGATGAGGCGCTGATCCGCCAGGCGCGGGCATTCCTCGACGGTCACACCAGTACCGAGCGTATCTACGCGCGGGCGCTGGCGGCAATGGAGAGCGAAGCGCCGCAGGAGTTCACGCTGGTACGCGCCGTCGGCGCGGATGCGGGAACGGTGTTTGTGCGTAGCAACGGCGCGCCGCTGGATCGGGGCGTGCCGGGTATTTTTACCCGTGAAGGATACCGGGAGCTGTTCGACAAACGATTACCGGAATTTGTGGCGGCGGCGACGGCGAACGATGGCTGGGTGATGGGCCGGGAGAGTACGCCAAAAAAGCTGACTGACAGCCTGCGCAGCCAGATACCGGGGCAGGAGCAGTCTGTCGCCCGCGAAGTCCGCCGTTTGTACCTGACGGAATATGCCCGCCGCTGGCAGGATTTTCTGGACAGTATCCATAGTATCAACAGTGCCGGGGAAGAGGGCAGTTCCGGCCTGGCCTATGATTTACAGGTGCTGCGCACCCTGGCGTCGCCGGACTCACCGCTGATGCGGCTGGGAAAAGCGGTGGTGGAGCAGACCACGCTGGTGCCGCCGCCGGACCCGCAGGCCAGACAGAAACAACTGGCGCAGCGCGCATCCGGTAACGCGGGGAAAGTGGTACAGACGGCAAAACTGTTCCAGGATATTCACCCGGAAGAACGGCTGGAAAAAACGCTGGTGGATGACCGTTTCGCCGCGCTGCGCGAGGTCATTGCCGGGCGGACGGACGGCGGACAGAGCGGCAGTGGGACGATGCAGATCGCTTCGCTGCTGACCATGCTCAACGAGTATTACACCCAACTGACCATTGCTGATAGCGCGCTGGCAGCGGGGACGTTGCCAGCGCGCATTACTGCCGCAGACAAGTTGCAACTGGAGGCGGCGAAACTGCCCGCGCCGCTGAAAAACATCCTGCTGGATCTGACGAAGCAGGGAACGCGAAAAATCAACGCCGGGACCGGCGATGTGCTGAACACTCAGATGGAGGCGATGATGGGCGACGACTGCCGTGACGCCATCGACGGGCGCTATCCGTTCGCCGACAGTCCGCAGGAGGTCAGCGCCGAGGACTTTAACCGCATCTTCGCCAGCGGTGGCGTACTGGATGCTTTCTGGAGCAAACAACTGGCTCCGCTGGCGGACACCGCCAGCGACCCGTGGCGCTACAAACCGACCGAAGGCAACATGACGTTGCAGGGGCCGGATTTAACGCCGTTTCAGCAGGCGAAGCAGATCCGCAGCGTGTTTTTTAACAGCGAGGGCGGGAAAAAATTTTCCTGGTCGATGCAGATTAGCGTGGTGGATATGGACCCGGCCATCACGGAACTGGTGATTGATATCGACGGCCAGGTGCTGCGCTACGCCCATGGTCCGGACCGGCCCCTGAAAGTGACGTGGCCGGGACCGCGCAACGGCTCGATGGCGGAAATCACCGCCAGCCCGCGTATTCGCCAGGACACCTCAACGCTACTGACCGGCGGGCCGTGGGCGCTGTTTCATCTGCTGGACGCCGGAATGGTACAGGAAACGGCGGTGCGGGGGCGGCAACTGGTGGAATATGATTTTGACGGTCGTCGGGTGGTGCTGGAAATCACCGCCGGGCGGGATTTTAACCCGGTCAGCCGGGAGCTGTTGCAGAACTTCAGTTGCCCGGCGAGGGCGCTGTAATGCGCCGGCCAGCGGTGGTATCAGCCCCGGCGATGTTCGGCAGGCTGCCGGACCAGCGCGACTATGTGCGCTGGCGGGTGGGCGCTGAAGAGGGACGAATATGGCAGGACTGGCTGAACCGCCAGACGTGGGTGGGCAGCGGGCGGCATATCGTGTTGCCTGAAGGCCAGACGACCGATGAAGAGCGTGACGGCTGGATGCACCTGTCGCCGCGTGGCGAACATGATATGCCCGCGCCGGAACACCATCCGCTGCCGTGGAGCTTTGTAATGTCGCCGGGATTTTTGCCGATGGGTGGGACGACTGACTGGCTGACCGGAGTGCTGATGGCGTCACGGGATAGCGTGGGACGCCCGTGGCCGCTGGTGATTTACCAGCGCTGCGGTCGGGAGTGGCTGGACGAGAGTTTGCAGGAGACGCAGGGCTGGCTGTACTGGCTGGCGAGGCTGGCGGCGCAGCATATCACGCCGGACACGATGCGGCGCGGGCGGCTGACGGAGCAGGTGGACCAGCTATGGGCGATGTGGCAGCCGGGGCCGTGGTGGGCGCAGTGGCTGCGTGGGTTACGACGTACATCGCAGCGCAGCCGGGAACTGACCGGGCTGCCGGATGAAGCACCGGTAGTAGAACTGCCGGGCGTGCGTTATCTGCCGTGGCCGGGCTGGCCGGGTAAGACGCTGGGGCAGGCAACACCGGGGCAAGGCTGGTTCTGGCAGCAGAACAGTGAAGGGCGGTATGTGGATGCGCTGCGACTGGTGGAGAATAACAGGAGGGAAGAGTGAAAGACTTATGGCAGACAGCACTGAACACGCAAGAACAAAATAGTTTCGCTGCAACCTGTAAGCCAGAAGATAATTTGTTGTTAAACGGTGTATTTTTGTGGGTTGAAACCACAGGTGCGGGTCATGCTTTTGTCTCTGTACATATGGATAATTCTGTTTATTTGTACACTTACGGGCGGTATGGAAGGACTGGCTCTAGTGCGACTGTCGGAGATGGTATTTTAAACTTCTTTGAAGATGAAGATGCCCGATCTTATTATCGTTATGAGCTATATCAGATGGAAGCACATGTGTTTGAAATAAATGATGCTAATCCGATATTGGTTCGTGAATTTTTTGAAAAATTGTGGAATGCAGCAAAACCACCTGTTCCTACAAAATCAATGACGGACAGGGTAAAGTTGCGGGGGCGTACAATTGATATTTATGATGTAACCGGAAATAATTGTACGACACACTCCGTTGAGGGGATTAAATATTCTGGTTCGAAAATATTTGAGACAAAATATATATTACCTTCTATACAGTCATCATTTGGGGTATCTGCTTCGCCACAGTTAACAGTTGACACAGAGATAGATTTCACGATCCCTTTCTCATTACAACAATACCTTATTGAGAAAAGTTCTGATTTTTCATCAATGTCAGTAATGAATATGACCAGTGAATTCAGGCAACAATATCCTAATATTGGTGATAAAAGTGGAGCAGCACAGGGATTGAGCGCTGTACTGATGGGGGTGGGAGCAAAAAGTTCTGCTTCATCAGGTACCTCGTCGCCATATTCTGGTGGTACATCTGGCGGTTCTCTGGGGAGTTCATACAATGACAAATAAATTCTGGATACGCTGGGGGATTATTTTATTTATCTCTGCCATTTATTATATTGTTGTTTTTTATTTTAATATTATATTTGCAGTGAACTACTCGGAAACGATGAGCATGGGAGGGGATTTTAGTTCGTCCCAGTGTGTCTGGTTTGCCAGACAACTCTTATCGGATCATAATTATGTGTTCATTGTTTCAGTTGTGGGTTTTTTAATTTGTATGCCACTTATTTTGCTGGCTTTCAAAAAAATAAGATAAGCATTGCATTTTTTTTGAAACGTAAGCGCTTTTTTGTGCTTTTTAAAATATGTTTGTGCCAGTGGAATGTTATTTCCGACTGCCAAATACTGCGCTTAAATTTAGTATTAAAGGAGCAAATACCATGAGTTTTGTATCCACAAATAATAAATCCGGTATGGGGGGGCTGACGACAACCACGCCGCCGATAACAGGTGAAAACAGTGGAACTACAGCAGGTTCGGTTGCCGGAAGCGTGGCGGGAGCCGCAGAAGCGGCAGTGGAACAGGCGCTGGGATCTCTGATGGGCGACCTGCCTGAACCGTCGGGGTTGGTGAAAGCAGCGGTGGCTGCGGCGGCACAGGCTGCGGCAGCGGCGGGCGCGGCGCAGGATGTGATATCGGCACTAATTTCTGGTGCAACCAGCGGGCCGGGCGCACATAACGTGACGGTCAGCGGCAGCGCAGTTCCACCGCAGATGCTGCTGTTTTCCAGTCTGAACGGCTCGGAAGCTCTCGGTAGCTTGTTTACCTACATCGTACAGCTAAAAACGCCCGACACCCTGAATCTGGGCTATGTCTCCCCCGCAGCCAACCTGCCGCTTAAAGCCATGGTGGGCAAAGATTTGTGCGTCAACATCGAACTGGATGGCGGCGGCAAACGGCATATCAGCGGGCTGGTCACGGCGGCGCGGGTGGTGGGCCATGAAGGGCGTTCTGTTACCTATGAGCTGCGTATGGAGCCGTGGGTAAAACTGCTGACCCACACCAGCGACTACAAGGCATTCCAGAATAAAACCGTGGTGGACATTCTCGATGAAGTGCTGGCTGAGTATCCGTATCCGGTGGAAAAGCGACTGGTGGAAAGCTACCCGGTACGCACCTGGCAGGTACAGTACGGTGAAACTGATTTTGATTTTCTTCAGCGACTGATGCAGGAGTGGGGCATCTACTGGTGGTTTGAGCACAGCGAGGACAGCCACACGCTGGTGCTGGCGGATGCCATCAGTACACATCACGCCTGCCCGGATTCACCGGAGGTAGAATGGCATCAAAAAGGGTTAAAGCTGGATAAAGCATTTATCCACACCATTATAGCCAATGAAAGTCTGCGTACCGGGCAGTGGGTACTGGATGATTTTGACTTTAAAAAACCGCGCTCGCGGCTGGCGAACACAGTGGCAAACCCGCGTGAAACCGGCCATGCCAGTTACGAACACTACGAATGGCCGGGCGATTATTTCGACAAGGGCGAAGGCGAAATGCTGACGCGCATTCGTATGGAAGCGCAGCGCAGCCCTGGCAGCCGGGTTCACGGTGCCGGGAATATCCGTACGCTGATGACTGGCTACACCTTTGCGTTGATGAATCACCCTACGGCAGAACTCAACCAGGAATATCTGTTGGCGCAGACTACGCTGTTTGTGCAGGACAACGCGCAGCACAGCGGGCAGGACCAGCACTTTACCTTTTCCACCCGTTTTGAACTGCACCCGACCCGTGAGGTGTTCCGCCCGCAGCGGACGGTGAGCAAACCCCACACCAAAGGGCCGCAGAGCGCCATCGTCACCGGCCCGGCGGGCCAGGAAATCTGGACGGATCAGTACGGGCGGGTAAAGGTGCAGTTTGGCTGGGACCGTTACGGCAAAATGGATGAAAACAGCTCCTGCTGGATACGCGTCAGCTACCCATGGGCGGGCAAAGGCTTCGGGATGATCCAGATCCCGCGTATCGGCCAGGAAGTGCTGGTGGATTTCAAAAACGGCGATCCGGATCTGCCGATCATCGTGGGGCGTACCTACAACCAGGACACCATGCCGCCGTGGGGACTGCCGGGAATGGCGTCGCAGAGCGGGATCTTCAGCCACTCGCTGTATGGCGGGCCAACGAACGGCAACATGCTGCGTTTTGACGACAAAACCGGCGCGGAGGAAGTGAAGTTCCACGCGGAAAAAGATCTCAACACCACGGTGAAGAATAATGAAACGCATACGGTTATGGTGGATCGCACTAAAACCATTATTAAAAATGAAACCAACAGTATTGGTGAGGACAGAAACACCACGGTAACGAAGAATGACGGCCTTTCCGTAAAACTGGCGCAGACGATCAATATCGGCACCACTTATCGTCTAGATGTTGGCGATCAATTCACGCTTCGCTGCGGCAATGCGGCGCTTGTTTTACATAAGGACGGCTCCATTGAGTTTTGTGGCAAGCAACTGATGTTACATACCAGCGATGTCATGCAACTGATTGGTAAAGGTATTGATATGAACCCGGATGGCGGCACAGCCGTAACCGCCGATGATATTGCCCCCCTTCCCACCTCTGAATGATCTGAATTAAACCTGGAGTTCTCATGGATCGACCATACCGCATACAGGAAGGGTGTTTTGTCCTGCCTGAAACATTTACGGATCGCAGCGTTAATATTTTTATCCTGGAGGGCAATGAACGAACATCGCCCAGTCTGAATATTTCCCGCGATACGCTAAAACCTGATGAAGACCTGCCCGCCTATATTGACCGCCAGATTGCGCTGATGAAAAAAAATCTCGGTCAGCACCGGGTATTGTCGCGAGCGCCTGCACAGGCAGGAACGGGCAATAATGCCCTTATGGGGGAACAAATTGCCGCCACCCATAAATCCGGGAAAACGGAAGTGTACCAGCGTCAGGCCGGGTTTATTGCAACCCCTGGCAAGGTACTGGTCTTCACCCTGACCAGTCCCCGTCCTTTTGATGATAAAGCAGACCTACTCTGGAACACCTGGCTGGCAGGCTTTCAGCCGGATAAAAACGAATAATCACACGGAGGTGTGACCATGTATGAAGCAGCCCGTGTGGATGATCCTATCTACCACACCAGCGCGCTCGCCGGGTTTCTTATCGGCGCTATCATCGGCATCGCCATTATCGCGCTTGCCGCCTTTGCCTTCTTTAGCTGCGGTTTTCTTGCCGGGCTGATTCTGGGTTTTATGGCCGATCAAATAGCCTCCGGGGTATTGCAACTGGGCGAAGCCATCGGGCGCTCCATCCACCACACGGCAGGAAAAATCCTCACCGGTTCGGAGAATGTCAGCACCAACAGTCGCCCGGCGGCGCGCGCGGTACTGAGTACGGTGAAATGCGATAACCATATCGCAGAAAAACGCATCGCCCAGGGGTCGGAAAATATCTACATTAACAGCCAGCCCGCCGCCCGTAAGGATGACCACACCGAATGCGACGCGGTGATTGAAGACGGTTCGCCGAATGTGTTTCTGGGCGGCGGTACGCAGACGGTACTGGAAATCAGTTCTGAAATTCCGGACTGGCTGCGCAAGGTGGTGGATGTATTGTTTGTCGTGGCGAGTCTGCTCGGCGGGCTGGCCGGGGCGTGGCGGCAGGCGGCAAAGCTGGGGACGAAATTTGGCACTAAATGTGCCGCTAAGTTTATCGGCGGGGAGCTTGCCGGGATGGCCGTGGGTGAGGCTATCAGCGGGCTGTTCAGCAATCCGGTGGATGTGACCACCGGGCAGAAAATCCTGCTGCCGGAAACGGACTTCACCCTGCCCGGTCGCCTGCCGGTCACCTGCTCGCGTTTTTACGCCAGCCACCTGGAAACCGTGGGACTGTTGGGACGGGGCTGGCGGCTGAACTGGGAAACCAGCCTGCGCGAGGACGATGAACACATCACGCTGACCGGCGTACAGGGGCGGGAACTGTGTTACCCGAAAACGATGCTGACGCCCGGCCACCAGATATTTGACCCGGAAGAACAGTTATACCTCAGCCGCCTGCATGACGGGCGTTACGTGCTGCATTACACCGATCGCAGCTATTACGTATTTGGTGATTTTGACAGTGACGGCATGGCATACCTGCTGTTTATGGAGACGCCGCACCGCCAGCGCATTGTCTTCGGGCACGAAGGAGGCAGACTGGTACGGATAGCCTCCAGCAGCGGGCATCACCTGTTACTGCACCGCACACAGACCCCGGCAGGGGAGCGGCTGTCGCGAATTGAACTGGTGCAGGGCGGCACCCGTGGCAACCTGGTAGAGTACCGGTATGACGATAACGGTCAACTGACCGGCGTGGTGAACCGGGCGGGAACGCTGGTGCGGCAGTTTGCTTATGAAAACGGGCTGATGACGGCGCACAGCAATGCGGCGGGGTTCACCTGCCGCTACTGCTGGCAGGAACTCGACGGCGCGCCGCGCGTGACGGAGCACGACACCAGTGACGGCGAACATTACCGCTTTGACTATGATTTTGCCGCAGGCACCACCACCGTCACCGGCAGGCAGGGGGAGTCATGGCAGTGGTGGTACGACAGGGAGACGTATATCACCGCGCACCGGACGCCGGGCGGTGGAATGTACCGCTTCACGTACAACGAAGACCACTTCCCTGTCAACATTGAGCTGCCCGGCGGTCGCACGGTGGCGTATGAATATGACATCCAGAACCGGGTGGTGAAGACGACAGATCCGGAAGGCCGGGTGACGCAGACGCAGTGGAACGGCGAGTTCGACGAAATCACGCGCACGGCGCTGGACGATGACGCTGTCTGGAAAACGCAGTACAACGCCCACGGCCAGCCAGTGCAGGAGACGGACCCGGAAGGGCGGGTGACGCAGTATGCTTACGATGAACAGGGGCAGATGTGCAGCCGGACGGATGCGGCGGGCGGCACGGTGGTGACGGCGTTCGACAGCCGGGGGCAGATGACGCGGTACACCGACTGTTCAGGGCGCAGCACCGGATATGACCACGATGAGGACGGCAACCTGACGCGGGTGACGGACGCCGAAGGGAAGGTGGTGCGCATCAGTTACAACCGACTTGGGTTGCCGGAGACGGTGAACTCACCGGGGAAACAGCAGGACAGGTATACCTGGAATGCGCTGGGGCTGATGAGCAGCCACCGGCGCATCACGGGGAGCGTGGAGAGCTGGCGGTATACGCCGCGCGGTCTGCTGGCGGCGCACACGGATGAGGAGAAGCGCGAGACGCGCTGGCAGTACACGCCGGAAGGCCGGGTGACCGCGCTGACCAACGGCAACGGGGCGCAGTACCGGTTCAGTCACGATGCGGACGGCAGGCTGGTGCGTGAGGTGCGCCCGGACGGACTGAGCCGTACTTTTATCCTGGACGACAGCGGTTATCTGACGGCGATACAGACCACGGGCACGCAGGGCGGCGTGCGGCGGGAGACGCAGCAGCGGGATGCGCTGGGCCGTCTGTTACGGACGGAGAATGAACACGGCCAGCGGACGTTCAGCTACAACCGGCTGGACCAGATAACGGCAGTGACGCTCACGCCCACGGAGGCGGGGCAACAGCAGCACCGGATGCAGGCCGACACGGTGCGTTTTGAGTATGACCGCAGCGGCTGGCTGACGGCGGAGCACGCGGGGAACGGTAGCATACGTTATCAGCGCGACGCGCTGGGCAACCCGACGGACATCACGCTGCCGGACGGGCAGCACCTGACGCATCTGTATTACGGGAGCGGGCATCTGTTACAGACGGCGCTGGACGGCCTGACGGTGAGCGAGTATGAGCGCGACAGCCTGCACCGTCAGATAATGCGCACGCAGGGGCAGCTTGCGACGTACAGCGGCTACGACGACGACGGGCTGCTGAGCTGGCAGCGCAGTCTGGCGCCCGGCAGTGCCCCTGTTCTTCCCGGCCAGCGCCCGGCGCGGCAGGGCTGCGTGACGTCGAGGGACTATTACTGGAACAACCACGGCGAGGTGGGCACGATTGACGACGGCCTGCGTGGCAGCGTGGTGTACAGCTATGACAGAAGCGGTTACCTGACCGGGCGCTCAGGTCAGATGTATGACCATGACCGTTATTATTACGATAAGGCGGGCAACCTGCTGGATAACGAAGGGCAGGGTCCGGTGATGAACAACCGGCTGCCGGGCTGTGGTCGTGACCGTTACGGTTATAACGAGTGGGGCGAGCTGACCACGCGGCGCGACCAGCAACTGGAGTGGAACGCGCAGGGGCAGCTGACGCGGGTCATCAGCGGCAACACGGAGACGCACTACGGCTACGATGCGCTGGGGAGGCGAACCCGCAAGGCGACGTACGGGCGGCACACGAGCCATACGGCGCGGAGCCGGACGGACTTTGTGTGGGAGGGGTTCAGGCTGTTGCAGGAGAACGTGCAGCAGCAGGGCTGGCGGACCTATCTGTACGATGCGGAACAGCCGTACACGCCGGTGGCGAGCGTGACGGGGCGGGGAGAAAGCAGGCAGGTGTGGTATTACCACACGGACGTGACGGGCACGCCGCAGGAGGTGACGGTGGCGGACGGGACGCTGGTGTGGGCGGGGTATATCAGGGGGTTTGGAGAGAATGCGGCGGACATCAGCAACAGCGGGGCGTACTTTCACCAGCCGCTGCGGCTGCCGGGGCAGTATTTTGACGACGAGACGGGGCTGCATTACAATCTGTTCAGATATTATGCACCGGAGTGTGGACGGTTCGTCAGTCAGGATCCGATTGGGTTAAGGGGCGGGTTAAACCTTTATCAGTATGCGCCGAATCCGATTAGATGGATCGATCCTTTAGGACTTGCTATCCTGGAGCATCAATCTAATTTTGATGCGGCAAGGAGAACCGGATTTGAAAATGCGGGTATGACAAACCCTGAGGATGTCACTTTCTCGAAAGTCGATCCCAAAACTGGTACTGTTGTTGAGTTTAAAGGTCCAAATGGGGCTAAAGTTGCTTATGATGCACCTCATGCAGATATGGATGTGACAGCAGGGCATGATAAACCACATGTTGGTTGGCAATCCGCAGGAAAAAGAGGTTCCGGAGGAGCTAATAGAGGTAATATTACTTATGATGGCCCACAACATCCGCATCGCTCTGACTCTAAGGGAGATGATAAATGTTAAATTCAAATATGTCTGAACTTAGAATCGAACTGGAGAATGCGATTAAAAATCTCGGTATTCATGACTATCGTGTCGATAAACCCGAACAAATCGTTTCTGAGATAAAAGAGATATATGTTAATGGTAATCCTAGAACCTGGTGGTTATCATTAAAACATAGACAATATGTCTTTTCTTATACCGATAATTCTGGATATAAAAACATATCACAAATAGTAAGCAAACAACTCAATGAAAGCAATGTAATCAACAAACATATATTTTTGATTGCTGATGAAGATAATGAGCAAATATATGTATATAACGTTCCTCTTAACTCCCTGCCTGAAATTATAGAAAATTGCAGATATTTTGAATATTATGTTGCAGATCATGAACTATCTTGGCTTATATGTGAAAATGATCATGGTGATTTGATTGTATGTTCAACCATTAAATAAAGCGTGAGTGCTCTTTAGCGATATAGTTGCCTGTATTTAGGCGTTACTAGCCGAAGATGGCACGATTGTCTGGCAGGGGAAACAGCAACTCTGAGGTCGGGAAGATAGCATAACCCATTAACCTGGATAGATCCGCTAGACCTGAATCCAGTTGATGCGACAGGTTATAGTGTTTATGGTTTATTTGCTCCTGGAGCAAATAAACCTTATTACATTGGTATTACTAATGATATGGATCGACGAAGGGCCGAGCATTAAAGCACTGGCAGGTTATCAAAAGAAAATGGAAGGATGCTGCCACTTGATGAAAATGTAATCTAATGGAAAGTCAGAGGTTACGAGCAATATTATATAGAGAAATATAAAACCAGAACCGGAACCATAGGTGAAAAAAATTCCTCAACAAATAGAGAGAATAAATATAATTCATTTGATCATGGGCGAACAGATCCCAGCGCACAAGCATTTAAAAACTCTTAAAATAGTAAGGGAGTTGGCTCCTATAGGGGGAAATGCGGATGAGTTATTTTAAAGTTTGGGACTGGGATAAGAAGCTGAGAACGATGTTGCGCTTTGTGAAGCTCGGAGACATATTTTGTTTTAAATTAGATGGAGATAGATATTGTTTTGGCAGGATAATATCTAAAATAATAACTGGGCATGTTGCTGAGTTATTTGATTATATGTCAGCCGCTCCAGAAATTACAGAAAAAAAGATTAATAAGGTAAAAAGAATTTATTCGCCCATTGTAATTGATACTTATGGCTTGTTTGATAAAAAGGTATACAAAGATGGTGACTGGAGAGTTATTTGTCATCAGAGTAACTTTTCCCCTATAGATGTTGAAAATGTATATTTTACATACGGTCTTGAAAGTTTATGTAAAAGAGTTGATGTGTTTGGTAATGAAATTTCCATATCTAAAGAGGAATCTCTAAAATATCATAAGTTAAGTCCATATGGTGATTTTGATATTAAAAAGCTATTAAATAATATCTGAAGATAAAGCCGGGACAGATCCTCAAATCTTCCCGGCTTTTATTATTTAACCCCCATCAAATCCCGCCTTCGAGCCTGCTCCGCTTAATCACCGGAATATCTCCGGTATCGTTCAGCGCCCCCGGAAAGGTTTTCAGCCACGCTTTCACCTTCTTTTGATTAATAAAAGTCATGCTCATCCCTTCAATACAGCCTCACAGTTCGCGGGTATTTTGCAGCGTGATCACGATGCAGTCTTTCATCACCCGAATTTTAACGGGCATCCCGTTAATAAACCCGGCCTGCGGCATCCATTCGCCGCATAAACGAACTGAACGTCCCTCAACCCATGAATAGAACTCACAGTGGGTAAAATCCGGCACAGTATCAGCGCGAGTTTGCGTATGACGACAACGACTACATGACGATGCCCCGGGAGCCGGCCAGTGATGAGCAACCGGCTGCCGGGACAGTATTTTGACGACGAGACGGGGCTGCATTAAAATCTGTTCAGATATTATGCACCGGAGTGTGGTTGGTTCGTCAGTCAGGACCCGATAGGGCTGAAAGGGGGATGGAACCGATATCATTATCCTCTGAATCCTATTACAGATAGTAATCTTCTTGGTCTTATTACTTGTGGTACTGATAGAGGTGATCCTGGCACGTTATTAAGATGAATAATGGTTGAAAATAATTGCATTAGTGAATACTCATTTATGTCTTTACCTACAAAAAGTAACGGATTTGCTTGCTGGAATTGTGTTGACGAATGTAAAGGAAATCAAGGCTATTGATTTTTTTACTACAGGAATAAGTATGGTTAACGATAAGGATACAGCTGTATTAATTAGTGAGTTAATGTTGAGATTCGGTAAGGAAGTTGATGAATCTGTTGCTGTTGTTCAGTCCCGTTGTGATGAGAGTGAATTTAAGGCATATCGAGAAGCGGTTGGTTTTACCATGGATGAAATTCTTATTAAAATAATGAATCCATTATATGAAAAACATCCAGAAATAAAACCAAAAGGATTGAAATAAAACATCTGGAACCGGATGAATAATGTGTAAAAGCCGGAGGGGTTATCTTTTCCCGGCTTTTTATTATCAATTACTCATTAACTCCTGTTCCGTTCTTTTGCGTTTGATCACCAGAATATCCCCGGTATCGTTCAGCGCCCCCGGAAAGGTTTTTAGCCACGCTTTCACCTTCTTTTGATTAATAAAAGTCACGCCCATCCCTTCAATACAGACAAAGAGTCCGCGGGTATGCTGCGGCGTGATCACGATGCAATCCCTCATTACCCGCACCTTGACGGGCATCCCGTTAATAAACCCCGCCTGCGGCATCCATTCACCGTACAAACGAACTGAAAGTCTCTCAACGCGTGAGTATGTAAGTATCCCGCATAATCGAGCCATTCACATTTAGAGATCATCCGACATAATCAATCTGCCAACGCAGGAGATCGCTATGCGTAAAGCCCGTATTACTGCGCACCAGATCATCGCTGTGATTAGATCAGTCGAATCCGGACTGACTGTTAAAGATGTCTACCGGGAGGCCGGTATTTCTGAAGCCACCAGGGACAACTGGAGGTCTGGATACGGCGGCAGGGATACGCGTGGAATCACAAAAGGCTCCACCGTATTTACTGTCTGCTCAAGCTGAATTTTCGCCGTAAGGGTAAACAACGGCTGCCGGTACGCAATCCCTCGCCACTGGTCACGCCGGAAGCGCTGAACCAGAGCTGGTTTATGGGCGTCGTTTTCGCACGTTCAATGTTGTTGATGACTGTAATCGTGAAGCGTTGTCGATTGAAATCGATCTGAATCTGCCAGCTCTGCGAGTGGTCCGTGTACTCGACAGGATTACAGCAACCGCGGTTATCCGGCCATGCTGCGTATGGATAAGGGACCGGAATTTATCTCGCTGGCACTGGCTGAATGGGCAAAGAAACATGTAGTAAAGCTGGCGTTTATCCAGCCGGGTAAGCCGAAGAAAAACGTTTTCATCGAGCGTTTTAACCGGACATACCGTACAGAAATACTCAATTCTTATCTGTTCAGAACGCTGAATGAGGTGCGGGAAATTACGGATAAAGGGTTATCAGAATATAACTGCGAACGTCCATATGAATCGCGGAACAATATGATACCGGAGGAATATCGCCAATAACGTTATCTGGCCGGAATCTTAAAAATGCATGGAACTAAAACGGGTCTATTTACAGGGGCACCTGCGATGAATTTCGCTGCACTGAAAAGCGATACCGGATGAGAGTTGCTTCAAATTAATGTGCCATGTTCACGGGGAGGTGGTGCGACGTTTGCATAATCCAGCAAGAACTGAAAGGAAGGGGAGAGCTTTTTCATGCCTGTATAATCAGTCTGGCCTGTGTCAGTCAGCTCTTAGTGTTGAGACTCTCGTTGGAGCGTTATAATTGCTTTTCCGTTTCGGAAAACAAGATTTTCCATTAAAGATCTTCCCTGCGAGGAAAAGTTAACTAATAATCTTACCGTCGAGTTAGGAGATGTAGGAGATGTAGGAGATGTAGGAGATGTATGTTTAAATATAAACAATGTTGCAACGATGCCTGATAATTATCCTCTCTTCGAAGATAAGTTTCCCACACCCAGTGTGGTGGGTTTCATTGTAATGTTATCACTTGAATGTAAATGGAAGGTATAATTGCTTTTTGACTGGCATTCTATTCCACCCTGACAATACGATGTTAACATCAATGCTGGTTATATTGGCAATAACGCAATTTTTTCAGATTAAGAGGTGCTCTGATATATAGATTTTTATGACATTACTTGTTTGAATTGGTAACAAATACCAATAAGTACAAGTTGTTATTACCAGCCAGGGATTTTCCCATATGGTAAAATTTGTTATGACATCATAACATTCTGGGTATGCGATTTTAACTTAGTTTTAAAGAGGTATTTTTTCAATGAAAAACATAAAAAAATTAATTATCGCAAGCGTGTTGAGCATGATAACTGCTAGTTGTTATGCTGGTTCAATCGTGGTGGGCTCAGAGCAACAAAGTTCAGTGGATATTGGCTTTGTCTCTCCCCAGCAGTTGAGCGTAACATTTGCTCCAGTGGCGGGCTTAAAGGCTGGGGTGATTAAGTCTAATACGGATATTGCGACTATTGCAGTTAGTTCTGTTGCTGCTAAACAATTCGCGATCGCAGCGGATTTTAAGGCAAAGAATGTCATGAATGGCGATACATGGACTTTATATGGTAAAAATACTGGCAAAGGAATCAGAGTGTACTTCTATGGTGAGACAACCTCACCAAAGGGGGATGTAAATTACAATGGGCATCAGTGGATCATATATGATATTAACGACAAACTTGGTGTTAAACTAGCTGGAGATCAGAATATCCCAGCTGATGTCTTCCCAATGACTGTAAACATAGCGGCATATCAAGCTTAATAGTAAGCAACTTCTATTAAGTATTATTAAGTCTTAAAGTATTCCCAGCCACAGGCTTTTCTGTACGGTGAGTTTTGGTATGACATTATTCATTCTTGATGTGCTGGGGGATTTTGAAAAGGTGGTTTTTCGATGAAAAATGTAAAAAATTTAATTATCGCAAGTGCATTAAGCATTATGGCTGCTAGTTGTTATGCCGGCTCGCTCGTGCCGAATACAAGCACTGGCGTGTCGGCGGATGTAAATTTCAGTAATCCTGGACAACTACAAGCACAGCTTACTCCAGTGTCTGGCTTGGTGGCAGGTCCTCATCAGGGTGATGAGGCTATTGCTATACTTACGGCAAGCGGTTCGAGCAAACAATACGTGGTAACGGGAGATTATTCTAAACCTGAAACAGTGGGCAACGACAGCGATGTGTGGACGGTAACTGGTAAAAGTGGTAATACCATTAAAGTTACCTTTGGGGGGGGGAGCCTGTGCCAATAAAGGTTCATTAGTGGATGGTGCTTCGCATAAGTGGTGGGTATATAACATGACAGATAAAGTCGCTGTGAAATTGTCTGGATCACAAACGGTAAAGGCTGATACTTATCCAGTGACGATACACATAGCGGAGTATCAAGCTTAATAGTAAACAACTTTTATTGCGCCTTATTAAGGCGCAATAAATATCAAGTCATACATTTTTTTATAACTTGTAATATGAAAATTATTAGTTTTGGTGTAATGGCGGCTGTTTTATTCGTCTCTAATTCTATAACTCCTCCAGTGTATGCCTCTGAGCAGAAATTAAATTTAAACACTAAATCATTCAGCGTGAAGCTGGGGGCTACACGGGTGATTTATCACGCTGGTACAGCTGGAGCCACGCTCTCGGTGAGCAACCCGCAGAATTACCCTATTTTGGTTCAGTCTTCAGTCAAAGCAGCAGACAAAAGTTCGCCTGCTCCCTTTTTGGTGATGCCGCCTCTATTTCGTTTAGAAGCGAACCAGCAGAGTCAACTGCGTATTGTCCGTACTGGTGGTGACATGCCAACGGATCGTGAAACTTTACAGTGGGTCTGTGTAAAGGCGGTACCACCCGAAAATGAACCGTCGGATACACAGGCTAAGGGCGCGACCCTTGACCTCAATTTGTCCATCAACGTCTGTGATAAGCTGATTTTCCGCCCGGATGCCGTGAAGGGGACGCCGGAAGATGTTGCAGGAAATTTAAGATGGGTGGAGACGGGCAACAAACTTAAGGTGGAGAACCCCACCCCGTTTTACATGAATTTAGCCTCCGTCACAGTAGGGGGAAAGCCCATTACAGGGCTTGAGTATATCCCCCCCTTTGCTGACAAAACACTAAATATGCCAGGTGGCACTCGTGGTGATATCGAGTGGAGAGTTATTACAGACTTTGGTGGTAAAAGTCATCCGTTCCACTACGTCCTTAAATAAATCCAGGGGCTTAGCGGCAGAATATGAAGTTCAAACATCCTGCCTTGCTACTGTTTATCGCGGGAGTAGTTCACTGCGCAAATGCGCACGCTTACACATTCGATGCATCAATGTTGGGCGATGCAGCGAAAGGGGTTGATATGTCGCTCTTTAACCAGGGGGTACAACAGCCAGGGACTTATCGCGTGGACGTGATGGTGAATGGTAAACGTGTCGACACCCGTGATGTGGTGTTCAAATTGGAAAAGGATGGGCAAGGAACGCCTTTTCTGGCTCCTTGTTTGACGGTCAGTCAGCTTTCACGCTACGGCGTAAAAACGGAAGATTACCCTCAGTTGTGGAAAGCAGCAAAGACCCCAGATGAGTGTGCGGATCTGACCGCCATTCCACAGGCTAAAGCGGTACTGGATATCAATAATCAGCAACTGCAACTGAGTATTCCGCAGTTGGCGTTGCGTCCGGAGTTTAAGGGGATCGCTCCTGAAGATCTCTGGGATGATGGTATTCCGGCGTTTCTGATGAACTACAGTGCGAGGACAACGCAGACGGATTACAAAATGGATATGGAGAGGCGTGACAACTCTTCCTGGGTACAACTGCAACCGGGAATCAATATAGGTGCGTGGCGTGTCCGCAATGCGACCAGCTGGCAGCGGAGTGGTCAACTGTCGGGGAAGTGGCAGGCAGCATATACCTATGCTGAGCGTGGACTGTACTCACTAAAAAGTCGTCTGACTCTGGGGCAAAAGACTTCGCAGGGGGAGATATTTGATAGTGTGCCATTTACCGGTGTGATGTTGGCATCGGATGACAACATGGTGCCCTACAGTGAGCGGCAGTTTGCTCCGGTAGTGCGTGGGATTGCCCGCACGCAGGCTCGGGTGGAGGTCAAACAGAATGGTTACACCATTTACAACACCACCGTGGCGCCCGGACCGTTTGCACTGCGGGATCTGTCGGTAGCAGACAGTAGTGGTGATCTGCATGTCACCGTGTGGGAGGCCGATGGCAGTACACAAATGTTTGTGGTGCCGTATCAGACCCCGGCGATAGCACTGCACCAGGGATATTTGAAGTACAGCCTGTTGGCGGGCCGATACCGATCGTCAGACTCTGCAACGGATAAGGCGCAGATCGCGCAGGCTACGTTGATGTATGGTCTGCCGTGGAATCTCACTGCATACGGCGGTATACAGAGTGCAACGCACTATCAAGCTGCATCGCTTGGTTTGGGGGGATCTCTCGGGCGGTGGGGGAGTTTATCTGTCGATGGAAGCGACACACACAGTCAGCGTCAGGGGGAGGCGGTACAGCAAGGAGCCTCCTGGCGACTGCGTTACAGCAACCAGCTGACTGCGACGGGGACAAATTTTTTTCTGACGAGATGGCAGTATGCCTCGCAGGGCTATAACACCTTATCCGATGTGCTCGACAGTTATCGACATGATGGCAACCGTCTATGGTCGTGGCGAGATAATTTGCAGCCGAGCTCGCGTACCACCCTGATGTTGAGTCAGTCATGGGGGAGGCATTTGGGCAATCTGAGTTTAACCGGTTCCCGTACCGACTGGCGTAATCGTCCCGGTCATGATGACAGCTACGGACTGAGTTGGGGAACCTCTATCGGAGGGGGCTCGCTGTCATTGAACTGGAATCAAAACAGAACGCTGTGGCGCAATGGCGAGCACCGTAAAGAGAACATAACCAGCCTGTGGTTCAGTATGCCATTAAGCCGCTGGACGGGGAATAATGTAAGTGCTAGTTGGCAGATGACTTCACCATCACACGGTGGTCAGACGCAACAAGTGGGGGTCAACGGAGAGGCATTCAGTCAGCAACTGGATTGGGAGGTGCGTCAGAGTTACCGTGCCGATGCCCCGCCAGGTGGTGGTAATAACAGCGCATTGCACTTGGCATGGAATGGGGCTTACGGCCTGTTAGGTGGTGACTATAGCTACAGCCGGGCGATGCGCCAGATGGGAGTCAATATCGCGGGAGGTATAGTTATCCACCATCATGGTGTGACGCTGGGGCAACCTTTGCAAGGCTCAGTGGCGCTGGTTGAAGCGCCAGGGGCCTCGGGGGTGCCAGTTGGCGGCTGGCCTGGCGTTAAGACGGATTTTCGTGGCGACACCACAGTGGGCAACCTGAACGTCTATCAGGAGAATACAGTCAGCCTCGATCCGTCGCGACTACCGGATGACGCAGAGGTCACACAAACCGATGTGCGCGTGGTGCCAACCGAAGGGGCGGTGGTGGAAGCGAAGTTTCACACTCACATCGGGGCCAGGGCACTGATGACGCTGAAACGGGAAGATGGTAGCGCCATTCCTTTCGGGGCGCAGGTTACAGTCAATGGGCAGGATGGCAGTGCTGCTCTGGTGGATACTGATAGCCAGGTTTATCTCACTGGTTTGGCGGATAAGGGCGAACTGACGGTGAAATGGGGAGCACAGCAATGTCGGGTTAACTACCAGCTACCTGCCCACAAGGGAATCGCGGGCTTGTATCAAATGAGCGGTCTCTGCAGATAGCCGATTCTGAAGGAGAGAATAATGTGGATGAAAATACAGCGAGTGAAAACGGTTATCTATAGCGTAAGCTTACTGGTCGCTGCCAGTAGCTTGATGCCGATAGCGAACGCCGCAGAAAAACTTCAGACAACGCTACGTGTAGGGACTTACTTTCGGGCTGGGCACGTGCCAGATGGGATGGTGCTTGCGCAAGGCTGGGTGACTTATCACGGCAGTCACAGCGGGTTTCGGGTATGGAGCGATGAGCAAAAGGCGGGTAACACGCCTACCGTATTGCTGCTGAGCGGGCAACAGGATCCTCGCCATCACATTCAGGTTCGCCTGGAGGGTGAGGGGTGGCAACCAGATACAGTGAATGGTCGTGGCGCCATTTTAAGAACCGCTGCAGATAACGCCAGTTTCAGTGTGGTCGTTGATGGTAATCAGGAAGTGCCTGCGGACACCTGGACGCTGGATTTTAAGGCCTGTGCATTGGCGCAGGAGAATACGTAGCCGTCTGTTCCACTCATACTTCCTGTATCAGTGAATAAGGCGAATACTGTATATCAGGCTCGAGGATGTATTGAAAATTTACTCAAGGTAAATATGGTTAGCAATCTTCATTGCAGAAAAATCAATTGCTGATTGATTTTAAAATCTGAAATTCATCTTTTTTTGTAGGGAGAGGAATATTATGTTTCGTAAAATAATTTAACGGACACTGATGCCTTTATTATTTTCTGTTTTGTGGATTTGTTTGATTCACTCTTTTGTGAGCGGGGCTTTATAAGCCCCTGGTATAAGGTTTGTTTATCTGTCAGGTATTCATATGTGATATTTAAGATTTTATGTTTAGGGGGCTTTTTCTTGTCCCCTCAGGCGTAAAAATAATTTATTTTTTACATAAAGGAATAAAGCATATGTCTTATGCACGACATTTACCGGTATTAATGTATCACCATGTCAGTGATAAACCCGGACAGATAACCTTATCTCCCCGTACGTTCCGGGCGCAGATGAAATGGCTGGCTGAATCTGGCTGGAAAACCGTTACCGCTGCAGAGGTGGAAGCTTTTTATCATGGTGCAAGATTGCCTCGTAAAAGCGTCATGCTGACCTTTGATGGCGGCTGGCTGGATAACTGGTTGCAGGTTTTTCCGGTGCTGCAGGAGTTTAATCTGCATGCGCATCTCTTTCTTGTGACCAGTTTGATCAGTGACGGACCGGTCCGTATTCCTGCAGGCGAACCGGTGTACTCTCATGATGAGTGTCAGATGCTGGTTAAACAAGGCCGGGCTGATGAGGTCATGCTGCGTTGGTCAGAGGTTCGGGAGATGCACCTCAGTGGCCTTGTTGAGTTTCACTCGCACACGCACACCCACCGACGCTGGGACCAGAAACCTGTGTCCCGTAATCCGTCGGATTTGCTTCGTGTCGATATTCTTCTTAGTCGTAAGCGGATGAGGGAGATGCTGGGTTACTGCAGTCAGCATCTGTGCTGGCCTGAGGGCTGGTATTGTTCTGACTATATTCATGTGGCTGAAGAGCTGGGGTTCACATACCTGTATACCACAGAAAGGCGTATGAACAATCCAGTCATCGGTTCACAGCGTATTGGTCGTATCAACACAAAGGAGCGAAAGAATGTGGGCTGGCTGAAACGTCGTCTGTTTTATCACACCACGCCCGGATTTTCTTCGCTGCTGGCCCGGCATAAGGGGGCACGTCGGATAGCTGACTGAGCCGGAGACCAGGATGAAAGTGCTGCATACCGAATCCTCCCCCATCATCGGCGGGCAGGGGTTGTAGGCTATATCCCAAATGATGGTGCTGATTTTGAGCAGAAATAAGATAACACCGGAGGCCGTGATAGACCCGGTTGCGCAGAATCTGGAGGCCGCAGGTCACTGGCGCAGGGCTTCTACCCGCTGGCTTTTGGTCATGGGAGATTTTGAATGTACAGAGGCCCAGCGGGAGTGGTTGTTGTTGCGCCGGAATTATTGCCTTGCGCAGATATCTTCCCCTGGCACCAGTAAAGCTGGATATCAGCGACGTGACGAAATGAGAGGAGCCTGCACATAGGTTTATGTTTTGAGTAAGCGTCTTATTTAAACCGTCTGTTCTGTTTCCTCCACTTTCACAAATAATGTCGAACCGGGTGGGGGGGACTCAAGTAAGAATAATCTGGCGATGTTTTGCTTGTTTCCACGGGATACTTTGTTAGGTGAACGATACAATTAATGCGTTCCAGACTGCGTCACAGAAAAGGACAATGCCTTTGCAGAACGGGCGCATGACAATGAACCACTTTATTATTGGTATCTGGTTCGGCGACAACCTTGACGATCACTTCCGAGATAGGGTATTTACACTGAGTGGTAAACAGGTTCAATTAGTAACCGGAGATGGATGCAAAATCATGATCGATTCAGATGCTATTTTGCAGCCAATAGATTTTTTATTAAGATGATATCAAGGACATTGAGGCACACAATGACGCATCAGTAAGTCGTTGATAGCTCCTTTAATATAAGAATTTCTTTTATCAACGGAAGATAATGATGGAACTGATCAATAATCGTGGTATGCGAGACTGGATGATATTTATTAAAGTGGCGGAAGTAGGGAATCTTTCCCGGGCTGCGCGGGAATTAGATATTAGCATTTCTGCTGTCAGTAAATCGCTTAGCCGCCTTGAGAATTCTATTGAGGTTACTTTACTTCGGCGCGATTCACATCACTTAGAACTGACTGGAGCTGGTCAGACAGCCTATGCAAGCATGAAAAGGATAACATCTTCCTTTCAGTCCTTGCTGGATGAATTGCGAAATCCGGATAAAATTATCAGAGGGAGTATAAAATTTTCGGCTCCGGCTATTGTCTGTGAGTTTCTTGCCAATAAGTGGATATGGGAATTTACAGCTAGCTATCCGGATACAAAAATCTACCTGGATTCACGAGAGCGTAGCGATTTTTTTAGTAAATCCCTGGAGTTTGATGAGCTGGTTTTTAAAAGTGGCATAATCGAAAGTGAGGATCTCGTGTATCGAAAGATAAGCCCTTTAAAGTTGGTTCTTTGTGCGAGTCCGAAATATATCAGAAAATATGGCAGGATCTCACATCCTGGCGATTTGGAAAATCACATTATTGTGGGTCTTCACAACCATGGTCTTTCCGGACCTCTTACTCTTTTCCGTCAAGATGAATCATACACTATTAGTGGCGCTGTTAATGTTCATTTATCTTCCAATAATCTTTTGAGTGTTCTTAATTTGGTTTTAGAAGGAAAGGGTATCAACCTTATGACTCCGGCCTGGCTTGCCACCAAATACTTAAAAAATAATGAACTTGAAATTATACTTCCTGAATGGAGGGTCCCAGATCTCCCCATTTATCTTGTATGGCGTCATCGCCAGTATTATTCTCCTTTATTTCAACGCTTTCTGTCTTTTATTGAAGATAAATGGAATAATCGCCCACAAATTGATTTTCTGAATGATGATTAACCCGTTTGGAATGGTTTTGACACGTTCCTGACTTAAACCCACATGATGATGACTGAATTGAGGCATCGAGATATGCGACTGGCCAGCCAGTCGTCTTTTGACGATGCCCAATACAAAACATGATGCCGACTGACGGAAATGATAATACCCGGAAACAGGACGGGACTGTTTTTGGGCAGCCGGAAGTTAAGCCCATACCAGAAACGTTGCAGTGTACTGAAAAATGGCGCCAGGTTGCACTGTAAGTATCCCGCATAATCGAGCCATTCACATTTAGAGATCATCCGACATAATCAATCTGCCGACGCAGGAGATCGCTGTGCGTAAAGCCCGTATTACTGCGCACCAGATCATCGCTGTGATTAGATCAGTTGAATCCGGACGGACTGTTAAAGATGTCTACCGGGAGGCCGGTATTTCTGAAGCCACCAGGGACAACTGGAAGTCTGGATACGGCGGCATGGAAGCTTCTGATATTAAATCTTGAGGATGTCAACGCCAGGATTTATGGTCGTTTTTCGCTATTTTTAATATCCGCTGTTTGATCACTTCTGCTGTCCGCTTTCCGCCATTTCATCTTCACTGATTGGCGTTGCGCTTTTGGTCAGCGCCCCGACTTTGCATTTTTCCTTCAGTTGGTAACTTTCTCCTTTGATATTCAGTGTGGTTGAGTGATGCAGTAGCCGATCCAGGATCGCTGTTGCCAGCACGTTATCACCGAACATCTCTCCCCAGTCTGCGAAGCCTTTGTTTGACGTCAGGATAATGCTCGCTTTTTCATACCGTCGGTTCAGCAGTCGGAAGAACAGACTGGCTTCCTCACTGGTCATTGGCAGGTAACCTACTTCGTCCAGGATCAGCCCCCGCGCATAGCTCAGTTGTTGTAGCTGGCGCTTCAGGCGGTTTTCCAGCTTCGCTTTCATCAGCGTCTACCAACCTGTCCTGCGGCATGAACAACACCCGATGGCCCACATCTGCCGCTTTCACACCGGGGGCAGCGGCCAAGTGGGTTTTCTCCACTCCGGGGGCCCCAGCAGGATCACATTCACGCAGCGCTCCACGAACGCCAGACCGGCCAACTCCCGGACGACCTTATGATCGATGCCTGGCTGGAAGCTGAAGTCGAACTGCTCCAGCGTTTTGACTCATGGCAGACGAGCCTGTTTCAGCCGGGATTCCATTCCGCGCTGATGTCTGCCGTTCTATTCCTGCTGCAGCGCCATGCACAGGAATGTCGACTTATTTTGGGCTGACAGAGGCATTGGTCGTTAAGACTTGTATATTCATGTTGCTTACTCGCACAAAAGGGGGAAAGGAACCGTAAACAACATTGGCAGGTAAGGGACTGGCATCAATTTGAATGGTGTTTTTTTATAACATTATGTTTTAAAAGGTGAATTATATTTTCATGGTGAATTATTCTGTTTTCTATTGTTGTTTATGGAGCATTTAACCAATATTTCAGCTAAAAATAGTGTATTATATTGATTACACTTTGCTGGAGAGGTGTAAACATCAAGCATAACCATATGATGTATATAGGTTTTTGTTTACTGATATCATATTTTTAACAGATATTGAGCAAGTAAATCTGATCTAACTGTAACTTTAGTTTTCTAAATTAATTACCTTGCTTACTTTTTTTTACCTGGTTTTGTAAAACCTCATAATGATCAGTCTATTTGTGGCTTTGTTTAAGGTTTATTTGGTTTTGTAGTCTGAATTGTATCTCCCTCCTGGAGGGCTTTCTTTAGATTCTCTGTCTCCTACGTTGTTATGTTACGTATTTGTTGCTTTGAAGGAGGGGGAAATACAGTTCCATTTATCTGAGTAAGTCAGGTACACAGTAACAACTTTCTTATGAAGAATTTCCAAAATTTTTACTGCGGCGTTATTAATTGTTCAGCGATTCTTACAGATCTGTCGTTCGCTTTTAGTGAATGAAATCCGTGGACTTTTATTTACTAATTTTTTCTTTTCTGAAAAAAACAGAGGTATTGAGCGAAAAATTTTATTCCGTATGATGCCCTCCACACAAAATGTATTAACACTGAATCGTAATTTGCTTCTTTATGCTGATAACTTTCTGTCTATGCTAATACTAAAATTTAGATGACTTTTATACGGTAAAATCTGGTATGAATTTTAAAGATACTCTTCCCGGGGTGTTTCTCTGTGTCGCTATGTTTGCATGTGGTCATGCCAGGGCGAATATGCTCGTTTATCCCATGGCGGCAGAAATTAATAGTAGCCGCGAAGAGGCCACCTCGCTGTTCGTCTATTCTAAATCAGATCATGTGCAATATATTCGAACAAGAATCATGCGTATTGAACATCCTGGTATGCCACAGGAGAAGGAGGTACCAGCAGGGAATGATATAGAGACAGGACTTGTTGTCTCCCCGGAGAAATTTGCCCTTTCCCCGGGAACAAAAAAAACAATACGTGTTATCAGTACTCAGGCACCGGAAAGAGAGGAAGCCTGGCGGGTATACTTCGAGGCTGTTCCTGAACTGGAAGATGATCCACAGGCAGGTGGAAAGCAAAATTCATCCGTAAGTGTGAATCTTGTCTGGGGGGTGTTGCTGCGTGTTTCTCCGTCAGACCCCAGGCCTGCGCTGGTAACGGACGGTCACCACCTGCTGAATACGGGAAATACCCGGCTTTCTCTTATTCGGGCCGGCAACTGCGACACCACATGCCACTGGCAGAATATAGACAAAAGTATTTATCCCGGCGGGAGTGCTGATATTCCGGCCGGAATAAAAAGTAATGCATTTCGTGTGGAATATCGTACGGGTGCAAATTCACCGGTAATCTCTGCTGATTTAACAGCAGCCGGAAAGTAAAAACACACGGAGCGTACGCTATACCCTACATTTATTCTCAGGGGGAGCGGATGTATACCGGGTGTACATATATCACTGTAATAAACAACAAAGCAAGGTTATTTTTTATGAACATGAAAACATCTTTTATTGCCGCGGCTGTGGCATTGGCCACCGTTTATTCTTTTTCTGTTTCTGCGGTTCAGAAGGATATTACCGTCACTGCCAATATTGACAGTACACTTGAACTGCTGCAGGCCGATGGTTCATCCCTCCCGTCGACTATGAAGCTGGATTTCATGCCGGGTAAGGGCCTGGTCCATAAATCACTCCAGACCCGCCTTTACAGCAACGATCAGACCAAGTCGGTTAATGTAAAACTGTTGAATGCTCCACAACTTATCAACGTCCTGGATCCCACCAAAACCATTGATATGGAAGTGACTCTGGGAGGACGGTCACTGACCACCACCAATTCTGTACTGGAAGCTAAAACCCTGTTCCCGGACGGAAAAACTGGCGATGCTTCAGCTCTGCTGAACCTGGATATTGGTCAGAAGGCTGGAGCAGCCTTACAAAACCTGCCTGCCGGTGAATACAGCGGATTGGTCAGTCTGGTGATTTCACAGGCTGTCACTGCCGGCTAATAACCGGTTATTAGCTCTTCATCTGATCCGGTTTTGGGTTGTCACCGTTCGTACCTGAACCGGATCCGGTATTGATCTTATTATTCATTGCAATTCAGGTCTCTTTACGTGAGTCGTTATTTCTGGATGTATTATTTACTGGGGTTGTGCAGTTTTACCAGCCAGGCAACTCTTATTCCCCCTCCTGGATTTGAATCTCTGCTGGAAGGACAGACTGAGCAAATTGAAGTGTTGCTACCAGGGCATTCACTGGGATTATTTCCGGTGGTGGTTAAACCGGACACCGTGCAGTTCATGTCCCCATTGATGGTACTTGAAAGCAGTGGGCTTGCCGCGTTGCCGGGCGCAGAACGGCAAAAAGCGCTGGCTGCACTCAGCCGTCCGTTGCTACGTAACAGCAATCTGGTCTGTGGTGTCTCAGAAGCAAAAGACAGCAGCGAGTGTGGTTACGTGGCAACAGATAAAGAGGATGTTGCGGTTATTTTTGATGAGAACAACGCTCAGTTATCTTTGTTTCTTAACCGGGACTGGTTGCCGGATGAAGAACGACGTGATAAACGCTGGCTGACTCCGACCCCGGAGGGTGTCAGCGCATTTATTCACCGCCAGACGCTGTATCTGAGTGATGATCTCCACAGTCGTAATATGACACTGAATGGTAGCGGTGCCCTGGGGCTTGGTGACGGTCGTTATCTGGGAGGCAACTGGGCGGCTATCTGGAATCAGTCAGAACATTACAATAACAGTCAGGCCTGGTTTGACAATCTGTTTGTCCGTCAGGATCTCGGCAATCAGTATTATCTCCAGGCTGGTCGGATGGATCAGCGGAATCTGTCCAGCGCCACGGGGGGGGATTTTGGGTTCAGTCTGCTTCCCCTGAGCCGGTTTGATGGATTACGAACCGGGACCACCCAAGCTTATGTGAACCATGAGGTGGACCAGAATGCCACTCCGGTTATGGTTCAGGTTACCCGAAATGCCCGTATTGATATTTATCGTGGCAGCGAGTTGCTGGGGAGTCAGTTCCTGACCCCGGGAATGCATACCCTGGATACTCACTCTCTTCCACCGGGAAGCTATCCTCTGGCGTTGCGGATATATGAGGATGGAATTCTGCGACGAACGGAGAGCCAGCCCTTCAGTAAGGGGGGTAATAGCTTCAGTGCACAGACCCAGTGGTTTATTCAGGGCGGGCAGGAAGATACCGGGGATAAAGCCAGCCATTATGACGGTGAGACTGTCATGGCTGCCGGATTCCGAACTGGGCTGCGGAAAAATATCAGTCTGACCGAAGGTATCTCTCTGGCACATGAGGCCTGGTACAGTGAAACCCGACTGAATTCACAGCATGCAGTGCTGGATGGCACGCTGGACCTTTCTGCCGGGATACTGCATGGGACAGACAGCACGAGCGGTAACACTGAGCAGGTGACATACAACGACGGATTTTCCGCGAGTCTGTGGCGTAACCATACGGAAAGTGATGCCTGTAGTGGTCGTCATCCACAGTCAGTGCATGCCAGTATGACCTGCCAGACTTCGATGAACGCCTCCCTGTCGGTTCCGGTGGGGAACTGGTATGCCCTACTGGGATACAGTACCAGCAGGACAGAAGGTCGGCCGGTTTACCGGGGATATGATGATAACAGTGACAAAGAAAATGTGTTCTGGCGACAGGCATACATCCCTGCCTCTCACCGCGAATCTGCTCAGGCTAGTGCAACGTACAGCCTTAATATGGCTGGCATGAATATTAATACCCATGGGGGAGTATGGCGAACCCGAAATAACGGAGTGAATGATGATGGCTTGTTTATGAGTGTCAGTGTGTCATATGCCTCTCAACCACCGACAATGACTGGCAGTAATGGGTATACCTCAGCCGGGACCGATATTCACAGTAGCCGGAATCAAAAAACACAGACGTCCTGGAATGTGAACCATGTGAGATCCTGGCAGCAGGATCTGTATCGTGAACTGTCGGTGGGTTTCTCCGGTTATAACGACGACAGCTGGAGCGGGAGTCTCGGCGGACGCATGAGCGGCCGTATGGGGGAACTGAGCGCCACTATCAGTAACTCCCATCAACGTAATGCGGGCAGCGCCAGTTCACTCACCGCTGGCTACAGCTCGTCTCTGGCGTTATCCCGTAATGGACTGTTCTGGGGAGGTGGTCAGGACGGTGAACCGGCCTCTGGCATGGCGGTGAACGTGGAGTCAGAGGGGGACGAGGGCAGTAGCGGGAAAGTAGTCAGCGTTCGTGGCAGCAGCCAGCCGTTCAGTCTCGGTTTTGGTCAGCAGTCGCTGTTGCTGATGGAAGGCTATAACGCCACGGAGGTGACCATTGAGGATGCAGGGGTTAGTTCACAGGGTATGGCAGGCGTAAAAGCGGGAGGGGGAAGCAGGCGTTACTTCCTGACACCCGGGCATCTGCTGGTTCACAACATCAGCGCCAGTATGAGCCGACTGTACGTTGGCCGCGTACTGGACAAGGATGGCAGACCGCTGCTGGACGCACAGCCACTGAACCATCCATTTTTGTCGTTGGGACCTTCCGGGCGATTTAGCCTGCAGAGCGAGCATAAAGAATCCAGCCTGTGGCTGCTGTCAAAAAACAGGATCCTGCGTTGTCCGATGTCAGTACATAAACGTCGGGATGTTATGCAGGTAGTGGGTGATGTGCGGTGTGAATTAAGTGACGTGGATGCCCTGCCACAGGCGTTGCAAATATCGCCGCGGGTCATCCGTTTACTGAACGTTGCTGGTCTGCTGCGCCATGCCGTTCAGGAAGCATAACGTAAAGATAAAAACGATTAGTATGGAAAATAAAATGAAATGGGCGAGTATGACGTGGTATTGGCTGCTCTTGGTAGCTATGTGTATAGCTCCATTAAACGTGTGGGCAGACCATTTTACCTACAACAAATACATACCTATTACTCAAACTCAGGACATTAGCCAGTCTGTTGAAGATTTGTACATCTTGCGTAATGAAAATATTAAGTTTGAGGACAACACTATGAACCGAGGGAGTTTACTTTGTCTCTCTGAGAATGATCCCAGTAACGGTGCATGCTCTACGAGAAGTCTGTGGGGTCATAACGTGACGGTGGCTGGTAAGTTTTCAGCAATCAGGTTGATGTTTACAGATTTAAAAACAGGCAAGAAGGCAGAGGTGGCTCTTCAGGGATACCGTTCCAGTTCGTGTGGTGATTATTTTTTAGATTCTGGTGGAGGATGCGCCTATTCGTGGGGATATTATCTATGGATACCTGCAAGCGAACGCAGAAAACTCCCTATTGGGCAATGGAGCGCACATTTACAGATGCGGGCTGAGGCATGGTGGCATATTCCAATCGGTAGTTTAGTGTCGGATATCACGCTGAATGTGACAGACCACTTTGCAGAAAATGCTGCTATTTACTTTCCGCAGTTTGGTACTGCAACCCCTCGGGTGGATCTGAATCTGCACCGGCTGAATGCCTCACAAATGTCGGGCAGGGCTAATCTGGATATGTGTCTGTATGACGGAGGTGTGAAAGCCCGTTCATTACAGATGAAGATAGAAGGAAGCAATAAGTCAGGTACGGGATTTCAGGTTATAAAGAGCGATTCTGCTGATACGATTGATTATGCGGTCAGTATGAATTATGGGGGACGAAGTATTCCTGTCACCCGTGGCGTGGAGTTCAGTCTGGATAACGTGGATAAAGCAGCAACGCGTCCGGTGCTACTTCCCGGGCAACGGCAGGCGGTACGTTGTGTGCCAGTGCCCCTTACCCTGACAACACAACCCTTTAACATCAGGGAGAAGCGTTCTGGTGAGTATCAGGGAACGCTGACAGTGACAATGCTGATGGGAACACAAACCCCCTGACAGTAATTATTTATTTTATTGATATCTTTCTTATATGGTTTTTTAAATCAGAGTTCTCTTTATATACTTGTTTTATTTAATAAAGAAAATCTATTCACTTATGAAAATCAATGCGTGAGGTTCTGCTTTCCTATGACTGAGTATTTAGATGATAAAGATAAAGAATTATTGAAAGAAATCCAAAAAGATTGTGCGCAAACTTTATGGCAACTTGCATATAAAGTGGGACTTACGCCCACACCATGTTTCAAACGTTTAAAAAAACTTAAAGACAGGGGGGTTATCATTGGTCAGTTCGCTTTATTGGATAAAGAAAAACTAGGTCTTTCACTTAATGTCTTTATTATGATTAACATATCTGAGGAGCAATACGCTAGTATTTCTGAGAAAATAAAGTCAATGCCTGAGGTTATTGCCTTTTATCGAATTTCTGGATCATTTAATTATTTAATGCATACAGTATTTACAGATATGAACGATTACTATAGTTTTTATGAGAAAATAATATTAACTAATTCTTCAATTAGTGGATCTGCATCGAGCTTTGTTCTTGAGCAAATAAAGGAAACAAACGAACTGCCAGTGTGAAAGTGTGATGTGTACTTACTGATTTAATACATTATTATCCTTCTTACGGAACAACAACGGTAGATTGCGGCTGTTGAACAAGGATTTTAATCAGCAGTGGTGAAATTAAGCGGCACAGAATAACATAGCGGAATATCATATGGTTAAATATCACCCCGTGCATGTAACAAAAAACCGCATTAAAACAGATGATGTTACTGATATTTATTTCGTTGAACCCTTCTGGAAAGAAGGCGAAAACCACATAATTGAGTCATTGACGTTTTTTGAAGAGTTACAAAAGTCATTTAATTTATTCAACCATAAATATGGGTTAAATAAATATATACTCAGGATCCCCTGGGAATTTGTGCTCATACATATGGAAAGGATCAGTAAATTAAATAGCGTCGGGTTATTTGCTGTTTCTGTTGACTTTAATAACAACCACAAATTTCTGAGCGAGTACATCAGGAGTCGCAGAGATTATGGTATGGAAGTTTGGTTTGATTTTTGTGGTAAACATTCTTATTCCAGTGAAATTAAAAACCTTGGGTTCTTTTTTCAGGCTTGCGTAGTGCCTCGTGATCCTAATTTTATTAGTAGTGTTTATCATTATCATAAGTTCCAAAAGATTCTTGTCGGGGATATAAATGATGTAGAACAGAGAGCCGTGTACCAGAACGAAGTTGATTACATGTATGGAATGCAATGGCCATCGTCATATGACGGTTTTTTCTTTCGGGATCATAAAAAAAATGAAACTTGGTATATATAACAGAAGGAGTGAAAATTTGAATCAAAAATATCTTATTTATTTTTTGTTTAATTATTGTTTTGTTTTTTATTACGATTAAATATAAAGAACATCATTGTTCGTGCGGTGGGGAGGCTGGAAGTTTAGGGGATGACCGTTTATCAACAATTTTATTACAGCCACCATACGAATGGTTTATATATGCACTAGATGTATTATTTTAGTTTAATATATCGATGGTTGCTATTTGCATTGATGATGTTCCGTTACATTAAGGAATATACATCTGTATCTCGTTATACGCACACTCACATTACTAATCATTATTAATATGAGTGTGGTTCTTGTTTTACGCATGCATGGTTGCATGTGACGTTAAATTTAAATGAGCTGACTGTATGAATTCTAAATACTTTAGAGAGGTGTTTTTTGTCTCGGTAGTTGTTATATTATTATTTTATTTGGTGTTATTTGCAGCCAGTGCTCATGCTGAAGGCGGTTTCAGCTCTGGAGGCATTGGGTTATTTATGACGGGAACAAGAGAGATGCTACTGTAGAGATAATAAATTCTGCTAAAGATTCCCCAATTCTTGTGCATTGACATCCTCCACGTCCTGAAGGGCGTGGGTTCCTGCTCCAACGGGCTGCCTGACTGCACGCTCCTTCCACAGGCAAGCACGGCGTGTCCCGCTCTAAAATGTTACGCGCGCCGTTTACATCGGCGTTCGCAGTATATCTTCATACCAGACACTTGTAAGTATCTCGCATAATCGTGCCATTCACATTTAGAGATCATACAACAGGACGGGGCTGTTTTTGGGCAGCCGGAAGTTAAGCCCATACCAGAAACGTTGCAGTGTACTGAAAAATGGCGCCAGGTTGCACCTGTTCAACGATTTTCTGAAGGCGCAGGAGTATTCATTACTGATATCCTCCATTGCGCCTTCGGGAACCCACAGAACCAGCTATTTTACCGATAGTGTTTAAAAGGCGTAAGTAATGCCGAGCATGAAGTCATTGGAGGCAGCCTTTGTGTCTGCATCATAAGCGGTATGTTCATCACCAGCATAGTGATTTTTTGAAATGCTTACTTTGCCTGCATTAATGTATTTATAACTCGCGTCAATCATAATATTATCTGTTACAGCATATTTTGCACCGATACCTGCGCCCCAGGCAAAGTTATTTTTTGAAGCAGACAGAGTTTCATTAATACCAAAACCAACAGGAATGGTGTTATTACTTAGCTTCACATGAGCGAGGCCAACGCCTGCGCTGATATAGGGTGTAAATGCCGTACTATTGTGAAAATCATAATAGCCATTAACCATGTAAGTGGTCATTCGGACCTGATTTTTTACATTTATGTGTACTGGCTGACCAAATGCAATAATATCCTGCCCGCCTTTAGCATCCGTCTCACCTCTGAAAGTGGTATCCAGTTCTAAACGTACTGGAAGCTGGAATGGATCATAAAAGTCATAACCGATAGCAACCCCGCCGCCAAAAACGCCTTTGGTACGGTCAGGTAACGTTGCATGACCATTGACTATCTCATCCTGGCTGAAGGTTGAGTTGATTCCATAGACATTTACTACGGATGTCCCCGCTTTCCCGGTGATATAGATCCCTTCTTTTGCTGATGCAGTAGCGGACCAGGCTACCACAAGGGGAATGATGCAGACTGCGAAAAAGTTTTTCATTTCAGAACCTGCCTTAATATTGGGCTAAAAGACAAGTTTCACGGTATAGGGTGTGATATAACGATTACATAAACGAAGCCCAAAAAACGGTCTATTGTAACGCTGGGTTTTCTGTAAGCGGGTAAAAAATGAGATGAAGATTTTAAATAACAATACGATAATCGTCGGTATGGAAATCCATCTCCTCGCCAAATTGCCCAACGTATGCCAGCCCCACGTACGGTTTCACTTCTATGTTATGTAACGGGTAGTGTGAGATGGAGCGATGCTGTAAGAAAAAGATGAAGATGAATTTGTACCCGACCAGAATAAAGCCCGTTATCCAGGAATAACGGGCAAAAATATTTACTCAAGTGCCTGGGCGAGATCTTGTTGTACCTGTTGACGTTGTTCTGGTGTCAAGACTTTGCTTAAATCAAAATAATATTTAACCCGATAATAGCGAGCCTGTTGTTCTATGTTACTGAAGGCTGCAAGCTGCTGTTTTACGGCGGCGTCATCCCATTTACCGGATTTAATCACCTCTATCAGCGCACCGTCTTTAATTCCCTTCATAGAAATCTGACTGACGTCGGTTTCCAGTTGTTGGTGAAGTTTTTTGATCCGGGTAATCTGATCGTTTGTCAGCTTCAGATGCTGGACAATAGGATCCTGGGCGGGCAGGGGAGGATTGGGAACAGCGGTGGCGAAAGCGCCAAAAGAAACGCCCGCCAGAGTCGCTGCCAGTAAAGTTGTGCGTACAAAGTTTTTCATGAAGATATCCTGATAAGGGAGTGATTAACCGTTTTTATTACCCGCGAATGGCGAGCAATTATCTTAGTCAGAATACGTTGCCTGCCACATTACGCCACGCGAATTTGTTTTACGGAGAGTTACGGAGTGAAACAATCCCGCCGCGGTGAGCGGCAGGTTGCTTACAAGGTGAATGGATCGGCATCGCGCCAGGCTGGAAATTTTTCGCGATAGTCCTGCAAGGCGACGAGAGAAAGATCGGCATCAATACGTGTCGCCTGGTGTGGTTCGGCGGTGGCGATAATATCACCCTGGGGATTAATGATCCGGCTATCGCCGCGATAATGTAACCCATTGCCATCGGTGCCAACCCGGTTGCAGCCTGCGACATAAGCCTGATTTTCAATAGCGCGCGCTGTCAGTAATGTTTGCCAGTGTAGCGAGCGCGGCGCAGGCCAGTTCGCTACATACAGCGCCAGATCGTAATCATTGCGGTTGCGCGACCATATCGGAAAGCGCAGATCGTAACAGATCAGCGGCAGGATGCGCCAACCGCGCCACTGCACGATGATGCGTTTATCGCCTGCGGCATAATGTTGATGTTCATCCGCCATACGAAACAGATGGCGCTTATCATAGAGATGAACCTTACCTTCCGGTTCAACCAGTAAGAAGCGATTTACGGCGCCGCGCTCAGTTTGTAGCGCCGCGCTGCCGGCAATCAGAGCGTCAGTTTGTCGGGCTTTGGCCTGCATCCACGTAATCACGCTATCTTGCGAAAGTGAGTTATTAGCGGCCTCCATCGCGAAGCCGGTGGTAAACATTTCAGGCAGAACAATCACATCCCGGCCAGATACGAGCTCTAGCTGTCTGTCAAAATGACGCAGGTTTGCCGGGCCGTCCATCCAGACTAAAGGTTGTTGCAACAGAGTAATTTTCAAACCAGACACGATCGGAGCTCCTCATTGAACAGCGTCTTTACACTGTAGCATGAGCAATAATAAAAAAGCGGCAAGAAAAAGCCCCGCGAAAGCGGGGCAGGAAAGACACGAGACTGATTATGCGGCTTCGACTTTACGCACTTTCTCCGGCAGCTTTACCGGCCTGGTCGCCAGCGCTTCAGGTTCAAAATCATCAACGTTGATACTGCGCAGGCGGCTCTCTTCCGCTTTCGCCAGAATGGCGGCTTCATCTTTATCAATCAACCCTTTCGCCAGTGCATTGCGCGCCAGTTCATCCAGACGAGTAAACGGCAGATTTTTACCCAGTTCTTTGCAGATGCGCTGGTGGATAGGGTCGGCAGCGATGACATCACGCAGCGCTTCTTCCAGTAAACCGACCGGATTATGTTTGGCGGGCGTCAGATACTGACCGCGCCCAATGCGTGAACGTGTGGCGTTCGGCACCTGCAGGATCTTCGCCACGGCGTGATCCAGCTTATCAGACGGCGCCAGATAATGACGGCCAGTCGGGAAGATCATCGCGGTGAGCAATCCGGCCACGACGCGGTTCGGGAAGTTCTGCAGCAGATCGTCCATCGCTTGTTCAGCACGATACAGCGCATCCTGTACGCCCCAGTGCACCAGCGGCAGGTCGGCTTCGTGGCGACCTTCGTCGTCGTAACGCTTCAGTACGGCTGAGGCCAGATAAAGCTGACTCAACACATCGCCCAGACGCGCGGAGATACGCTCGCGGCGTTTCAGGCTGCCGCCCAGTACCGCCATTGACACGTCGGACAGCAGCGCCAGGTTTGCGCTCAGTCGGTTCAGATGCTGGTAATAACGCTTCGTGGCGTCGCCGGTTGGCGTATGGCTCGTTAATCCGCGGGTCAGGCCAAGCCAGAAACTGCGGACGGTATTGCTGCCGACATGACCAATATGTTTAAACAACAGCTTATCAAAGGCATTCACATCATTATTCTGCGCTGCGGCCATCTCTTCCAGTACATAAGGATGGCAGCGAATGGCGCCCTGACCAAAGATCATCATGCTACGGGTCAGGATATTCGCGCCTTCCACGGTGATCGCGATAGGCGCGCCCTGGTAAGCACGCGCCAGGAAGTTGCTCTCGCCCAGCATAATGCCTTTACCCCCTGTGATATCCATCGCGTCGATAATTGACTGCTGGCCGCGGTGGGTGCAGTGGTACTTCACGATAGCCGACAGTACCGCCGGTTTTTCGCCCAGCATAATGCCGTAGGTGATTAACGATGCGGCGGCATCCATCACATAAGCGTTACCTGCAATACGCGCCAGCGGTTCCTCAATACCTTCCATCTTGCCGATAGAAATTTTGAACTGACGACGAATGTGAGCATAGGCGCCGGTTGCCAGCGCGACGGATTTCACCCCGCCAGTGGAGTTGGACGGCAGGGTAATACCGCGTCCTACCGACAAACATTCCACCAGCATACGCCAGCCCTGTCCGGCCATTTTGGGGCCGCCGATAATATAATCAATAGGCACGAAAATATCGTTACCGCGGGTTGGGCCATTCTGGAACGGAACGTTAAGCGGGAAGTGACGACGACCAATTTCCACACCCGGCGTTGAGGTGGGGATCAGAGCGCAGGTAATACCCAGCTCTTCTTCTCCGCCTAACAATCTATCCGGATCGGAAAGCTTAAACGCCAGGCCCAACACGGTAGCTATCGGCGCCAGCGTAATGTAACGCTTGTTCCAGGTCAGGCGCATACCCAGCACCTGCTGGCCCTGCCATTCGCCCATGCAAACCACGCCGGTATCCGGAATGGCGCCTGCATCAGAACCTGCTTCCGGGCTGGTCAGCGCAAAGCAGGGGATCTCCTGGCCGCGCGCCAGTCGCGGCAGATAGTGATTCTTCTGCTCTTCCGTACCATAGTGCTGCAACAACTCGCCAGGGCCGAGTGAGTTTGGAACGCCGACGGTGATAGCCAGAATTCCGGAGACGCCGGACAGTTTTTGCAGTACACGGGACTGCGCATAAGCGGAGAACTCCAGCCCGCCGTACTCTTTTTTAATGATCATCGCAAAAAAACGATGCTCTTTCAGATAAGCCCACAGTTCCGGCGGCAGATCCGCCAGTTCATGGGTAATCTGGAAATCGTTCGCCATCCGGCACGCTTCTTCTACCGGGCCGTCGAGAAACGCTTGCTCTTCGGCAGTGAGTTGCGGTTGCGGATAGTTGTGCAGTTTTTTCCAGTCTGGCTTGCCCTGGAACAGATCGCCTTCCCACCAGGTTGTACCGGCATCAATCGCTTCTTTCTCAGTGCGCGACATCGGCGGCATGACCTTACGGAAGCCGCGGAACACCGGTGCGGAAATCATTGATTTTCGCATCGGTGTGAGGTTAAACGGCACGAGGATAATGGCCAGAGGAACCAACAGCCAGATGGACCACAGGCCAGCGACGCCAAGTGCGGCGGTCCAGGCGAGCAGAATCAGGCTGCTGAGAAATAAACTCACGCGGTGATAGAACAATGCGCCGAGCAGAACAACCGTAGCGATAATACTCAAAATCATCATAACGAAAAGCTCCCTTGCTTGTAGGAGGTCTGACCACTTGTGATGATTAGGTTGTAGTGGATGTAAAATCTTTTAGCAATGTGTTTACAAAATAATTACAACAAAGCTCACATTGTTGCCGTTTTTGGGGGCACGAAAAATCAAAAGCGTGAGGCGTTAATTCGGCTTATGCTTCTCGCCTGTACTGCTATCCGGTACACTGCATACTGTCATTTACATTCATGCTGAAGGATATCCTCATGTACCAGGATCTTATTCGTAACGAACTGAACGAAGCGGCGGAAACGCTGGCTAATTTTTTAAAAGATGACGCCAATATTCACGCCATTCAGCGCGCGGCGGTCCTGTTGGCTGACAGTTTTAAAGCGGGTGGTAAGGTACTTTCCTGCGGTAACGGCGGCTCCCATTGCGATGCGATGCACTTTGCTGAAGAGCTGACAGGTCGTTATCGTGAAAATCGTCCGGGCTACCCGGCAATTGCGATTTCTGATGTTAGCCATATATCCTGCGTCAGTAATGATTTTGGCTATGACTATATTTTCTCTCGTTACGTTGAAGCGGTAGGGCGCGAAGGCGATGTCCTGTTAGGGATCTCGACGTCGGGTAACTCTGGTAACGTGATTAAAGCGATTGCCGCGGCCCGTGAAAAAGGCATGAAAGTGATTACGTTGACCGGCAAAGACGGCGGCAAAATGGCGGGAACGGCGGATATTGAAATTCGCGTACCGCACTTCGGTTATGCCGATCGTATTCAGGAAATTCATATCAAAGTGATTCATATCCTGATTCAGTTGATCGAAAAAGAGATGGTTAAATAACTATACCCGTCATACTTCAAGCTGCAGGTGCGTTGGTTGCGCTCAGAAACCCCAGTCACATAGTTATCTATGCTCCTGGGGATTTCCTCCCTTACCGCCTTCCTGCAACTCGAATTATTTAGGGTATAGCATATTGTTTTCTTTGATATTTTGAGTTTTGATTGGCTGTAAAAATTACGCCTTCCCGCTTAAGGCGTTTGTGGAGGTGATGTATGTGCGAACTGCTTGGGATGAGCGCCAATGTGCCGACGGATATCTGCTTTAGCTTCACCGGACTGGTGCAGCGTGGCGGCGGAACCGGGCCGCATAAAGACGGCTGGGGAATTACCTTTTACGAAGGAAAGGGCTGTCGCACGTTTAAAGATCCGCAACCGAGCTACCATTCGCCGATTGCGAAACTGGTACAGAATTACCCGATCAAGTCCTGCTCAGTTATCGCCCATATCCGTCAGGCTAATCGCGGTGAAGTGGCGCTGGAAAATACACACCCTTTTACCCGGGAATTATGGGGACGCAACTGGACTTATGCTCATAACGGTCAGCTCAACGGTTATAAGTCGCTGGAAACCGGTAATTTTCGTCCGGTGGGGGAAACCGACAGCGAAAAAGCGTTTTGCTGGCTATTGCATAAATTAACGCAGCGTTATCCCCGCACGCCGGGCAATATGACGGCGGTATTTAAATATATTGCGACACTGGCGACGGTATTACGTGAAAAAGGGGTTTTTAACATGCTGCTGTCAGATGGGCGATATGTGATGGCGTTTTGCTCAACCCATTTGCACTGGATCACTCGCCGGGCGCCGTTTGGCGTAGCCACGCTGGTGGATCAGGATATGGAAATTGATTTCAGTTCACAGACCACGCCAAATGACGTGGTTACCGTGATTGCTACCCAGCCGCTAACGGGGAATGAAACCTGGCAAAAGATTATGCCAGGCGAATGGGCGTTATTTTGCCTCGGAGAGCGTATAATTTGAGGCCAGCTGTGGCTGAACGACTTCGTGACTCAACGGTTTGCTCACGACGTAACGTCCATCAACGATAGAAACAGTTGGCGGCTTATGCGTCTGTTCAAAATAATCGTAGCCGGGTTTTAGCTGCGCCCAGAAATCTTTGTAATATGAATATTTATGACGCTGCATATTGGCGTCGGTCATCCGGAACGGATAAATACTCACCTGCACGCTCGGCTGACCAAAGAACAGCGCGGCGGTGACAAACTGGAAAATCTCATCAATGCCGCTGTCGGTCATGGCATAGCAGCCGACGGAAACACAGGCACCGTGAATCATCAGATATTTACCATCATAGCCATGCGCGCGATCGTAGGCATTGGGAAAACCAATGTTGATGGCCTTATAAAAACGGCTGTCTGGCTTGAGTTGATTGCGCTGAACGCTGTAAAACCCTTCCGGACTTTTAAAATCGCCCTGACGGCGTTTCGGGCCTAACCCACCGGAATAGTTGCAAATTTTGTAGCTATCAAGCAACTGGTATTGCTCACCCATTTTGACGTAGAGATCAAGAGTGCGCTCTTCTTTAAAAATCTGAATATAGACCGGTGAGCCCATTAACTGCTGCTTATACTCTTTACTGACCGGCGTGACGGGGCTGCTGCTGCTCAGCAAACCGGCAAACGAGACGCACGGCATCAGAAGCATCGCAAGAAAAAATGCGATTTTACGCATACTGCTTGTTCCTTGATAAAACGGTTACACACGCCAGAACGGCAAAAGAGTCCCCAAATCGGAGTAATCTGGATTTGGAGCGCTCACATTAGCACCACGGCAGTTTTTCGCAAGTCCCCGTGTGTACGTTTACAATTTTCCCGCCGCTTTCGTCGTCATACCTTCGAATATGTCGCATTTTTAACGCGAATGTCTCTTTGCGCGCAATAAAACATACTGTACACTTAAACAGTATTGTGGGGGCGAGCGATGCGCAAAATCATACATGTTGATATGGACTGTTTTTTTGCCGCGGTAGAGATGCGTGATAATCCGGCGTTACGCGATATCCCTATTGCCATTGGCGGGAGTCGTGAGCGAAGAGGCGTTATCAGTACCGCCAACTATCCTGCGCGCCAGTTTGGCGTACGTAGCGCGATGCCGACCGCCATGGCGCTAAAGCTGTGCCCCCATCTCACCTTACTGCCTGGCCGCTTTGACGCCTATAAAGAGGCTTCGCGGCATGTACGTGACATCTTTTCCCGCTACACTTCACTGATTGAACCGCTCTCGCTGGATGAAGCCTGGCTGGATGTGACTGACAGCCCGCACTGTTATGGATCGGCGACTCTGATCGCCAGGGAGATTCGTCAGACTATTTTCAATGAACTGCAACTCACCGCCTCCGCCGGCGTTGCGCCAGTGAAATTTCTGGCGAAGATCGCCTCCGATCTCAATAAACCGAATGGACAATATGTTATTACGCCAGCCGATGTACCCGACTTTCTTAAAACGTTGCCGTTAGCCAAAATTCCAGGCGTGGGGAAAGTTTCCGCCGCCAAACTGGAAAATATGGGGTTAAGAACCTGCGGGGATATTCAACAGTGCGATCTGGCGATGCTTCTCAAACGCTTTGGTAAATTTGGCCGGGTATTATGGGAGCGTAGTCAGGGTATTGACGAGCGTGATGTTAACAGCGAAAGGCTGCGTAAATCGGTAGGCGTTGAGCGTACTCTGGCGGAGGATATTCATGAATGGTCGGACTGCGAGGCTATTATTGAGCATTTATATCCGGAGCTGGAGCGTCGTCTGGCTATAGTGAAGCCCGATTTACTGATTGCCCGACAGGGCGTTAAATTAAAATTTAATGATTTTCAGCAAACCACTCAGGAACATGTCTGGCCGCAATTAAATAAAGAAGACTTAATTACCACCGCCCGTAAAACCTGGGACGAGCGTCGCGGCGAGCGCGGCGTACGGCTGGTGGGGCTACACGTAACGCTGCTCGACCCTCAGTTGGAACGACAGTTGGTGTTAGGGTTATAAGTCAGGCTATTAAGATTTTATCACTATTACGATTGCGCCATCTAAATTTCAGTATTACTATACCCGCGTTTTCTCATTCTCAATAACTGCAAAGGAGGTTCATCATGACACTTTATTCTCTGAACGCACTTTGCAGACCTTTCCAGGATTAATTTTCTTTTATTGCCTTGGATTAGTCTGCCATTTCCTGATTTTTTAATTCATATATGGAATGGTATATGGGCAATTATATTCGTCCTTTATCAGATGTGGTATTTTCTATCGCATCGGATAACCTGTGGATCGAAGATTCCGCGATCCAACAATTATATACGACGGCTAAGTTAACCGGTATGAAACGCGTTATCGGGATGCCAGATCTGCATCCGGGGCGCGGCTATCCTATTGGCGCAGCCTTTTTCTCGCGTGGACGTTTTTATCCGGCGCTGGTCGGCAACGATATCGGCTGCGGCATGGCGTTATGGCAAACGGATATTTTAGGGCGTAAATATAACGCCGATAAACTGGAGAAGCGGCTGGCGTCGCTGCCTGACGTGGCGGACGCGCAGTGGCTGGAGGAGAATGTCCCCGCCGCAATGCAGCATCATTCGTGGCGCTCTGCGCTGGGTTCCATTGGCGGCGGCAATCATTTTGCCGAGCTGCAGCAGGTCGATCGCATCGTCGATGCTGATTCGTTCGCTTTGTCGGGGTTGCAAAAAGCGCAGTTATTACTGCTGGTACACAGTGGTTCACGCGGTCTGGGGCAAGCTATCCTGCGTCGTCATGTGGAGGCGTTTTCGCATAACGGTTTGCCGGAAGATAGCGACGATGCGCGCCGCTACCTTGCAGAACATGACGATGCGCTGGCATTTGCCCGCAGTAATCGCGCGCTGATTGCCCGCCGGATACTGCAACAGCTCAGGGCTGAGGGCGAACCGCGGCTGGATGTGGCGCATAACTTCGTTGAACCCTGTACTGTCGCGGGTGAGGCGGGGTGGCTGCACCGTAAAGGCGCTACGCCAGATGGGCAGGGACTGGTGATTATCCCCGGCTCGCGCGGCGATTATAGCTGGCTGGTGAAACCCGTCGTCAGCGAGGAGAGCCTTTTCTCCCTGGCGCACGGCGCGGGGCGCAAATGGATGCGTACCGAGTGTAAAGACCGGTTATCGGCAAAATTTACCCCGCGACAGCTCTGCCGTACCGGGATGGGTAGCCGGGTGATTTGCCGCGATCGCCAGCTCATTTATGAAGAAGCGCCGCAGGCGTATAAATCCATCGATAGCGTTGTGGATTGTCTGGCAGACGCCGGACTGATTACGCCAGTTGCCTGCCTGCGTCCGGTGCTGACGCTGAAAACCTCAGGGGAGAAAAGCGCATGATCTTACTGCAACTTTCTTCCGCACAGGGACCGGACGAGTGTTGTCTGGCGGTAAAAAAAGCGCTGGATTGTCTGACGAAAGAAGCCGCCAGAGAAAAGGTATCGTTGACGCGACTTGAAACGGAGCCGGGACGATTACCAGACACGCTGCGTTCCGCGCTGGTCTCGCTGGACGGCGAAAAAGCTATGGCTTTCAGTGAACGTTGGTGCGGCACGTTACTGTGGATTTGTACCAGCCCGTATCGCCCGCACCATGGGCGAAAAAACTGGTACGTCGGCATTGGGCGCTTTTCCGCCGACGAACACATACAGTCTGATGAGATTCGTTTCGAGACTCTGCGCTCTTCCGGCCCGGGTGGGCAGCACGTTAATAAAACCGACTCGGCAGTGCGGGCCACGCACCTGGCGAGCGGGATTAGCGTGAAGGTTCAGTCGGAGCGCAGTCAACATGCGAATAAGCGTCTGGCCCGGCTGCTGATTGCCTGGCGGCTGGAACAGCAACGGCAAAATGAGTGTGCGGCGTTGAAGTCTGAAAGGCGTCTGTTCCATCATCAGATTGAGCGCGGCAATCCGCTACGGATATTTAAAGGAATGGCGTTTACGCCACAATAATTCGGTGTTACCGGCGCTGTTATCGGGCTGTCTGGCTATTCGCGTGTAGCCGCAGCGCTATTTCAGCGCATCCAGGAGAGCTTATCTGGCAATGGATACCCGATATTCCATATTAATAGCCCGTCCAGAAATGGGACGGGCATTTTAGCGCTTTCTTACTTCGCAGGAATCGCTTTCAGCAATTCGGTCAGCAGAGTCCAGTAGTGGCCGACGCTTTCGATATGTACCTGCTCATCCGGAGAGTGAGGTCCGGTAATGGTAGGCCCAATAGAAACCATGTCCATATCCGGATAGGGTTTCTTAAACAGACCGCATTCCAGGCCGGCGTGGATAATCTGGATGTTCGGTGTCTTGTTGAACAGACGCTGATAGGTTTCCCGCACCAGGTGCATGACCGGCGAGTTCGCATCGGGCTGCCAGCCAGGATAGCTGCCTTTTGCTTCGGTTTTCGCGCCAGCCAGCTTGCCCAGCGAATCCAGCATACTCACCACATAATCTTTACCGCTGTCGATAAGAGAGCGAATCAGGCAGTGAATTTCGACATTCGCATCAGACATTGTGACCACGCCAACGTTTAGCGATGTTTCCACTACGCCTTTCGCCACGTCTGAATTGCGGATCACGCCGTTCGGCGTTGCGTTCAGCAGGCGCACAAAGGTATCGCGTGACGGCGCGGTCAATGCGGCTTTATCACTAGCAACCTCATTGAGTTGCAGCGTCAGGTTTTTCTCTTTTTCCGCCAGTTCGTTTTTCAGAATATCCTGGTAAGCGTTCACTAATGTTTTCAGAGCGCCTACGTTGTTTGCGGAAACGGCGAGGGTAGCGAACGCTTCGCGCGGAATCGCGTTACGCAGCGTGCCGCCGTTGAAATCGATCAGACGCAGATCCAGTTCTTCTGCGTGCCCGGCCAGAAAACGCGCCAGCAATTTGTTGGCATTGCCAAGGCCGAGGTGAATTTCACCACCGGAGTGGCCGCCTTTCAGACCTTTCAGGGTTAGCTTAAAGCACGCAAATCCTGCGGGTACAGCTTCACGGGTCAACGGCAGATTAGAGGTAAAATCGATGCCGCCTGCGCAGCCCATATAGATCTCACCTTCTTCTTCAGAGTCGGTGTTGATCAGGATGTCGGCCTGCAACCAGCCGGACTGGAGGCCGAACGCGCCATCCATGCCGGCTTCTTCGGTCATGGTCAGCAGCACTTCCAGCGGGCCATGGACGACATTATCATCAGTCAGTACCGCTAACGCAGAAGCCATTCCAATACCATTGTCGGCGCCGAGCGTAGTACCGCGCGCTTTAACCCATTCGCCATCAATATAAGGCTGGATAGGATCTGTAGTGAAGTCGTGAACGGTGTCGCTATTTTTTTGCGGCACCATATCCAGATGCGCCTGTAAAACGACCGGCTTGCGATTTTCCATACCTGCAGTGGCGGGCTTACGGATCAGAATATTACCGACCTGGTCGCGATCCACGTAAAGGCCTTTCTCTTTGGCCCAACTCACAATATGTTCCGCGAGTTGCTCTTCGTGATAGGACGGGTGAGGAATAGAACAGATTTTGGCAAAAATATCCCACAAAGGTTGTGGTGATAACTGAGACAGTTCAGACACGATAAGTCTCCTTGGCGGTGGTCTGAAAAACGTTCTTACAGGCCACAGGGTTAGCGGAATTGATAACTCTTACGAGATGCGACTGAGAATACCACTTTCTCCGCCTGCGGGTAGTATAAAGCATACAAAAAGAGGCGTGGATTCCGCTAAACACTGGTTTTTAGCGCGTCAGGTCTCTATAATCTCGCGCAACTATTTCCCCCTCGAACACTTTTTAAGCCGTAGATAAACAGGCTGGGACACTTCACATGAGCGAAAAATACGTCGTCACCTGGGACATGTTGCAGATTCACGCACGCAAACTGGCGAGCCGCCTCATGCCTTCAGAACAATGGAAAGGCATTATTGCCGTAAGTCGTGGCGGCCTTGTACCGGGCGCACTACTGGCGCGTGAATTGGGCATTCGTCATGTCGATACCGTATGCATCTCCAGCTACGATCACGATAACCAGCGCGAACTGAAAGTGCTGAAACGTGCAGAAGGCGACGGCGAAGGCTTTATCGTCATCGACGATCTGGTCGATACCGGCGGCACCGCCGTCGCGATTCGCGAAATGTACCCTAAAGCGCATTTCGTCACGATTTTCGCTAAACCGGCGGGCCGTCCGCTGGTTGATGATTATGTTATTGATATTCCTCAGAACACCTGGATTGAGCAGCCCTGGGATATGGGTGTGGTATTTGTACCGCCGATTTCAGGTCGTTAATCAGCAGTTTTTCAGAGCGCCCGGCAATGCCGGGCGCTGTTTTATTGGTTACAATAAGCCTCTATGAGTATCCAAGGAGGCTGCACGAATGACACAGGCTAACCTCAGCGAAACCCTGTTCAAACCCCGCTTTAAACATACTGAAACGTCTACCCTTGTCCGTCGGTTCAATCGTGGGTCGCAGCCGCCCATGCAATCCGCGCTGGACGGTAAGAACGTCCCGCACTGGTATCGCATGATAAACCGCCTGATGTGGATTTGGCGCGGCGTTGACCCACGAGAAATCCTTGATGTGCAGGCGCGCATTGTGATGAGCGACGCAGAGCGAACGGATGATGATTTATACGATACGGTCATCGGTTACCGCGGCGGCAACTGGATTTATGAGTGGGCAAAGCAGGCGATGGACTGGCAGCAGAAAGCCTGTCAGGAACAGGACGCCATGCGCAGCGGACGCTACTGGCTTCATGCCTCAACGCTCTATAACATTGCCGCCTACCCGCATTTGAAGGGCGATGAGCTGGCGGAGCAGGCGCAGGCGCTGGCGAATCGCGCCTATGAAGAGGCCGCGCAGCGGTTGCCCGGCTCGTTACGTGAAATGGAATTTGCCGTTCCTGGCGGTTCGCCTGTCACCGCGTTTTTACATATGCCGAAAGGGGATGGTCCGTTTCCGACGGTGCTCATGTGCGGCGGCCTGGACGCCATGCAAACCGACTATTACACCCTGTATGAACGCTATTTCGCGCCGCGCGGTATCGCGATGTTAACGCTTGATATGCCTTCGGTTGGATTTTCATCAAAGTGGAAATTAACCCAGGATTCCAGCTTGCTCCACCAGCATGTGTTAAAAGCGCTTCCTAATGTCCCCTGGGTGGATCATACCCGTGTTGCGGCGTTTGGTTTCCGTTTTGGCGCCAATGTTGCGGTGCGTCTGGCCTATCTGGAAGCGCCGCGTTTGAAAGCAGTGGCTTGCCTGGGGCCGGTGGTCCATGCGCTACTTAGCGATCCGCAACGACAGAGCACGGTGCCGGAGATGTATCTGGATGTGCTGGCCAGCCGTCTGGGTATGCATGATGCTTCGGATGAGGCGCTGCGTGTGGAGCTCAATCGCTATTCGTTGAAAGTACAGGGGCTACTGGGCAGACGTTGTCCTACGCCAATGCTTTCCGGCTTCTGGAAAAACGATCCTTTCAGCCCGGAAGAAGAGTCTCGCTTAATTACAACATCATCTTCAGACGGTAAGCTGATAGAGATCCCTTTTAACCCGGTGTACCGCAATTTTGACCACGCGCTGCAAGAAATTACCGACTGGATTAATCATAGATTGTGTTAATAGATTGATAAATTCTATTGATTTGGTAAAACAGTTGCTTCATTAAAGGAGATCGCAATGACGTTACCGAGTGGACACCCGAAAAGTAGATTGATCAAGAAATTTACCGCGCTTGGCCCCTATATCCGGGAAGGGCAGTGCGAAGACAATCGTTTTTTTTTCGATTGCCTGGCAGTTTGCGTCAACGTGAAGCCCGCGCCAGAGAAGCGTGAATTTTGGGGCTGGTGGATGGAGCTGGAAGCACAAGAGAAACGCTTCACTTATCGTTATCAGTTTGGTTTGTTTGATAAAGAGGGCAACTGGACCGCAGTACCGATTAACGAAACCGAAGTGGTGGAGCGACTGGAATACACGCTACGCGAGTTTCATGAAAAGCTACGCGACCTGCTGATTTCTATGGAGCTGGCGCTGGAGCCGTCTGACGATTTCAACGACGAGCCGGTAAAACTGTCGGCATAACCCTGCTGCCATGCCTGATGGCGTAGCGCCATCAGGCACAATGCGACTTATCAGAACTGGTAGGTCAACCCTATTGCCACAATATCATCGTCATTAATGCCTAACGTGTTATCGCTATCAAGCTGATTGATTTTGTAATCTACAAACGCGGACATATTTTTGTTGAAGTAATAGGTTGCGCCAACGTCAATGTAATTCACCAAATCCTCACTGCCGACGCCCTCAATATCTTTGCCTTTTGACAGCACATAGCCTAATGACGGACGCAGACCAAAATCAAACTGATACTGGATAACCGCTTCGAAATTTTGGGTTTTATTGGCAAATCCGCCGGAAACTGGCGTCATGTTGCGGGTTTCTGAATAGAAAGTCGCAATATAAATATCATTAGCGTCATACTTTACACCCGTAGCCCAGGCTTCGGCTTTATCGCCCGTACCGCGGCGCTGCAGATTTTGCTCCCTGGTGCGATCGGAGAGAGTATAAGCGCCGCTGACGGCAAAATCGCTGCCGCCGAAATCATAGCTCACGGATGTGCCGAAGCCGTCGCCGTTTTGCTTTTTCACATCGCGATTTTCGTTTTTCCCCTGATACTGTAAGGTAAGATCCAGTCCATCAACGATGCCGAAGAAATCGGTATTGCGGTAAGTCGCCAGCCCGCTGGCGCGTTTAGTCATAAAATTATCGGTCTGGGCGGAAGAGTCGCCGCCGAATTCGGGAAACATATCCGTCCAGGCCTCAACATCGTACAGCGCGCCCAGGTTACGTCCATAGTCAAAAGAACCAATATCTTTTAATTTCAGGCCTGCAAAGGCCAGGCGGGTTTTTTGCTGGGACGAATCACTTTCGGCTTTATTACCGGCAAACTCAGCTTCCCAGCGCCCGTAGCCGGTCAATTGATCGTTAATTTGCGTTTCGCCTTTAAAACCAAAACGAACGTAGCTTTGATCGCCATCTTTGCTGTCATAATCGCTCATATAGTGCATGGCTTTAACTTTTCCATACACATCAAGCTTATTACCGTTTTTATTGTAAACCTCGGCGGCGTGAACAGATGCTGATGCGATGATACTCACCACTATTGCCAGAGTGCTCTTATTCATTTCCATTCCTGTTTTAATTACGCGCTATGATTTGTCGGGAGACCCGGTAAAAAACAGGAAGGTTTTTAACGTTCGGTAATGAAAGATTTATGATAAAGTGAGAATTTTTTTAAAAAAATATGTTTAATTGTTGCGGTAATAAAATGGTCAAATTCCGCCGCTACGCTTGCTGATCCTGCGCAACAAAATTTCACGCTATGCGTACAGGTTGTTGGCAACCGGAGCCAGTCCTGCTAAAACGTTCATTTGGTCTTTATTTCTTATTTTGAACGGCAGAGAATCATGAGTGACAGCCAGACGCTGGTCGTAAAACTCGGCACCAGCGTGCTAACAGGCGGATCGCGCCGCCTGAACCGTGCCCATATCGTAGAACTTGTCCGCCAGTGTGCGCAGCTACACGCCGCAGGACATCGTATTGTTATTGTTACCTCTGGCGCGATTGCCGCCGGACGTGAACATCTCGGCTACCCGGAACTGCCGGCAACAATTGCCTCTAAACAGCTTCTGGCGGCGGTAGGGCAAAGCCGCCTGATTCAACTGTGGGAGCAGTTGTTTTCAATTTACGGTATCCATATCGGACAGATGCTGTTGACGCGTGCGGATATGGAAGACAGAGAGCGCTTTCTGAACGCCCGCGATACGCTGCGTGCATTACTGGATAACCATATTGTGCCGGTTATCAATGAAAATGATGCCGTTGCGACAGCGGAAATTAAAGTGGGCGATAACGATAACCTCTCCGCGCTGGCGGCGATCCTGGCAGGCGCGGATAAACTGCTGCTGCTGACCGATCAGCAAGGATTATTTACCGCCGATCCGCGTAGCAATCCGCAGGCGGAGCTTATCAAAGATGTGTATGGCGTTGACGATGCGCTGCGCTCTATCGCGGGAGACAGCGTTTCCGGACTGGGGACCGGTGGTATGAGCACTAAGCTTCAGGCGGCAGACGTGGCCTGTCGCGCGGGTATTGATACGATTATTGCCTCAGGCAGTAAACCGGGCGTGATCGGCGATGTGATGGAGGGGATTTCCGTCGGCACCCGTTTTCATGCGCAAGCCTCGCCGCTGGAGAACCGCAAACGTTGGATCTTCGGGGCGCCGCCGGCAGGCGAAATTACGGTTGATGAAGGCGCGACCGCGGCAATGCTGGAACGTGGCAGTTCACTTCTGCCAAAAGGCATCAAAAGCGTGACGGGCAATTTCTCGCGGGGGGAGGTCATCAGAATTTGTAACCTGCAAGGGCGTGATATCGCTCATGGCGTCAGCCGTTATAACAGTGATGCTCTGCGGCGGATAGCCGGCCACCACTCTCAACAAATCGATGCGATTCTGGGCTATGAATATGGCCCGGTCGCTGTTCATCGTGATGACATGATTACTCGATAAGGAACAGGCATATGCTGGAACAAATGGGCATTGCTGCTAAAGCGGCGTCGTATAAGCTGGCGCTGCTCTCCAGCGGCGAAAAAAATCGCGTGCTGGAAAAAATAGCCGATGAACTGGAAGCGCAAATGGAAAGTATCCTCAGCGCGAACGTACAAGATGTTGAGCAGGCGCGAGCCAATGGCCTGAGCGAAGCGATGCTGGACCGCCTGGCGCTGACCCCTGCGCGTCTGAAAGCGATTGCTGGCGATGTGCGCCAGGTCTGTAATCTCGCCGACCCGGTCGGGCAGGTGATCGACGGCGGTCTGCTGGACAGCGGGTTACGTCTGGAGCGCCGCCGCGTGCCGTTGGGCGTGGTTGGCGTTATCTATGAGGCGCGTCCGAATGTTACCGTTGATGTGGCTTCTTTGTGTCTGAAAACCGGTAATGCGGTGATTCTACGCGGTGGGAAAGAGACGCATCGCACGAATGCCGCAACCGTTCGTGTCATTCAGAAGGCACTGAAAGCTTGCGGTTTACCGGAAGCGGCGGTTCAGGCGATTGATAATCCGGATCGTTCGCTGGTCAATGAAATGCTGCGTATGGATAAGTACATCGATATGCTGATCCCGCGCGGCGGCGCAGGCTTGCATAAACTGTGCCGCGAGCAATCCACCATTCCGGTGATTACCGGCGGGATTGGCGTGTGCCATATTTTTGTCGATAGCAGCGCAGACATCGCCCCGGCGCTGAAGATTATCGTCAACGCCAAAACCCAGCGCCCGAGCACCTGTAACACGGTGGAAACCTTGCTGGTGCATCAGGACATCGCAGAACGCTTTTTGCCTGCGCTGAGCAAGCAGATGGCGGAGAGCGGCGTAACGTTGCATGGGGATGAAACCGTCATGCAGGCACTGCATGGCCCTGCCAAACTGGTGCCGCTGAAACCGGAAGAGCTGGATAACGAGTTTCTGTCTCTGGATCTGAACGTTGTGATGGTCGAAAATATGGATGGCGCTATCGCCCACATTCGCGAACATGGTACTCAGCACTCCGATGCCATTTTGACGTGTGATATGCATAATGCTGCGCGTTTCGTGAACGAAGTTGATTCCGCTGCGGTTTATGTCAACGCCTCTACCCGTTTTACCGACGGCGGGCAGTTTGGGCTTGGCGCAGAAGTGGCGGTCAGCACGCAGAAATTACATGCCCGCGGTCCGATGGGGCTTGAAGCGCTTACCACCTATAAGTGGATCGGCTTTGGCGATGGTACGATTCGTGCGTAATTAATGTCGAGCGGTGCAAAAATAGCCGGTTGAGTAGCAAGGCTATTGACGCACCGCCCGGTTAGTTTTAACCTTCTACCCCGTGATTCACCCGTGTGAACACACCCTTCTCAGGGCCGATATAGCTCAGTTGGTAGAGCAGCGCATTCGTAATGCGAAGGTCGTAGGTTCGACTCCTATTATCGGCACCATCTCAATCAAGTAGTAACAAACTTTTCTTTCATAACAATCTTCTCATTTTCTTTCTCGCATACTTGCTTAGCATGGTATAGATGTCTATGAGGACGTCAGTCCGGAAAGCATTCATTCTGCATGGTACGCCTTTCGTTATTCTCAGGGGCTGCTAAGCCTGTGACAACGGGCATCGAAAATAATTTTCGCGGTTATATGATACGTAATAATAATACGTTCTACACATTAATTGAGTCAGATAATGAAAACGTATGGGATATGTCTGTTGAGGAGAAGGGAACTCAACAGAACAAAGATGCCGTGCAAAAAGAAAAATATCAGCTTAATGCTATTTTTGACAATGGTACATGCTGAATTCTGGCTTGTCTCAGGGATACGACCGTATCCCTGAATATTTCCCATCAAAACTCAGGAATAAAATCACTCTTACTAATATATTTTTCCAGTATGGCGGTATATTGTCGCCAGTTCCCGGAGTCATTGATTACTGCATAATTTATCGATGCTCCCGGCGTTGGCGAGCGTGTTAGCGGCACATCAAGTGCTGTTTTCGGCGCAACCATGATATCGCCGATACTTTTCTTGTCATCCGTCGTTAGCGTTAAACTCATATACCACGAGGTGGGGTTAACTATCCGTATAGTATTCTCTTTAGCAATAAAACGTAATTTTTTCTCCTCCGCTTCCGTTGGCGCTTTTAGCCCGGTCGGGCGAATTAAAATTTTTAGCCGCAAACGAAGCGGTAATACCAGTTTTCGCGGGTTGTTTTTAATGTCATGGGGGAGTGGCGGTATCTGATAAATGTTTAGCCAGAAGAGACTCTCCCGGTCCGTTGCAAGCTGCTGGCGGGAACTCAGGAGCAGGCGAAGCGTTCTCAGTTCTCCTGGCTGCATTTTAAATACCGGCGGCAGCGCCACCAGCGGCGTTTTGCTGTTATCCGGAGAGGCGTCAATGTTTCCTGCGTCGGTCCATACCTGTAACAGCATCGGCGTTGTATTATCGTTGGATAATGTCAACGATTGAGCGATATCATCTGAAGCAAAAATAATTCGGGTTCTGTCAATATTAACGGCGGCTTGTGCCGGGCCATACCATCCCGTCAACCCAAGTAGCGTTAATATGACTTTACTGAAAACTAACCACTGCCTGTAATTGCGCATTCACGCTTCCTGCCGTTACTGTTTGTCCGCCGATCGCCTCAAGCGAGGCAGTAAAATCACCGCTGTAGGTTTCTACTGAACCGGATGATACCCGTGTAGTTAAATCTTTATAGCCATACCAGCCTCGGGCGTTGCCAGTGCCTGTCTTGATCCGATCGGGTAACAGGTTAATCGGCGTACCGGCATCGTTATAGATGCGGATACCCACTCCGGAGGCTACGCCAGGTTCGCCATAATGGGTGTCCAGTAGCCACGACAGACCACCTGCGGATGTGGTTAGCCCCAGGCGACGCGCCGCCGCCACGGCGGTGGGTTGATTAACGACAAACCCCATTGCGACATTAGCGGCGCTGGTGGACGGGAGGGCACTGGACATAGCGCCGGACTCACATTCCAGGCTGACGTGGAAAGGCGCCTGGCTATTGCCTCCGGCGGCTAATATGCCGACGGCGACAGGGGGAATTTTCACGATCGCAGGATAATCTGTGATTTTACATAACGCGCCGCGAACATAGGTGACGCTATTATATGTACTCCATGCCCCGGGCCAATAGCCGGGCCAGCCATAATAATCGCTGGCATGATCCAGTCCCGCTTGGATCCGCTCGGTAATCAAGCCTGGGCCTTTAAAGGCGATATAACCCCGAGGCTGCGTCCAGGTATCTCGGTCCATTGGATTCTGGTAGGCAAAATATTTTCTTGAGTCAATTTTAAACATCTCATATAACACGTTGCTAAACGCGCTGGCAGGAATATAAATATATTTGTCATCCTGAAACCAACTGTCTGCGGTAAGTTGGCGTTCTTTCCAGAAACGGCTGTAATATTCGCCGGTACTGAGGTTTGTCATACGGACAGCAACATTACGCTCCACATCATAATAGGCGCCTTCTACTTCGGGAGTAAAAAATGCCCCCGCAAAAGCGCTATCGCCATTTGTCGAATACATCTCATAGAGCTTCCCGGCATCGGCAGAATCGCAGCGGTAAAGTACCTGTTTACTGGAATAGGGCGTGCCGGTGGCGGCCGTCAGGAAGTTACCGATCCCACTGGCCAATAATGTGCCGGAGGGTTGAAATGTTTCACTATTACTGATGCTAATCACCGTTGGCAAACCGATATTACCGGTATTCGTGTCAGTTGCGCCGATCCAGTTTTGCGCCGTGTAGCCCGCTTTTATCGCCGCGTCAGAGAGCGCGCTCTTATCGGTGACTTTGATACATGACGACCATGTTCCGGCGCTGACGAACAGGCTGGTGATAAACAATAGCGTTCGGAAACTAAAAAGCATTGTGCTATTCCTTCTCGCAGTTTTTGTTCAGATAGAGAAACGGTTCTTTGGTGTGAAGATCGAGTTGGTAGGCAACCCTGCAACGCTGGTTTGCCCCTGTTCCCCAGCGCACCAGTAGAGAACCCGACGGATGGGCGATACGGGCATAAATCTGCCCACTCTGGCCGACCATGCCGATGTTTGTGCCTTCACCGTTGAAAACATCAGCGCCCATTGGCGGTATGCCGCCATCCGGCATCTTCACGGAGATCAGCACCGCTTTGCCGCTAATAGTGGCGAAATTGACACGCGCGATGGCGCCAGCATAGGGCACAATCTGCTGACTTCCTCCCGTCAGTTCGGCATCGCTGCGCATCTTACGGGTATCGAGCGTAACGTTATTGACGCGGTAAGGAGATAACGAAGGCAGAATGGCGTAACCAAAGCGATCAACCACAGCGCCCTGGCCATTTTGTACGATCGCGCCCTGCGCGCCATCGGCATGAATAAGCGCAAAGGTATCGCTGGTATAGGGGCCAGCCGTCAGACCTCCAGAGTGAAGTACCAGGGTGCCGGACGCGCCCAGCCCTTCCTGACGATAGTTATCACCCTGGTCATAGTTGGCGCGAAGTGCGCCAAACCGGGTGTTCTGTTGTAGATTACCGCCAAACGTCGTTGGCGCGCTGCTATCGCTATTACTATTGCGATAACGCTCGTAGCCGCCATAAACCGACCATGACAGGTCGCTGTTTTCACCGCTACTGCCGGTCATGGATACGGTTGAGGAATGGCTTTGACTGGACTGGTTATAATTCATGGCGACAGACGTTCTGTTTTCGCCCCAATCCAGCGGTATAGAGACATTAAACGACATTGTGGTTTCGGTATATTTTTGTCGGCTACTCACGTCCAGTGGTTCGTTAACGCCGTGATAAAAGCGATCGTAATCCCAGGTGGTGCGCTGTCGTGCAATATTCACCCCGTAGCTTATATTCCGCCACTGGTTGCTATACCCCATTTGTAGCTGTGTTATACGCGATTGGTTATTGTAGTAGTCTGCGGTGCTGGCGCTGAGGTTAAGCGTGCCAAGCCGTCCTAACGGCTGGCTTACCGTTGCGGACAGGCGATTGCGCTGATGCAGCGTGTCGGAGTAGTAATCAATCCCCGTTTTTGCTTCCCGGCGTACGCCGAGCACGTCCTGAAGATCGCGAAAGCCGTTGGTTGAATAACGATAAGCCGCCAGCACCAGGTTAGTGCCGGTGGTAAACGTTTTGCTGTAACTGAGTTCCGCGCGCCAGCCTTGCTGGCGATCGTTATGCTCTGCGCGCGTATTCGACCAGGTGGCGTTAAGGCCGAACGCGCCCATACCGGTGGCCCAGACGCCGCCCGCCAGCCATGCCTGGTAACGCTGAGCAATTCGTGAACCGAGGTTGAGGGTAATGGTGTTATTAACGCCGTGCTGGAACGTTCCCTCAAAGAAACGATTTTCAATATCGTAGTACTGACGAACCCTGCCGAAGGCCAGCGAATAGTGCCAGTTACCGGGGCGAACCGAATCCGGCACGGAAGAATAAGGCACGATGAAACGTGAGGTTTTACCGCTGGCCTCGATAACCTCTACCTCCAGATCGCCTTGATAACGGGTGTTGTACAGATCGTCAATATAAAATGGGCCCGGCGGAACGTTGGTTTCATAAATCACTTTCCCCAGTTGTTTTACTACCACGTGCGCGCTACTGGCCGCTACGCCCCGAACTTCCGGCGCATAACCGCGTTTGCCCTGCGGGCGCATCCGCTCGTCGGTGACAAGCTTAACCCCGTTAAAGGACAGACTGCCGAATAAGCTGGAGTCCGTATAGCTATCGCCCAGCGACAGGATACTGTTAATAGACGCGACAGGTCTTTGCACCCAGGTTCGAACGCTGTTATAGCGCCAGGCGCTTCCGCTCTGGTTGCTATTGACATAGCGTAGATTACTTTGATGACGGACCTGCCAAAGTCCGAGGTTAACGCCCATGTTTAAACCGCTCCATAAGTATTGGTAGCGATAATGGCTGTCGGTATTTTCGGTGCGGGTCCAGTTTGTGTTATGGCGTAAAAACAGCGCCAGCGCGCCGCTATCCCACTCTGAAGGGGAGATATAACCGCGCGGTTTGTGCGTAAGTTCGGTCATTGGAATCGTCAGCAACAGGCGAAGCGTGGCGCTATCAAATTGCCAACCGGCATGAGGTACCCACTCCCTGAGCGGGCGACACTCGGTCGCAGCGCCGGTTGCGGGGAGTGATTTTATCTGTGCCGCTTTCATCACCGATAAGGGCAGGCAGGGTTCCGTCTGTTGACCCTCTTTTACAGCATTAAATCGAATATTAGTGCTCGCAGTTACCAGCGTGCCATTAACGTAAACGTCGGCAAGATAGTCTCCGGAAGGCGTTTGCTGTTCATTAAAACGGGCAATATTTTGTCCGTAAGTGGCCCCCTGAAGTAGCGCAGGATCAAAATAATACTCTTCACCCTGCGCGGAGCCTGAGCAAACTATGGCGATCAATAGCGCAAGGCTTTTGTGGTTCAAATTAATGGTGGGGGACATCGTAGCTCTCGCTTATCCTTGCGCCCAGGTCGTTAACCAAAGTAACGGTGACTGTACCGGAGAAGGATTTGAGTGACCGCTTGCCCGGCAGCCACCAGGTTTGACTGGAGAAAGGGGCAATCATGTCAGCATCCAGGTTATACGAAGCGCCGTTCACTTTTACATTCAGGTTACTTAAAGAGGCAAACCAGGGCTGCGGATTAACAATAACAATACCGCTTTTTCCAGAACCTTTATTTACCGTTTTAATCTGTAATTTTTTCGCCAGATTATCAGGTTTACCTAGCCCGTCAGGACGATAGAAAAGTTTTATTCTTGAGCGCAGCATCACCAACATTTTATTTTGCCCGCTGTCGCTGCCAATATTCGTTGGTGGTACCTGTAATACGTTAAACCAGAATACTGACTCACGATCCTGCGGCAATTTTTTCGTGTTGTTATAAATTACGCGTACAACCTGGCCTGCTTTGGGTTGAATACGAAATACCGGCGGCGTGGCAATGAACGGCATCGCGCTGCTATTTTCCGGGCTGGTATTCATATCGCCATCGTCAAACCAGGTTTGTACGATATAAGGTATTGCATCATTATTTTTTAACTGCACATCTACGGAGGAGGCTGTTGATGGGTAAATTATTCGGCTACCCAAAATAGTAACGCTCGCCCACGATGCTGTGGCGGGTAGGGCCAGCAATAGAAAAACTATTAAGTAATATAATGCGGAATGTCGGGTATCCATTTTCATCTCAACAACTCCCTGACGATTGAAAATGGTCTGGCGTTTCAACGCCAGACCGTAGCGACAATTATTTATACGAAACGGCGTATTGTAGGGTGGCAGCGACTGTCCCAGCCTCTGCTTTCCCGGTAGAGTAATACCGCGCGGTATAAGTCGCGCTCGCTTCAGAAGCATTTGGTTCCAGCTGTAGGTCGCCGTCGCCAGTAAAGCCGCCGGTCAGATTGATTGGCTCCCCTGAGGTGTCGAGTAATTGGACTTCAACATTTTTCGCGCTGCCAGTATTACCCAGGTTACCGTTACTGGTGACCTGATTACCGACAAAGACAGTGGAAATTTTTGTTGTTTTGTCCTTAGAGCCGGTACACCCGGACAGCCCAATATCAAACGTTATTGGCCCTGCGGTTTTCCCTTGTTCTGATAAATCTTTAGTACTTACTGTTGGCAATAACACGACGGGTTTAGCCTGATTACCATTAATCACGACAGAGCACGTTTCATCAGAGACTTCCCCTTGAAAGGTGATGGTGTTATCAGAAACAGCCATCGCGCTGCTGGAGACAAGAAGCGAGCCTGTGATCATTGCTAAATATTTTTTCATAGACATATGATAATGTTCCTGTATTAATCTTTACTTTTTCAGGACGAGTGCAATTCGCCCGAATGTTCGTGCTTATGGAGGAGTGGTAAAAATAACGATCATTAACTCTATTTTTGGATGTGAGCTATACCCTCCTGACTATTGATAATGCGATATAAAACAAACAGACTTATTTCTCCTATCATGAAATAGAGCGATAAGCGCTTTCGTCCATACATCTCATTAGTACAACTGATAGTGTTATCATTTGATTGAGTGTAATCCGATAACAATTCTCTCCGCGTCTGAATAGATAGACTATGTTGCAATACAAACCTGCACATTTTTGCTATGTAAAATCCGCATCAGTTAAACCTCCTGATGGATAATACGATGGTGAGATTAAGGTAAATTTTCTGAAATGTGCTTCTGAAACAGTATAATTAGTCTTACTTTTTTCTTACTTTTGGCCTTTCAGAAGTTTCCTGAGTTTGCGTTAAGGTAAAGAAAAGTGTTCAGATTTACCTATAACTGTTTGATTTGTAATGTGCAGGTAATACTTGTGTCAATTATTGTTTACTATAAGTGAGACTTATAAGTTAAACTCAGGTTAATTAGGGGGCTGAATTCTTTTTTGAGCATGATAATATGTCGTCTGAATGATGGATGCAGTTACCTTTAGGATTGTCATGAATGAAAGCATATTTTTACTTGATAAGCGTGTTGTATTTGATAGTACGAAGATGACCTTATCGCATGGTAATGAGATAATCAGAATATCAGAAGCTGAGACCCATCTGCTTCTTGCTTTTTGGCATGGTCTTTACAAAAAAGAAGATATTATTCATTTTGTTTGGGAAAATCGTGGAGGCTGCGTCTCAGAATCAAGTTACTATAAACTCATTAATCAAATGAGAAATGATTTTAGTAGCATCGGTCTACAGCCATCTGATATCGTAACTCGCCCTCGGGTGGGGGTGTCGCTGTCTGTTGCCATTGAACCTATAAAAAAAATCACCTCCCTCAAGGTGAGTGATGAAAACGTTAAAGGCACCCCGACTCGGGAGAAAATATTTTACAAAATTAAACGTCACAGCGTATTTGTGGTGTTAACAGGAGCCATTCTTCTGGCATTGCTCTATGGTGTATTTACTATATATAAAGCGCCTGTTCGTAACAGCTCTGATAGTTTTTTTACATATCTTGGCGAATATAACGATTATGCAATCTATAAAACAAAAGAGGATAAGGTCACATTAAGTGAAGTAGTTTTTGCTTTTAACTCTCTAAAAATTAAAATTTACCGGCAAAATGGACGCCATCTTTATTATATCAGGGAGCCTAACATGAATATTTTTCTGCAATGCTTAAATCCTGTTGAAATGGCGGTGCCAAAATGTATTACAGTAAAAGAACGTTACTGATTATATTTGTAATATTTATCGCCATTGTCGCAATCGGATCGGTAATAGCGCTTGAGTGGGTAAATCGTGACTCTTATAGAACCAATAATCTTATATGCACGACAAAATCAGAAGCGTATATTGCGCCACGAAAATTGTACATGGATGGTGGACTTGTGCTGGATCTTAAATCCGGCAGGATTACCCTACACTACGATGTAACTACCGATACGAAAGAAAAACGGCTTTTTTTTCGTGACATCTGTATCAGCAAACTGCGCAGAACGGGTATGAAAACATTTACTTTTAAAGTCAATTCAGTTAAGACTTTTGAGTCTGATACTGCTGGCGATTTGTTTTCCTGGCTGAGACTGTTACAGCCTGGTACGATTAATGAGTTAAAGATGGTAAAAATTGGGAAAAATACCTACATGTTTTCGCTTAATCGGCATTTGTATAATGTGTGTACCACCAGTAGTAACGTTGAGTTGTAGCCAATAATCCCTGTATTGATGGGAATTCGTTCCGTGATGGTTATGCCTCATCAGGCAGCGAACCTGGTATCAGGCTAACATATTGAATGCGTCTGTATTTTGGATATCTGCTATCGCTTATTTTAACGATAGTATCCTGCACCTGTTGGGTATTGATATTTTCTTGTCTATTTTCGGCACAGGGAGTGCCATCTTGCTATCATTAAGAACGTATAACCTATCTCTCAATATTGCTTTTCTATATTAATGTTACTTTAGTTATCTTATAAAAGCATACAGTGGCAAAAGGAAGGCCGGTAAGAGGGCAATGATTTGAAAGTAAGAAAGCTATTTCTGATGTTGTTTATTGCCGTTCCACTGATCGTCATGATATTGGTGGGGTTACTCGCGGGTATCTTCCAGCTAAAACGAGATATCGCCGTCAGCGCCAATACGCTGCTGCGGTTTAGCGCGGATATATCTGCCGCCTCCTGGCAAGTCGCCGGAAAAGCCACCAGACTGGCTGAGAGTTCCTGTACTGACACGCTGAAAGAACTGTCCAGAACGCGGGCCTTCACTCCTTATGTCCGTGACATTGGGTTTCTGGAAAATGGTGATATCACTTGCTCCTTTGTCACAGGAACCGAACGCTATCATTTTTCCCGGCTGGCAGGGCTTTCTTTACCTGCTTCTTATCCGAAACGGTGGTTGCGATCTATCGGTAGTATGGCCGAAGGACCCAATCGCCTTGTTGTGGTTTATGTGAAAAAAGTAGCAGCGAATAAAGCGGCCTTCGTCATTGTGGACTCGCAGTATGTCCAGGAGCTCATGGAGATATTGGCTGCAGAGAGAGCATCAGCCTTTAGCCTGACATTCGGCGCAGGGGAGGCGATTACCAGCGCTGCGACGTTGCGCGGTAAGGCGTTTTTAACGCAGCGGTTCACCTCAACCGATCACACTATCCAGCTGATGGTGCGAACCCCTTTCTCAACGTTATCGGCATACTGGTTACAAAACCTTTTTATTTTTGTTCCGCTGTCATTGTGTCTTTCTGTAGGGATGATGTTGTTCTACAGGCGCTGGTATTTAAAACGTTTATCTCTGGCCCGGGAGATTGCCAGGGGAATAACGCACAATGAGTTTACGGTACATTATCAGCCTGTTTTTAATGTTAAACACGGTAGTTGCGGCGGCGTGGAGGCGCTAATGCGCTGGCCGCAACCGGATGGCCGTTTTATAACCCCGGATATTTTTATTACCGCCGCAGAAAATGAAGGCATGATTATTCCACTCTCTCGTCATCTGTTCGAACTGATTGCTCATGACGTAATAAACTGGACTGTACCGGATGATTTCTATATCAGCGTAAATATATCGCCTGCGCATCTTATGGATGACGGTTTTATACAAGATATAGAGGCGCTCAGGACTCGTTTGGGAACGATAACGCTTATGTTGGAGCTCACCGAGCGTAGCCTGATTGTAGAACCTTCACAGGTCGCAGAAAAACTTTCAACGCTCCGTGAAAAAGGCGTGTTAATAGCGATTGATGATTTTGGGACCGGCTATTGCTCACTCTCCTATCTCCAGCAATTACCTGTAGACTCTCTTAAAATAGACAGAACGTTTATCGATACCATTGATACCAGCAGCGATGATGTTCCTGTCCTGGATACTATCATTACGCTGAGTCAGCGACTGGGGCTTAATGTGGTTGCCGAAGGGGTCAGTACCCAGCACCAATTGCGTTACATCTTAAGCCACGGGGTAGGATTCGTTCAGGGATTTCTTTATGCCAGGCCGATGGGGGCTAATGACTTTATGAGCTGGCTTGGCAAGTCGGCCCAGAGGCAAAATGGTTTACTCAAGGGGGAAAACGGATCCGCGAGCGGCCTGGTGGCTGAATAATACAGGAGCTCGCTACGGAAAAAAATTCAATAGCGCGATATATCCTGGTAATATGTTTATGCCGTGAAGAAACGTGATAGCACTGGGGCGGATATTTTTATGAGTCAGAACAATTATCTGATTGACAAAAGAGTTATTCTTGATTGTGAACGAATGACGCTTTCCTGCGCCGGAGAGTCGATAACGATATCTGAATCGGAACGCAGTTTGCTTATCGCTTTTCATGAAGGCCTTTTTAAAAAAGATGATTTAATTAACTATGTCTGGGGGCGCAAAGGTGTCGTGGTCTCTGATGCCAGTTATTACAAACTGATTAACCAGCTACGAGGATCATTTGATAAAATTGGTCTTAAGGGGGCGTCTGTTGTGACTCGTCCCCGCGTGGGTGTTTTACTCTCAGTTTCCATTGAACCGTTGAGTGATGAGGCGCAAAATACGCCGTTGCCTGCTGTTGCTGAAACAGAATTATCGACGGTTGAAGTGCGACACGATGACACTATTATTACCCCAATACCGGGCGCTGTGAATAAAAAAGATTGGCTCTACTTTTGCCTGGCCGCGCTTCTGATGTTTTTTATGATGTATAAAGTTAAGGGTGAAAATATTGATTACTTTACCCTCCAGGGTTCGTATGATGGATACACTTTTTATAGTGTCGGGCATGATAAAACCCATCTGACGGATATCGTTGAAGCGTACTCTGAGATGAGTAATGAAATACATAAACAAAACGGCAAAATCATTTATTACATTCGCGTTCCTAATACAAATATTTTTGTCCAGTGTCTTAACCAACTTGATATAGCGGAGCCGAAATGCATTTCCATAAAAGAACGTTATTAAGCGTGGCGACGCTTGGTATGTTGGCTGTTTCAGTCGTACTGATGGTAGTTTGGGTACGAAACAGTAACCATAGTTCTATTAATACTAATGAATTTTTATGTACGACAAGAACGGTAACGACGATACAGCCTAAAGATATCCATGCCGATGGCAGTCTTGTTCTTGATTTTAAGATGAAGAGAATTACGCTTCAATATGAAATAAAAACAAAAGATAACGGTGTAAAAATATTATACCGGGACGTGTATATGAAAAATTTACATCGAACAGCGCCTGGTGTTTATACGTTCGAAGTATCCCAGGTAAAAGTCTTTGCCACGGACACGGCTGGCGATCTGTTATCATATTTACGGGTTCTGCATCCGGAAGCGGCTAATGAGATTCGAATATCTAAAGTGGGTGAGAAAACCTTTTTCTATTCTCTTAATCGGCAGCTTTATAACGTTTGTACCGCGCAGTAGATCTGAATGTTGTCTGAATGCGTCAGAACGCGAGTTGCGAAATTGCCCTCCGCAAGGGTAAAGGTTAACTCAATAATCAATTAAAATGCATGTAAAACAATGATTTATGAATTTCTTATTCTTCAGGGAGGTGACTGATACTCGCTGATAACCTCTCGCAGCCCGCCTGACGGATGAGATGCCAGGATCGGGTCTGAAGCAACTATGAATCCGCTATTAATAAAAAAGTAAGAACTCTGTAAGACTGATTTCATATCCATTATCGAATATATCAGGTTATATTACCTCCGCAGTTGGCATGACTGGTAATAAGCGCATTAGGTACTCTTAATCTAAATGCTATTTGTGTGCCATAAGTTCCGGTACCGCCTTAATTATATATCAAAAATGGAGTGGTTTTAATGAAAAGACGGTCTTCGTTCCTTGTTTTTTTAGGTTTATTATTAGCGTCACCTTTAGCTTTGGCTAACGATCAGCACACCGTATCGTTTGGTTATGCACAAACTCATCTCAGTTCATTGAAAAATAGCGATAGCAAAGATCTGCGAGGCTTTAATTTTAAATATCGTTACGAGTTCAATGAGACCTGGGGGATGTTAGGCTCATTCACCGCGACGCGCAATGAAATGGAGAACTACACCTGGAAAGAGGGGAAGTTGCATAAAAATGGTTCCGATTCTGTAGACTATGGTTCTTTGATGTTTGGACCAACATATCGTTTTAATGACTATGTGAGCCTGTACGGCAATGCGGGTATAGCGACGATGAAATTTAATAAACACTCAAAAGAAGACTCCTTTGCCTACGGTGCTGGCGTAATATTTAATCCAGTTAAGAGTATATCTATCGATGCATCATGGGAAGCCAGTCGTTTCTTCGCTGTGGATACCAATACATTTGGTGTCAGCGTAGGTTATCGCTTCTGATATTAAAAGTATAAGCGTTACGTTTATGGCAAGGAATTAAAAATAATATGGCGCTGCTACAGAATAGGGATGGTTATGAGCGCTCAGGTAATCTTAAGAGGAAGATAAAACACTCACCGTAGCGTTATTCTATTGATGAAATTATGATAAATTCACTATCGGAACAACTTCCGTTAAAAACGATAGGTATAGTTTTAACGGATGATTATTATACTTATTTAGGCATCGCTTCACTCTTTGAGGATGGGAAGTGCTTTATGTTCCCACTCAATGGAGAATATAATTCGTGTCAGATATCAGCTAGCGAAGATATCATAATTATTATTGATGGACGAGTTTTGATTCAGGGGGTCTGGAAAGGTTTTAAGGCGCTCATGCAGCATTATCCACATGCTCGTCGAATCTGGCTCACGCGCAGAGATATTGGAAAACTTTATCCACATGGCTGCGATAGAGATCCTGATATCGATCCCGATTTGGCAAAGCCTGTTTTTATTGAGCATTTCATTAAATACGCTTGTGCAAACGAAGTAGCGGTCGGTGAACTTGCGCCGTTGACAAAAAAGGAGGAGGAGTTGTTATGGCACTTTTTATATAAAAAGTCGATGAGTCAGATCGCCAGTAGCTATGGCATGAGTCGTAAGACTTTGTACATTCATAGATTGCGTATCTGTCGTAAATATGGCTTCAAACGCTTTTTCCATTTGCTATTTATTTACCAAAGAAGTCGCCATATCTTCGCATCTAAAATTTGCCGTGTAGACAAAAACGCCGATCAGGCTTGAAGCAAACAAGATGAAAAAGTTAACGATGAGAGAGTGTGAAAGCATCAATCCTACTTTGCTGCTTGCCATTAAGATACTTATCTCGGCGCTTGACGAAAAAACAAAAATAAGGCTCAGAGAGCATATTGAAAAAACTGAACAAGAAATAGCCTCAAGCATACATGATAGCATCATGACAGAGACTTTTCTTCAGCAAATGAAAGACATTCGTTACATCTTAAATATAGTTCCTTGACGGCGTTCAGAAGCAAGAACGCGTTATTATTTAATGATTAATAGACCAGGTATTAGTATGAAAAAGATCTTAGTATGTTTCGTCGGCTTGGCGTTAACCGCATGTAGTGCTAATTCGTTGAATTATGGCGCTGAACAGGTACGGGTGATGACCAGCGAGCCAGGTAAGGAATGCAGCTACTTAGGGGATATCACGGGCAGCCAGGGGAATTTCTTTACCGGTGGCTGGACTTCCAACAGTAACCTGGAAACGGGTGCCCGTAACGATCTGAAAAACAAAGCTTATAAAATGGGCGGCAATACGGTAGTCCTGTTAACCCAGCGTGCAGGCCAGACAGGAAGTTCATGGCACGGTTCGGGCTCAAGCAAACAAACGAATGTCACGTTAAGCGGGAACGTTTATCGTTGCCCTCGTTAACCTTATTTTGCAGGTAATATATGCCTGTTTAGCGCGCGCGCCGCACTGGCGACGCGGGCGCTATTTGGGCTAACCTTGTTTTTTCTCGCTGTATTCCCGCCAACCGCCGCCTAATGCTTTATACAGATTAATGATATTCAGCTGTTGCATGAGCCGTGTGCGCACCAGACGCTGTTGCGCGCCATAAAGCATACGATGGGTATCAAGCAGCGTAAGGTAGTCATCGACGCCTTCCTGAAAACGGAGTCCGGCCAGCTCATAGGCGATTTGACTGGCTTCAACCGCGCGTTGTTCTGATTGCACCTGGTCATTCAGCGTACGCTGTCCCGCCAGACCATCCGCCACGTCGCGAAAGGCTTGCTGAATAACGTTTTCATACCTGGCGATTTCAATCTGTTTTTGGACATGCGCCCTATCCAGGTCAGCGCGTAATGCGCCGCCGTGAAAGAGAGGCAAGGTGATTTGCGGTAGAAAACGCCAGCTTCCCGATCCCGGTTCAAAGAGTCCGCTAAGAGACGCGCTGGCCGTTCCCGCCGTGCCTGTCAGGCTGATGGTCGGGAAGAAGGCGGCGCGCGCTGCGCCTATTCTGGCGTTTGCGCCACGCAGCCTGTACTCGGCGGCGCGAATATCCGGGCGGCGTACCAGCAGATCTGACGGTAATCCGCCTGGCAGAGTGGTCGGGATCGCGCCTTCCGTAAGCGTGACCGCTTCGTTTAGTCGACGCGACAGTTCAGGCGTGAGCGGCTGGCCCAACAGCAATTCCAGCGCGTTACGATCCCGCGCCAACTGTCGCGTATACGCCGCGCGATTGATTTCCGCAGAACGCAGCGCGATCTCCGCCATACGCAGATCGAGCTGTGTGGCGTTGCCTGTCCGGGCAAGCTGGGTTGTCAATGTGTATGAACTTTTTTGCGCGGCCAGCGTATTTTCGGTTAAGCGCAGCAGCTCCCGGTCAGCCCGTAGCGTCAGCCAGGCGCTGGCGACTTCGGAAACCAGGCTCATTCGCGCCGCAATGTACGTCTCATCAAGCGCCATATAGGCGGCTAATGCCTGGTCGCTAAGGCTTCGCACTCGCCCCCAGAGATCCAGTTCCCAGGCCGTCGTCGCCCCAGCCATCTCGTAGCGTCGGTTAATCTCAGGCTCGTCCATGACGCTGAGATCGGCGGGAGTGCGACCGGCGTCCATGGCGGTGGCGATGCCGAGCGTCGGCAGCATCTCCGCGCGCTGAATACGGTATAACGCCCGGGCGGCTTCAACATTGAGCCCTGCCTTGCGTAAATCCCGATTATTGCGTAACGCGATCGCGATCAGTTCCTGTAGAAGCGGATCGTGGAAGAAATCACGCCAGCCAATGTCAGCGGCATCCGGCGCGCCAGAAACGGTTGACGTTGCGTAGGGATAGACCATCGCAGTCGGCGATGCGGGGCGTTCGTGCTTCGGCGCCATCGTACAGCCAGCAAGCGTGGTGACGAAAGCAAGCGTCGCCAGCGTGGCGGTCTGCCGATAGCCTGTAAAAGTGATCTTCATTATGCCATTCCCATCATTATGCTTGCTGATCATGTGAATCAACGCGGTTCTCACGCTTTAATGCCATCCTGCGAACCACCACGTAAAATACAGGCGTCAATAACAGGCCAAAGAGCGTGACGCCCAACATTCCGGCAAACACGGCGATGCCCATCGCATGTCGCATTTCCGCGCCGGCACCCGTCGCGAGTACCAGCGGTACTACGCCTGCGATAAAGGCGAAAGAGGTCATCAGGATAGGACGTAGACGCAGGCGTGACGCTTCCAGCACGGCGGTCAGCGGGTCTGCGCCGTCGTGTTCTTTGGCGCGGGCAAACTCGACAATCAAAATGGCGTTCTTGGCCGCCAGGCCGACCAGCACCACGAAACCAATCTGCGTAAAGATATTGTTATCTCCGCCAGATACCCACACGCCGACAATGGCTGAGAGTAATGACATAGGCGCAATAAGCAGGACGGCGAAGGGCAGCGACCAACTGTTATACTGCGCCGCCAGGATCAGGAAGGCCAACAGCACCGCCAGCGCAAAGATAGCAAGCGCGGAGTTGCCGGCCTGTTTTTCCTGATAAACCAGATCGGTCCATTCGAAGACCATCCCTTCCGGCAACGTTTCACGCACGATCTTTTCAATCGCGTCCGTCGCCTGTCCGGAGGAGAAGCCCGGAGCCGGTCCACCGCTAATATCTACCGAGGGGAAGCCGTTGTAATGGATGATTCTGTCCGGCCCCGACTGGCGCATAATCGTGACGAAAGCGCTAAGCGGGATCATCTCGCCCTTCGCATTGCGGACTTTAAGCAGGCCGATATCCTCTTGCTGCATACGGAATGGCGCATCGGCCTGCGCCATCACCCGCCAGGTACGGCCAAATCGGTTGAAATCGTTGACGTAAAGCGATCCGAGGTTAATTTGCAACGTTTCAAAGATGTCGGTGAGCGATACCCCCATTGATTTCGCCTTCACCCGGTCGATATCCACCTGTAATTGCGGGGCGTTCGTCTGGAAACTGGCCAGCATATTGGCCAGTTCGGGCGTCTGCATCGCCTTAGACATAATCTCGCTTTGCACCTTTGTCATCGCTTCAAATCCCAGTTCCGCACGATCTTCAATCTGCAATTTAAAGCCGCCCGTCGCGCCAAGCCCTGGAACCGGCGGCGGCGGGAAGATGCCAATAAACCCGTCGGGAATGTGGCTAAATTTGTGCATTAGCTTTCCGGCGATAGCGTTAGCGGAAAGTGAAGGATCTTCACGCTCGTCAAAGGGTTTCAGCATGGCGAACATCAGCGCCGAATTTGGCACATTTACCGGGCCGTTAACCGACAGACCGGGGAAGACGACGACGCTTTCAACGCCGGGTTCCGCCAGCGCGATAGCGGACATCTGTTTTACGACCGCCTCTGTGCGATCCAACGATGCGCCGCTTGGGAGCTGGGCGATGCCGACGAGATAGTATTTATCCTGCGCAGGCACAAACCCGTTCGGCACCTGATGGAAGCCAAGCCAGGTCAGCCCCACAAAGCCAGCATAGAGCACCATCACAATGACGCTGCCGCGCACGGCCCGACGGACGGCGCTAACATAGCGGTTCGACGCGCTGTCGAAGAAACGGTTAAAGCGATGGAAAAAACCGCCAGTGACCGTGCCCATCAACCGCGTTAGCCAGTCAGCCTTCGCAGTATCGTGGTGCGGTCTTAGCAAAATGGCGGCCAGCGCAGGGGAGAGCGTCAGCGAGTTAATGGCCGAAAGGATGGTCGAAATAGCGATGGTCAACGCGAACTGACGATAAAACTCACCCTGCAGGCCCGCCAGGAATGCGGAAGGGATAAAGACTGCCGTTAGCACCGAGGTAATAGAAAGAATGGGACCAGTGACTTCATCCATCGCCTTCTTTGCCGCCTCTCCGGGGCTTTTGCCCTGCGAGATATGACGTTCCACGTTTTCGACCACAACGATGGCGTCATCGACAACGATACCTATCGACAGGACCAAACCAAACAGCGAAAGCGTATTCAGCGAAAAGCCAAACAGGTGCATCAAGGCAAAGGTGCCGACCAGCGAAACGGGAACCGCCACCAGAGGAATAATGGACGCCCGCCAGGTTTGCAGGAACAGCACCACGACAAGGACGACCAGCACGAGGGCTTCCAGCAAGGTAATCGCCACCGATTGTAGCGATGCGCGCACGAAGACCGTAGGATCATAGGCAATCCGGTATTCGATATCCTGCGGGAAGTTTTGCTGCAACTCATCCATTTTGCCGCGAATCGCGTTAGACACGTCAATCGCATTGGCGCCCGGACTTTGAATAATCTGTAACGCTGGCGCCGCTTCGCCATTCAGTAAACTGCGCAGCGTATAGGCATCTGCGCCCAGCGTGACGCGGGCGACATCACGCAGTCGCGTCACCTCGCCGTCAGCGCCGATTTTTACCACAATCTCGCCGAACTGTTCTTCGCTGGTCAGGCGGCCCAGCGTGTTTACTGTCATCTGAAAAGCGGCGGAGGCCTCCGGCTGTTGCCCGACGGAACCGGCGGCGACCTGTACGTTTTGTTCCCGCAACGCCGTAACGATATCACTGGCGGTAAGACCGCGGTTGGCGATTTTCGCCGGGTCCAGCCAGACGCGCATGGCGTACTCGCCCGCGCCCCAGACGAGAACATCGCCGACGCCGGGTAAACGGGCCAGCTCGTCGCGAACCTGCCGGATGGCGAAGTTAGACAGGTAAAGCGAGTCATAGCGTTTTTGCGGCGAGACAAGATGGACCACCATCAACATATCGGGGGACGTTTTCTCCGTTACAACGCCAATTCGCTGGACTTCTTCGGGCAGGCGAGGCAGCGCGCGGGATACCCGGTTTTGCACCTGAATTTGCGCCATATCAGGATCGGTTCCCTGTTCGAAGGCGATAGAGATAACCATGCGACCATCAATGGCCATCTGGGTATTCATATACAACATGCCGTCAACGCCGTTGATCACCTGTTCCAGCGGCGCGGCTACCGTATCGGCAATCACTTGCGGGTTAGCGCCGGGGTAGCTGGCGCTAACCTGTACCGTGGGCGGCGTAACGGCCGGATATTCACTCAGCGGCAGTTTTAAAAAGGCGATAGCGCCAGCCAGCAGCATTAACAGCGACAGGACGATGGCGAAGATGGGCCGTGCGATGAAAAAGTGGGTGAATTTCATTGGCGCACCGCCTTCGACGCACTGTCGCCGTCCGCTTTAGTCAATGTCGCGGTCTGTTTATCGGGCATATTCTGCCGCATCGGCACCAGACGCGGCGCAACGGTCATGCCAGGACGCACCAGCCCCTTGAGGATGATTTTTTCTCCCGGCTGTACTCCCTGTGTAACGACGCGGAGTCCATCGACCATTTGTCCCAACTCAACCGGACGATACTCCACCTGATTCTCCTTGCCGACGATCAGCACATAGTTTTTGCCCTGATCGGCGCTCACCGCCAGATCGTCAATCAGCACGGTTTCCCGCGGCTCGCCGATGGGCAAACTGATTCGGGCAAACAGGCCGGGAGAAAGCATTCCGTCGGGGTCAGGAATCACGGCGCGCGCCCGGATAGTGCCGGTGCTGCGGTTCATCTGATTGCCCATAAAGTCGAGTACGCCCTGATAAGGCAGCCCGTTATCGGTGGTTAACCCCATGTTGACTACCGGTGGATTTTTGTCGGAGCGGGTATGCCGTAACGCCTTCAGCCAGGTGGCTTCGTCAATATCGAAATACACATACATGGGATTGTGAGACACGATAGTCGTCAAAAGCGTGGCGTTACCCGCTACGCCGCCGCTGACCAGATTGCCCCGGGTCACCAGTATGCGGTCAACGCGTCCGGCAATGGGCGCTGTAATACGGGTCCAGGAGAGTTCAAGGCGCGCTGCGGCGACGGCGGCTTTGGCCGATTGCATCTGCGCCTGTCGCGCATTACGCGTGGCGGTGACATCGTCAGCGTTTTTACGTGATACGGCGCCGCTGGCGACCAGTCGTTGAATGCGATCGAAATCCGCCTGCGCCTGGCGGGCCAGTACTTCAGCCTGACGTAATTGCGCGACGGCGGTGTCGAGGGCGACCTCGAACGGGCGCGGATCGATCTGGAACAGCAGTTGTCCGCGGCTTACCAGACGTCCTTCCGGAACGCTGACGGCGTCAAGGGTTCCTCCCACGCGCGAACGCAGCTCTACGGTCTCCGGCGCGGCCAGAAAACCGGTGAATTCCGCCGTAGGCGCGAGTGTGCGGCTAAGGGCTTTAGCAACCGGTACCGACGGTGGAGGCGGTGCGCTGGCCGGTGGTCCGACGGCGTTGTCTTTATCCCATAGTGCTTCGCCGGCAATGTAAATCACGCCCCCGATGGCGGCGATGACGCCGGCTATCAACATAATTTTGAATGTTCTACGCATGTCGTTTCCCTCTTTACCGCAGCGTGTCGGCCATTCCGCAACGCTGCCGCAGAATTTTTGGCAAAGGCTAGGCGTTACAACGAAGGAAAGGTCAAGCGTTCCTGACGGGTTTTTACGGGGCGTGGGTCGGCATCGTGGCGTAAATGTCTCGCATCATCCTCTTTTATGAGCCATCTCACATTCTCGCCGAACCGTGCAGCCTGAATACGCTTGACCTTCCCACAATGGCAAGCTTTAGGCTTTCTGATACCGAATAGTCAGGATGGGGAACTCGTCATGAGTCAGTCAGAAAATCGTCACGACACGATAAGCTTGCTTATTGAAGGTATGACCTGCGCGTCGTGCGTCGCTCGCGTTGAAAAAGGTATTAAGGCTGTGCCTGGCGTAACGGACGCTACGGTGAATCTGGCGACGGAGCGCGCCACCGTCCGCGGGACGGCGTCGGCGGAGGCGGTGATCGCGGCGATTGAAAAAACGGGGTATGAGGCGCGACCGGTAGAGACGGCGGGGCAGGGCGAAGACGACTCTGAAGAGAAAAAAGAGGCCGAGCGCGTCAGGCTGAAGCGCGATCTGATTCTCGCCAGCGTGCTGGCGCTCCCCGTTTTTGTGCTTGAAATGGGCTCGCACCTTATTCCTGGTATGCACGAGTGGGTGATAAAAACGATTGGCCTGCAACAAAGCTGGTACTGGCAATTTGCACTGACCCTGTTGGTGCTGACGATCCCCGGTCGCCGTTTTTACCTTAAAGGGTTCCCGGCGCTGGCGCGTCTGGCGCCGGACATGAACTCGCTGGTCGCCGTGGGAACCGCAGCGGCATTCGGCTACTCGCTGGTGGCGACCTTTACGCCCGACCTGTTGCCTGAAGGGACGGTAAACGTCTATTACGAGGCCGCCGCAGTGATTGTCGCGCTTATTCTGCTGGGGCGCTTTCTGGAGGCAAGGGCGAAGGGGCGGACTTCCGAAGCGATTAAACGTCTGGTGGGGCTACAGGCGCGGGTCGCGCATGTGTTACGCGAGGGCCGCATCGTGGATATCCCTGTCGACGAGGTTGTGCTGGGCGACTGTGTGGAGGTTCGGCCAGGCGAGCGGATACCGGTTGACGGCGAAGTGACCGAAGGCCGCAACTTCGTTGACGAGTCGATGATTACCGGCGAACCGATACCGGTAGAGAAATCCGCAGGAAGCGCGGTGGTGGGCGGTACCGTAAACCAAAAAGGCGCGCTCACGCTGCGGGCGACCGCCGTCGGCGGACAGACCATGCTGGCGCAAATCATTCGTCTGGTGGAACAGGCGCAGGGTTCAAAACTGCCGATTCAGGCCGTCGTGGATAAAGTGACGCTGTGGTTTGTCCCGATGGTAATGCTTATTGCTGCGCTGACCTTTGTGGTATGGCTGGCGTTTGGGCCGTCGCCAGCGCTGACTTTCGCTCTGATCAATGGCGTTGCGGTTCTGATTATCGCCTGTCCTTGCGCGATGGGCCTGGCGACGCCGACCTCCATTATGGTGGGAACCGGTCGTGGGGCGGAAATGGGCGTGCTTTTCCGTAAGGGGGAGGCGTTACAGCTACTCAAAGACGCTAAGGTGGTGGCCGTAGACAAAACCGGGACGCTTACCGAAGGCCGCCCGGTACTGACCGATCTCAACGTGGCCAGCGGCTTTGAACGCCGTGAGGTGCTGGCGAAAGTCGCGGCGGTAGAATCGCGCTCAGAGCATCCGATTGCCCGTGCGATTGTCGTGTCGGCAGAAGAGGAAGGGATCGCGCTACCAGGCATGAGCGGCTTCGAATCGGTGACCGGGATGGGCGTATACGCTACCGTTGACGGTACGCGTGTTGACGTGGGGGCCGATCGCTATATGCACGAAATTAGCGTGGATATTAGCGGCTTCGCCACCACCGCCGAACGGTTAGGACAGGAAGGGAAATCGCCGCTCTATGCGGCTATTGACGGTCAACTGGCGGCGATTATCGCCGTGGCCGATCCGATCAAACCCAGTACGCCCGCCGCAATTAACGCTTTACATCAGCTCGGCATTAAGGTCGCCATGATCACTGGCGATAATGCCCGCACGGCACAGGCTATCGCCAGACAGTTAGGGATTGATGACGTGGTTGCCGAGGTATTGCCGGAAGGGAAAGTCGAGGCGATACGGCGCCTGAAAGCGGCGTATGGGCAGGTGGCGTTTGTCGGCGATGGCATCAACGATGCGCCAGCGCTGGCGGAGTCCGACGTGGGGCTGGCGATTGGCACCGGCACCGATGTGGCGGTGGAATCCGCCGACGTCGTACTAATGTCCGGCAACCTGCAAGGCGTGCCGAATGCTATCGCGCTGTCTAAAGCGACCATCCGCAATATCCACCAGAATCTGTTCTGGGCCTTTGCTTACAATACGGCGCTGATTCCTGTCGCGGCAGGCGCGCTATTTCCGGTCTGGGGCATATTATTGTCCCCGGTATTCGCCGCAGGGGCGATGGCGATGTCGAGCGTGTTCGTGCTGGGCAACGCTTTGCGGCTGCGCCGTTTCCGGGCGCCGATGACAACCCCATCCGACACATCCACGACATGAGGAGGAGCGTCATGAACATCGGTAAAGCAGCTAAAGCATCGAAAGTCTCGGCCAAAATGATTCGCTACTATGAACAGATTGGTCTGATTCCCGCGGTAAGTCGGACGGATTCCGGCTATCGGGCCTATACCCAGGCTGATGTTAATCAATTGCATTTTATACGCCGCGCGCGCGACCTCGGCTTTTCAGTTGCTGAAATCAGCGACTTACTGAATCTTTGGAATAACCAGTCGCGGCAAAGCGCTGACGTCAAACGCCTGGCGCAGACGCACATTGATGAACTGGACAGACGTATCCAGAACATGCAGCACATGGCGCAAACCCTCAAAGCGCTGATTCACTGCTGCGCCGGCGACGCGCTGCCAGATTGCCCCATTCTGCATACGCTTGGACAACCTGACGATAGCGAGCCGGAGGCGCGTACCGGAGCGGTATTGCGTCGTCCTCGTCGCCACGGACTGGCAAAGCGTCTGTAAGTCCTGAGATTACGCTTGACCTTCCAACACTGGCAAGGCCCAGACTGGCAACAGTTCCCACACAAAAGGAGTTCACTATGCAGTTCCATATTGATGACATGACCTGCGGCGGCTGCGCCAGTACGGTAAAAAAGACGATTCTGACTCTCGATGCTAATGCGACGGTGAGAACCGACCCGGCGACGCGTCTGGTTGACGTTGAAACATCGCTATCCGCGGAGCAAATTGCCGCCGCCCTGCAAAAGGCCGGTTTCCCGCCGCGCGAGAGGTAATCGGCAATGGCGATCGGTCTGGCGACAGGCCGGTCGCGATACGCTAGCCACGCTTCGCTTTTCTTTGTGTGAGATAATCCCCATAAAAAATGTGACAAATCATGTGCCAGTAAGCTTTGTTAATAATATGTAATGATTTGTCTATTTTTGCTAACATTTTACCTGCTATATACAAAAAGATAACAAATAAGTAGCGCAACGCTACCTTGTTACGTCGCTTTGACGACGGGAGCGCTCCAGCGTTTCGCCGCTTCAAAGCTTGATGTTATTTTTTGATGCAGGACACTACCTATGTACACCCCCCTGAACTGGACGACGACACAACGACATGTGGCGTTTGCCAGCTTTACCAGTTGGATGCTGGATGCGTTTGATTTCTTTATCCTTGTCTTTGTACTTAGCGATCTCGCCGAATGGTTTCACGCTTCCGTATCGGACGTTTCCATTGCGATTATGCTGACCCTGGCGGTACGTCCCATTGGCGCGCTGCTATTTGGCCGAATGGCGGAAAAGTACGGACGTCGACCGATACTGATGCTCAATATTCTGTTCTTTACGGTGTTTGAACTGCTTTCCGCCTGGTCGCCCACCTTCATGGCATTTCTGATTTTTCGGGTCATGTACGGCGTGGCGATGGGCGGGATATGGGGCGTTGCGTCATCACTGGCGATGGAAACCATTCCCGATCGTTCGCGTGGCCTGATGTCGGGCATTTTTCAGGCGGGCTATCCCTGCGGCTATCTGTTCGCCTCGGTTATTTTTGGCCTCTTCTACAGTATGGTAGGCTGGCGCGGCATGTTCCTGATTGGCGCCCTGCCTGTTGTCTTGCTGCCTTATATCTGGTTTAAAGTGCCGGAATCCCCCGTCTGGCTGGCGGCCAGAGCGCGTAAAGAGAATACCGCGCTGCTTCCTGTTCTGCGCAAACAGTGGAAGTTGTGTCTGTATCTGGTGCTGGTCATGGCGTTCTTTAACTTTTTCAGTCACGGCACGCAGGATCTCTATCCTACCTTCCTGAAGATGCAGCATGGTTTTGATCCGCATCTGATCAGTATCATTGCGATTTTTTATAACATTGCCGCCATGCTCGGCGGTATTTTCTACGGTACGCTATCGGAACGTATTGGGCGTAAAAAAGCGATCATGATCGCCGCCTTTCTTGCGCTTCCGGTACTCCCGCTATGGGCATTTTCCAGCGGATCATTCACGATTGGCCTGGGCGCGTTCCTGATGCAGTTTATGGTGCAGGGCGCCTGGGGTGTCGTGCCGACCTGGCTGAACGAGCTGGTTCCGGCGAATGCGCGCGCTGTACTGCCAGGGTTTGTTTACCAACTCGGTAATTTACTGGCGTCGGTTAATGCGACGTTACAGGCCCGCATCGCGGAAACGCATGGTGGCAATTACGGGTTGGCAATGGCGATCGTGGCTGGCGCGGTGGCTATTTTAATCTGTGTATTTGTGGCATTTGGTCGCGAGACCCGGGGAGTCGTCATCTCCGGTACAGATAGCGACGCCCTCCCGGAGTCGGCCATCGGTCATCGCACGTAAACACTACGCTCCTGGCGCATACTGTCGCCGGGAGCGCTCCTTCCTCCTGTGGTTTTTACGCCCTTTCAACGAACAACAAAGGTTAATGATGGCATCTGCCTTTCGTGACCATTACAATCATCGCTTACTTTTTTCTTTATAAGAAATTGATTGTTGGACCTTAAAATTGTCAACGGAGCGAAGATATCATGTTGAAAGATAACCAAAAACACAACGAGTCTGTTGCCCCGAATAGCGCCTTTCTGTCTGAGTTACAACGTGCATTACCGGAATTTTTTACCGCCGATCGCTATAACGAGCAGGGCGAACTGATCGCGAAAGGCGGATTTGATCTCGCCAAATTTGAGCGCGCGTTGAAAGCGCGTAATATTGATGAGCTGACTAGCGGTTATCAGATTGATTTTATTGGCAAAGATTACGCAAAAAAACAGGCGGGTGAAAAATCCGTTACCGTTATCGTTCCTGACGTGGAACACAATACTCTGGCAGAAAATAAAAACAGCCATAATCTTTTTCTGACCGGAGATAATCTGGATGTGTTACGCCATCTGCAAAATAATTACGCCGATACCGTCGATATGATCTATATCGATCCCCCTTATAACACCGGGTCGGACGGGTTTGTCTATCCCGATCATTTTGAATATAGCGATCGGGCGTTGCAGGATATGTTTGGTCTTAATGATACTGAACTGGCACGTTTAAAATCCATTCAGGGTAAATCGACGCACTCCGCGTGGTTATCTTTCATGTATCCGCGTCTTTTCCTGGCCAGGAAGCTCCTGAAAGATACCGGATTTATTTTTATCTCTATCGACGATAATGAGTACGCCAATCTTAAATTAATGATGGATGAGATTTTTGGCGAAGGCGGATTTGTCACCAATGTGATGTGGAAGCGCAAAAAAGAGATTTCTAACGACTCTGATAACGTTTCCATCCAGGGGGAATACATTCTTGTTTACGCCAAAACCGGTCAGGGCGCTTTACGTTTAGAACCGCTTTCTAAAGAGTATATTCAGAAATCCTATAAAGAACCGACCGAACAGTTTCCAGAAGGGAAATGGCGACCGGTGCCGTTAACGGTGTCAAAAGGGCTGAGCGGCGGCGGCTATACCTATAAAATTACCACGCCGAACGGTACGGTACACGAAAGACTATGGGCTTATCCTGAAGCCAGTTACCAAAAACTGGTGGCCGATAATCTGGTCTATTTTGGCAAAGATAACGGCGGTATTCCCCAGCGAGTCATGTACGCGCACCACAGTAAAGGGCAGCCAACGACCAATTACTGGGATAACGTAGCGTCGAATAAAGAGGGGAAAAAGGAGATTCTGGATCTCTTCGGCGACAACGTTTTTGATACGCCGAAACCGACCGCATTATTGAAGAAAATCATCAAGCTCGCTATCGATAAAGACGGCGTCGTCCTAGACTTTTTTGCCGGTTCCGGCACTACGGCCCATGCGGTGATGGCGCTGAATGAAGAAGATGGGGGGCAGCGCACGTTTATTCTGTGTACTATCGATCAGGCATTAAGCAATAACACTATCGCGAAAAAAGCAGGTTATAACACTATTGATGAAATCAGCCGCGAGCGAATTACACGCGTTGCGGCGAAGATCCGCGCCAACAATCCCGCGGCCAATAGCGACCTCGGTTTTAAACATTATCGTTTTGCCACTCCGACACAGCAGACGCTGGACGATCTGGATAGCTTCGATATTGCTACCGGCCATTTTATCAATACCAGCGGTCAACTGGCCGCTTTCACCGAGTCAGGATTTACCGACATGATCAATCCTTTTTCCGCCAGAGGATTGGGCGTGCCGGGCGGCGCAAGCGGCGAAGAGACCTTATTAACGACATGGCTGGTCGCCGATGGTTATAAAATGGATATTGACGTACAGACCATTGATTTTTCCGGCTATTGCGCCAGGTATGTTGATAATACGCGCCTGTATCTGATTGATGAACGATGGGGAACCGAGCAGACCCGCGATCTTCTCAACCACATTGGTACGCACCAGCTTCCGGTTCAGACCATTGTCATTTACGGCTACTCTTTCGACCTTGAATCCATTCGTGAACTGGAAATCGGCTTAAAACAGCTTGATCAAAAAGTGAACCTGGTGAAGCGTTATTAAGAGGGGATGATGATGAATATTTTACTGGAAGAACTTCCCCATCAGGAACAGGCGTTAGCGGCGATTCTGGCGAGTTTCACCGGTATCGATCACGCGCAGGCCGATCATAATCACTATGCTAATCCGCTGATTAAGGAACGTTACGACGATAAGGCCAATATTGACGTTAAAATGGAGACCGGGACGGGCAAAACCTATGTCTATACCCGGTTGATGTATGAACTGCATCAGAACTACGGCCTCTTCAAATTTGTGCTGGTGGTGCCGACGCCAGCCATTAAAGAAGGCGCGCGGAACTTTATCACCAGCGATTACGCCAGACAGCATTTTTCACAGTTCTACGAAAATACGCGGATGGAACTTTGCACCATTAACGCCGGTGATTTTAAAGTAAAGTCGGGGCGTAAAAATTTTCCGGCTCAGCTATTAAGTTTTACCGATGCCAGCCGTCGTGATAGCCATACGATTCAGGTTTTGCTGATCAATGCGCAAATGCTCAATTCCGCCAGTATGACGCGAGACGATTACGATCAAACGCTCCTGGGCGGACTGACGTCGCCTGTTAAAGGGCTGCAAATGACGCGACCGGTGGTCATTATTGATGAACCGCATCGTTTTGCGCGAGATAACAAATTTTATCGAGCGATTCAGGCCATTCAGCCGCAAATGATCGTCCGCTTTGGCGCTACCTTCCCGGATATTGTCGAAGGTAAGGGTAAAAATAAATGTGTACGTAAAGATTACTATCGCCGGCAACCGCAGTTTGATCTCAACGCGGTGGACAGTTTTAACGATGGTTTGGTGAAAGGTATTGATATTTATTACCCAAATCTCCCCGAAGAACAGGCCAACAATCGTTATATCGTTGACAGCGTCACGGCAAAGAAATTAATCCTCCGACGGGGGAGCAAAATTGCCGAGGTTGGCGTGGGCGAAAATCTCGCCGATGTCGATGCAGGATTTGAGGGCAGTATTGAATATGCCGGCAGTAAAATGTTGTCGAACGATCTGGAGCTGGAGGCAGGGATGGCGCTGGTGCCAGGAACCTTTGGCGCAAGCTACCAGGAACTGATTATTCAGGACGCCATTGATAAGCATTTTGATACCGAGCAGGCAAATTTCTTACGCAGCAATGAGCCAGAAAATAATGCCCCGCGTATTAAGACCTTAAGCCTTTTCTTTATTGACAGTATTAAAAGCTATCGTGATGACGAAGGCTGGTTGAAAGTCACTTTTGAGCGTTTGCTGAAAAAGAAACTGACGCAACTGATTGACGATTATCAGCGCAAGACCCTGCCGCGAGAAGTGGAGTATCTGTCGTTTCTGCAGGCCACGCTCGCCAGCCTGCACTCGGATAACCAAAACGTCCACGCTGGTTACTTTGGCGAAGACCGCGGAAGCGGCGATGAGGCGATCCAGGCTGAGGTAGATGATATTCTGAAAAATAAAGAGAAGTTGCTCAGTTTTTCAGACCATCACGGCAACTGGGAAACGCGCCGCTTTCTGTTTTCAAAATGGACGCTTCGCGAAGGCTGGGATAACCCGAATGTTTTTGTCATTGCTAAATTACGTTCTTCCGGTAGCGAGTCGAGCAAAATTCAGGAAGTGGGGCGCGGTCTGCGGCTACCGGTAGATGAAAACGGTCATCGCGTTCATCAGGAAGAGTGGCCGTCCCGGCTGTCGTTTCTGATTGGTTATGATGAAAAAACGTTTGCCAGTATGCTGGTTGATGAGATTAATCGCGACAGCAAAGTTCAGCTTAACGAGCAGAAACTGGATGAGGTGATGATCACACTCATCGTCACCGAGCGACAAAAAGTCGATCCTGCGTTTACGGAGCTTCGTTTGCTGGAAGATCTGGATGATAAAAAACTGATCAACCGGAGTAATGAGTTTAAACCCAGCGTCACGCTTAACGGGGAAACTAAAAGTGGTTTTGCGTGGCTACTGGAGTTCTATCCTGAGCTGACGCAGGCGCGGGTGCGAGCGGATCGCATTCGTGACAATAAGCCCGCCTCCCGACTGCGAGTCAGGTTACGCAAAGAGAATTGGGAACAACTTAGCAGTATCTGGGAGCAGTTTTCCCGCCGTTATATGCTGCAATTCGAGCGTAGCGGCGCTTCTTTGGAACAGATTGCCGCCGAGGTGCTGCGCGATCCGGCGCTGTATATACGCCAGAAGCCAAGCCAGGTGCAACAACGGCTGGTATCGAATGAAGATAATGGCCGTTTTGAAGTGGCGCAGCGGGAAGGCGAATTAGCCGCCAGCGAATTTATGGCGGGCATGAAATATGGCCATTTTCTTAAGCAACTGGCGTTACGTACCAGTCTGCCGGTTAACGTCCTGCACCCGGTGTTAATGGCGATGCTGCGTGATGTTTTACACGGAGATTCACGCTATTTAAGCGAGATCTCGTTGGACAATATGACCCGCGCGTTACAGACACGGATTAATGCGCATTTTGCGCAGCGCCACGATTATCTGCCTCTCGATTTTCAGGCTTCAACGTCGGTATTTGATTCCACGGCACGGCAGTTCAGAGAGGAGATTAGCGCTGAAATTGTGGGGAAAAATGTGGATGAGAATGCGATAGACGATCCCCGTTCTCTCTATCAAATACCGCCGTTGCGTTATGACAGCGTCGATCCAGAATTGCCGCTATTAAAATACGATTATCCGCAACAGGTTTCTGTGTTTGGCAAACTGCCTAAGCGGGCCATTCAGATCCCCAAATATACGGGGGGCTCTACTACGCCGGATTTTGTGTACCGTATTGAGCGTCAGGACGCCGACAGCGTTTATTTACTGGTTGAAACTAAAGCAGAAAATATGCGCGTAGGCGATCAGGTTATTCTTGATGCGCAACGTAAATTCTTCGATATGCTGCGTCGGCAAAATATCAATGTCGAGTTTGCGGAAGCAACCAGCGCGCCAGCGGTATTTTCTACGATCAATGGCTTGATTGAGGGGAAGGTAAACTAACGGGTTTGAATGGACCTTAACGGTTATCTTTTTGATAGACCATATAAAATGGCCGCCGCGCAGCGAGCGTTGCGGTCATTCTCCCTGTGCTAATCCCCCGTCCCGTAAACCGCGTTGACTTGAAGGTTATCGTTTTACGTCTATTCTTAACTTTCAGCTAAGCGTATTTTGCTGAAATTGCAAATAGTCTTGAGGACGCTGTTTTTTTGTTTTGCCGTTATTTTTATAACGGCCAGGTAGATATTGCCAATTGAATGTAACTAAGGGAGACATGTTATGCTAAATAGATACTACCGTTTCGCTGTCGAAAAAGACGACCCCTCCGAAGCGCCAGAGTCGGGCGATAAGCCTGACAGCCAGCCGCAAAAAAAATCGTAATTTATCTGGATATTCCCCGACGTTTTTACGTTTGGGGAAAATAACCGTTTCGTTTCAACCTGGTTGCGAACAGTGAATATTTTACACGAAGTGACTATATATAAACGGGAGGGAATATGGAGTTTGATGCATTCTTTTTAGCGAGACTCCAGTTTGCCTTTACCGTCTCTTTTCATATTATTTTCCCCGCGATTACGATTGGCTTAGCCAGTTACCTGGTGGTACTGGAGGGTTTATGGCTAAAAACGCGTAATCCTGTCTGGCGCTCGCTCTATCAGTTCTGGCTCAAAATTTTTGCCGTCAACTTCGGGATGGGCGTGGTCTCCGGTCTGGTCATGGCTTACCAGTTCGGAACGAACTGGAGCGGTTTCTCCCAGTTCGCCGGCAGTATCACCGGGCCTTTATTAACCTATGAAGTGCTCACCGCATTCTTCCTGGAAGCGGGATTCTTAGGCGTGATGCTTTTTGGCTGGAACAAAGTCGGGCCGGGCCTGCATTTCTTGTCTACCTGTATGGTGGCGTTGGGCACGTTAATGTCGACGTTCTGGATTCTGGCGTCTAACAGCTGGATGCATACCCCGCAGGGATTTGAAATTCACAACGGTCAGGTGGTCCCGGTGGACTGGTTCGCGGTGATTTTCAACCCGTCGTTCCCGTATCGCCTGTTGCATATGTCCGTTGCGGCGTTTTTAAGTAGCGCGATGTTTGTCGGCGCGTCCGCTGCCTGGCATTTACTGAAAGGTAACGATACGCCGGCTATCCGCCGTATGTTCTCGATGGCGTTATGGATGGCGGTCGTGGTGGCGCCCGTTCAGGCATTGATTGGCGATATGCACGGCCTTAATACCCTGAAGCATCAGCCGGTCAAAATCGCCGCGATTGAGGGGCACTGGGAAAATACGCCCGGCGAGCCAACGCCGCTTACGCTGGTAGGCTGGCCGGATATGGAGGCGGAACGGACCCGCTATGCGCTTGAGATCCCGGCGTTGGGCAGTCTGATCCTGACGCATAGCCTGGACAAACAGGTGCCTGCGCTAAAAGATTATCCCAAAGAGGATCGCCCCAACTCTACCGTGGTGTTCTGGTCTTTCCGTCTGATGGTGGGCATGGGTGTACTGATGATCTTCCTGGGGCTGGCCAGCCTGTGGCTACGCTACCGACGCCGACTGTATCATTCGCGGCCCTTTATGCACTTTGCGCTGTGGATGGGGCCGTCCGGGCTTATCGCCATCCTTGCCGGATGGGTGACGACTGAAGTAGGACGTCAGCCGTGGGTGGTCTATGGCCTGCTGCGAACGCGTGATGCGGTTTCCGCGCACAGCACCTTGCAGATGAGCATCAGTTTGCTGGCCTTCTTTGTGGTCTATTCCCTGGTCTTTGGGGTTGGCTATATTTATATGATTCGCCTTATCCAGAAAGGGCCGCAGCCGGCGGAGACACCGACCGCTGAAACCGATGGCAGACCAGCGCGTCCTATCTCTGCCGTGGGAGAATCGCTTGAGCAGGAGAAACGCGAATGACCATCGATCTTCCGGTTATCTGGTTTGCTATTATCGTGTTCGCCACGCTGATGTATATCGTAATGGATGGGTTCGATCTGGGCGTCGGTATCCTGTTTCCGTTTATTCGCGATAAACACGATCGCGATGTTATGGTGAACTCGGTCGCGCCGGTATGGGACGGGAACGAAACCTGGCTGGTGCTGGGCGGCGCCGGGCTTTTTGGCGCGTTCCCGTTGGCTTATGCCGTCATCACCGACGCGCTGACTATCCCGCTGGTGGTTATGCTGCTTGGTCTTATCTTTCGCGGCGTCGCTTTTGAATTCCGTTTTAAAGCCACCGAGTCGCATCGCGCGTTCTGGGATAAATCCTTTATCGTCGGGTCAATCCTGGCGACCTTTGCCCAGGGGGTTGTGGTGGGGGCGGTGGTGAGCGGTTTTCAGGTGGAAGGGCGAACCTTTAGCGGTTCGCAGCTTGACTGGCTGACACCGTTTAACCTGTTCTGCGGCGTCGGTCTGGTCGTCACCTATGCGCTGCTGGGCGCTACCTGGCTGATTATGAAAAGCGAAGATCCACTGCATAGCCGGATGTGCGCGCTGTCGCGCCCGTTGTTGATCGTCTTGTTGCTGGTGATGGGAGGCGTCAGCGTGTGGACGCCGCTCACCCACGACGACATCGCCGAGCGCTGGTTCACGCTGCCCAATTTATACTACTTCCTGCCGGTGCCTGTGCTGGTGCTGGCTTTTAGCATCTGGCTATGGCGCAGCGTGAAAAAACCAGAATCCCATGCGCGTCCATTTATTCTCACGCTAGGGTTGATTTTTCTGGGGTTCAGCGGGTTAGGCATCAGTATTTGGCCGAATATTATTCCACCGGATATTTCGCTGTATGCCGCCGCCGCGCCGCCGCAAAGTCAAAGCTTTATGCTGGTTGGGGCGCTGATAATCATCCCGATTATTCTGGCTTATACCTTCTGGAGCTACTACGTCTTCCGTGGAAAAGTGCGACATGGTGAGGGATATCACTGATGGTTAAAGTGAAAAAATGGTCGCGGCGAGTCGTATGGATGGTCGCGATATGGTGCGCCAGCGTGCTTCTGCTGGCGGGCGTCGGAATGTTGTTCAGACTGCTCATGACCTCCGCAGGATTTCGCTCCTGACTGATACCCCCCGGACGCGCTTTCGTCGCTGGCGAAAGCGCGTTTTTATCGACAGATCGGCGTTTATCGATCACCTTTGCTCGCCTTATCTCTCCCCTCAATGGCGGTTGATAATTATTCTCATCTTTATTGTCGTTCCCGGGCCGCAGTGATATGGTTACACAGTGGCTAACGCTCTGGTATAACGCAGATAAACGGTATTGATAATGTCTCCGATCTCCTGTCACTCTTCCGTCGCCCCGGCGATGAAAAAGATCTTTTCCGTCAGCGACTTCATCGCGTTTGGCGAGCGTTATGGCATTGATTACCGCTTCCCTGCGTTACCGCAGTATACGCAGAGTAGTCCCGTACTTCATGGCGATATCGAAGAGATAGCGCTTCCCGGCGGGATTTGCATTACACGCTCGGATGTTCACGTGTTACAACCTTATGAAACCACCTCTCGCCATAGCAGTCCGCTGTATATGCTGGTGGTGCTGGAAGGTAACGTCGCGCTGGCTGTCAATGAGCAGACCTTTTTGTTGAGCGCGGGGATGGCGTTTTGCTCGCAACTGAGTGAGCAGCAGACGATACGCGCCCATCACGGCGCAGACAGTAAATTGCGCACCTTATCGCTGGGAATGTACCCGGACGGCGGATGGCGGGAGCGTTTGCCTGTCTCGCTGGCAGACGAGTGGGAACGTAGCGCGGCCTCGGCGAGGGTCTGGCAGGTGCCGGAGTTTCTGCTTTCAGGGCTACGTTATGCGCAGCAGCCCGGACCTCATACGGCGTCACGTCAGTTAATGCTGGAAGGCATCATGCTGCAATTGCTGGGCTATGCGCTAAATCTATGTCAGCCCGCAACGCAAAAACGCGGACTTCCCGTCACCGGTGAATATCAGCGGCTGGAGCTCATTCGGCGTTTACTGGAGCAGACGCCGGAAAAAGCCTACACGCTGAACGAACTGGCGCGTCGGGCGGCAATGAGTCCAAGTAGCCTGCGGTGCAAGTTTCGCCATGCCTATGGGTGTACCGTGTTTGATTATCTGCGCGATTGCCGCCTGGCGCGCGCGCGTCGTTATCTGATGGAGGGATACAGCGTGCAGCAGGCCGCCTGGATGTCAGGCTATCAACATGCCACAAACTTTGCGACGGCATTTCGTCGGCGTTATGGCTGCTCGCCCGGCGAGCTGCGTGACGCGTCTCTGACGGCGTCCCGACACTGTGCGTAACGCGCTCCGCCAGAGCGGTAATATCCGCCGCTAACCCGGTTTTCTGCCGCTTTGGGTGATTTTTTATCATTGCGCATAGGCAATCTGGCGTTACGCATAGTGGTCCGTCATCTCTAAAAGGTAATAATTCTTATTTACAATAAAGATGCCTTTGGAGATGTTCATGTTTGCGACAACGCGTATGGCGCTATTGATAGGCGGAGCTATCGGCGGCGCGACTTTTCCTCTTTTTGCCCAGGAAACCACAAAAAATGATACCGTCATTGTCACCTCGCCCGTTCAGAGTGGCGCGACCAAGCTGGCGACGCCAGATATTGAAACGCCGCAGTCGGTATCCATTATTACCCGCCAGCAGTTTGAAGAGCAGGGCGCAACCAGCGTGCGTCAGGCGGTCAGCTACACCCCAGGCGTATACAGTAATCAGATAGGCGCGTCTAACCGCTTTGATTACATCGTATTGCGTGGTTTTTCGGACGGTAGTCTGGATAACGTCTATCTCGACGGGTTAAAAATGATGGGCGACACCAATTCACACAGTTCGTTGGTGGTTGACCCCTGGTTTCTGGAAGATATTGAGGTGGTACGCGGCCCGGCGTCCGTTCTGTATGGACGTTCATCGCCAGGCGGCATTGTCGCGCTGACGTCGCGAAAACCGGCGTTTGATGCCGGGGGAGAGGTGAAGCTGTTTGCCGGCAATCACAACCAGCGCGGGGCGGCTTTTGATGTGACCGGCCCACTGGATGACAATGAACGTGTGGCGGCGCGTCTTAGCGGCATGACACGTTACGCCGATTCGCAGTTTACCCCCTTGAAAGAGGAACGTTATGCGCTGCTGCCGAGCCTGACCTGGCGAATTACCGATCGGACGCGTCTTGATCTTATGGCCTATCTGCACCGTGATCCGGAAGGCGGTAGCCACTCCGGACTGCCTTATCAAGGCACGGTTGTACCTTATAACGGCGGAAAAATTTCTAACACTTTCTTTGAAGGTGAAGATGACTACGACAAATACGATCGCCGTGAAAATATGGTGGGTTATAACATTGAGCATCTGTTCGATAGCGGCTGGTCGGTACGGCAAAAATTGCGCTATTTGCATACCAAAGTGACGTTGAATCAGGTCTATGCCGCAGGTTGGTTGAATGAAACGGCGCTGAATCGCGGCTATTCCGGCTCCGGGGAGAAAATGTCGGCTATCGCGCTGGATAATCAGCTCGACGGCAGCGTGGATACCGGGGCGATTAATCATCGTCTGCTGGTGGGGATCGATTATCAGGATCGCAGTAATCATACTACTGGCTATTATGGCGCGTTTCCGCCGATTGACGCTTTCAACCCTGTTTATGGCGCTCAGCCGGATTACATTACGTTGTATAGCCGTGAAAAACATAAGCTGCGGCAGACCGGATACTATTTACAGGATCAGATGTCATGGGATCGCTGGCGCTTTACGTTGGGCGGTCGTTACGATCGGGTCAGCGTGTCTAACATCGACAAACTTCATGATTCACGCAGCGATCTCGATAAAAACAACGTCAGCACCCGTGCCGCGTTGCTTTATCTGTTCGACAATGGCGTCGCCCCCTATCTCAGTTATTCTACCGCGTTTACGCCGACCAGCTTCGCCGACGAAAACGGCAATGTGCTGGAACCGATGAAAGGCAAGCAGTGGGAGGCGGGGGTAAAATACGAACCGCTGGGGGGGAACAGCCAGTTTAGCGCCGCCGTGTATCGTATTAACCAGACCAATATCGCGACCAAAGAAGAACCTACCGATCCGTACCGCTCGATTGGTGAAATTGAGTCTAAAGGGGTTGAACTGGAGGCCATTAGCCATTTGTCGGATAGCGTCCGTTTGCAGGCGGCGTATACCTATACTGATATCCGTTATAAGAAAAGTAGCCCGCAAGAACAGGGTAAGCGCGCGGTTTATGCTCCACGGAACCAGGCCAGCGCCTGGCTAAGCTACGATGTGAAAAGCGGTCTGTTAGAGGGGCTGACTTTGGGCTCCGGCATTCGGTACGTCAACGGCGTGACCAGCGATCGCCTGAATACCCACACCTTGCCGTCCTATACACTGGTCGATATGGTGGTTGGGTATGATTTATCCAGCATTGGGTTAAATGGCTTGAGCGCCCAGCTCAACGTAAATAACCTGACAGACAAACGCTATGTCGCTGCCTGTAATTCGCTCTCTTATTGTTATTTTGGTGCCGAGCGTAGCATTGTAGGCAGCGTGTCATGGGCGTTTTGATAACGCTTATCGTCCGGTAGCAAAGGCTACCGGGCAAACTAGCGGTGCGTCACGCCTTCATAGAGAAGTCTGAGCGCAAACATCCCGATAATGGCGCCGATAACACGGCTGGCAATGCGCTGTATTCGTCCATAAGCGCGGAGGACTGCGGGGAGCGAAAAGGCCTGGCTGAGAAAAATACGCCAGATAACGGATGACAGCACAATTCCGGCCCAGGCCATTAACCTTGCCCATGTGGGCGTTTCTGCGCTAAGCGTTACGGAAAAAATACTGATAAAAAACAGTACGGTTTGCGGATTGGATAAATCGGTCATTAATCCCCGGCGAAAGAAAATTGTCCACGGGGCGGCAATCGGCGTCTGGAGCGTGCTCATTTGCGGCGTCGCCTGGTCGCGAATACTGTTCCAGGCGAACCATAATAAATAGGCGCCGCCGACAATTTTGATAAGAGAAAATACCGCTTCGCATTGCGTAATGAGCGTCGCCAGACCGAAAAGCCCCAGCCCGGAATAAAAGGCGTCTCCCGTGGCGACGCCCAGGCCGGTGATGACTCCCGCCCGGCGTCCTGATGCGAGGCTGGTTTGCACCACCACAAACAAATTCGCGCCGGGATTAAAAAAGGTTAACACAAACAGACTGACGGTAAGCACAACGGCATGAAACGGCTCCATAGGCAACTCTTCTCTTAGCCTCAAGAAATAACCTTCATCTTATTAATAGTCAAACCAGATGATTGCGAGAGAGATCACAAAGCAGGGGCGTTTTAATCCGCGTTGTTACGCCGACAGAGCGGGGGCTGACTGGATTTTTCCAGCAATCTACACTACTTATTTAATCAGTCCGAACGGCCTTTTTGTTCTGATAAAGCGATGATGGCGTAATAATAAAACGAGGGTTTTGCTATGAAAACTGGCTACAAGGTTATGCTTGGCGCATTAGCGTTTGTCGTGACAAACGTTTATGCCGCAGAAATCATGAAAAAAACAGACTTTGATAAAGTCGCCTCCGAATACACGAAAATTGGCACGATTTCCACCACCGGGGAAATGTCGCCGCTGGATGCCAGAGAAGATTTAATCAAAAAGGCGGATGAAAAAGGGGCGGATGTGGTGGTGCTGACGTCCGGGCAGACAGAAAATAAAATTCATGGTACGGCTGATATTTATAAAAAGAAATAAAAGCGTTGCATCATAAAAATACCCGCCTGGGTTTCCGGCGGGTATTTTTATTCCTGGCAACCGGCATCCGTTTTGCCGGATGACGGCCTGCAGTAAACGTAGCGCCATCAGGCATTCAGGACGCTGTCATTTGTCTTAATTACCCGACTGGTCTTTGGCACCTGCTTTTAAACGACGCCACAGAGTGGTGCGGCTAATCCCCAGATAACGCGCCGCCGCGGTCTTATCGCCCTTAAAGCGCGCCAGTACATCCTGTAACGTGTGCGCATCCACGGTTGAAGGCGTCAGCTCTGCTGTGTTCACCATAAGCTCAGGTAATAACTGCCGCATAAATTGCCTGTCCAGCGTTGGCGCGGGATCGACGCTTAAAAAAAGTGCCAGGCGCTCCATCATATTACGCAGTTCGCGAATATTACCGGGCCAGCGCCAGGCCAGCAAAAGCGGCTGACACTGTGTCAATCCATGACGTATCGATTCGGTAAACGGAATTTCCATCGCCGCCAGCGACTGTTTTAAAAAGTTTTCCGCCAGCGGCAAAATATCAGCCTGCCGCTCGCGCAAAGGAGGAAGCGTCAGACGCAGAATACTCAGGCGATAAAAGAGATCGGGGCGAAAACGTCCTTGCATTATCTCCCGATCCAGATCGCAATGCGTAGCGCTGATCACCCGGACATCCACCGGGATCGGCTGGTGTCCGCCGACGCGAGTGACGGCTTTTTCCTCCAGTACGCGCAAAAGTCGGGTTTGTAACGGCAAGGGCATTTCGCCGATTTCATCCAGAAACAGCGTGCCGCCGTGTGCGATTTCAAACAGCCCCGCCCGGCCTCCTCGTCGTGAACCGGTAAACGCACCCTCTTCATAACCAAACAGTTCCGCTTCCAGCAACGACTCGGTAATCGCGCCGCAATTGACGGCGACAAAGGGAGGGGATGGCTTATTCTGACGGTGAGGCTGGCGGTGAAAAAACGTCTGGTGAATCGCTTGCGCCGCCAGCTCTTTTCCGGTCCCTGTTTCCCCCTGAATCAGCACTGCCGCACGGGAGCGGGCATAGAGTGTAATCGTCTGGCGGAGCTGCTCCATTTGCGGCGACTGGCCGCGTATATCGCCCAGTTCATACCGGGTTTGTAATCCCTTGCCGGGTGGGTAATCCACGCGCTGTCTCCGTGTCAGACGGGTCATATCCAGCGCATCATGGAAAGCCTGACGAACGGTCGCCGCAGAATAAATAAAGATGGCGGTCATTCCCGCTTCTTCCGCCAGATCGGTAATTAATCCCGCGCCGACGACAGCCTCAATACCGTTGGCCTTAAGTTCGTTAATTTGCCCGCGCGCGTCCTCTTCGGTGACATAGCTTCGCTGTTCAAGACAGAGGTGAAACGTTTTCTGAAAGGCAAGTAAAGCCGGAATGGTCTCCTGATAGGTCACGATACCGATAGACGAGGTGAGCTTTCCCGCTTTCGCCAGTGCCTGTAATACATCGAATCCGCTGGGCTTGATGAGGATCACCGGTATTGACAGGCGACTTTTTAAATAGGCTCCATTCGAACCCGCCGCGATAATCGCGTCGCAGCGCTCGGTCGCCAGTTTTTTGCGAATGTAGGTCACCGCCTTTTCAAAGCCGAGTTGAATAGGCGTGATGGTCGCCAGATGATCGAATTCCAGGCTGATATCCCGAAACAGTTCGAACAGACGCGTTACGGAGACCGTCCAGATCACCGGTTTATCGCTATTATCGCGCGGAGCGCTGTGGGCAGTCGTCATCGCAGTAGGTTCATCTTTAAGGGGCGATTTTTTGTTTTAAACGTGTTTCATAAATGTTGCAATGAAACGGAACGATTCGTTTCATGAAACGTTAGCTGACACGTTTTTCTTTTACCTTAATCGCGCTTATTCATAACAGAAATGACTGTAATCACCTGTTTTTAAATCTCATTGTATTTAATTTTCTCGCTGCCTCTTTGCCTGGCATAGCCTTTGCTTTGGTGAATACATCTTGAGTAACAATTTACTAACATGAGGACGAGATATGTCTTTACATTCGCCGGGGCAGGCATTTCGCGCCGCGCTCGCTAAAGAGAATCCATTACAAATTGTCGGCGCGATCAATGCTAACCATGCTCTGTTGGCCCAACGGGCCGGGTATCAGGCTATCTATCTTTCTGGCGGCGGCGTAGCGGCAGGCTCGCTTGGACTGCCGGATCTGGGGATTTCTACGCTGGATGATGTGTTAACCGATATCCGTCGCATCACGGATGTTTGCCCGCTGCCGCTGTTGGTGGATGCGGATATTGGCTTTGGCTCCTCCGCCTTTAATGTCGCGCGGACGGTAAAGTCCATAGCCAAAGCGGGCGCCGCCGCGCTGCATATTGAAGACCAGGTTGGCGCTAAGCGCTGTGGACACCGTCCAAACAAAGCGATCGTCTCGAAAGAGGAGATGGTAGACAGAATTCGGGCGGCAGTGGATGCGCGCACCGATCCGAACTTTGTGATCATGGCGCGTACCGATGCGCTGGCGGTGGAAGGGCTGGAGGCGGCTCTCGATCGCGCGCAGGCTTACGTGGATGCGGGGGCTGACATGCTGTTCCCGGAGGCGATCACCGAACTGTCGATGTACCGCCAGTTCGCCGACGTGGCGCAGGTGCCGATCCTCGCCAACATCACTGAGTTTGGCGCGACGCCGCTGTTTACGACCGACGAGTTGCGCAGCGCACACGTGGCGATGGCGCTCTATCCGCTGTCGGCGTTTCGCGCCATGAACCGCGCCGCAGAAAGAGTCTATACCGTGCTGCGCCAGGAAGGGACGCAAAAGAACGTGATCGACATCATGCAAACCCGCAACGAGCTGTACGAAAGCATCAATTACTACCAGTTCGAAGAGAAGCTGGACGCGCTGTACAGGAATAAAAAATCGTAGCCTGTAGGCCTGATAAGGCGAAGCCGCCATCAGGCAATGCCGGATGGCACTACGTTTATCCGGCTTACACGCCTCAATACCCTACACATTAAAAAAATGACGAGGACACTATGAGCGACACCACGATCCTGCAAAATAATAACCATGTCATTAAGCCCAAAAAATCCGTCGCCTTGTCTGGCGTACCAGCCGGAAATACCGCTCTGTGTACCGTGGGAAAAAGCGGTAACGATCTGCACTATCGCGGTTACGACATTCTCGATCTGGCGGAGCACTGCGAATTTGAAGAAGTCGCGCATTTACTGATCCACGGAAAATTACCGACCCGCGACGAGCTGAACGCTTATAAAAGCAAGTTAAAAGCGCTGCGCGGATTACCCGCCAATGTCCGTACCGTTCTGGAAGCGTTACCGGCGGCCTCGCACCCGATGGACGTGATGCGTACCGGCGTTTCCGCGCTGGGCTGCACCCTGCCGGAAAAAGAGGGACATACCGTCTCCGGCGCGCGCGATATTGCCGATAAGCTGTTGGCCTCGCTCAGCTCTATCCTTCTTTACTGGTATCACTACAGCCACAACGGCGAACGTATTCAGCCGGAAACCGACGATGATTCCATCGGCGGCCATTTTCTGCATCTGCTGCATGGTGAAAAGCCAACCCAAAGCTGGGAAAAGGCGATGCATATTTCGCTGGTGCTGTATGCCGAGCATGAGTTCAATGCCTCGACGTTTACCAGCCGGGTGATTGCCGGGACCGGCTCGGATGTCTACTCCGCGATTATCGGCGCGATTGGCGCGCTGCGGGGCCCGAAACACGGCGGGGCGAATGAGGTGTCGCTGGAAATTCAACAGCGTTATGAAACGCCGGACGAGGCAGAGGCGGATATCCGTAAACGCGTGGAAAACAAAGAGGTGGTGATTGGCTTTGGACATCCGGTTTACACCATCGCCGACCCGCGCCATCAGGTGATCAAACGGGTGGCGAAACAGCTTTCAGAAGAAGGCGGCTCGCTGAAGATGTACCACATCGCCGACCGTCTGGAAACGGTGATGTGGGAGACCAAAAAGATGTTCCCGAATCTCGACTGGTTTTCGGCGGTCTCCTACAACATGATGGGCGTCCCTACCGAAATGTTCACCCCGCTGTTTGTCATCGCCCGCGTTACCGGCTGGGCGGCGCACATTATTGAACAGCGTCAGGACAACAAGATTATTCGCCCCTCTGCCAACTATACCGGGCCGGAAGATCGTCCGTTTGTCTCGATAGACGATCGTTGCTAACTCACTCTTATTAAAAATAAAACGCAGGAAACGTACCCTATGTCTACCCAAGAACTGAACATCCGCCCGGAATTTGACCGCGAAATCGTCGATATCGTGGATTACGTGATGAACTACGACATCACCTCAAAGGTGGCGTACGACACCGCGCATTATTGCCTGCTCGACACGCTCGGCTGTGGTCTGGAAGCGCTGGAATACCCGGCCTGTAAAAAATTGCTTGGGCCGATCGTACCAGGCACGGTGGTGCCCAACGGCGCACGCGTGCCGGGCACCCAGTTCCAGCTCGATCCGGTACAGGCAGCTTTTAACATTGGCGCGATGATCCGCTGGCTCGATTTTAACGATACCTGGCTTGCCGCCGAGTGGGGCCATCCTTCTGATAACCTCGGCGGTATTCTGGCGATTGCGGATTGGTTGTCACGTAACGCCGTCGCCGCCGGCAAAGCGCCGCTGACCATGAAACAGGTATTGAGTGGGATGATCAAAGCCCATGAAATTCAGGGCTGCATCGCGCTGGAAAACGCCTTCAACCGTGTCGGGCTTGATCATGTGCTGCTGGTCAAAGTGGCCTCGACCGCGGTGGTCGCTGAAATGCTGGGGCTGACGCGCGATGAGATCCTCAACGCGGTATCGTTGGCGTGGGTCGACGGCCAGTCGCTGCGCACTTATCGTCATGCGCCGAATACCGGTACGCGCAAATCCTGGGCGGCGGGCGATGCGACTTCGCGCGCGGTACGTCTGGCGCTGATGGCGAAAACCGGCGAGATGGGCTATCCCTCGGCGCTCACCGCCAAAACCTGGGGCTTCTACGACGTTTCATTCAAAGGTGAAACGTTCCGTTTCCAGCGCCCTTACGGCTCCTACGTGATGGAAAACGTGCTATTCAAAATTTCTTTCCCGGCAGAATTCCACTCGCAAACCGCCGTCGAAGCGGCGATGACGCTGTATGAGCAGATGCAGGCCGCGGGTAAAACGGCAGCGGATATCGAGAAAGTGACCATCCGCACCCACGAAGCCTGTCTCCGCATTATCGATAAAAAAGGCCCGCTCAATAACCCGGCGGACCGCGATCACTGTATCCAGTATATGGTCGCCGTGCCGTTGCTGTTCGGACGGTTAACCGCGGCGGATTATGAAGACGAGGTGGCGCAGGACAAGCGTATTGACGCCCTGCGCGAGAAAATCGTGTGTTATGAGGATCCGGCTTTTACCGCCGACTATCACGACCCGGAAAAACGTGCTATCGGCAATGCGATCACCGTGGAGTTTACTGATGGCTCACGCTTTGGCGAGGTTGTCGTGGAGTATCCGATTGGTCATGCGCGTCGCCGCGCCGACGGTATTCCGAAGCTTATCGAAAAATTTAAAATAAACCTGGCGCGTCAGTTCCCGACTCGCCAGCAGCAACGCATTCTGGATGTCTCCCTGGACAGAGCCCGCCTGGAGCAGATGCCGGTTAACGAATACCTCGATTTATATGTCATCTGAGCCAGCCAGCAGTAAGGCGTAAGTTCAACAGGAGAGCGTGATGTCTTTTAGCGAATTTTATCAGCGTTCCATTAACGAACCGGAGGCGTTCTGGGCCGAGCAGGCCCGGCGTATCGACTGGCGACAGCCGTTTACGCAGACGCTGGATCATAGCCGTCCACCGTTTGCCCGCTGGTTTTGCGGCGGCACCACTAACTTATGTCATAACGCCGTTGACCGCTGGCTGGATAAACAGCCGGAGGCGCTGGCGCTGATTGCCGTCTCATCAGAGACCGATGAAGAGCGCACATTTACCTTCAGCCAGTTGCATGATGAAGTCAACGCTGTGGCCGCCATGTTGCTGTCGCTGGGCGTGCAGCGTGGCGATCGCGTATTGGTCTATATGCCGATGATTGCCGAAGCGCAGATAACCCTGCTGGCCTGCGCGCGCATTGGTGCGATCCATTCGGTGGTCTTTGGCGGTTTTGCCTCGCACAGCGTGGCGGCGCGCATTGACGATGCCAGACCGGCGCTGATTGTGTCGGCGGATGCCGGAGCGCGGGGCGGTAAAATCCTGCCATATAAAAAGCTGCTCGATGACGCTATTGCGCAGGCGCAGCATCAGCCGAAACACGTTCTGCTGGTGGACAGAGGGCTGGCGAAAATGGCGTGGGTGGATGGGCGCGATCTGGATTTTGCCACGTTGCGCCAGCAGCATCTCGGTGCGAGCGTGCCGGTGGCGTGGCTGGAATCCAATGAAACCTCATGCATTCTTTACACCTCCGGCACTACCGGCAAACCGAAAGGCGTCCAGCGCGACGTCGGCGGTTATGCGGTGGCGCTGGCAACCTCGATGGACACCATTTTTGGCGGCAAGGCGGGCGGCGTATTCTTTTGCGCATCGGATATCGGCTGGGTCGTCGGCCACTCCTATATCGTTTACGCGCCGTTGCTGGCAGGCATGGCGACTATTGTTTACGAAGGACTGCCGACGTACCCGGACTGCGGGGTCTGGTGGAAAATTGTCGAGAAATACCAGGTTAACCGGATGTTTTCCGCCCCGACCGCGATTCGCGTGCTGAAAAAATTCCCGACGGCGCAAATCCGTAATCACGATCTCTCCTCGCTGGAGGCGCTTTATCTGGCCGGTGAGCCGCTGGACGAGCCGACGGCCAGTTGGGTGACGGAGACGCTGGGGGTGCCGGTTATCGACAATTATTGGCAGACGGAGTCCGGCTGGCCGATCATGGCGCTGGCCCGCGCGCTGGACGACAGGCCGTCGCGTCTGGGAAGTCCCGGCGTGCCGATGTACGGTTATAACGTCCAGCTACTCAATGAAGTCACCGGCGACCCCTGCGGCATAAATGAAAAAGGCATGCTGGTGATTGAAGGGCCGCTGCCGCCGGGCTGTATTCAGACTATTTGGGGCGACGATGCGCGTTTTGTGAAGACTTACTGGTCGCTGTTTAGCCGTCAGGTTTATGCCACCTTCGACTGGGGAATCCGCGACGCCGAGGGGTATTACTTTATTCTGGGCCGTACCGATGATGTGATTAATATTGCGGGCCATCGGCTGGGGACGCGAGAAATAGAAGAAAGTATCTCCGGTTACCCGAACGTAGCGGAAGTGGCGGTGGTGGGGATAAAGGACGCTCTGAAAGGGCAGGTGGCGGTGGCGTTTGTCATTCCGAAGCAGAGCGATACGCTGGCGGATCGCGAGGCGGCGCGCGACGAGGAAAAAGCGATTATGGCGCTGGTGGACAACCAGATCGGTCACTTTGGTCGTCCGGCGCATGTCTGGTTTGTCTCGCAGCTCCCCAAAACGCGTTCCGGAAAGATGCTTCGCCGCACGATCCAGGCGATCTGTGAAGGCCGCGATCCGGGCGATCTGACAACTATTGACGATCCCGCGTCGTTGCAGCAAATTCGCCAGGCGATCGAGGAATAGCCGTAAGCCGGATAAGCCGCGTCCGGCAACGGGTTAGCGTCAGCGACTGAATAGTGGGGTGTAAAGTTGGGAAAGGGCGGCAGCGCGCCGCCCTGTAACAGAATTAACGCAGAATATTTTTCTCAGCCAGATCCAGCGCGAAGTAACTGAAAATCAAATCGGCGCCGGCGCGTTTAATCGAGCCCAGACTTTCCAGCACGACCTTTTCTTCATCAATGGCGCCAGCCATAGCAGCAAATTTAATCATGGCGTATTCACCGCTCACCTGGTAAGCGCCAAGCGGCAACTCTGTGCGTTCGCGGATTTCACGCAGCACGTCCAGATACGCGCCGGCCGGTTTCACCATTAAGCAATCCGCGCCCTGGGCTTCGTCGAGCAGTGATTCGCGAATCGCTTCACGGCGGTTCATCGGATTCATTTGATACGTCTTGCGGTCGCCTTTTAACGCGGTACCCGCTGCTTCACGGAAGGGGCCGTAGAAAGAAGAGGCGAACTTGGTGGAGTAGGACATTATTGCCGTATCGGTAAAACCGGCGGCATCCAGCGCCTGGCGGATAGCCTGGACTTGTCCATCCATGGCCGCGGAGGGCGCAATAAAATCTGCTCCAGCCGCCGCCGCGATAACGGCCTGCTTGCCGAGGTTGGCCAGCGTCGCATCGTTATCCACACCGTGTTCGCACAACACGCCGCAGTGGCCGTGCGAGGTGTATTCGCAGAAGCAGGTGTCGGACATGACGATCATCTCCGGCACGGTTTGCTTACAGATGCGGGACATTCTTGCCACCAGACCGTCTTCTTTCCAGGTATCGCTGCCGGTGTCATCAGTATGGTGGGAAATGCCGAAGGTCATAACGGAACGAATGCCAGCATTTGCGATACGTTCAATCTCTCGCGCCAGCTGCTTTTCCGGGATACGCATTACGCCGGGCATGGCATCAATAGCTTTGTAATCGTCGAGTTCTTCTTCAACAAAGATCGGCAACACCAGGTCGTTCAGGCTAAGTGTTGTCTCTTCAAACATAGCGCGCAGCGCAGCGGATTTGCGCAGGCGGCGAGGGCGATGGATAAGGTCTGTCATGGTCTGCCTGATGTTTGTGGAATCGAAGGCCCAGTATACCTGAATCTGTAGGCAGATGTTTTACGAAAACGGTCCTTAACGTAGCAGGCGCAGCCCCGGTGGCGGCAGAACATGGCGCTTCTTTTATATACCGGAGATTAATACCTCAGGCACTATATCATTTTAAATAAGAATTAGTTTTACGTTGTTTTTAGTTTTATTTCATCGTCATTTAAGTAAATGTGGGTTTTAACATTATTCATATTTATTTTATTTTTCTTTAATCCATATTTATCTCATATGTATTTTATTTTTTTATTTTCTTGTAACCTCATGAAAAAGAATGATTTTTAATTATCTATTTTCCTTTTATTACGTCTTTTTAATTCATGTCCGAATCCGGACTGAGGATAAAGAATAATTGAACCTTTTAGCAATGACGCCGCATAATCCTCCTTGCTAAACATCTATATGTTTTTATGCATTGATAATTGATGGATCAACTATATTACGTCCCTGAGGAGGGATGACAAATGCACTCCTGGAAAAAGAAACTTGTAGTCTCACAATTAGCATTGGCTTGCACTCTGGCAATCACTTCTCAGGCGAATGCTACTACTTATAACACTTTTGGGTATCATGACGACGCAACTACCCAGTATGCTGGGATCAATACTGACACCGATTATGTAACTTACGGTGGTTATGTTTATTACAATCCTGCAACTACCGATTTCGATCAATCCTTTAACAACGATACTGTAAATGGTGTTATTTCTACGTATTATCTGAACAATGACTACACCGCAGATTCTACGAATACACTGAATATCACCAATTCTACCATCCATGGCATGATTACTTCCCAACATATGTGGGATGACACAGCATATGTTGATCATGACTGGGATGATGGCGATACATTTACCCTCAATATCGCTAACTCCACTATCGATGATGATTATGAATATTTCTACTTCACCGATGATTATAATAATGCTGATGGAAAAGTTACTACGGAAGATTGGCGTACTTCCGAATTAGCTTCTTTAGGCACTGCTGTAACGTTGGATGTCGAAAGTAATATTAATATCACCAATAACTCTCGTGTTGCAGGTATTACTCTGAGCCAGGGCGATACTTACGACGCAACATATGCTACTGGTGGTGATAGCGCTTATGTTCATACTTGGGACAACACTATTGTCGTTGACAATTCCACTGTTACATCAGGGGCTGTGACTCCGCTTGAGGGTAACGGTTGGTTTGGTAACTCTTCAGAGCCAAGCGATTATTCTGGCAACGCTGTTTATGATACAACGACAGGAACCTGGTACCATAATCCGAATGACACTGCTTTATCGTTCTCAGATGATCCTGACTCATACTATTCGATGAAGAACAACGTTACATTCACCAACGGTTCAACGTTGATGGGTGATGTTGTGTTTACAAGTAACTTCAACAATGCTGACGACGCGAATGCTGATTCCAATGGCGATGGTGTTATCAGCGCCAGCGATGGTTTCAGCCCAATTGGTTATGACACCAACAACGATGGTGTAGAAGATACGAATGGCGGTTGGAGTCACGACAACGATAACGTTGATGAGCTGAACCTCAAACTCGATAACGGTAGTAAGTGGGTAGGTGACGCATACTTTAGCTATGAGTATATCGCACCGGCTGATATGTACAATCTTGAAGATGGTACTAACAGCTTAGAACCTAATTCTGTTTTCGATAAATGGGGCAACGTTGTTGATGACAAGACCTTCCAGAGCGGTATCTTCACTGTAGCGCTGGATAACGGTTCTGAATGGGATACGGTAAACGCTTCAAACGTCGATACCCTAACTGTTAATAATGGTTCTCAGGTTAACGTAGCTGACAGTTCTTCTTTAATCGCAGACACCATCACATTGACCAATGGTTCAACGATGAACCTCAGTTCCTATGGTGAAGTTGATACCGATCACCTGACGGTTGATAGTTACAGTAAAGTTGATCTGACAAACGAAACTGCTTATCTGTATGCTAACACTATTACCGTATCAAACGGCGGTGAATTCAGCATCGGTGCTGGTGAATTTGATGCCGATTCTTTCGGTACAGATACTCTGGAACTGACCAACGCTGGTGTATTTAACATCAACAACAGCGACTATGTGCTGAATGCAGATTTGGTTAACGGCCACACCAACACAACCGATACATCAAACGCTACCTATGGTTACGGTGTCATCGCTATGACTTCTGACGGTCATTTGACCGTGAATGGTAATGGTGATTATTACAACGGTGATAACACTGCCGATACTACTTACAGTGCTAACGGTGAAGCGGATAATAGCTACACTGACAACGTTGTAGCAGCCACCGGTAACTATAAAGTGCGCATCGACAACGCTACTGGTGCGGGTTCTGTTGCGGATTACAAAGGCAACGAGCTGATTCGTGTCAATGACGTAAACACCGATGCTACCTTCTCTGCAGCAAACAAAGCTGACTTGGGTGCTTACACCTATCAGGCTAAGCAGGAAGGCAACACTGTCGTGCTGGAACAGATGGAACTGACCGACTACGCTAACATGGCGCTGAGCATTCCTTCTGCGAACACCAATATCTGGAACCTGGAACAAGACACCGTTGGTACTCGTCTGACCAACGCTCGTCATGGCCTGGCGGATAACGGCGGCGCATGGGTAAGCTACTTCGGCGGTAACTTCAACGGCGACAACGGCACCATTAACTACGATCAGGATGTTAATGGCATCATGGTCGGTGTTGATACCAAAGTTGACGGTAACAACGCTAAGTGGATCGTTGGTGCGGCAGCAGGCTTCGCGAAAGGCGATCTGAGCGATCGTACCGGTCAGGTGGATCAGGACAGCCAGTCTGCCTACATCTACTCTTCCGCTCGTTTCGCAAACAACATCTTTGTTGACGGTAACTTGAGCTACTCTCACTTCAACAACGATTTGTCTGCTAACATGAGCGACGGTACTTACGTTGACGGCAACACCTCTTCTGACGCCTGGGGCTTCGGTCTGAAACTGGGTTACGACTGGAAACTGGGTGATGCAGGCTACGTAACGCCTTACGGCAGCGTATCCGGTCTGTTCCAGTCTGGCGACGACTACCAGCTGAGCAACAACATGAAAGTTGACGGTCAGTCCTACGACAGCATGCGTTATGAAATCGGTGTAGATGCAGGTTATACCTTCACTTACAGCGAAGATCAGGCGCTGACGCCGTACTTCAAACTGGCTTACGTTTACGACGACTCCAACAACGATGCTGACGTAAACGGCGACTCTATCGACAACGGCGTAGAAGGTTCTGCGGTACGTGTTGGTCTGGGTACTCAGTTCAGCTTCACGAAGAACTTCAGCGCCTACACCGATGCTAACTACCTCGGCGGCGGTGATGTTGATCAAGACTGGTCTGCAAACGTTGGTGTTAAATATACCTGGTAATCATTTTCTCTCAGGAGAAATAAAGGTAATTTAAACTGAAAAATGCCCGTCAAGGACTTGACGGGCATTATTGCAAGGAATGCATATGTTATCTTTAAGCAAGCCACTACAGGAATTCAACAGACTCGATAAATGCCTTTCTAAGCATGGTGCGCGTTTCGAGTTTGTTAACGATAAAGAGATTATCTGTTCACCTGATGAAAGTAATACCCATACCTTTGTTATTTTAGAGGGGGTTGTTTCGTTAGTTCGGGGTGATAAAGTTCTTATTGGTATTGTGCAGGCCCCCTTTATTTTCGGTTTAGCCGATGGTGTGGCGAAAAAAGAGGCACAATATAAATTAATTGCGGAGAGCGGTTGCATCGGTTATCGCCTCTCATCATCACAAACTCTCGCCATCATTGAGCAGAACCAACTGTGGCGTGAAGCCTTCTGTTGGATAGTATGGAAAAGCCAGGTACTGGAACTTCGTGACAAGCAGCTCATTGGTAATAATTCTTACGACCAGATTCGTGCGACGTTAATGACAATGATTGAGTGGGATGAAGAACTTCGCTCACGTATTGGTGTTATGAATTATATTCATCAACGAACGCGCGTATCGCGATCGGTGGTGGCGGAAGTTCTCGCGGCCCTGCGTAAGGGTAATTACATTGAAATGAATAAAGGCAAACTGATCAGTATTAACCGTTTGCCCTCCGAATATTAACAAAAATGTTGCGCCTCGTCTGATATAGCGCGAGGCGCGACGACTCAGGATGCAGGAATAGCAATCGGTTTATTGCCGCTTAGCTCAGTAACCAAATCGTTAATCCCGTCGCTCATATTGGTAAAACGAGTGAGGGGGGAACGGGTTACGACCACAAAAGCGCCAATATTATATTGTGGGATCATCGCCATATAGGTAATAAAACCGCCGCCGCCTCCTGTTTTCTGGATAATGCCAGGACGTCCGTCTTTTGGCGCCATATAGACCCAGCCCAGACCGAGCGCGTCGGCTTTACCTGGTACGTCCATCCCGATGATTTTCTTTAACTGTGTGCGCTGATAAATCAACGTTTGCATACGATCGGCCTGATGACTACGGTGATAGAAATCTGACGACAGATACTGTTGCATCCAGCGCATCATATCTCCTGGCGTAGAATAGACCCCGCCGCTGCCAATGGCTGCCAGCGTATTATTACAGGGGCTTGCGCCTTTCTCTGCCACCATCAGACGCTTACACTGATCGGGAGAGGGGGTAAACGTGGTGTCTTTCATTCCCAGCGGGCGGGTAATCTTTTCTTCAAACAGTTGCGTATAAGGTTTGCCGGAGGCGGTCGCCAGCGCGTCGGCTAACAGGTCGAACGCCAGATTGGAATAGGCCGCCTGCGAGCCTGGCGCGACTTTTAACGTTGCTGTGGAGAGCCAGCTCCAGCGTTGTTCGCGGGTTGGCCAGACAAATACCGGACGATGCGCCGCGCCGCCGGGCTGTTCTCGCGGAAGCGCGCTGGTATGGGTCGCTAAGTTGACCAACGTAATCGGCGTGCCTTGATACGTCGGGACATGCGCGCCGGGAGGCGCATATTTGCTGAGCGGATCGTTTAATTTTACCGTTCCCTGATCGAGCAATTTTACCAACATTTCACTGGTCATTAGCTTGGTGAGCGAAGCGATACGAATGACCGAATCAAGCTGTGGACGAACATTATTGCCCGGTCTGGTGTCACCGAAACTACGAAATACGCGTTGATTGCCGTCGATCACCACCAGCGCCATGCCCGTGGCGCCGCTACCATAAAAGATATGCTCGGCATAACGATCAACGATATCAGAGGCAAAAACCGGATCGGCAATCGGCTGAGCCGCCTGGACAGAAGTAAGTGATGCCGCAAACAGCATGGCAGTAAAAAGCAGACTACGTTTCAACGGTGATGTCCATAAGTGAAATAACGGTGGTTATGCGTATTTATACTACCCGGCGGCACATTGCAAAACGTTAAAGAGAAAAAAGTGGGTGAAAAAACGTAACGGCGGGTTTTCGTGATGAAGAATGTTTACTTTTGTGATAGAGCGCTTGTGATAACCTGATAGCGCCAGCCTGCCTGCTTAGAATGAAACTCGTCGAAACAATTCTGTTGAGCAGAAGTGCGAACTAAGCGTCACAACGTAGGTCACAATGCCTGGTTTAGCCCTTTCATTTGCGTGGGCATGGCGTGATATTGCCGCCGTCACAGCAGCCGTAATAAAGAGAAGAAGTTAGCAGGAGAGCATGATGTTTAAATCTTTTTTCCCAAAGCCAGGGCCGTTTTTCATGTCGGCGTTTGTTTGGGCGCTGATCGCCGTCATTTTCTGGCAGGCGGGAGGAGGAGATTGGGTGGCGCGACTTGTAGGGGCATCCGATGAAGTGCCTATCAGCGCAGCGCGCTTCTGGTCGCTGGACTATCTGATTTTTTATGCTTATTACCTGATTTGCGTGGGTTTATTTGCAACGTTCTGGTTCATCTATAGCCCGCACCGCTGGCAGTATTGGTCGATACTTGGCACCTCGCTCATTATTTTTGTCACCTGGTTTTTGGTGGAGGTTGGCGTTGCGGTTAACGCCTGGTACGCGCCGTTCTATGATTTGATTCAAACGGCGCTCAGCTCGCCGCACAAGGTCACTCTTGGTCAATTTTATCATGAAGTGGGGGTGTTTCTCGGTATTGCGCTTATCGCCGTGGTGATCGGTGTGCTGAACAACTTCTTTGTCAGCCACTATGTATTTCGCTGGCGTACCGCAATGAATGAGCACTATATGGCGCACTGGCAGTACCTGCGCCATATCGAAGGGGCCGCCCAGCGTGTGCAGGAGGACACCATGCGTTTTGCCTCTACACTGGAGAATATGGGCGTGAGTTTTATCAATGCCATCATGACGCTCATCGCCTTTCTGCCGGTGTTGGTCACCCTGTCAGCGCATGTGCCGGATTTACCCATCGTAGGGCATATCCCTTACGGCCTGGTCATTGCCGCCATAGTCTGGTCATTAATGGGGACGGGCCTGCTGGCAGTCGTCGGGATCAAATTGCCGGGGCTGGAATTTAAAAATCAGCGAGTGGAAGCCGCTTATCGTAAGGAGCTGGTCTACGGTGAAGATGACGCCAGCCGCGCCACGCCGCCAACCGTCCGTGAACTGTTTAGCGCGGTGCGTCATAACTACTTCCGTCTCTACTTTCACTATATGTATTTCAACATCGCGCGCATTCTCTATTTGCAGGTCGATAACGTTTTCGGTTTGTTCCTGCTGTTTCCTTCCATTGTTGCCGGTACGATTACGCTGGGGCTGATGACGCAAATCACCAACGTGTTTGGTCAGGTGCGCGGTTCGTTCCAGTATTTGATTAACTCCTGGACGACGCTGGTGGAGCTGATGTCTATTTATAAACGTTTACGTAGCTTTGAACGTCAGTTGGATGGTCAGCCAGTTCAGGAAGTGACCCACTCTTTTAGCTAACAGAAGGAAACGTTATGTCGGCGGCGTCCCGTCTTTATCCTCTGCCTTTTCTGGCGGTCGCCATATTGGCTGGCTGTAGTAGTCAATCCGGGCAGCCGGTGAGCAAGGGCGAGAAGCCTGTCGACGTGGCAAGCGTAGTACGTCAGAAAATGCCGGCCAGTGTCAAAGACAGAGAGGCCTGGGCGAAAGACATCGCGACAACGTTTAAGAGCCAGGGGCTGGCGCCGACGGTAGAAAATATCTGTTCGGTGCTGGCTGTCGCCCAGCAGGAGTCCGGTTATCAGGCTGATCCTGTCGTGCCGGGACTAAGTAAAATCGCCTGGCAGGAGATTGATCGCCGCGCTGAACGACTACACATTCCGCTGTTTCTGGTGCACACCGCGCTGAAAATTAACTCCCCCAACGGCAAGAGCTATAGCGAACGCCTGGACACGGTAAAAACCGAAAAACAGCTTAGCGCTATTTTTGACGACTTTATCAATATGGTCCCTATGGGGCAGACGCTATTTGGCTCATATAACCCGGTGCATACGGGCGGCCCGATGCAGGTCAGCATTGCCTTTGCCGAACAGCACGCGAAAGGCTATCCGTGGAAGATGACGGGTACGGTACGTCAGGAGGTCTTTACGCGCCGTGGCGGATTGTGGTTTGGAACCTACCATTTGCTGAATTACCCGGCGAACTACAGCGCGCCTGTTTTCCGCTTCGCCGACTTCAACGCGGGATGGTACGCCAGCCGTAACGCTGCGTTCCAGAATGCCGTCAGTAAAGCCAGTGGGGTAAAACTGGCGCTGGATGGCGATCTGATTCGTTATAACAGCAAGAAACCGGGCAAAACAGAGTTAGCGGTGCGCAAACTGGCAGGGCAGTTGGGAATGAGTGAGCGCGAAATTCGCAGCCAACTGGAGAAAGGCGATAGCCTGGCGTTTGAAAAAACGGCGCTCTACAAGAAAGTCTATAAACTGGCCGAGGCCAAAACGGGCAAGACGCTTGCGCGGGAAATGTTGCCCGGTATTCAACTGGAAAGTCCGAAGATCACGCGCAAGCTGACGACCGCCTGGTTTGCTAAACGAGTTGATGAGCGGCGGGCGCGGTGTATGGGGCGATAAATTTCGCGCTGGGATATTTTCTCCAGCGCGCTAAGGTTTATTGGTGACGGTGACGCCAGCGTAAAAACGCGGCGATAACGGCGAAAATGAGGCAGCCTGTGAGGAAGGGCACCAGACCAAAAATCGTCCCGACGCCCAGACCAATCTCTACCCGCGGTCGACCTGTATCCTGTACCTGCATCAGATGCTCATAGATGCCCGGCGCATGAACCAGCAGGTTTAAGAGTTGCGCTCCGGCCCAGAAGCAAAACAGTACAAATATGGCGTAAGCAATATTTCCGGGCGTAGAGGAGGTTTCTCGATGCTTCCCGCTGAACAGCGATTTTGAGAGAGTGAAATCAGCCATAAAGACCTCCAGGATGATCGGCTACGATCTGGCGTTATGCCATCGGCTTACTGTGAAGTCTGACAGGTCATTGTGTTTGTCAATATCAGAATCATGGTAATTTCACATACGGAATGTATCCATCGCGTAAATTTTTGTTAGTTGTCACAAAACGATCACTTTTATCAAAATCAATTAACATTTAAGAAATTCCGTATCCCCCACAGACTCGCTCGCCAGAAGTATGCAAAAATACGTTTTTGTTGCTGTTAATACGTCGGAGTCGTTATGCGTTTGCCTGTAAAAATTCGTCGTGACTGGCACTACTATGCCTTCTCTATTGGCCTTATCTTTATTTTGAATGGCGTCGTAGGATTGCTGGGTTTTGAGGCGAAAGGATGGCAAACCTATGGCGTTGGGCTGGTAACGTGGATTATCAGCTTCTGGCTGGCGGGGTTCATCATTCGCCGGCGCGAAGATGATGAGGTAAAAGACGCCCGATAAACGTTGCGCTATCGGGCGTGCGCTATTACATCGTGGTTTTTAAGGCGTTATTCGCCGTATGGCGTTCCAGCGCCAGCTCAATCAGGCGGCTGATCAAATCGGTATAGCCCAATCCGCTCGCCTGCCAGAGTTTTGGATACATACTGATATTGGTAAAACCTGGCAGCGTATTGATCTCGTTAATCACGACCTCATTGTCTGCCGTTAAGAAGACATCGACACGCGCCATACCCGCGCACCCCAGCGTCTGATAAGCCTGGATCGCGATCGCGCGGATCTTGTCATTCACCTCGGAAGGGATCTGCGCAGGCACGACAACTTGTGCGCCGTTATCATCAATATACTTAGTATCGTAGGCGTAAAATTCGCTATTCAGTACGATTTCGCCGCAGGTACTGGCCTGTGGGTTATCGTTACCTAATACGGCGCATTCGATCTCGCGCCCTTTGATCCCTTGCTCCACCACCACTTTATGATCGAATTCGAAAGCCAGCGCGACCGCCTGCTGATATTGCGCTTCGTTAGCGACTTTACTAACGCCGACCGAAGAGCCCTGATTGGCGGGCTTAACGAACAGCGGCAGTCCCAGACGGGATTCAACCTCGGCAAAACTAAACGCGTGACGATTCGTTCGGGTGAGTGTAATAAACGGGGCGATATTCAGTCCTGCATCGCGTAGCAGTCGTTTGGCGACGTCTTTATCCATGCAGGCTGCGGAGCTCAGCACGTCTGAACCGACAAACGGTAAGTTTGCGACGCGCAGCATCCCCTGCAATGAGCCGTCTTCGCCCAGCGTACCGTGGACGATAGGAAAAATAACATCTACCGTCGGTAGCGGCTGCCCGTTCTGGGCGTTAATCAACTGGTGTTGGTGTTTGCCAGGCACCTGGGCCAGACTGATTGCCGAAGGACGTAGCGCGATATGTGCCGGATCGTCTGCATTCTGCAAATAATTTTCCGCATCGTTAACATGCCATTGTCCTGCCTTATCTATCCCTAACAGCACCACGTCGAAGCGGGTTTTATCGATCGCATCAACGATATTTTTCGCTGATTGCAAAGACACTTCATGTTCCGCCGACTTACCGCCAAATACTATTCCTACCCGCAATTTCGCCATCTTAAAAACCCATTCCATCGAATGCAAAGCGTATACATTACCACGACAAAACGCGGGTTTCGCGGGCTTCTGCCATAATGTTTATGGGATGTGAGAACGGAGGCCGCGTGAGAGGTAAGGGTTTTCTGATTATTGTGCTGTTGGGCGGCATTGGCGGACTGGGATATCGTTATCTTCCCTCTTATTATAATCCTTTTGCTCCGCTACAACTTGCCGATCCGCCAGGCTGGATCACTACCTTCAAACTACAGCGCCTTACGCTGTCGCAGTGCCGGGAGCTTTTGACGGCGGCCAATCAACAGGGATTAATTTCATCACAACCTGTTGCGGATAGCACTGGTGAATGTCCCTTGTCCCATGTTGTGCGCGTCAGAGATTTTGGCCAGGTCAAACTGAGCAGCAGTTTTTTAGCCTCCTGCCCGTTGGCGCTGCGCTCCGCGCTGTTTGTCGAACAGCAGGCAAAACCTTTAACAGAAACGTGGATGAAGCGCCGCCTGACCCGCATCGAACATCTGGGCAGCTATGCCTGCCGTAATATTTATCACCGCCCGGATGCGCGTCGCAGTGAACATGCCAGCGCAGAAGCGCTGGATGTCAGCGGGTTTCAGCTATCGGATGGCCGAAAAATCACTGTTCTGCGCGGCTGGGGGCGTGAGGAGACGGGGCCCTGGTTACGCGCTATGTTAAACGCCAGTTGCCATTATTATGGCAATGGACTCGGGCCTGACTATAACGCTGCTCATGCTAACCATTTTCATCTTGGAATGCGGGGCTACGGCGTGTGTCGTTAAAGCATAAACGTCTGCCTTGCGCGGCTATATAATGTGATATGTTTCACAAAAATGATGAACGGGGAGACAAAATAGCAAAGTGTGACGTATCGCACCTCTGGAACCACCAGGAAAATGAGAGCTTGCTAAGCTAACGCGTATTTTCAGCTACTTACCGTTACGAGTTTTATGGAATCCTGGAAAGTTAATCTAATTTCCGTTTGGTTTGGATGTTTTTTTACCGGGCTGGCAATCAGCCAAATCCTGCCATTTTTACCCCTTTATATTTCCCAGCTTGGCGTCTCTTCCCATGAAGCGTTATCAATGTGGTCCGGGTTAACGTTTAGCATCACGTTTCTTATTTCCGCCATTGTGTCGCCGATGTGGGGCAGTCTCGCCGATCGTAAAGGGCGTAAACTGATGCTATTGCGCGCGTCGCTCGGGATGGCGATAGCTATTCTACTGCAGGCATTCGCGACCCATGTCTGGCAACTTTTCCTGCTGCGCGGAATCATGGGGTTAACGTCAGGCTATATCCCCAATGCCATGGCGCTGGTAGCCTCTCAGGTACCGCGCGAACGTAGCGGCTGGGCGCTCAGTACGCTTTCTACCGCGCAAATCAGCGGCGTTATCGGCGGGCCGTTAATGGGCGGCTTTGTCGCGGATCATATCGGGCTGCGGGCGGTATTTCTGATTACCGCCATGCTGTTGGTGGTGAGCTTTCTGGTCACTCTATTTTTAATTAAAGAAGGCGTACGTCCGGTCATCAGGAAAAGCGAACGCCTGAGCGGTAAAGCCGTTTTTGCGTCGTTACCTTATCCTGCGCTGGTGATCAGTTTGTTTTTTACCACGATGGTCATTCAACTCTGTAATGGTTCCATCAGTCCAATCCTGGCGCTGTTTATCAAATCAATGATGCCGGACAGTAATAACATCGCCTTTCTTAGCGGGTTAATTGCCTCGGTGCCCGGTATCTCCGCGCTTATCTCCGCGCCTCGCCTGGGAAAACTTGGCGACAGAATCGGCACGGAAAGAATTCTGATGGCCACGCTTATCTGCGCAGTGCTGCTTTTCTTCGCGATGTCCTGGGTCACCACGCCGTTCCAGTTGGGGCTGTTGCGTTTCTTGTTAGGCTTTGCCGATGGCGCGATGTTACCCGCCGTACAAACGTTATTGGTGAAATACTCCAGCGATCAAATTACCGGACGTATTTTTGGTTACAACCAGTCATTTATGTACCTGGGCAACGTGGTTGGGCCGTTGATGGGCGCGACGGTATCGGCGATGGCCGGTTTCCGCTGGGTTTTTATCGCTACGGCGGCGATCGTGTTGATCAATATTGGGCAACTGACCCTGGCGTTACGTCGTCGGCGTAACGCGCAAAAAGCGAAAGGCCAATAGCGGTGCATCGTAACGGCGCTTCTGCCGTTACGATATGGTTTAAATTAAAAGATATATTCTTTATCCGTGAAGTTTTTCTATAGATGGCATAACCTTAAATTATGATATAGCGTGATTATTGTTTTTTGATGGTTTATTATCGTCTCGTTTTCGGTCTGAGAAACGTTTCGCTGCGGCGACAGTGATAATTATTTGTGTAAAGTTCTTCCTGTATCATAAAAATAGTACTTTCAGCCTCTAGGCAGTGGTTCTTCATAGTGATAACGTCACCCTGGAACTAATAAGGAAATATGGTCATGAAAAATCTCATAGCAGAGTTGTTGCTTAAGCTAGCCCAAAAAGAAGAAGAGTCGAAAGAACTGGTTGCTCAGGTAGAAGCGTTAGAGATTATCGTCACAGCAATGTTACGTAACATGGCGCAAAACGAGCAGGAGATGTTGATACGTCAGGTAGAGGGGGCACTTGAAGGCGTAAAGCCGGATGCCAGCGTTCCTGATCACGATACGGAATTGCTGCGCCAATATGTAAAAAAGTTGCTGAGACACCCCCGGCACTAATCGTATTTAAAACAACACAGTTGTTATAACGTTACTTTTATAAAATAGCCCTGGCCGCTTCGTTTTTATTTTGCTCTGTATTAACCAGAAGAAAATAAAAACGAAGCGGCTATGGTAATAACAGTGTAACGCTATGCGCTGTTCTTCTGCATCCTGCCAGTGTGACTGTGGATAATCGAATTGCACATTAGCCTACGGTTTGTCAATCAATAAAACATCTATTGCTCACGGTAAGTAATACTTTTACAACCGGGTGGTATTTTTGCCAGTAACAGCCAGACTTATATAAAGTCCCTGGGATATTTCCCAAAGGGACAACGTGTAATGTGTACACTGACAAAAGGATGGTGCTATGAAAATAACATTACTGGTGACTTTACTTTTTGGCCTGGTCTTTTTAACCGCCGTCGGCGCAACCGAGAAACCGTTAACGCCGCAACAGCAGCGCATGACAACCTGTAATCAGCAGGCGACAGCGCAAGCGTTGAAAGGCGATGCGCGTAAAACCTACCTTAGCGACTGCCTGAAAAACAGTCAGTCAGCCCCTGGCGAGAAAAGCCTGACGCCGCAACAGCAGAAAATGCGTGAATGCAATGTTCAGGCGACGGAACAATCCCTGAAAGGCGATGACCGTAGCAAGTTTATGAGCGCCTGCCTGAAAAAAGCGGCGTAGTGCTATCGGGTGAGCCCTGAAAAACACTCACCCGAAATTTCATACTCCCTCCATGCGCTCTGTTTCTATAATTTGGGAAAATTGTTTCTAAATGTTCCCAAAAATAATGAATGATGAAAATTTTTACCGAAAAGCAGTTGAACAGGCGGTAGCGCCGCCTGACCCTCCTGATGATCGTCAGCGCTCCGGGTTGCGCTTCGCCCGGCGCATCAGGCTACCGCGCGCGGTGGGGTTAGGGGGGATGTTTTTACCGGTGGCCGCCGTGTTAGTGACGCAACCTGTCTTTGGCGGCTGGTGGCTGTTGCTGGTCGGCTGGTCTTTTGTCTGGCCGCATCTGGCGTGGCAGTGGTCGGCGAAAGCCCTTGATCCGCTACGTCAGGAAATTTACAACCTGAAAGTGGATGCGATCCTCTCCGGCATGTGGATCGCGTTGATGGGCGTCAATATGTTGCCTGCCGCCGCGCTGTTTATGATGATGAGCATGAATCTGATGGGGGCTGGCGGGCGGCGGCTATTCACTGTCGGAATGGGCCTTTTGCTGGCGTCATGTCTGGTGACGTTGCAGCTTACCGGGCTACCCGTCGCGATGCGAAGCTCGTCGCTGGAAGTCACGCTCTCTTTGCCCGTCATTATGTTGTATCCGCTTCTGTTCGCCTGGGTAAGTTACCAAACGGCCATTAAATTAGCGGAACATAAGCGACGCTTGCAGGCGATGAGCTCGCGGGATGGCATGACCGGCGTCTATAACCGACGCCACTGGGAAATTTTATTACGTAATGAATTCGATCACAGCCGACGCCATCATCGGGAGGCGACATTGTTGATTATCGACATCGATCATTTTAAGAGCATTAACGACACCTGGGGGCATGATGTTGGGGATGAGGCTATTATCGCCCTGACGCGTCAATTACAGATAACGCTACGCGGGAGTGATATTATCGGGCGCTTTGGCGGCGACGAATTTGCGGTGATTATGTGCGGAACGCCGGCAGACAGCGCGATTACCGCCATGTCGCGAGTGCATGAACGGCTAAATACCTTACGCTTGCCGGGCGCGCCGCAGGTCATGTTACGTATCAGCGTGGGCGTGGCGCCGTTAACGCCACAAATCGGTCATTATCGGGAATGGCTAAAGTCTGCGGATATGGCGCTTTACAAAGCAAAGAATGCCGGACGTAACCGCACCGAAGTGGCGGCATGACGTCCAGCCGGGCTTCAGGATTTACTGAGCGCCTCTGATTTTTCCATACACTTCGTCATCGCTTCTATTACCGCAGCGCGGAAGCCACGTTCTTCCAGAACGCGTACGGCTTCAATCGTCGTTCCGCCAGGCGAGCACACCATATCTTTCAGTTCGCCGGGATGCTTTCCGGTTTCGAGTACCATTTTCGCCGATCCCATAACGGCCTGCGCGGCGAATTTATAAGCCTGAGCGCGAGGCATACCGCCCAGAACGGCAGCGTCCGCCATCGCCTCGATAAACATAAAGACATAGGCCGGCGAAGATCCGCTCACGCCAACCACCGGATGGATCATCGGCTCAGCAATTACTTCCGCCTCTCCAAAGCAGCGGAAAATATTCAGCACATCAGCCGTATCTTCCGGTGTGACCAGCGCGTTTGGCGTGACGGAGGTCATTCCTGCGTTGACCAGCGACGGCGTATTCGGCATAGCGCGAATGATTTTACGGTCGTGTCCCAGCGCGCGCGCAAGCTGATCAAGCGTTACGCCTGCGGCGATAGAGACCACCAGCGAGTCTTTGTTCAGGCTGGAGGAGATTTCACTGAGCACTTTCACCATAATGCCCGGTTTTACCGCGCCGAAAACGATATCCGCGACCTGAGCGACCTCCTGCGCGCTTTGCGCCGCATTAATGCCGTACTGGTCATGCAGGGCGGCAACTTTATCGGGGGAGGGGGTGTAGACCCAGATCTGACCGGGAAGTACCTGACCGCTGGCAATCAGTCCGCCAAGAATAGCCTTGCCCATATTACCGCAGCCAATAAAACCGATTTTCTTCTCCATCTCGTCACTCCCTATGTTTGTGTGTTATGGGGAATGGTTAGCTTAACGCGGATTGAAAACGGGCAGAAGGAGAAACAGCACTTTGATGAAAGGCAAAAGCGCGAGACAATAAAAGATTGTATACCGTACGGGAGACATTATGACCATCTGGGTGGATGCGGATGCGTGTCCGAATGTCATTAAAGAAATTTTGTACCGCGCCGCCGAGCGGATGCAGTTGCCGCTTATTCTGGTTGCCAATCAGGCCTTGCGTGTGCCGCCTTCGCGTTTTATCCGCACGCTCCGCGTGGCCGCCGGGTTTGACGTGGCGGACAATGAAATTGTGCGTCAATGCGAAGCGGGCGATCTGGTGATTACCGCGGATATTCCGCTGGCGGCTGAAGTGCTGGAAAAAGGCGCTGCGGCTCTTAATCCCCGGGGAGAACGCTATAGCGACGCCACGATTCGTGAACGTCTGACGATGCGTGACTTTATGGACACGCTACGCGCCAGCGGCGTACAAACGGGGGGACCAAACACTCTCTCGCCGCGCGATCGTCAGCATTTTGCCGCCGAGCTGGATAAGTGGTGGCTGGAAAGCCAGCGTAAAAAATAAATCGTGTAATGAAAAATTTACAGTTTATTCATTTCTGATTCTTGCTATAGTACTAATATTGTGACTTTAGTACTTTAATGTAAATTATTGTTTACATTTATGCGTTGTACTAGTTAGATGATATGATTATAACATTGCTGATATCAAATCCTGCGTATGCGCAGTTCCTGGGGGAACGCCTGCTATGATGCAACCTCTTTATCTTGTTGGCCCGCGGGGCTGTGGGAAAACCACCATCGGTATGGCGCTGGCGCAGGCAACCGGTTTTCGGTTTGCAGATACCGACCGCTGGCTGCAATCGCACGTGCAGATGAGCGTCGCTGATATCGTTGAAAAAGAAGGCTGGGGAGGGTTCCGCGCCCGGGAAACCGCGGCCCTGGAAGCGGTAAGCGCGCCTTCGACTGTTGTGGCGACGGGGGGCGGTATTATTCTCACGGAGTATAACCGACGTTATATGCACCGTGTTGGCGTAGTGATTTATCTGTGCGCGCCGGTATCCACGCTGGTTAACCGGCTTGAGGCTGAACCTGAAGCGGATCTGCGCCCGACCCTCACCGGCAAGCCGTTGAGCGAAGAGGTTCGGGAAGTGCTTGAGCAGCGTGACGCGTTGTATCGCGAAACGGCGCATTACATTATTGACGCGACGAAAACGCCGGCCCAGGTCGTTTCTGAAATTATTGCGGCGTTGCCGCCGTCGACGCAACGGTTACAGGGAGATGTCTATACTTAACGCTCACCCAGAATAAAGGAAACGCTATGCCAACCAGACCACCTTATCCGCGGGAAGCTTATATCGTCACCATTGAAAAAGGCACGCCGGGCCAGACGGTGACGTGGTATCAGCTACGGGCTGACCATCCGAAACCTGATTCGCTCATCAGCGAGCATCCGACCGCAGAAGAAGCGATGGATGCGAAAAAACGTTACGAAGATCCGGATAAATCATAGACGCATGAACCACTCGGAAGGGATTCCGGGTACCCCTAAATTGTATCTCCATCACATTCTTGAAACATTTATACTGGCAACTAAAACCGTAAATTAAGCGATAACAATACAATATTGGAATTATTTGGAATCTTTACACAATACGTTGCTCATCTGCTGCTACGCTTTCTGAGATTTGTAGGGCAGGTAGCGCGGTGAGCGTGTGAATATTTGCCCGGGAATTACGACGAAGTAATAAGGTGGAATAAAAATGAGTGCGTCGTTGGCAATCCTCACAATCGGCGTTGTGCCAATGAGCGAAGTGTTACCGCTTCTGACGGAATACATCGACGAACAACACATCACCCATCATAGCCTGCTGGGAAAAATGAGCCGGGAAGACGTTATGGCGGATTACGCTGTAGAGCCTGGCGACGATCCGCTTTTGACGTTGCTGAATGATAACCAGATAGCCCATGTTTCCCGCCAGAAAGTGGAGCGAGATTTACAGAGCGTTGTCGAGGTGCTGGATAACCAGGGTTATGACGTCATTATACTGATGAGCACCGCGGCGATTAAAAGTATGGCAGCCCGTAATTCTATTTTGCTTGAACCGCTGCGTATTATTCCACCGCTTGTCGCCTCTATTGTGGATGGGCATCAGGTGGGCGTGATTGTGCCTGTTGCAGAACTTCTGGCGGCCCAGGAGAAAAAATGGCAGGTATTGCAAATGCCGCCGGTGTATTCGCTGGCGAATCCGGTTCACGGTTCTGAGCAACAGTTAATTGATGCCGGGCAGGCGCTATTGGATCAAGGCGCGGACGTCATTATGCTGGATTGTCTGGGTTTTCATCAGCGTCATCGGGATATTTTACAGCAGGAGCTGGATGTGCCGGTTTTACTCTCTAATGTTTTGATTGCGCGGTTAGCTTCAGAACTGCTTGTCTAATTTTACGTGACAGGCCGAACGTCAGGACTCTATATTGGGTGTTAATTTAATAACGAGACGGGGCCTGATTATGCTACAAAGTAATGAATACTTTTCCGGGAAAGTGAAGTCTATTGGATTTACCAGCAGTAGCACCGGCCGGGCCAGCGTTGGTGTGATGGCGGAAGGGGAGTATACCTTTGGCACCGCCGAACCCGAAGAGATGACGGTTGTGAGCGGCGCGTTGAAGGTACTGTTGCCGGGAACTGTCGAATGGAAAGTGTATACAGCCGGTGAGGTGTTTAACGTGCCTGGCCACAGCGAGTTTCATCTACAGGTTGCTGAGCCCACCTCGTATCTGTGCCGCTATTTGTAACGGTGAGTCCCCTCTCCGGCGGAGAGGGACCCTCTGGTTAGCGCTGCGCTTCGCCGCCTAATCCTTCCACCAGGCTTTGAATCAGCGCCGCCAGCTCGCCGGTCATCAGGATAAAGTCCGCGTCAAAACGTTGGGCAAAATCTTCCCGGTCGATATCTTCGTTCTGATCGCGCAGCTCGTCGCAGAATTTCAGACGCTTAATGGAGCCGTCGTCGCACATGACGAATTGAATACGCTGCTGCCAGTCGAGCGCCAGCTTCGTGACCACTTTACCCGCTTCAATATGAACGGCGATCTCGTCGCTGACCAGATCCTGCTTTTTCGCGCGGATCACGCCGCCATCTTCCAGCATCGCTTTCAATTCGGCTTCGTCCAGCAACTGGAAACCCTGAGCGACCGTACCGGAGCGCACCCACTCGGTGAGCGTCAGCTCAATCGGGTTTTCCAGCGCCAGCGGGACGACCGGCAGCGAGCCAAGACTTTTACGCAGTAGCGCCAAAGTATCTTCCGCTTTTTTCGCGCTGGCGCAGTCAACCATAATCAGGCCGTTAACGGTATCAATCCACATCATTGTCTGACTGAAGCGGCTAAACGCGCGCGGCAGCAACGAATGCAACACTTCATCCTTCAGGGAATCTTTTTCCGTCTTCTTCAGCTTGCGTCCCTGATCGGCTTCCAGTTTCTGGATTTTCGCCTCCAGAGCCTGTTTGATCACTGGCGATGGCAGGATTTTCTCTTCTTTGCGCGCGCAAATAATAATTTGGCCATTGGCGGTGTGCGTTAACGCATCGCTGTGAGAGCCCATCGGCGGAACCCAGCCCATTTTGGCCATATCCTGGCTACCGCATGGGGTAAACGTCATTGAGGCGAGCTGTTTCTCCATCTCTTCGGCGCGTAATGTGATATCGCGGCTAAGACGGTAAACCATTAAATTTTTGAACCACAGCATGATAATTTCCACGGCCTTGTCGTTAAATCCAGGCGGTATAGTAACGAATTGTCGGCAGGCTTGCATTGCCAATCAGAACGGTGAATTCTACCCTGTTGATATTCCCAAAAAATGAGGAGCGGTATGTGCGTATTGGTATCGATTTAGGCGGCACAAAAATGGAAGTCATTGCGCTTGATGATGCAGGAGAGCAGCGGTTTCGCCATCGTCTGCCTACGCCGCGGGAGGATTATCAGCAAACGATAGAAACCGTCGCTACGCTGGTCGACATGGCGGAACAGGCGACCGGCCAGACCGGCAGCGTTGGCATTGGCATTCCCGGTTCTCTCTCGCCTTACACCGGCGTGGTAAAAAACGCTAACTCTACGTGGCTTAACGGCCAGCCGTTCGATAGCGATGTGAGCCGTCGTCTGAAGCGTGAAGTGCGGTTAGCCAACGATGCCAATTGCCTGGCGGTATCAGAGGCGGTAGATGGCGCGGCGGCGGGGGCGCAAACGGTATTTGCGGTGATTATCGGTACCGGGTGCGGCGCGGGCGTAGCGCTAAATGGCCGGGCGCACATCGGCGGCAACGGTACGGCAGGCGAATGGGGCCACAATCCGTTGCCGTGGATGGATGACGATGAGTTGCGTTACCGCGAAGAAATTCCCTGTTATTGCGGTAAACAAGGCTGTATCGAAACCTTTATTTCCGGTACGGGATTTGCCACGGATTACCAGCGTTTGAGCGGTAAAGCGCTAAAAGGCGATGAGATTATTCGTCTGGTCGACGCGCAGGATGCCGTGGCGGAACTGGCGTTAAGCCGTTATGAGCTGCGGCTGGCGAAAGCATTATCTCATGTCGTGAATATTCTGGATCCGGATGTCATTGTGCTGGGCGGCGGTATGAGCAATGTTGAGCGCCTGTACAAGACGGTTCCGTCGCTGATGAAATCGTTTGTTTTTGGCGGCGAGTGCGAGACGCCGGTACGTAAGGCGCGGCATGGCGATTCGAGCGGCGTGCGCGGCGCGGCCTGGCTGTGGCCGCTGGCGTAACGTTTTTAGCCGGATGGTGTCATCCGGCAACCGGCGTGACCGATGGCTGCTTGTGTTTTAGACGTCCGTATACCAGCAACGACGACATGGCGGAAAACGAGAGCAGGGCGGCGGGAAGCGCCACGTAGTGGTACGCAAAACCTAGCGTCAGCATCAGTCCGCCGCACCAGGCGCCAATCGCGCTACCGAGATTAAAGGCGATTTGCCCTCCCGCCGCGCCCAGCAGTTCGCCGCCTTTGGCGTTTTGCAGCAGCAGGATTTGCAGCGGCGCAGAGAGCGCAAACAGACCAGCGCAGCAGATAAACGCGAAAGTCAGCGATGCCGTTTTGTATCCGCTGAAGAAAAAGAGCGCCATGAGAGAGAGCACGATAACGAGGTCAGTCACTACCGCGATGCGCAGTGGAGTATATCTGCCGGAGAGTTTGCCGCTTAACAGATTGCCTAACACCATCCCCAGCCCGACCAGCATCATAATAAACGTCATGCTCGTCTCCGAAAAACCGGAGATGTACATCATAAATGGCTTGATATAGCTGAACCAGGCAAAAACGCCCGCATTGCTGAACATCGTGGCGGCGAAAATGAGCCACGGCGCGGGGCTACGCAAGAAGTGGAACTGCTCGCGCAGGCTGCCTTGGGCTTTGTCGCGAATATCCGGCACCCAGAAGAAAATCGCGGTGAGCACGGCTATGTTGAAAACCGCGATCAATAAAAAGGTGTAGCGCCAGCTAAATTCCTGGCTCAGGTAAGTGCCGACCGGAATGCCCACCAGATTCGCCACCGTCATCCCTGAAACCATACCCGCGACGGCGGCGGTGACCTTCCCGGGGCGGGTAATCTTTGACAAGACAATGGCGCCGACGCCAAAAAAGGCGCCGTGCGGAAAGCCGGAAACCAGTCTGCCGACGGCGAGCATCAGATATGACGAGGAAAAGGTAAATATGGCATTGCCCATCACGCACAGCATGACCAGAAACAGCAGTATATGTTTAAGCGAAAAGCGGCTGGAAAAGAGCGCCATAATGGGAGCGCCCAGCACGACGCCGAAGGCGTAAAACGAGATCATATGCCCGGCGGCGGGAATCGTTATTCCGACATCGCGTGCCAGCTCCGTCAGCACGCCCATAATGCCAAACTCGGCCATCCCCAGGCCGAACGTACCCAGCGCCAAAGAAAAAATAACTTTTTTCATACCACCTGCCGAAAATAAAGGCGCATGTTGCGCGCTGTGCTGTGAATTGTCACAGCCAATCAACATATAGCTTGCAGATAAGCGCGAGGTAATACCATTCCTTATCCGTTTTTGTGTATTCATTATTGTGCTATGTCATGACGGTATGTTGTGCCCAGGATGACACTCGCGTTACTCCACGGCAAACGCTTTGTCCAGTTTGCTATAACCAAGCCCATTGATTTTTTTCACTTTTATCTGCACGGGGATACGTTCTTTCATGGCTTCCACGTGGCTAATCACACCGATGGTCTTCCCGCTGGCATTCAGCGCGTCGAGCGCATCCAGCGCGGCGTCCAGCGTTTCGCTATCAAGCGTGCCGAAGCCTTCGTCGAGGAACAAAGAATCAATGCGCGTTTTATGGCTGACCAAATCGGATAACGCCAGCGCCAGCGCCAGGCTGACCAGGAAACTTTCGCCGCCTGATAACGTTCGCGTATCGCGCACGGCGTCGGCCTGCCAGGTATCGACAACCTCCAGTTCCAGCGCATCGCTGGCTTTGCGCTGCAATAAATAGCGGCCATGCAGGCGGGTGAGCTGATGATTCGCCAGCCAGACCAGATTATCCAGCGTCAGTCCCTGGGCGAATTTGCGGAACTTATCACCTTCTTTAGAGCCGATCAGCGCATTGAGATAGCCCCAGTCTTCCACTTGCTGAGAGGCTTGTTTCATTTCCGCCATCAGCGCGCGTTGGCGCTGCCGATTATCTGCATCCTGTTTAATTTGCTGGCGGATTTCCCCCTGGCGTGTCGTGTTCTCGCGCAGTTGTTGCGCCAACTGCGTCAGCCGCTGCGCGAGCTGCTCCGCCGTACACGTTGGATCCAGACCGGCGGGCGGCTGTTGCTGATGGTCAGCCAGCGCCTGCGCGGACTGCGCGCTTAACGCCTTCGCTTGTTGTAGCTGACTTTCCAGCGTTTGTTGTTGTTTTTCCAGACGGGTCACGGTCTCTTCATCCAGCAACGCCGCCAGGAACGTTGCCTGGCTGTCAAACGGGCTATTTTTTAACGCCGCATCAAAGTGCGCTATCGCCTCGGCGGCGCGCTGCTGTTCCTGCGTCGTCTGTTCCTGCAGGGTTTGCAACTGGCTTTGTAATGACACGCACTCATCATGCGCCTGCCGCCAGTTATCCAGCGGCACGTCGTCGTCGGAATCCGTGGTATCCGTTTGCGGTAGCGTCTCCAGCAACGGGGCAAGCCTGTCGATCTGCGTTTGCAAATCCGCGAACTCTGTCTGACGCTGTTGCCATATTTTCGCTTCGTCGGCGCGCTCATTCAGCCATGCGGCCTCGTCTTCTGGCGCAGGAAGGGAAAGCGTATACTGCGCCAAATCAGCCGTCAGCGACGCCTGACGCTGCGCAATCTGCGCGGTAAAGCGCGCTACCTGTTCAGTATGCGCCGCGATTTGCGTTTGTAGAGCATGACGCTGGCTGAGCTGATCTAACTGTTGCTCATGCTCTTCCGCGGCGGTCAGCCAGCCAGCGAGGTTTTCTTGCGGCTGGAGCTGAACGCCCAGCGTAGCGCACAGCGTTTGCCATTCCTCAGTAAGCGCTTGCTCCTCCTGCAACAACGACTGCGCCTCGCTTTCATCCCGCTGTAATTGTTGCGTTAAGGCATCTAACTGTCCTCGCAGCGCGGCGCCTTCTTCCGCCAGCGTTTTGATCTCTTTTTCCAGCGCGTCGCGGCGGGTTTGATTCGCGCTCAGTTCCAGCGCCTGATAGGCGGCGATGGCGGGGTGTGTCGTCGAGCCGCAAAGCGGACACGGCTGGCCGGACTGTAAGTGCGCCCGCTGGCTTTCCAGATCTTTGATGCGCGCCTCCTGCTCGCAAATAGTGCGAACGTCCGCAAGCTCCTGCGCTTTAGTCTTATAACTCAGTCGCTTATCCGCCAGACGTTGGGTGTATTGCGCCTGCTCCTGATGATGACGCGCGATAGCTGCCTGTAGCTGCGCCTGACGCTTTTGTTTCGGGACAATTTGCCCCTGAAGCGCGGCGAGACGATGGCGTAGCGGACGCTGTCGGGTATGCAATGCTCTGGCTTCCGCCAGCGCCTCTGGCGTGAGGTCGAGCGTGAGCGGCGGTAGCGCATCACGCTGACGCGTATCGCTCAGCAACTGCTGTTGCCATTGGCTCAGTTGCGCCCGGTCGTGGGATTGTTGTGTTAACAATGCTCGCCAACCCGCCAGTTCGCTGCGCCAGACGCGGATGCCGTCGTGTTCCGCCAGCCATGTCTTCAACCGCTGCCCTGTGGCGTTCAGTTGCGTGAATTGTCGATGCGCGCAGGCGCGGATACGCTGGCGCAGGCGATACGCACTTTGTAAGCGAGCATTCACTTCATCACTGTGTTGGCGAACACGCTCAACGGCGCGGGTTTGTTCCTGAATGCGCTCCCAATGCGGGCGCAACTGGCGAGCAGGTTGCGCCAGCGTCAGCGCCGCGAGCTGCGGCTGCGCTTTTTCTCGCGCCTCTTGCGCCGCGTACAGCGCCTGCTGCCGGGCGTGTAATTCAGTGTGGAGTTCGTTTTTTCGGGTCAGCCAGTGAAGGTGCTGCTGCTGTCCCTGCTGGCTGGCCAGCAGGCGTTTCTCTTCGTCAGTAAGCGCCTGCAAACTGGCTTCCAGTTGCTGTAACTGTTCGTCCGCCAATAGGGCGACGCCGCTGGCCTGCGCTTGTAGCTTTTCCAGTTCGAGACGGGCTGATTTATGTTTTTCAAATACCTGTGCGGAGATCTGCCCGTAAATCTCAGTGCCGGTGAGCTCCTCCAGAAGCTCTGCGCGCTCTTTCGCTTTGGCGTTAAGAAAGGCGGCGAACTGCCCCTGTGATAACAACATCGAACGGGTGAAGCGCCCGTAGTCCAGCCCGGTCAACGTGGCGATCATCTCCAGTTTATCCTTTACCTTATCGGCAAAGATCTTTCCGTCTGAACACCGCGCCAGCTCCACGCGTGGGGCCTGGAGATTGCCGTCAGGCTGATTTCGGGCTCGGTTCTGGCTCCAGAACGCGCGCCAGGTCTCGCCTTTTACCTCAAACTCCACTTCGGCCAGACATTCCGCCGTATCGCGCGTCATCAAATCGTTTTGCGACTGCGATACCGTATTCAGGCGCGGCGTTTCGTGGTACAGCGCCAGACAGATGGCGTCAAGCAAGGTGGTTTTTCCCGCGCCGGTCGGGCCGGTAATGGCGAATAACCCGTTACTGGCAAACGGTTCGGCGGTAAAGTCGACCTTCCATTCACCTTTCAGCGAGTTCAGGTTTTTCAGACGCAAACTGAGAATTTTCATGCCTCATGCTCCTCATTCAACGCGTAGAGCGTGCTGGAAAAGAGCTGATTCAGGCGCTCGCGCTGCGGGGGATCTAACGCTTCCAGCGCCAGACGCCGCGCAAAAACCTCCTCCACGCTAAGCTCGCTTAATGTTTCCCGCCGTTCGTTCGCCAGCGAGCGCTCACGCTGTTCGCGGCTACGGCGCACCAGTAATACCTCTACGGGTAGCGACTCCGTTAGCGTCTGTATTCTGCGTTGGATATCGTGCAGATAATCATCGGTGGTGATTTCAATATCCAGCCAGACGGGGGGTGATTGCTCCACGCCGCGCCACTGCTCAAGCTGTTCGGTAATCGACTCCAGGTCGCCTTTTAAAACCGCCAACGGTTGAGTCACGGGGACAGCCAGACTTTCGGTGCTTTGCCATTTCCCCTGCTCGAAGGTCACCAGATGCACGCATTTGCTTTTGCCGCACTCATCAAAGCTGAGGGCGATGGGCGAGCCGCAATAGCGGATATGCTCTGTGCCGCCGACACATTGCGCGCGGTGAATGTGTCCTAATGCGATATAATCCGCTGGGGGGAAATGCTGCGCCGGAAAGGCATCCAGCGTACCGATATAAATGTCGCGAACCGCATCGCTTTTGCTGGCGCCGACGGTGGTTAAATGTCCCGTCGCGATAACCGGCAGCTTTCGTTCGCCGCGTAGCAAGCACGCTTCCTGATACTGCTGTTGATAATAATCGGCAATCGCATGAAGAAGTTGCTGCTGTTTCTCGCTGCCGGATAACCCCGCCTGACTGGTAAGAATGTCGCGCGGGCGCAAAAAGGGAATGGGGCACAGTACGGCGCCCGGAGAACCGTCTCGACGATGAAGTAGCTGCGGCGCATAGCCCGCGCTGGCGATCACGGTTGTATTGAGAAACGCCAGAATGTCGCGTGACTCGTTTAGTGTGGCGACGGAATCATGATTACCGGCCAGCACCACCAGATGACAGCCCGTTTGCTGTAAATTAACGACGAAACGGTTATAAAGTTCTCGGGCATAGCTTGGCGGCGAACCGGTATCAAAAATATCGCCAGCGACAATAATGGCATCCACCTGATGGGCCTGCGCGGTCTCCAGCAGCCAGTCCAGAAAAGCCTGATGCTCCGCGGCGCGGCTTTTACTGTAGAAGTTTTGTCCCAGATGCCAGTCAGAGGTGTGGAGGATGCGCATAATAGTTCCATGCAAAAAAAGCGTGAACGGGATTATACACGTCATCCCCTCCATTTTTGGGCGCAATTTACCGCCGGTACACGGTAATGCACGGTTTCACCGGTGTCATAAATCATCAACATGCTGTCAATGCCGCCTTTTTTTTTCATAAATCTGTCATAAATCTGACGCATAATGGCGCGGCATTGATAACTAACGACTAACAGGGCAAATTATGGCGAGACGTATTCTGGTCGTAGAAGATGAGGCGCCGATCCGTGAAATGGTGTGCTTCGTGCTCGAACAAAATGGCTTTCAGCCCGTAGAAGCCGAAGATTATGACAGTGCGGTGAATAAACTTAATGAACCCTGGCCGGATCTCATCCTTCTTGACTGGATGTTGCCCGGCGGGTCAGGGTTACAGTTTATTAAACATCTCAAACGTGAAGCCATGACCCGGGATATTCCCGTGGTTATGCTGACCGCAAGAGGTGAGGAAGAAGATCGCGTGCGCGGACTGGAAACCGGCGCTGACGATTACATTACCAAGCCGTTTTCCCCCAAGGAGTTGGTGGCGCGCATTAAAGCCGTTATGCGGCGCATCTCGCCGATGGCGGTCGAAGAGGTGATCGAGATGCAGGGACTGAGCCTTGATCCCGGCTCTCACCGCGTGATGACCGGCGACAGCCCGCTGGATATGGGGCCGACCGAATTTAAATTACTCCATTTCTTTATGACGCACCCGGAACGGGTTTACAGCCGCGAACAGCTACTCAATCATGTCTGGGGCACCAATGTGTACGTTGAAGACCGGACGGTCGACGTGCATATTCGCCGTTTGCGTAAGGCGCTGGAGCACAGCGGCCACGACCGGATGGTGCAAACGGTACGCGGGACAGGGTATCGTTTTTCGACCCGCTTTTAATGCCTTTTCCGCCAGTTGATCACAGGTTTCTGGCGGAGAAGGCTTTCCATTCTTGAGGGAGTATGACGCGTGCTGGAACGGCTGTCATGGAAAAGGCTGGTGCTGGAGCTGGTGCTCTGTTGCATCCCCGCGCTTATCCTTAGCGCTTTTTTTGGTTATCTGCCGTGGTTTTTACTGGCGGCGGTGACGGGACTGCTTGTCTGGCATTTCTGGAATTTATTACGCCTCTCCTGGTGGCTTTGGGTCGACAGAAGTATGACGCCGCCGCCGGGACGGGGAAGTTGGGAACCGCTGTTATACGGTTTACACCAGATGCAGTTGCGAAATAAGAAGCGGCGCCGCGAGCTGGGGAACCTGATTAAACGTTTTCGCAGCGGCGCGGAGTCGCTGCCTGATGCCGTGGTACTGACCACAGAAGAGGGCGGTATTTTTTGGTGTAACGGTTTGGCGCAACAGATACTGGGGCTACGCTGGCCGGATGACAACGGGCAGAATATTCTCAATCTACTGCGTTATCCGGAGTTTACCCAGTATTTAAAAACGCGTGATTTCACCCGTCCGCTTCATTTGGTGCTCAATACCGGGCGGCATCTGGAGATCCGCGTCATGCCTTATACCGATAAACAACTCCTGATGGTGGCGCGCGATGTGACGCAAATGCATCAGCTTGAAGGCGCCAGACGTAACTTTTTCGCCAACGTTAGCCATGAGTTGCGTACGCCCTTGACGGTATTGCAAGGCTATCTGGAAATGATGCAGGAACAGGCGCTGGAGGGGGCGACGCGAGAGAAAGCGCTGCATACGATGCGCGAGCAAACGTATCGTATGGAAGGGCTGGTAAAACAACTGCTTACGCTGTCTAAAATTGAGGCGGCCCCGGCGCTGTTATTAAATGAAAAAGTGGATGTACCGATGATGCTGCGGGTCGTGGAGCGTGAAGCGCAGACGCTCAGCCAGCAGAAACATACCTTTACGTTTGAGGTCGACGATAGTCTTAGCGCTCTGGGTAATGAAGAGCAGCTACGTAGCGCGATCTCAAACCTGGTGTATAACGCGGTAAACCATACGCCGGCGGGAACGCATATTACGGTGAGCTGGCGACGTGCCGCGCATGGCGCTGAATTTTGCATTCAAGATAACGGTCCGGGGATTGCTGCCGAGCATATTCCTCGTCTGACCGAACGCTTCTACCGTGTCGATAAAGCGCGTTCGCGGCAAACGGGCGGCAGCGGCCTGGGATTGGCGATTGTGAAACATGCGTTGAATCACCATGAAAGCCGCCTTGAAATCGACAGTTCGCCTGGCAAAGGAACGCGATTTAGCTTTGTGCTGCCGGAACGTTTAATTGCCAAAAATAGCGATTAATTGCCTTTCGTAAGTATAACTTTCCATAAGCCAGCGGATGCTGGCTTATTTTCTTTGCAGTTAAGACGGGCTCGTTGAAACATTCAACGTTTGGTGGTTTTTTGTTCGCATGATTAGCCATAACTTTTTCATGAGAATGGTGTTTTATTCTGGTTGTAAATTTCATATCGCTATATTCATCTGGTTTTTAGATCCCACCTTGCTTTAAAACGTTATAAGCGTTTAAATTGCGCTTCAGGTGCTGTCATTACGACTGCATTTACGCGGTAAATCGAAAAACAATTCTTCGCCGCATCGGTCCGGGAGCTTTTCCCGCTGAAATTGATAAAAAACGCCGCTTTATAATCCTCCGGGAAAGGCAAAAATTTTAATGTTTACAACATCACCATCCACAGGCAGTAAGACTTTATGACCCATCAGTTAAAATCGCGCGATATCATCGCCCTGGGCTTTATGACATTTGCGCTGTTCGTTGGCGCAGGCAATATTATCTTTCCTCCTATGGTCGGTTTGCAGGCGGGTGAACACGTCTGGACAGCCGCTATTGGCTTTCTGATTACCGCCGTGGGGCTACCGGTTCTTACTGTTGTGGCGCTGGCGAAAGTCGGCGGCGGGGTAGACAGCCTCAGTACGCCGATTGGTAAAGTGGCGGGACTCCTGCTGGCGACCGTTTGCTATCTGGCCGTCGGGCCGTTATTTGCGACGCCGCGTACCGCGACGGTGTCGTTTGAAGTCGGTATCGCTCCGTTGACCGGTGATTCTGCAATGCCGTTGCTGATTTACAGCGTGGTCTATTTCGCTATCGTTATTCTGGTTTCCCTCTATCCGGGTAAACTGCTGGATACGGTAGGGAATTTCCTGGCGCCGTTGAAAATTATTGCTCTGGTCATCCTGTCCGTCGCGGCTATCGTTTGGCCTGCCGGTCCAATCAGCAACGCCCTGGACGCTTATCAGAATGCGGCCTTTTCTAACGGATTTGTGAACGGCTATCTGACGATGGATACGCTGGGCGCGATGGTGTTTGGTATCGTTATTGTGAACGCGGCGCGTTCTCGCGGCGTTACCGAAGCGCGCCTGTTGACGCGTTACACGGTCTGGGCCGGCCTGATGGCGGGCGTGGGGCTGACGCTGCTTTACCTTGCCTTGTTCCGCTTAGGTTCTGATAGCGCGACGCTGGTCGATCAGTCAGCGAACGGCGCGGCGATTCTTCATGCCTACGTTCAGCATACCTTTGGCGGCGCGGGAAGCTTCCTGCTGGCGGCGCTGATCTTTATCGCGTGTCTGGTGACGGCGGTGGGGCTGACCTGCGCCTGCGCTGAGTTTTTCGCGCAGTATATTCCGCTGTCTTACCGCACGCTGGTCTTTATTCTCGGCGGCTTCTCTATGGTGGTGTCAAACCTCGGACTGAGCCATCTGATTCAAATCTCCATTCCGGTGCTGACGGCTATCTATCCGCCGTGTATCGCACTGGTTGTATTAAGTTTTACCCGCTCATGGTGGCATAATTCCACCCGCATCATCGCGCCGGCCATGTTTATCAGTCTGCTTTTTGGTATCCTTGACGGCATCAAAGCATCTGCCTTTGGCGATATGCTGCCAGCCTGGAGTCAGCGTTTGCCGCTGGCGGAACAGGGACTGGCGTGGTTGATGCCAACGGTGGTGATGGTGATCCTGGCGATTATCTGGGATCGCGCGGCGGGTCGGCAGGTGACCTCCAGCGCTCACTAAAATCGCTGACATATGTGTACACCACGGGGCTTAACGCCCCGTGGTTTTTTATTGTGTTGATAGGTCAGAAATTGATGGAAAGCAATAATAAGCTAAAGCGTGGGCTGAGCACCCGGCACATTCGCTTTATGGCATTAGGTTCGGCAATCGGCACCGGCCTGTTTTACGGCTCGGCGGACGCCATCAAAATGGCGGGGCCGAGCGTGCTGTTGGCCTATATTATTGGCGGGGTCGCGGCATATATCATTATGCGCGCATTGGGGGAAATGTCCGTTCACAACCCTGCCGCCAGCTCATTTTCGCGCTATGCGCAGGAAAACCTCGGCCCGCTTGCGGGCTATATTACCGGCTGGACCTACTGTTTTGAGATCCTGATCGTCGCCATTGCCGACGTGACCGCGTTCGGCATTTACATGGGAGTCTGGTTCCCCGCCGTGCCGCACTGGATTTGGGTGCTTAGCGTGGTGCTGATCATTTGCGCCATCAACCTGATGAGCGTCAAGGTGTTCGGCGAGCTGGAGTTTTGGTTCTCCTTCTTCAAAGTCGCCACCATTATTATCATGATTGTCGCGGGTATCGGCATTATTGTGTGGGGAATTGGCAACGGCGGGCAGCCCACCGGCATTCATAACCTGTGGAGCAACGGCGGCTTCTTCAGCAATGGCTGGCTGGGAATGATCATGTCGCTGCAAATGGTGATGTTCGCTTACGGCGGGATTGAGATTATCGGTATCACCGCCGGGGAAGCGAAAGACCCGGAGAAATCCATTCCGCGCGCCATTAACTCAGTACCGATGCGTATCCTGGTATTTTATGTCGGCACGCTGTTCGTCATTATGTCTATCTATCCGTGGAATCAGGTCGGCACAAACGGCAGCCCATTTGTGCTGACGTTCCAGCATATGGGGATTACCTTCGCCGCCAGCATTCTGAACTTTGTGGTATTGACCGCCTCGCTTTCCGCTATCAACTCCGATGTGTTTGGCGTAGGCCGTATGCTGCATGGTATGGCGGAGCAGGGGAGCGCGCCGAAAGTCTTTGCCAAAACGTCACGCCGTGGTATTCCGTGGGTCACTGTGCTGGTGATGACGATTGCGCTGCTGTTTGCGGTTTACCTGAACTACATCATGCCGGAAAATGTCTTCCTGGTGATTGCCTCGCTGGCGACGTTTGCGACGGTATGGGTATGGATTATGATCTTGCTGTCGCAAATCGCCTTCCGCCGTCGTTTACCGCCGGAAGAGGTAAAAGCGCTGAAGTTTAAGGTGCCGGGCGGTGTCGTAACGACGATAGCTGGGCTGATTTTCCTGGTCTTCATTATTGCGCTTATCGGCTACCATCCGGATACCCGCATCTCACTGTATGTGGGCTTCGCCTGGATAGTTCTGCTGTTGATTGGCTGGATATTTAAACGCCGTCGCGACCGTCAATTGGCGCAGGCGTAGTCGTTTTTCTCTGCCTTATCCGGTCTGCAGGCAACGGCAGGCCGGATAAGCGGAGCCGCTTCTCCTCCTGGAGTCTCCTCCCCTAATAAACCCCTGGATGATGAGTTATCCTTTAAATCTCTATGGCAAGGTGGCCCCATTTTCAGTAGAGGGGATACGAGATGTTGAATGCCTGGCACCTACCGGTTGCCCCATTTGTGAAGCAACATAACGATAAATTAACCATTACGCTGTGGCTGAGCGGAGAAAATCCGCCGTCTCGCGTGACGTTGCGCTCAGAATTCGATAATGAAGAAATCTCACTGGCGATGCGCAAACAGCGCCGCCAGCCGCAGCCGGGCGTGACGGCGTGGCGAGCGACGCTCAATATCGCGTTAGGGCAGCCACGTCGCCGTTACAGCTTTAAATTGCTTTGGCACGACCGCCAGCTTTGGTTTACGCCACAGGGATTTAGCCGTTTTCCGCCTGCGCGTCTGGAACAATTTGCGGTTGATGCGCCGGATAGCGGCCCGCAGTGGGTCGCCGATCAAATTTTTTATCAGATCTTCCCGGATCGTTTTGCCCGCAGCCAGTCTCGTGAAGCCGGGCAGGATAAGGTGTATTACCACCATGCTGCCGGTCACGACATCGTGCGTAAAGAGTGGGATGAACCGCTCACCCCCCAGGCGGGCGGTTCCACCTTTTACGGCGGCTGTCTGAATGGCATTTGTGAGAAGCTGCCGTATCTGAAAAAACTGGGCGTCACAGCGCTATATCTGAATCCGGTATTTACCGCGCCGAGCGTCCATAAGTACGACACGGAAGATTATCGACATGTCGATCCGCAATTTGGCGGCGATCGGGCGCTGCTACGCCTGCGGCGTGAAACCCAGGCGCAGGGCATGAGGCTGGTGCTGGATGGCGTGTTTAATCATAGCGGCGACTCGCATGCGTGGTTTGACAGGCATAACCGCAGCACTGGCGGCGCGTGCCATCACCCGGACTCGCCGTGGCGCGACTGGTACTCCTTTTCACCACAAGGCGTGGCGCTGGACTGGCTGGGTTATCCGAGCCTGCCGAAACTCGATTATCAATCAGAAACGCTGGTGGATGAGATCTATCGCGGTGAGGACAGTATCGTTCGTCACTGGCTAAAGGCACCGTGGAATATGGACGGCTGGCGGCTGGATGTCGTACATATGCTGGGTGAGGCGGGCGGGGCGCGCCACAATTTGCAGCACGTCGCCGGCATTACCCGGGCGGCAAAAGAGGCGCAGCCTGAAGCCTATATTGTGGGGGAACATTTCGGCGATGCGCGGCAGTGGCTACAGGCCGATGTGGAAGATGCCGCCATGAATTATCGCGGCTTCACCTTCCCGCTGTGGGGATTTCTCGCCAATACTGATATCGCTTACGAACCACAGCATATCGATGCCCGGACCTGTATCGCGTGGATGGATAACTACCGCGCCGGGCTGTCACATCAGCAACAACTGCGCATGTTTAATCAACTCGACAGTCATGATACTGCGCGCTTTAAAACTCTGCTGGGTAAAGACGCGGCGCGCCTGCCGCTGGCGGTGGTCTGGCTGTTTACCTGGCCCGGCGTGCCATGTATTTATTACGGCGATGAAGTCGGCGTGGACGGTGCAAATGACCCCATGTGCCGCAAACCGTTCCCGTGGGATGAACGCAAGCAGGACGGCAACTTGCTGGCGCTGTACCAGCGTATGGCGAAACTGCGTCAGCGCAGTCTGGCGCTGCGTCGTGGCGGATGCCAGGCGCTGTATGCCGAAGGTGACGTAGTGGTATTCGTGCGAGTTTATCAGCAGCAGCGGGCGCTGGTGGCGATTAACCGGGGCGAGGCCTGTGAAGTAGTGCTGGAAGCGTTGCCGTTGCTGAACGTGGCCGGATGGCAATGTAAAACGGGGAGCGGTGACATCCGCAAGGGAAGACTTAGTTTACCCGCGATTTCCGCGACGGTATGGATGAATCGTTGAGGCGAGGTGGTTCGTAACACCTTACGCATAAAAAAGGCTCGCGATGGCGAGCCTTTTATCAATGCACTGACTTACAGGCTGGAAATGTTCTCAGCCAGGTATTTAGCCACGCCGTCCGGAGAGGCGTTCATGCCTTCTTTGCCTTTTTCCCACTGCGCCGGGCAGACATCGCCGTGCTCTTCGTGGAACTGCAGCGCGTCGACCATACGCAGCATTTCGTCGATGTTACGACCCAGCGGCAGATCGTTTACGACCTGGTGGCGAACAATACCGTTAGCGTCAATCAGGAAAGAGCCGCGCAGCGCAACGCCTTCGTCCGGATGTTCGATACCGTAAGCTTTCTGAATTTCACGCTTCACGTCAGCAACCATTGCGTATTTCACCGGGCCAATGCCGCCTTTATCGACAGGGGTGTTACGCCATGCGTTGTGGACGAACTCAGAGTCGAAAGAAACGCCGACCACTTCAACGCCGCGCTTCTGGAATTCTTCATAACGTTTATCGAAGGCGATCAGCTCAGACGGGCAAACAAAAGTGAAGTCCATCGGCCAGAAGAACAGAACGGTTGTTTTACCATTGGTGTGCTGTTTGAAGTTGAATTTATCAACAATCTCACCGCTACCCAGTACCGCCGCAGCGGTGAAATCCGGGGCCTGACGAGTAACCAGTACCATAATAATTCTCCTGCAATATTAAGGGTTTTAGAACGCAACGCGGGCAGTATAGGGAGGGCGAAGCGACAAAACAATGCGGTCTTGACAATCAATGAGACAGCTTTTGCCTATCGATCGGGTCATTATAAATCGTAATGATGACCCCTTTATGACAGCGAACCATCTTTCTGCCAACGGCGGATCTGACGCACGCCCTCGCTATCAGGCCGTCACAGCGCTTTGCGGGCGGCCTGTGCCATCATACGCGGATAAAAATGCCAGAAGCGCTCTTCTAACGCGTCGTAGTGCGCGTCCAGATCGTACCAGGAATCACGCAAGGCATCCAGCCGGGGACGGCGATTCGCCATGCCATTCAGCACGTTTTGAATGAAATCCATATCGCGATACCGCTCTAACCATTTTTCTGACCAAAGATAATCATTCAGGTTGACAAAGCGCGGCGGGGAGTCGGGCAGAATCGTCGCGACCTGCGCATGGGCGTAGCCGACAAACGCCTGAAGTGGAAAATCAGGAGAGATTTGCGTCCAGTGGCGCGATAAAAAATGATCCCACATGACGTCCAGCGTAATGGGCGCCACGCGCCGCGTTTCATGGCGGAACCACTCTCGCGCCTCACGAACTTCCGGCAGGTTGTCGGTCATGACGTCAATACGCCGATGCATATAAATACCCTCTACGACGTCAGGAGGATAATGCGTTGCCGGGTTACCGCGGACAAAATCGGCCAGCAGATTACCGGAAAGCGAGCTGTCGGCAAGGTGCGCCAGATGCAGGTGAGCAAGAAAATTCATTATTGATTCTCTGTCCAAAAAGCGGGTAACGGTTGCAGCGGGAACGCCCCGGCACTAGACTACCCGCCTCTTATTTTAGTCTGAGTCAGAGTCATGCGCGTTACCGATTTTTCCTTTGAACTACCCGAATCCCTGATTGCCCACTACCCACAGCCGGAACGCAGTCGCTGCCGTTTGCTGTCATTAGAGGGGCCGACGGGCGCGCTGACGCACGGTACTTTCACCGATCTGCTCGATAAGCTCAACCCTGGCGATTTGCTGGTCTTCAATAATACCCGCGTGATCCCGGCGCGGCTGTTTGGCCGTAAAGCCAGCGGCGGCAAGATAGAAGTGCTGGTCGAACGTATGCTCGATGATAAACGCATCCTGGCGCATATTCGCGCTTCTAAAGCGCCAAAACCGGGCACGGAACTGCTACTGGGCGACGACGAAAGTATTCACGCGACCATGACTGCGCGTCATGGCGCTCTGTTTGAAGTTGAGTTTAATGACCCGCGTCCGGTGCTGGATATTCTTAACGCCATCGGCCATATGCCGTTGCCGCCGTATATCGACCGTCCGGACGAGGACGCCGACCGCGAACTGTACCAGACGGTCTACAGTGAAAAACCGGGCGCCGTCGCCGCGCCGACGGCCGGGCTGCACTTTGATGAGCCGCTGCTGGCGGCGCTTCGTGAGAAAGGTATCGAAATGGCGTTTGTTACGCTACACGTAGGCGCGGGCACTTTCCAGCCGGTGCGTGTCGATACCATTGAAGATCACATCATGCACTCCGAATATGCTGAGGTGCCGCAAGAGGTGGTCGACGCGGTGCTGGCGGCGAAAGCGCGCGGCAACCGCGTGATTGCGGTCGGCACCACCTCGGTACGCTCGCTGGAAAGCGCGGCGCAGGCGGCAAAAAGCGATTTGATTGAGCCATTCTTCGGCGATACGCAAATCTTTATTTATCCAGGTTATCAATACAAAGTGATTGATGCGCTGATCACCAACTTCCACCTGCCGGAATCGACGTTGATTATGCTGGTTTCCGCATTTGCCGGTTATCAACACACCATGAATGCCTATAAGACTGCGGTAGAACAAAAATATCGCTTTTTTAGCTACGGGGACGCGATGTTTATCACGTACAATCCGCAGGCTATTTCTGAGCGTCCGTAAGAAGGCTATCTCACTTGCCATTTTGACGCCGGGCAGTGCTCGCCATCCTCACGTACTGCGTGTACGCTCCGGTGGCTGTGCGCTGGCCGACCCCAAACTGGCTGCGCCGATGACGCCTTCGGGAATTTATTAGCTATGGAATCATTCCGTAGCGAGTCGTTAAACGTCGGACTGTTTTTCTGACGCAGGAGTGATAATGAAATTTGAGTTAGATACCACCGATGGTCGCGCGCGTCGCGGTCGTCTGGTGTTTGATCGTGGCGTAGTGGAAACGCCTGCTTTTATGCCTGTGGGTACTTACGGTACCGTGAAAGGCATGACGCCGGAAGAAGTGGAAGCGACCGGCGCGCAGATTATTCTCGGCAACACTTTCCACCTGTGGCTGCGCCCGGGTCAGGAAATCATGAAGCTGCATGGCGATCTGCACGATTTTATGCAGTGGAAAGGGCCGATTCTCACCGATTCCGGCGGCTTCCAGGTTTTCAGCCTCGGCGATATTCGTAAGATTACCGAGCAAGGTGTGCACTTCCGTAACCCGATCAACGGCGATCCGATTTTCCTCGATCCGGAAAAGTCGATGGAGATCCAGTACGATCTCGGTTCCGATATCGTGATGATCTTTGATGAATGTACGCCGTATCCGGCAAACTGGGACTATGCTAAACGCTCGATGGAGATGTCGTTGCGTTGGGCGAAGCGTAGCCGCGACCGTTTTGATAGCCTTGGCAATAAGAATGCGCTTTTTGGCATCATTCAGGGCAGCGTTTACGAAGATTTACGCGATATCTCGGTGAAAGGTCTGGTAGAGATTGGCTTTGATGGCTACGCTGTCGGCGGTTTGGCTGTCGGTGAGCCGAAAGCAGATATGCACCGCATTCTGGAGCACGTTTGCCCGCAGATTCCGGCTGACAAACCGCGTTACCTGATGGGCGTGGGTAAACCGGAAGATCTGGTGGAAGGGGTGCGTCGCGGTATTGATATGTTTGACTGTGTCATGCCAACGCGAAATGCCCGTAATGGTCATCTGTTTGTGACCGACGGCGTGGTGAAGATTCGTAATGCAAAGCATAAGAGCGACACCAGCCCGCTTGACGCCGAGTGCGATTGCTACACTTGTCGCAATTATTCACGCGCTTACTTGCATCATCTCGACCGTTGCAACGAAATATTAGGCGCGCGTCTCAATACCATTCATAACTTGCGTTACTACCAGCGTTTGATGGCGGGTTTACGCAAGGCTATTGAAGAGGGTAAATTAGAGAGCTTCGTAACCGAGTTTTACCAACGTCAGGGGCGACCCGTTCCACCTTTGAACGTTGATTAATTTTAATAATGAGGGAATTTGAATGAGCTTTTTTATTTCTGATGCGGTAGCGGCAACAGGTGCTCCGGCGCAGGGCAGCCCGATGTCTCTGATTTTAATGCTGGTGGTGTTTGGTCTGATTTTCTATTTCATGATCCTGCGCCCGCAGCAGAAGCGCACCAAAGAGCACAAAAAGCTGATGGACTCCATTGCGAAAGGTGATGAAGTTCTGACGAATGGCGGTCTGGTCGGTCGAGTGACCAAAGTAGCGGAAGCCGGCTACATTGCCATCGCGCTGAATGACACCACGGAAGTGGTTATCAAACGTGACTTCGTAGCTGCCGTTCTGCCGAAAGGCACCATGAAGGCGCTGTAATATTTCGTTTTCCCAAAGGGAACTGCCGTGTTAAACCGTTATCCTTTGTGGAAGTACATCATGCTGGTCGTCGTGATTATCGTCGGCCTGCTTTACGCACTTCCCAACCTGTATGGTGAGGATCCGGCTGTTCAAATCACTGGCGTGCGCGGCGTCGCCGCCAGTGAGCAAACGCTGATCCAGGTCCAGAAAACGTTACAAGAAGAAAAAATTCCCGCTAAGTCTGTGGCACTGGAAGAGGGCGCTATTCTTGCGCGCTTCGACACCACCGATACCCAGCTACGCGCCCGTGAAGCGCTGATGAGCGTGCTGGGGGATAAATATGTCGTGGCGCTTAACCTTGCGCCGGCTACGCCGCGCTGGTTGGCGGCTATTCACGCCGATCCGATGAAGCTCGGTCTTGATCTGCGCGGCGGCGTTCACTTCCTGATGGAAGTGGATATGGATACCGCGTTAGGTAAACTCCAGGAACAAAATATCGATAGCCTGCGCAGCGATCTGCGTGAAAAAGGCATTCCTTATACCACCGTTCGTAAAGAAAATAATTATGGGTTGAGCATCACGTTCCGTGACAGCAAAGCGCGTGATGAGGCGATCGCCTATCTGACGCCGCGTCATCGTGACCTGGTGATTTCCAGCCAGAGCGGCAATCAACTTCGCGCGGTAATGACCGATGCGCGCCTGAGCGAAGCGCGTGAATACGCCGTTCAGCAGAACATTAATATTCTGCGTAACCGTGTTAACCAACTGGGCGTCGCGGAGCCTGTCGTACAGCGTCAGGGCGCAGACCGTATTGTGGTTGAGCTGCCGGGTATCCAGGATACCGCTCGTGCGAAAGAAATTCTCGGCGCGACCGCGACGCTGGAATTCCGTCTGGTGAATACCAACGTTGACCAGGCCGCTGCTGCTGCCGGGCGCGTACCGGGTGATTCCGAAGTGAAACAGACCCGCGAAGGCCAGCCGGTGGTATTGTACAAACGCGTGATCCTCACCGGCGACCATATCACCGACTCGACGTCCAGCCAGGATGAATATAACCAACCGCAGGTTAACATCTCGCTGGATAGCGCAGGCGGCAATATCATGTCTAACTTCACTAAGGACAATATCGGCAAACCGATGGCGACCCTGTTTGTGGAGTATAAAGACAGCGGTAAGAAAGACGCTAACGGTCGCGCTGTACTGGTGAAACAGGAAGAGGTGATTAACATTGCCAACATCCAGTCTCGGCTGGGTAACAGCTTCCGTATTACCGGTATCAGCAACCCGAACGAAGCGCGTCAGCTCTCGTTGTTGCTGCGTGCGGGCGCCCTGATCGCGCCGATTCAGATCGTTGAAGAGCGCACCATTGGCCCGACTTTGGGTATGCAGAACATCAAGCAGGGCCTGGAAGCCTGTCTGGCCGGTCTGGTGGTCTCCATCCTGTTCATGATCTTCTTCTATAAGAAGTTTGGTCTGATTGCGACCAGCGCGTTAGTGGCTAACCTGGTGTTGATTGTCGGTATCATGTCGCTGTTGCCGGGGGCAACGCTCAGTATGCCGGGGATTGCGGGTATCGTGTTAACCCTTGCGGTGGCGGTCGACGCCAACGTTCTGATTAACGAACGTATCAAAGAAGAGTTGAGTAATGGCCGCACAGTACAGCAGGCAATAAACGAAGGCTATGCCGGCGCGTTCAGTTCCATCTTCGATGCGAACATCACGACGCTGATTAAAGTCATCATTCTGTATGCTGTCGGTACCGGGGCAATTAAAGGGTTCGCGATTACGACCGGTATCGGTGTGGCGACGTCGATGTTTACCGCGATTATCGGTACGCGTGCTATCGTAAACCTGCTATATGGCGGCAAGCGCGTCACTAAGCTGTCAATCTGAGGAGTGCGATGTGGCACAGGAATACACTGTTGAACAACTAAACCACGGCCGTAAAGTCTATGACTTTATGCGCTGGGACTTCTGGGCATTCGGCATCTCCGGGCTGTTGCTGATCGCGGCCATTGTCATTATGGGCGTACGCGGGTTTAACTGGGGGCTGGATTTCACCGGTGGCACGGTAATTGAAATCACGCTGGAAAAACCGGCTGAAATGGACGTGATGCGCGAAGCGCTGCAAAAAGCGGGCTATGAAGAGCCGCAGTTGCAGAACTTTGGCAGCAGTCACGACATTATGGTGCGTATGCCGCCAACCGAAGGTGAAACCGGCGGTCAGGTACTGGGTAGCAAAGTGGTGACGATCATTAATGAAGCCACCAACCAGAACGCGGCCGTGAAGCGTATTGAATTCGTGGGGCCAAGCGTGGGCGCCGATCTGGCGCAAACCGGCGCCATGGCGCTGCTGGTGGCGTTGATCTCTATCCTCGTTTATGTCGGTTTCCGCTTTGAGTGGCGACTGGCGGCAGGGGTGGTCATCGCGCTGGCGCACGACGTAATCATTACGCTGGGGATACTGTCGCTTTTCCATATCGAGATTGACCTGACCATTGTGGCATCGTTGATGTCGGTGATCGGTTACTCGCTGAACGACAGTATCGTGGTCTCTGACCGTATTCGTGAAAACTTCCGCAAAATCCGTCGCGGGACGCCTTACGAAATCTTTAACGTGTCGCTGACCCAGACGCTACACCGCACGTTGATTACCTCCGGTACGACGTTAGTGGTAATTCTGATGCTGTACCTCTTCGGCGGTCCGGTACTGGAAGGCTTCTCGCTGACGATGCTGATCGGTGTCTCTATTGGTACGGCATCTTCTATCTATGTCGCATCGGCGCTGGCGCTGAAACTCGGTATGAAGCGCGAGCATATGCTGCAGCAGAAAGTCGAAAAAGAAGGGGCGGATCAGCCGTCCATTCTGCCGTAAGCTGGCGTTAACATGACTGAAAAAAGCCGCAACATCGCAGGGTGCTGCGGCTTTTTATTATCCAGAATAAACTCGATTGCATGAGGAACTATCATGGCTATCATCCCAAAAAACTACGCGCGCCTGGAAAGCGGCTATCGTGAAAAAGCGCTGAAGCTGTTTCCGTGGGTGTGCGGACGTTGTTCCCGTGAGTTTGTGTATTCAAATCTGCGTGAGCTGACGGTGCATCATATCGATCATGACCACACCAATAATCCGGAAGACGGCAGCAACTGGGAGCTATTGTGCCTCTACTGCCACGATCACGAGCATTCCAAATATACCGAAGCCGATCAGTATGGTTCGACGGTCATTGCCGGGGAAGATGCGCAAAAAGATGTCGGCGAGGCGACTTATAACCCGTTTGCCGATCTGAAAGCGATGATGAACAAAAAGAAATAAGCAGGCTGCTGACAAAGTTGTTGGTGCTGTTGAATGTTAGGTTACGCTTCTCTCCACCCAACGGAATCCGCAATATAAATGAATTATTGGTTTTCGTAGGTCGGATGCAATCTGACATTTTTTCAGCCTCGGAGTTTGTCGCCAGCCCCAAACGTCCTGTAACGCATACATTGTCACTGGAATCCCGATCGCAAGGTTGGGATTTTTTTGTTTTTAAGTCCTGCCGATACTGGCGAGCAGAGTAGAATCAGCGGTAAGCCGGGGCAACCCGGTGAGGCGCAATGTTGCGGGGGCTTGATCCCCGGTGGCCTTGTCGCTGGAAAGAGAAAACCCCCGCACATTGTTCGGTATTCACCGGCAACATTACGGGGGCTAACTTGACTCCAGACAAGTTGAGGATAGCCGCGAACCGTTGCCATTGCAACAAAGGCGGCAATATGACGCTCACAGAGTTGAGCATTACTATCTGGCACGATCTGGCGGCACCAACGCTGGTCGGGATTGCGACAGGTCTGTTTTTAGGCTGGTGGCATCGCCGGAAGTAATGTGAAGTGGGCGCGACTCGCCGCCGCATGGCAGCATGCGCCCGAAACGGGCCAGAGGGCGACCTCTGGCCTTTTTTGTCTATGGAAAACCGCCAGCTAGGCTGGGGGTTCCGGAAAGCTTTCAGCTTTAAGTCAGTTATTAAAACCCCTTTTGATTTGTTAAAACATCTTGCGGTCTGGCAACTGCAAAAGTTCAACAAGAAATCAAAAGGGGGTCCCAATGGGGGACGAAAAGAGCTTAGCGCACACCCGATGGAACTGTAAATATCACATAGTTT
>NZ_JBGDVS010000010.1:0-151486 GCF_046551635.1 Salmonella sp. SAL04157
GATGTTTTAACAAATCAAAAGGGGTTTTAATAACTGACTTAAAGCTGAAAGCTTTCCGGAACCCCCAGCCTAGCTGGGGGTTTTCCATAGACAAAAAGAAGGCCTCTGGATAGAGGCCTTCTTGTGACAAAAGAGCACCGCCTGTAGCACTGACAAACGTAGCGCCAGCAGGCGCTGGCTTATGCCTTCAGGACATTAAGCGCGGCGTCGTAATCCGGCTCGTGGGTGATTTCATCCACCAACTGGCTGAAAATAACGTTGTCGTTTTCGTCAAGCACGATGACTGCGCGCGCCGCCAAACCTTTCAGCGGGCCGTCAACGATTTCGACGCCGTAGTTTTTCAGAAACTCGTTATTACGCAGAGTGGAAAGCGTAATAACGTTGCTCAGGCCTTCCGCGCCGCAAAAACGCGACTGTGCAAAAGGCAGGTCAGCAGAAACGCACAATACGACGGTATTCTCCACTTCTGTGGCCAGTTGATTAAACTTACGAACTGATGCGGCGCATACGCCAGTATCAATGCTTGGGAAAATATTCAGCACTTTGCGTTTGCCTGCATATTGGCTGAGGGAAACGTCAGACAAATCTTTTGCGACAAGAGTAAAAGCCTGTGCTTTGCTACCAGCCTGCGGAATAACGTTGGCAACGGTGACCGGGTTACCCTGGAAATGTACAGTCTGTGACATAATTATGTTCCTATTTACTTATAGTTAACGTCGAAATCCAGTTTAAGTCATTATTCATTAACACGGCAAATACTATTTGTAGCAAGCCGCGTCCGGCGCTATCAGAGGGGAAGAGATGAGATCTGTTAAGGTATATGAGGAAACCTGGCCGTTGCATACGCCTTTCGTTATTGCGCGTGGTAGCCGAAGCGAAGCGCATGTTGTCGTTGTCGAACTGGAAGAAGAGGGCGTAAAAGGCATCGGGGAATGTACGCCATATCCACGTTATGGTGAAAGTGATGCCTCGGTCATGGCGCAAATCATGAGTATTGTGCCTCAGTTGGAAAACGGGCTGACTCGCGAAGCATTGCAGAAACTGTTGCCGGCAGGCGCGGCGCGCAACGCGGTGGATAGTGCCTTATGGGATTTGCAGGCCCGCCAGCGGCAGCAAAGCCTTGCCGGGCTGCTCGGCGTGACGCTGTCCCCGGTTTTTACTACCGCGCAAACGGTAGTGATAGGCACGCCGGAACAGATGGCAGCCAGTGCGGCGGCACTATGGGAAAAAGGGGCGACGTTGCTGAAAATCAAACTCGATGCTCGTCTGATTAGCGAACGTATGGTGGCGATCCGCGCGGCGGTGCCGGAGGCGACGCTCATTGTGGACGCCAATGAATCGTGGCGTCCGGAGGGGCTGGCGGCGCGTTGCCAGTTACTGGCGGATCTGAATGTCGCGATGCTGGAGCAGCCGCTGCCCGCGCAGGATGACGCCGCCCTGGAAAATTTTATTCATCCGTTGCCCATCTGTGCAGATGAGAGCTGCCATACTCGCAGTAGTCTGAAAGCCCTGACGGGGCGCTACGATATGATTAACATTAAGCTGGATAAAACCGGCGGTCTGACCGAGGCGCTGGCGCTGGCAACGGAGGCGCGGGAGCAAGGATTCGGCCTGATGCTGGGCTGTATGCTCTGTACATCAAGAGCGATTAGCGCCGCGCTGCCGCTTATGCCGCAGGTGAGCTTCGCCGATCTTGATGGCCCAACATGGCTGGCGGTTGATGTTGAGCCCGCGCTACGCTTTACGACGGGTCAACTCCATCTTTAGGATGCCAGCGGAGCAGATTCGACATAGCCAGCAGGTATTTTTCGCTGGCTTCATCGGCAGAAACAGGGGGAAACTCGGCGGTAATGCAGTGCAGGTTGAGGTCGGCGCACCAGCTGCCAAACGAACCGGGCGTTTCGTAACCAACGCTGGTCACCAGCGGCAACGCAAACGCATCGGCCAGCCACTCGCCTAGCTCGCTGCGACGTGGATCTTCAATGCAGGCTAGCGGATCGTGAAAAGAGACGACCCAGGCGGGTTGGAGTCGATGTATTAACTGGCAAAGCGCCTGGGTTTCCGGTTCTGAGCCGGGATGGTCGCCGGTTAGCAGCACGACATCACGCTCTTGCGCGCGGCTATTCCAGCGATAAACTGTTTCACCCGCTTTCCAGTTGGCGGCGGGAAAGTTACGGTTTAAATCAATGCCATTTGCATTTGCCCTTAATCCCAGTTGACAGCCATCAGGATTAACGGCAAGTACGACATGATGACGGCGAAGGGAAGGATTTAAGGTGCGTAACGCACAGGAGAGCATCACCACGGATGAGGTTTCATCCCCGTGGGTGCCAGCCAGTATCAGGCCGCTTTCGCGATCGGCGGCAGGCGCCGGAAACCAGATTAGCGGTGCGCCTAGTAGCGAACGTCCATAATGTTCAGTGCCTGGCGGAAATGCGCCGCGCTCGGCACGGGGGCGTGTGACAGTCATACATGTTTCCCGAAGCTGAGACCAGTAGGGTAATCATCGTAGTGTTGTGTAAAACCCGCCGATTATCAAATGGTTTCTATTTACCCTCTTGTATGGCGCGATATCAACTTTCTGGCGGAAGATAATTGCATTTCTTTCTGCTGAAACAAATAATTACGTTGTTATTTAACTCATCTTTGAGGAACTTCTATGAGGCATTCTGTTTCAGTAACCTGTTGTGCGCTGTTGGTTAGCAGCTTTTCCCTGGCATATGCTGCGGATGTTCCCGGTGGAACGGTACTGGCAGAGAAACAAGAACTGGTGCGTCATATCAAAGATGAGCCCGCTTCGTTAGATCCAGCGAAAGCCGTTGGGCTGCCTGAAATTCAGGTGATCCGCGATCTATTTGAAGGGCTGGTTAACCAGAACGAAAAGGGTGAAATTATCCCTGGCGTCGCCAGCCAGTGGAAGAGCAATGATAATCGTATCTGGACGTTTACGTTGCGGGATAATGCGCAATGGGCCGATGGAACGCCGGTGACCGCCCAGGATTTTGTCTATAGCTGGCAACGTCTCGTTGATCCCAAAACGCTTTCCCCCTTCGCCTGGTTTGCCGCTCTGGCTGGCATCACTAATGCGCAAGCCATTATCGACGGTAAAGCCACGCCGGATCAGCTTGGCGTCAGTGCCGTGGACGCGCACACTTTGCGTATTCAGCTTGACAAGCCGTTGCCCTGGTTTGCCAGTCTGACCGCCAGTTTTGCCTTTTATCCGGTCCAAAAAGCGAATGTTGAAAGCGGTAAAGACTGGATGAAGCCGGGAAAACTGATCGGCAATGGCGCGTATGTGCTTAAAGAGCGCGTGGTAAATGAAAAACTGGTGGTCGTGCCTAATACGCATTACTGGGATAACGCGAAAACGGTACTGCAAAAAGTGACATTTTTACCCATTAACCAGGAGTCGGCTGCGACGAAACGTTATCTTGCCGGTGATATTGATATCACCGAATCTTTCCCTAAAAATATGTACCAGAAATTATTGAAGGATATTCCAGGGCAAGTTTATACGCCGCCGCAATTAGGGACTTATTATTATGCGTTTAATACGCAGAAAGGGCCGACGGCGGATTCCCGCGTTCGTCTGGCGCTAAGTATGACCATTGATCGCCGTTTGATGGCGGAAAAAGTCTTAGGTACCGGTGAAAAACCGGCCTGGCATTTTACACCGGATGTCACGGCAGGATTTAAGCCCGATCCTTCACCGTTTGAACAAATGAGCCAGGAAGAACTTAATGCCCAGGCGAAAACATTGCTGCGTGCAGCAGGCTACGGATCGCAGAAGCCGCTTAAATTAACCCTGCTTTACAATACCTCAGAAAACCATCAGAAAATCGCGATTGCGGTGGCGTCAATGTGGAAGAAAAATCTGGGGGTGGATGTGAAATTGCAAAACCAGGAGTGGAAAACGTATATCGACAGCCGGAATACCGGTAATTTTGATGTTATTCGCGCCTCTTGGGTGGGTGATTACAACGAACCGTCGGCTTTCTTATCCTTATTAACGTCCACGCATACGGGGAATATTTCACGCTTTACTAATCCGACTTATGACAAAATCCTGACGCAAGCGACGATGGAAAATACCGCCGAAGCGCGTAACGCGGATTACAATGCAGCGGAGAAAATTTTAACGGAACAAGCGCCTATAGCGCCTATTTATCAGTATACCAATGGCCGGTTAATTAAACCGTGGGTAAAGGGATACCCCATTACTAACCCGGAAGATGTGGCCTATAGCCGTACGATGTATATCGTGAAGCACTGATGCGTACTGGTTTCTTGTTAACGCAAGGTAGCCACGCCCGCCGCCTGATGCTGGCAGAAGGCATGGGAATTAAGCGATCGCCTGATGCCGCCGTTCTCATTGGTGTGTTTTCAGCCAGGCGGCAATATCCTGTGTCGGCAGATGATGTTGTGCATTCCAGGTGTCACTCATCGGCCACCACATACCGTCACCACGCGCAAAGGCGACGCGATAGCGCAGCATTGGGTCATGCGGATGTAAACGGAGCTGCTCCTGTAAGTCAGGTAGCGTCAATACGCCTCGGGTAAAAGTTTGCTGCGTCACGCGTTCGACCGTTTCCGCCAGTTTTGCATAAGAGGTCGTTTCCCCCGCGACAAAGACGACTTCGTTAGTGATACGCGGCTGATGCAGATAAATTTCAGTGGTCAGGCGACCAATATCCGCAGGCGACGTGACGGTGACCTGCATTTCCCATCCGCCGAGGGCATTGATGGTTTTTTTGGCTAAGTTGACCACATCAAAGGCCGGTTCGAAGAGAAAAGAGGTAAATATACCGGTTGAAACAATCACCCACTCTGTGACGTTTTGCTCGCGCAAAAGCGTCCTGACGTCATACTGTTCGTCCCACACCGGCTGGCCGCTGCCTTTGCCGACCACATCGTAATTCACGCCAAACTGCCAGGGGAAATAGCGCTTAACGCCCGCCTCCAGTACCGCGCGGGTGATTTTTATCTGGGTACCCGCACCGGCGACAAACCCCATACAATTGATGATCGTATCAAAACCGCGGAATTGATCTTTTAACGCTGCAACCGAACTGCCCGCGATGTCGACCGGGATAAACCGCGCACCGGCATCCGCCAGTTGTTGATGAATGCTGGAACGTCGTTTGCTCTGTTTATCCCTGGATTGCCCTGACACAATAACGCTAACGGAACCATTACGCTGTGTGACCGCCGGAACCAACGACGCCAGCACTGACGCCCCCAGTTGTCCCGCGCCCAGCACCAATACTTTTTCACCCACCTGATTATTGGATTGTTTCATTTGCACCTCTCTGTGTTGGTTCACCTGTAGATTAAAGATTACGTCAGGGTTCTGCGTTCGATAAGACGCCGAAGACGGGTTAGACTGTTCTGATAAATGGGATAATTGGCGGGGGGAAAATGGACAAGCTGGAAGCGATGCAGGTCTATGTTTGCGTAGTGGATACCCATAGTTTTATCAGAGCCGCCGAAGTGCTGGGCGTGCCGCGCTCAACGGTATCGCGGGTGGTTAAAGAACTGGAATCCTGGCTTAAGATTCAGCTTTTGCAACGTACAACCCGCAAACTTAGCGTGACCGCAGAGGGGCGGCGTTACTACGAAGAGTGCAAAAGAGTACTGGCAGATATCGCGGCCATGGAGTCGTCATTTCCCGGCCGGGCGGCACAACCCAAAGGGCGTTTTAAAGTAGGGATGCCGCAATCTCTCGCCCGGCATTGCATTATTCCCACGCTCCCGGCCTTTTTGCGCCAGTATCCGGAGCTGGAGCTGATACTTTGTTCCAGCGATAGCGTGGAGGATATTATCCTGCAAGGGTATGACTGCGTGATTCGGGCCGGCAGGATCGATGATTCCACCACGCTGGTTGCCCGTCCACTTGCCAGCTTTAACTGGGTGATAGCAGCATCGCCCACTTACATTGAGCGTTACGGTAGCCCTGAAAATTTAGATGATCTGCAAAAACACCATGCGGTCGGCTACCTGAACCACCGCACTGGGCGTACCACCGACTGGTTTTTTACGCGTGAGGGGAAGGATTACGCGATGCGGGTGCAGGAGACGCTGGTTGTCGATGATACGGACGCTTATATTCAGGCCGGAATACAGGGGCTGGGGTTAATTCGCGTCGCCAGCTATCTGGTTGCGCCGTATCTGCACAGTGGGGCGCTGGTGACCTGCATGGACAACCATTCTTATGATTTGCCGCTTGCGCTGGTCTATCCGCAAAACAGGTTTCTGCCGCCTACGGTACGCGCTTTTTATGACTGGTGCAAAACGGCGCTGAGCCAGCCGGAGTCTCTTCGCTAAAAAATATTATTCCGGATATCGCATTGCCTGTTTAGAAAACTTTTTCACAGACGGTCAAAATGACGGTACTGGTTTTGACGCATAAGTAAAAGGCATTATCAAACAGGTGCTACACGGCGAGGATATAGCAAGCACTGAACGTTTGGATGCAATAAAAAATCTGTACAACTGTTATTAATGAACTTTTTGTATAAAAATAATCGGATTTAACAATACTCATTGTACCTGTCTTTTGCTCTTATCATGGCGTCTTTACAACGAAAGGGTGCTTTAGCGTGGAATATTCAATATTAAGTAACAACCTTAAAATGCCTATGGTGGGTTTTGGCGTTTTTAAGGTAACCGACAAAGAAGAATGTCAGCAGTCAGTGTTAAGCGCTATTCGCAGCGGTTATCGTCTTATCGATACCGCTGCGGTATACGGCAATGAAGATGCCGTTGGTGACGCTGTTCGTGAAGCCATCGCGACAGGCCTGTGTACCCGTGAGGAGTTATTTATTACTTCTAAACTGTGGGTGCAAGATATGGCTAACTACGATCTGGCCAAAGCAGGTATTGAAGCGTCGCTGAAAAAATCCGGGTTAGATTATTTTGATCTCTATTTATTGCATCAGGCAATGGGCGATTATTTTAGTGCGTGGCGCGCGCTGGAAGACGCTTATGAAGCCGGTAAACTAAAAGCCATTGGCGTGTCCAACTTCTATGCGCATGTGTTAGCCAACTTCTGTGAAACCGTCAGAATTACGCCAATGGTAAACCAGGTCGAATTGCATCCATACTTTGCACAACCCGCCGCGCTGGAAACTATGAAGCATTATAACGTTCAGCCTGAAGCGTGGGCGCCGTTAGGCGGCGGGAGACATAAACCGTATGAAAATGAAATGCTTCAAAGGATTGCCGATGCCCATCAAAAAACCATCGCTCAGGTTGTCCTGCGTTGGAACGTGCAGCGTGGCGTCACGGTTATTCCTAAATCCACTCGACAGGAACGTATTGAAGAGAACTTTGCCATCTGGGATTTCTCACTAACGGATAACGAAATGGCTCAAATCAACACACTTGATTTAGGCTATGTTGGCGAAGCGGTGAAGCATTTTAATCCTGAATTTGTTCGCGGTTGTCTTGGCGTTAAAATCCACGATTGATCCCGGCGCTTGCGGATGTTTTCTCGCATGAACAGCTTCTAACACGGTTGCCGGAGCGTAGACGGCAACCGTATGATATTCGCCTGGCCGTCAGGCGCCGAAGGCACCATCGATGGTGTGCATCGCGCCGGTGACGAAAGAGGCTTCCGGGCCGGCAAGCCATGCCACCATTCCAGCCACTTCTTCAGGTCTTCCGTGTCGTTTGATCGCCATGAAACTGTGCATCAGCTCTTTCATGGGGCCATCTTCCGGATTGATGTCGGTATCAATGGGGCCTGGCTGCACCACATTTATCGTAATCCCGCGGGGGCCAAAATCACGAGCCAGGCCGCGCGCCAGCCCTTGCAGGGCTGATTTACTGGCGGCGTACGCGGCCATTCCCGGTACGGGCATCCGATCGCCATTCACGGAACCGATAATAATAATGCGTCCACCTTCCGGCATGTTGCGGGTTGCTTCGACTGACGCATGGTAAGGCGCATGGATATTAATACGGAACAAACGATCTATCGCATCGCTATCTTGTTCCAGCGCATCGCCGAAGAGAGCCACGCCCGCATTGACGACCAGAATATCCAGTGGTCCGTACTCACGCACGAGGCTGATGACGGCATCCCGATCGGCGCTATCCGTCTGGATGGCGGTGCTTCCGGTTTCCGCTGCCAGTTTTTCGGCGGCTTCGCGCGATCCGGCGTAGCTGAAAACGACCGATGCGCCGTCAGCGCTAAAGCGTCGTACAATAGCCGCGCCGATACCACGACTTCCCCCTAAAACCAGTACAGATTTGTTGCGAAATAGCATCATCAGGATGTCCTTTATGATATTGTAGTAGCCACTACAATATGCGTAATGAAATCATGCCGTCAAGGAGTTATGTAGTAATGACTACAAAACATAGTCGAACGCCGGGTCGTCCTCGCCAGTTCGATCCGGAGCAAGCCATTGAAACCGCTCAACACTTATTTCATTCGCGCGGCTACGACGCGGTGAGCGTAGCGGATCTGACAAAAGCGTTCGGGATCAATCCTCCCAGTTTCTATGCGGCGTTTGGCAGCAAGCTGGGGCTGTATACCCGCGTATTAAAGCGTTACAGGATGACCGACGCGATTCCGCTCGGGGCGCTTCTGCGTCACGATCGCCCGACCGCGAAGTGCCTTATTGATGTGCTGATGGAAGCGGCAAGACGTTACGTTGCCGATCCTGATGCCACTGGATGTCTGGTTCTGGAGGGCGCTCATTGTAACGATAAACCGGCACGAGAGGCCGCCTGCGAGTTTTACATCGCTGCTGAAAACCTGATTCGCACTTATGTCGCCATGCGGTATCCGCAAGAGGCTGACCGGATGACTGACTTTATGGGGACGCTAATGGCGGGGCTTTCCGCCAAGGCGCGAGCGGGGTATAGCCTGGAGCGTCTTCAGGAGAGCGTACTTCTGGCTGGAGATGTGCTGGAGCGATTACTACCGGATTAACGCAGCGCATCAAAAAACCTGAGCCAATCAGTACGGGCAAACAGGGAGCAATAGCCCTAATCATCCATCTTGCCGTTGCGGTATTCGGTAAAGTACATCAAAAATAGAGGTGTCAGGGAAACGAGAGATGCAAAAATGTAGTCTTATTACGGTACTTAGCTTATCAGTGTTGATGCTAGCCGGATGTACAACGACCTATACCATGACGACCCGGACGGGAGATATTATTGAAACGCAGGGTAAGCCGGAGGTTGACACCGCAACCGGAATGACGAAATACGCTGATGCTTATGGTTATCATCGCGTCATTAAAACCAGTGAAATAGTGCAGACGACAGAAGGCGCATCGAAACTGGACTGGTAATGCGCTAAAGCAGTTGGGAGGCCGTGTCCTGTATGGGTACCGGACAGTTTCTGGGCCTGAATTGAATAGAGTGCCTGTATAGCCGAATTCCGGGTCTCAGCTTGATTTGTGTCGTCAGTTATTTGGTTGTTCCCTGTATATTGAAGGTAAACAGTACTCATGGCTAACGGTCTGTTTTGGATTGCTAACTATCCCGGATTCTGCGCGTTTTATTTAGTCACAACCGTGGTTAAGAATATTTTGGGTCAGACTTACACGCCGGGTATTAAGATAATCCGTCGCATAGAGAGCTTGATCGGCATCATTCGGTTCAAGAAGAAACGGCGTGACTTTAGGTATGAGATCAGCAAACAGGTTATATTGATCCACAGAGGCAAAATGCCGGGTAGCGCTGGCCCAGGGCATTCGCATCAGCTCTGCGTAAGAAGGGGATAGTTGAACAGGCAAATCAAATTCTTTCAGATTAGCAAACATCTCCTTACTCATATAAAATGTGACCCTGTTTCGCGAAAAGGTGTTAAGCACTTCCTTCAGTCGTTTAACTTTTGCTTCTTTACTCATGCTATTATCAAAAAAACGTGGTGAAAGCATAATAGCAATCGATGCATTTGGTGAAATAACATTATGTAGTGGTTTCAGGGCTACAACAATCTGATCGTTTGTGAAGATACGCTGCGTACCAAAGGAGGTAGTATAGTTTCCACCCAGCCAGATCACATAATCTGTTGTTTTGAGGGGAAGGGCTTTTTCCGGTATATTACCCCTGTCAGGTGCCACCGTTTCAATTGCTAGTGAGTCTTGTCCCCAGACATTATTTATTTTAGAACTCAAAAAATTATATTCTGAAATGTTCCTTAGTTTTAGTAGAGTTATCTGTGAACGGGTAAAAAAGAGATTGAATCTCACTTTGTTCTGCAATTGCCGAAGTAATCTGAGCGTGTTCTGATCGATCAGATGAGTATACAGACCAACAGTTTTTCCGGAAAGTATTGCTGAGGCATTTTTCGCAAGAAGCATTTCTTTTATAGCTCCTTGCCCAATAATCAGTACGCAACTGTATTTTTCTGGTCTGATTTTATCTATGGGGATATCGGTAAGATTGACCAGGTCAGGAGTGCCATGCCGCCAATTATCATGAATGACTGTGGCTCCGGAGGCGTCTCCTCCGGCTCCCCTGGTGATAATAAGAGGAGGGTGGGTACTGGCATGTGCGATATACGAAAAACAAGCTACCATTGCTAGCGCTGAGTTTCTGATGGTTGTATACATATCGTCTGCCCTGATTTCGAAAATATGAATAATGTCTCCTCTTATAATGTACATCAAAAAGAGAACATTTTAATTAAACGTTATCTCAACGAGATAAAAGGTTAGCACAGGAAAGTATAGAGAGAATGTAATCATACCAACATTATAGATGTGGGAGTATGAAGGCCCCGGAGGCCGCCCGGCCAGCATACTCCCATTAATAGTTAAAGTATGGACTTTGCTTTTACCGTAAACTGTAGCCAATATTACCTGATCACTACACCGTACAGTACTGTCAGAAACCTGGCTCCGGTGTTGCGTGACAACAAGTTATTTTCTCAATCCTTTCAAAATGTTAACTTATTTAATAGTCACTTATTTTATCAGAATCAATACTGAGAGTTTTATTACCGCTCTGAAAAGAGAAGGCTTTTCAGATGAAATACGTGGATGGTACGAAGTCATTACAGTACAGGGATATAATAATAAAGATCGACAATGGATTCATTATTCTGTTGCTTTTGGACGAATGCCAAATGGAAGTATTCAATATCTTCTCCTTCTCTCCTGATAAGATTCAGTTTTGGCAATATACACATATATATTGTATTGGAAAATTGTTGATATTTTTCCTTATGACCAACGAAATGGAATTTTGCATATTTACCACATTTTATTACCCTCGACATGGGTATTTTGCCTCCATCGACGGAATTATGTTCCATACCAAAAAAACTGCTTACGGCGATGACCTGGTCATTGGTATTATCCGGCTTAAAAGACGAGAGACAATACACATTTTCGCCCCACGTTCTGAGCGTCTCATGAATGATTTTCCATTTTATAGGCGACGCTTTTTTAGGAAGGTCATTTGTTGCGATCTGATGAGATGTTTGAAATCCGAAAATTTCTTTTGACGTAAGCTGACAAATTTCGAACTGATAATGCTCATCACAGTCAAGCCAGTAGGGAGGCCGTAGGTTTCTGAGATCCCAGAAATCAGCCTTGCGATAGTTATTGGGATTGACACCAAATGTTTTTTTGAACTCTCGACTATAGGACTGCACTGAATCAAACCCCATTCTGAACGCGATATCTGTGACCGACTGAGAGGTCAGCTTTAGCAGAGTGGCGCTTCTGCTCAACTTGCGTTGTCTGATATATTTTCCGATAGAGACTCCACACTTTTCTTTAAAAAAATCCTGCAAACTCCTTCGCGAATAACCTGTTATAACAACCAGCTTTTCAATATCAATCCTCTCTTCAATATTTTTTTCTATTTGCTCTAATACTGAGATTATTATGGCTTTTTTCATCATCATTCCTCTTTATTGAAGCCGAAAATATAAATATTTAAGGTATTTGACATACTGTGTTATTAAACTAGTGGGGTTGTTAGCTTTTCTGGCAAAACAAGAAATATTTAAATTTCTTGACGTTTTTGAATAAACTTTACACTTGGAGATCGGTTTTTGCCAGTAAAGCTAAGTAATTAGCATGGCGAAGGGCATAATTTCACAGGGGGTTAAAATGATTGAATAACCCTGAATTTTTAGCTCGTGAGATTATAAATCTCGTAATTATTTCTAATGATTAAATAAAAGGGGATTGTTTTGTACTTCAAAAAATCTTTATTAGCGTTAGCGATTTGTGCATCCGTGGTCTCAGTAGAGGCGGTGGCGAATACCAGAGCCAATGATATGGCTTCTTCTGCTACACCTGCTTCTGTTGGTCACCGTCCTGTGGCAACTACTAATGCAAAAAAGATAGAAGTGTCTGGGGAACTGACGACCGGTTCAACCCTCCAGATAGCGGATGTTTTTATTAGGGATGAGGATGGGGATCCCTTATCGCTGGATAAAATGAATAATGCCGACGATATTAAATGGTACCTGGTGGATAATGAGGCTGCCGATCCTTCTGGAACCCCGGCGGCAACCGGGACGGCTTTTACCATTCCTGCTGATGCAGGCGGTAAAAAAATTAAAATCGTTTACCGGATTAAGACGGCAACGGGGACGCCGGATAGTGCATTCTTGCCTGCCACTGTCTTATTAACTTCTTCATCTTCTGGCGTGGGCGGCGACTCCGCCGCAGACGGTACGATTTCTAATAAGCTACGTTCTGTCACTATCAATGTGGTGAATGAAAGTGGTAAACCAACTGATGAACTCAACGGTACCAATGACGCCAACACCCCAGTGGTGGGCGGCACCCTTGAAGCGGTACTGGAATGTGCCGCCACAGCGGCGGCTGAGTGTGAGGTCAGTAATTATAACTTTACCTGGCAGATGGCGGATGCCGGGACACCAGATAAGTTCACCGATCTGAATAATACCAACGCTGAAAAACATAAATATATTATTAAGGGAACTGAGCAGAATAAACTGTTCCGTGTCCACGTTACGCCTAAAACGACGAAAGCCACGCCGGAGAATAAACGCGCTATCCGTCGCTGATGGTTATCGCCAAATAAACATCTTATTTTAATACTCCCTCTGCCAGGCAGGGGGATATAGCAGGAGACAATAAAGTGGTTTTTTCTAAAAAACCCATTACTAAATATATAACCTGGGCCATTGTTACCAGTCAGATTTCACTCCCGGTCATCGCTGATAGCGATAATGAAATTCAGTCGTGGATTGCGGGGACGGCATCGTCTATTTCTCCGCATCTGCAGGAGGGGACGCTGGAGGATTATGCCAAAGGAAAAATAAAGGCATTACCAGGGCAAGCCGCTAATCATTTGGTGAACGAGGGGATGAAGAGCGCTTTTCCGGAGATTATTTTCCGTGGTGGCGTCAATCTTGAAGATGGCGCGAAATATCGCTCATCAGAGTTCGATATGTTTATTCCCGTCGAGGAAACAACATCGTCTTTACTCTTTGGCCAGCTTGGCTTTCGCGACCACGACAGCAGCAGTTTCGATGGCCGCACCTATGTTAACGTTGGTGTGGGTTATCGCCAGGAGGTCAATGGATGGCTGCTCGGCGTCAATACATTTCTGGATGCCGACATCCGTTATTCCCACTTACGTGGCGGCATTGGCGGGGAAGTTTATAAAGACAGTCTGGCCTTTTCCGGCAACTATTATTTCCCTCTCACCGGCTGGAAAACGTCAGCAGTTCATGAATTACATGATGAGCGTCCGGCATATGGCTTTGATCTGCGAACAAAAGGCACGCTTCCCGATTTTCCCTGGTTCAGTGGCGAGCTGACATATGAACAGTATTACGGGGATAAAGTTGATCTATTGGGTAACGGTACATTAAGCCGGAATCCCCGCGCCGCAGGTGCGGCTCTGGTCTGGAATCCTGTCCCCTTGCTTGAGGTCAGAGCAGGATATCGGGACGCCGGTAACGGCGGATCGCAGGCTGAGGGCGGTCTGAGAGTCAACTATTCCTTCGGTACGCCGTTACATGAACAGCTTGATTACCGCAACGTTGGGGCGCCGTCGAATACGACTAATCGGCGTGCCTTTGTCGATCGTAATTACGATATCGTCATGGCGTATCGGGAGCAGGCCAGTAAAATCCGCATTACGGCAATGCCGGTGTCAGGCCTGTCCGGGACGCTGGTGACATTAATGGCGACGGTAGATAGCCGTTACCCGATTGAGAAAGTTGAGTGGTCGGGTGATGCGGAGCTTCTCGCCGGACTTCAGCTTCAGGGGAGTTTGGGCAGCGGCCTTATCCTTCCTCAACTTCCGCTGACAGCGACCGACGGTCAGGAGTATAGCCTTTATTTGACGGTGACTGACAGCCGGGGTACTCGCGTGACCTCCGAGCGTATCCCGGTAAGGGTGACACAGGATGAGACCAGTTTCCGTTCCTGGATAAATGTTATCAATGACGATGTTCAGGTTGAGGACGGCAACTTTGTTATCAGTACTCCGCTTCCTGCCGGAGAAGAGGGGAAGGTTATTGAGTGGCACTACGTGCGCGAGCGTTCTGAAGAGGAGTGGGCGTCGCTCAAACCACGTCATATTAAGTATCAATCAGATATGCCGGGTCTGGCATTTAAAGCGCTCGGTGGTACAGAGCGTGACGGCCATTGGGTTGAACGGGTTCTGGTGACCCATATCGGTGACGATGCCCGCTCGCTCAAATTACATATTGAAGCAAGCGGACCAGACGATAAACATCCGGTGAAGGGTACCGTACTACTACAAGCGCAGTCAGACAGTATTGCGCAGAAGGTCACTTCTGTGGAGGTGCTTTTTACGCCGGGTACTGAAGAAGCCAACGGAAGCGTTACCGCGCCAGTCGTCGGAACGGAAATGCGAGCCAGAACGCTTTGTATAAATAACACGGACTGTACTGATGCGTTTAATTATCAGTGGGAAATCTCGGATGAAATGAAATCCTGGCAATCCGTACCGGGGGCGACAAAAGCCACCTGGCTTATCCCTTATAGCCTTAACGGGGAATCGCTACAGAATAAATATATTCGCGTCAGAATTATTTCTGATAAAGAAAATGCTAAGAGTTCTACCGCAGCATCTGATGCGAATTAATGTTTTAAAAAGGATCAACAGTGCGTATGTCGAAACATAATCTTATTATCTATAGCCTGCTTCTGGCGGCTGCGCCGATAAGCGTCTTGGCGGATTCGTCGACAACGTCCGCGGCAACCGTCGGGATGTTTTCTCCTCCTACGGCGCCGAGCGTTGGGCACAGGCCTAGTTCGCCGTTGAGTGATTATGGGTTGGAATTGAATGGGGATTATGGATATTTTGAATCATATATACCTATACCAGGCATGCTTTTAAAAGCAAGAATGGTTGGGAGAGTCAGTGATCTTGATTCTAAAAAATATCAAGCTAATGAAACGGCTACCACAGTATGTACGTATTATCGCGTTGAGAAAGATGACTCACAGCATGAGCTTCTACGTGAAAAGCCGTGTAAATATGAAATTGTTATCAGCGAGGATAATGTAGGTTCGAAGATAAGAATTGAGCATTATAACGAAACAGATATGGTCTCAGCACCAGGATATACGCCTGTGCCGATGGTTTCTGAACTCCATTCTATTGAAACAAAACGTATAGTTAAATTGAGTAAAGATTTATCTGTCATTAGTGCAGATAAATCTTTACTGATGCCAGGAGAGAGTGCTGTTGTGAAAATTATTGTTAAAGATATAAATAATAACCCCATATCTAATCTCAATCTCCAGTGTGGGCATTTTTCAACAGGAAGTTGGAATAGTCGATGCGATATCAAAGCCGGGGGTAATCCCGGAGAGTATCTTCAGACGGTAACTTATAATGGAGGTTCAAATGGAGAGTTGAAATTGACATATAAATATTTTGGGGAATTGATTAAAGATAAATTTACTATCTCCGGGACAATAAAAAAGTAGAGTAAAAACAGCAATGAATAATGGGTTGGCTTTTATTTCACTGCTCTTATTATGGATGTTGACTTGGTTCTTTAGTAGATTGCTAAATAATTATTATGGCTAAAATAATACAAACGTTAAAAGGAGAACTTTTTATGACACCAGCAACAACACAAGATTATATCTCATTGGGTCAGGAACACGCTGTCACCTTTGGCAAAACGCAGCTGACCCTCAAACCCGGTATACTGGCTGAAGGCAAACCATTACCCTGCACAAAGGGGCTGGTGAGCCATAATTTATTACCGGGTTACTGTATCCCGGGGATAAAAAAGCGGATTATTGTCGTCCCGTCACTGGATACGCCGGTTTGTGAATGGCAGGTAAAAGACTATAGTGACCGCCTTAAATCAGCGGGTAGCCACTCAAACCGGGCGGTATATGTGCTGAGTATGGATACGCCATTTGCTCAGGCCCGTTTTATTCGGGAACATGATATTCATCCCGGCATAACCTTTTTTTCTGACTACGCTTGCCGCCAGTTTTTGGATAATTCCGGGCTGAAAATTAATGAGCTCAGTATTTTTGCCAGAGCGTTGATAGAGTGCGATGAAAACAATGTGGTTACGCGTGTTAGTGTACCACGAGATATCACTCATCTTCCTGTTTACTAATCACTTATATCAGCACGCCCCTGCACAGAGAACCGAATAACCGGCAATGCAGGGGCGCAGGCATTCTCTTGTGTGCCCCCACATTTAATACATATACTATTGCATCACGCATAAGGAACTGAAAATGATGCCAGCGGATGGGGCAGGTTAACGTTATGGCACCCCTGAATTTCTGCAATAATCGTCTGGTAACCGGAAAGCCACTTATGACTTTGTGATTTGGCCTGCTGGTGCTGTAAATTATTTATCAATAGCTCCATTGATTCGCGGGTCTGCCAGTAATAATTATTAACCATTCTTCCGCTGGCGGCATCGGTATAGCTTTCCATCCCAATATAGCCATCAATAGACTGCGTATAGCGCTCAATCCAGCCATCCAGTTGATAAAACTCTTCGTCGTACTCTTTTTTTTCGAAAATAAAACTTGTCAGAAACAGCGACATGGTATTTCTCCTGTTACGCAATATCAATCAGACACCCATCAACGTGGATTCAAAACGTAAACCTGGCATCATTTTTTCAAGGCCGTCAGTCAGCATGTTTCCTGCCGCGTACAATTCATCAACCGGCATTTCCGGCAAGCTTTCAAGGATAAACCACATCGCTTTATCTGAAGCGCTTAGTCGGGTACGTACTCCCTGACGCCAGTTCCAGCGCCGACAGGTGACGCCTCTGTCATCGCGCCAGATAACTTCGCCCGGTTCTGGCGACTCGGTGACGGGTTGTCCTTCTTTCAGGGTATCAAATGTTTCACTTCCGTCTGCGAAAACCAGCCGCGGCGATCCACAATAAGCCGCGCTATTTTCGCCGCCTACCGGTACGGCATAGCGCAGGCTCACGGCGTTATAAAGGTCAACAACCGGGTCCAGCGACGCCATTGTTCCATCCTTCAACACGCGTTTTCGTAGCGCTTCAGCCGAGCAGGGGGTGCGCTTTGGTTTTGCGCCGAATGCTTTAAACACTGCATTCCAGGCGTCTATATGCGCCTGTGCCCACGCCGGTTGTCCGTTGATTACGGCCTGACAGGCCTCTTTTAACGCGATTTCTCCGACCTGCGCATCGCGAACCGGAGCGGCAATAACATTAATACTTAATGCACGAAAGCCGGGAGCGATACGGGCCAGTTCCGGGCTGATTGACGGTAACATAGAAGACATCGCATAATCCTGTAATGACTATTTTCTTCTATGATATCGACCAATGACCAAAAAAGTCAACTTATCGACCACGGCGGGCGCCGACGTCAGCACGATAAATGAAGCTGTTTCCCAACGTATCAAACAATTTCGTAGCCAAAAAAAGATGTCGCTGGATGAGCTTGCGCGGCGTTCCGGCGTCAGTAAAGGAATGCTGGTGGAAATTGAAGGCTGTAAAGCCAATCCAAGCATTGCGCTATTATGTAAGATCGCGGCGGCAATGGGAGTGTCCGTGGCGGATTTTGTCAACGTCGCCAGCGAGCCGATGGTCCATCTTATCGACCGGGATGCTATTCCGGTGTTGTGGCGCGGCGAGAAAGGCGGCAGCGCAAAACTGATGGCGGGAACCAGCGGGCCGGATATGCTGGAACTCTGGCAATGGATAATGCATCCTGGTGAACAGTTTGAATCGGCAGGGCATCCAGCAGACACCTGTGAATTACTGTTTGTTAATCAGGGAACACTGACATTAACAGTCAACGGTAGACGCTTTATTATTCGGGAGGGCTGCTCCGCTGTAGCCAGAACCGACATGCCTCATGCCTACGTTAACGACACTAATGAGGTGCTTGAATTTACCATGACGGTGAATGAAAAGAGCCGTTGATCACCGTGAGGAAGGCGCTAACAACCCGTCATCCGGACAGAGAAGCCTCGGTGCCCGATAAGCGTTATCGGGCACCGGCTATCTTTTATTTTGTCGCAGGCGCGGTCTCCGGGTCATCGATATAGAGCGTCTGGCTTGGGAAGGCGAAGTCAGCGCCGTTTTCCTGGACAATCGCAATAATTTTCAGGTAAACATCCTGCTGTACGGCAAGCCATTCCTGCCATACTGTTGTTTTGGTAAAGCAATACACCATAATATTCAGCGAAGAGTCGGCGAATTCATTAAAATAGACCAACAGCGTCTGTTTCTGATCGATATCTCTGTGCGCCTGCAACATGTTTCTGATAGCGTCAACAATGAGGCCAATTTTGTCGGCATCTTCGTAACGTAATCCAATAACCGTTTTTATTCGACGGTTGGTCATCCGTCCCGGATTCTCAACGCTAATGGATGAAAAGACGGAATTAGGCACGTACAACGGGCGGTGGTCGAATGTGTTAATTCGCGTAATTCGCCAGCCGATTTCGGCGACCGTACCTTCGATATTTCTGTCAGGAGAACGAATCCAGTCTCCGATACTGAAGGGGCGATCGAAATAGAGCATAATACCGGAGAAAAAATTGCTCAGGACATCTTTGCCCGCCATACCAACAGCGATACCGCCGATACCGCCAAAGGTCAGCAGACCGGACAGACTCATGCCAAAATGTTCGCCATACAATAAGACAATCGCGACAATAATGGTTATTTTTATGACCCGTGCCAGAATACGGGTACTGGTGACATCTCTACCTTTATTGACCTGTGCTTTTTCAAATTGGTTAATAATCAGGAAAAGTTTTATCGTCAGAATAAGCGCAATGAGCGAGGTGCAGATAAAATCAATGACCCCGGAAGAGATAAAACGCAAATTATAATCTTCAATAGCATTATTCAGGATGCTCCCGATGGTCCCAATAATAATCGCGTAAATAAAAAACTGTGCCGCATGGAACGTGAATCCTTTCTTCCACTGTACGTTACGGCTGAGCCAAAATCTCACGACCAGCAACGCCATGCCGCAACTGAAAAGTATCGCCAGATTAAATGCGTTTTTGAGAAAAAATTCAGTGAACATTATTGTTTTCCGCTCCTTCCTACGATAACAGCTCAGAATGACCTGATTAACAGGTATTTTACCCAGGATAAACGCGTAGATCATCGATAAGTAAAAAGAAGAAATAGTGCTATCAGCTTTAATCTCAGTGGTTTACTTTTTATGTAAATACAATGTCACGTTTTATAGGGCAGACATCGCGTGATTGTCATGATATTGTTGCTATCAGGTAACAAAGCCATCTGTAAAGGACAATACTATGATCATGATGAAGCTGAAATCGGCGAAGGGGAAAAAATTTCTGTTATGCCTGCTGGCAGTGTTTATCGTTGCGGCATCGGTGGTAACGCGCGCGACTATCGGCGGTGTGATTGAGCAATATCATATTCCACTGTCCGAGTGGACAAGCTCTATGTATGCCATTCAGTCGGCAATGATTTTCGTTTACAGTCTGGTGTTCACTATTCTGCTGGCGATTCCTTTGGGGATCTATTTCCTCGGCGGAGATGAGTAACAGGAATAGGGTATTGGCCGGATGGCAGCGCCATCCGGCAGGACGGAAGAGGGATTAATCGTCCTCGTCGTCCAGTTCAACCGGTGTTTGATACTCATCAGGCTTAATGACTAACAGGTCGCAGCGCAGATGGTCAATGACCTGTTCGGCCGTGTTCCCCAAAAACGCGGCCGAGAGTCCGGTACGTCCAACGGTGCCAAGCACAACGATCCCCGCCTGGAGATGTTCGGCAAGATCCGGGATAACTTCTTCCGGCAAGCCTTTTTCTACATGCGTAACTTTTTCATCGATGCTGAATTTCTGGCGCAGCGCTTTCATCGCCAGTAAATGCTGGCCTCTGATGGCGTCGTTATACACGCTGGGATCAAATTCCGGCAGCTCAATGGCGATATTGATTGGCGTAACGGGGTAGGCGCCGACCAGGTGTACTTCGGTATGATTAACCTGCTCCGCCAATTGTAAGGTCTCTTTTACCAGCTTTTCGTTGAGAGCATTGTGATAGGGCTCTTCGCTTGCCAGGTTCACGGCGACCAGGGCTTTGCCGCCTTCTGGCCACGGCTGATCTTTGACCATCCACACGGGGCTTGGGCATTTACGCAGCAAATGCCAGTCGGTAGGGGTAAAAATGACCGCTTCCAGTCGATCGTGCTGATGCGCCATTTTCAACACCAGATCGTGACTGCCGGCGATAACCTCCTGGATGATGGCCTCAAAGGGACGATTGTGCCAGACCACTTTAATTTCAATGGGGACACCGGCTTCAAGATAATATTTCGCCTGCTCACGTATCCAGGCTGTGCGTTGACTTATTACGCCCTGACGCATTGCGGTGCGTTCGTCAGGAGAAAGCAGGGTGGTCATCTCATACGAGAAATCGTAAATAGGCAGGAAAGCTTTAATTTTGCCGCCAATCCGTTGATGCAAATAAACTGCTCGCCGTAATGCGGGTTGGTCGTCCTGATTGGGATCGATGACCACCAGCATATTTTGATACATAGCCATACAGGGTCTCCTTACAACTGTCATCGCAGTTTGTAACTAAAGAGTAACTCAAATATGGTGAATGAAACAGAGGAAGCGCTTCTGCCAGATCAATAAATGAGAAAAATTTAACGATATGGCAGAAGATAACATCAATGGTTTAGCTGACGTTTAAGCGACGTTGCGGGTATGACCGGCGAGGGCCGCCAGCGCATCGCTGTTTTCAATAGTAATATACTTACCTTTCACCGCCAGCATGCCGCTTTTCTGGAAACGCCCCAGCAGACGGCTAATGGTTTCGACCGTTAAGCCCAGATAGTTGCCGATATCGCCACGGGTCATCGTCAGGCGGAATTCACGCGGTGAAAAACCACGCTGCGCAAAGCGGCGGGACAGGTTGTAAATAAACGCAGCCAGACGTTCTTCGGCGTTTTTCTTCGACAATAACAGGATCATATCCTGATCGCCTTTAATTTCACCGCTCATCAGACGCATCATTTGCTGACGCAGGTTAGGCATTTTGCCGGACAGGTCATCCAGTGTCTCAAAGGGTATTTCACATACCATTGAGGTTTCCAGCGCCTGTGCAAAGCTCGGATGATGACCGCTGCCAATGGCGTCAAAACCCACCAGGTCGCCTGCTAAATGGAATCCAGTAATCTGCTCATCGCCTTGCTCGGTAATGGTGTAGCTCTTAATCGTTCCGGAGCGGATAGCATAGAGCGATTTCAATTCATCACCTGCTTTAAACAGAGTTTGCCCTTTCTGAATGGGCTTTTTGCGCTCGATGATATTATCAAGCTGATCAAGCTCATGCTCGTTAAGTGTGAACGGGATGCAAAGCTGGCTGATACTGCAATCCTGGCAATGGATAGCACAACCGCCAGACTGAATGCGCCGTATAATTCGCTTTTCCGGGATCATAGGTCTGCTCAAGCCGTAATTGATATTTGTCAATTTTAACATCTTTTTGGTGAGCGCGTAAGTCTGAGCTATCCCGGAGAAGGAATAATTCAAGTATAAGTTTGATGAATATTTTTATCTATTTGAAAATACGTAATTTATTTGTTGTTGCTTTACATAAAAGTGTGACCGATAAGGCACTTTTTGCCTGTATATTCATAATAAAAGATAGCCTTCATGGCGTAATAGCCACTCTTTTCGCTGCACGCCGCCAGCGTATCCGGTCAGAGTGCCGTTACGCCCGATGACGCGATGGCAGGGAACAACGATACTGATGGGGTTAGCGCCATTCGCAGCACCGACTGCGCGTGCGGCGCCCGGTCGTCCCAGTTGCGCCGCCAGCTGACCATAGTGCATCACCTGCCCGCAGGGGATAGCGCGCAACGCCTGCCATACTTCCCGTTGAAAAGGTGTGCCCCCCGTTGCGGTTTCCAGGGTATCAATTACGGCGAGATTGCCTGCAAAATAATCTGCAAGCTTATCGCTGAGTCCACCGGGGTTAGTCGCGGAAACGCGTTCATAGCCTTCGTGACGGTAGTGGATATTTAGCAGTTGCTCCATACGATCGCGGTACTGTTCCCACTCAATGGCCCGCAGTCGAAACTGCTCATCGCAAACCACCCATAACGGACCTAATGGCGTGGCTATCTTCTCTTCAAGTAATCTCAGCATCCGTTCTCTCACATCGTCTTAATCTAACGTAAGAGACAAGATATCATGCCAGGAATACCCGCAACCATACTCCTTAAAAGATAGTCAGGGATAACACATTTAGCGCCAGTAATATCGTTGGCGGAGAAAAAGGGAGCCGGGCGAGGCGGTTAATTGCCTGACATTGTCGCTGTTATTGGAAATAACTGTAAACCGTTGTCGGTATAACAGGGCACGGTTATGATAACGGCAGTCGCAAAAACGCTGGAGGATGAACCATGAACCTTGACGATAAAGCGCTGTTTCTTGACGCCATGGAGGATGTCCAGCCGCTGAAACGCCATACTGATGTACACTGGCAGCCAACGCGTAATCTTAAAACGCCCCAGCGTATCGACACGCTTCAGCTTGATAATTTCCTGACGACGGGCTTTCTGGATATTCTGCCGCTGAATGAACCGCTGGAATTTCGTCGGGAAGGATTGCAGCAGGGTGTCATCGATAAGTTACGCAGTGGGAAATATCCTCAGCAAGCCAGCCTCAATTTGTTACGCCAGCCGGTCGAAACGTGCCGAAAAATGCTGTTTCGTTTTATCCTGGAGGCGCAGAAAGAGGGGTTGCGTAATGTCCTGATCATTCATGGTAAAGGGCGAGAGGCGAAGTCGCATGCCAATATCGTCCGAAGCTATGTGGCCCGCTGGTTGACAGAGTTTGAAGATGTACAGGCTTATTGTTCGGCGCTGCCGCATCATGGCGGCGGCGGGGCATGTTATGTCGCGTTACGTAAAACGGTGCAGGCTAAGCAGGATAACTGGGAGCGCCATGCGAAGCGTAGTCGGTAAATCGTTGCCGCTGGCGGACAGGACCGCCAGCGCAAGCTCGCGCGAACCCGATTTTATGCCTGATATAACGCCTCATCCAAATGCTCAGGATTCTGCAAGAGAACGGGCGATAACGCTGTCCGCGGTAATAACACGGAGAAACAGTCATTCGCTTATTTAAGCGTCTATTAAAATATACTGGCTTTCGACTTAACTATTAAGCAGAAAATGGTGATAAGTACATCACTTGTCAATATGGATGGATGAATATCCTGGCATAGCGAATATAGGTAATTTTATCTGTTGCACTAAGGGAAATGGCGATGGTCTGGTATTGAATATGGAGAATGTCAAAGAAACGAATGGCAATAGATATCTGAAATGCTATAAAAATAAAACCTGTCTCCTATCCTGGTTGTAGGCCGTCAAAAATGTTGAGAAATATCAGCGTCAGGACATGCATTATTCTATTTATGGTATGTACGTTTCTTTTGGTGGATACTTTACAAATAGCTTTTCTGCACGATCTCCCTATTTTAATTACGTGTAATATCATTTATCTGATCTCGGCATTACTGCTTTGGTGGTATATGACCTGCTATCTGGTAGTGCCGATTAATACCGTGAAGAAAAGTATTGAAGAGGTCGCAGCAGGAAACTTGTCTATTCATATCTCCGAATTTGGCAATAATTGCGCCGGACGACTCATCCCCGGGATTAATAGCCTGTCGGAGAATATTTCCGCGCTGGTACGTGAAATCAGATCCTCTTCGCAAACGGCAATGACCCTTTCCGAACAACTGGCGGCGCGCAGTATGTCGCTATCCGTAAAGACGGAACAGCAGTCGGCCTCGTTAATTCAAACTGCCGCCAGTATGGATGAAATGGCGGCGAGTACCAAAAACAATGCGGATAATACCCGAATGGCGAGCATACAGGCGGATTGTGCAACCCAATGCGCCCGTAAAGGCGGTGAATTAATGGGGCGGGTTACAGAAAATATGCGTTCTATTACCGACTGTGCCTCGCAGATGACGGAGATTATTTCATTGATTGACGGTATCGCATTCCAGACTAATATTCTGGCGCTTAATGCGGCGGTAGAGGCTGCGCGGGCGGGCGATCATGGAAAAGGTTTCTCCGTGGTGGCCGGGGAAGTGCGTAATCTGGCGCATCGTAGCGCCGAGGCGGCAAAAAGTATCAAGGCGCTGATCGACGTTACGCATGACAATGTGCGGCAGGGGGCCGCCATAGTGCAGGAGGCTGAAAAAAATATGCAGGAGATTGTTGGCGGCTCCGGGCAATTAAACGTGCTGATGAATGAAATTTCCACCACCACGCGGGAGCAGGAAAAGGGCATTAACCAGATAACCCTGGCGTTGAGCGATCTGGAAAGCGCAACCCATAGCAATGTCTTAATGGTTGAAGCGCTATCTGCTTCTTCGGATGTTTTAAAGGCGCAGGTGATCGAGTTACAGACTAAAACCGACAAATTTCGTTTAAGCCAGCCGGGTTACAGTGAACATGCGCTGACGCGCTCTCATGTATCATCTCTTTCGACCATCACCAGGCGCGGCCAGGCCTGATAATACATGTTTGGTAAGCGCCTGTTGCTAAGGCGCTTTTTCCGCACGTTCCCGTCATTCTTTTTGCGCAATGAGAAAATGAGAGATTGCTTAACCTTTCCCGAAAGCTAGACTAACGGCATGAGAGTTGTGACGTGGAGGCGCTGTGGAAGCCATTAAGGGATCGGATGTGAACGTGCCGGATGCCGTTTTCGCATGGCTACTGGATGGTCGTGGTGGAGTAAAACCGCTCGAAGATAATGATGTGATCGATAGTCAGCATCTCTGTTGGCTACATCTTAATTATACCCACCCGGACAGCGCCCGCTGGTTGGCTTCAACGCCTTTACTCCCCAATAACGTGCGTGATGCGCTGGCTGGTGAAAGCTCGCGCCCGCGCGTAAGTCGTTTGGGGGAAGGGACGCTCATTACGCTGCGCTGTATTAATGGCAGTACTGACGAACGCCCGGATCAATTAGTGGCAATGCGTTTATATATGGACGAGCGATTCATTGTGTCTACCCGTCAGCGAAAGGTTCTGGCGCTGGACGATGTGGTCAGTGATTTGCAGGAGGGCACCGGGCCCGTAGATTGCGGCGGCTGGTTAGTGGATGTGTGCGATGCGTTAACCGATCACGCCAGTGAATTTATTGAAGAGCTACACGATAAAATTATCGATCTGGAAGATAATCTTCTCGACCAGCAAATCCCACCGCGCGGTTTCCTCGCATTGCTACGTAAACAGCTAATTGTTATGCGTCGCTATATGGCGCCGCAGCGCGACGTCTATGCCCGGCTTGCGAGTGAACGGCTGCCGTGGATGAGCGACGATCACCGGCGCAGAATGCAGGATATCGCCGACAGGCTGGGAAGGGGGTTGGATGAAATTGACGCTTGTATCGCGCGTACTGGCATCATGGCGGATGAAATTGCCCAGGTGATGCAGGAGTCTCTGGCGCGCAGAACTTATACCATGTCGCTTATGGCGATGGTTTTTCTGCCCAGCACCTTTTTAACAGGGTTATTTGGCGTTAACCTGGGCGGTATTCCTGGCGGCGGATGGCGGTTCGGCTTTTCTCTGTTTTGTATTCTGTTAGTTGTCCTGATCGGTGGTGTTACTTTATGGTTGCATCGCAGTAAATGGTTGTAACAAAAGCGCTTTTCAGACCATTTCGTATGAAAAAACGCCGAGAAATTTGAGCGAAGTCAATAAACCATCTACCTATTCGGGGCAATATCTCTCTCGCAGGTGAATGCAACGTCAAGCGATGGGCGTTGCGCTCCATATTGTCTTACTTCCTTTTTTGAATTACTGCATAGCACAATTGATTCGTACGACGCCGACTTAGATTAGTCGGCTTTTTTTTGCCTGTAGAATATCTGCGTCTACCCTTTAAGAGTCTGAATGACATTCTGGAGGGTAATATGAGCTGTCTTTTGACCTTATTATATCTACACTCGTCCTTGTCGGACCCGATTCCCACTGACCCTGTTCCCATTCCTGAGCCGCTTCCCCGTCCTCAGCCGATGCCCGACCCGCCGCCGGACGAAGAACCGATTAAAATGTCGCATCAAACGCGCGGATCTGCGAGGATACGCGCCTGCTGACTATGAGTCGTTACCGCGAGAGTAAATTGTGACCGCTTTTTCAACCCTGAATGTTTTGCCCGCCGCCCAGCTCAATAACCTTACTGAGCTGGGCTATCTTGAGATGACGCCTGTTCAGGCCGCAGCATTACCCGTCATTCTGGCAGGAAATGATGTGCGTGTGCAGGCCAGGACCGGTAGCGGCAAAACGGCGGCGTTTGGTCTTGGGCTCTTGCATCGAATTGATGTCACTCTGTTCCAGACACAGGCATTAGTGCTGTGTCCGACGCGGGAGCTGGCGGATCAGGTTGCCGGAGAGTTACGTCGCCTGGCCCGTTTTCTGCCAAATACCAAAATTCTGACCTTGTGTGGCGGGCAACCCTTTGGCGCACAGCGCGACTCGCTTCAGCACGCTCCGCATATCATTGTCGCGACGCCGGGGCGCCTGCTGGATCATTTACAAAAAGAAACCGTATCGCTGGATGCGCTGCACATTCTGGTAATGGATGAAGCAGACCGAATGCTGGACATGGGATTCAGTGACGCCATTGATGAGGTGATCCGCTTTGCGCCTGAGACGCGCCAGACGTTATTGTTTTCAGCAACCTGGCCTGACGCCATTGCGGCGATTAGCGGTCGTGTACAGCAGCAGCCAATACGTATTGAAATCGATACGGTAGATGCGCTACCGGCTATCGAACAACAGTTCTTCGAAACATCTGCGCATGAAAAAATTTCGCTGCTACAAACGTTGCTTAGCCAGCATCAGCCAGCGTCCTGCGTGGTGTTTTGCAATACCAAAAAAGATTGTCAGGCCGTTTGTGATGCGCTTAATGCGGTAGGACAAAGCGCGTTGGCGCTCCACGGCGATCTGGAACAACGCGACCGCGACCAGACGTTGGTGCGTTTTGCTAATGGCAGCGCGCGCATTCTGGTTGCCACCGACGTTGCCGCGCGAGGGTTAGACATTAAATCGCTCGAACTGGTGGTTAACTATGAGCTGGCCTGGGACCCGGAGGTGCATGTCCATCGTATTGGCCGTACGGCGCGCGCGGGAAGCAGCGGCCTGGCGATCAGTTTCTGCGCGCCGGAAGAGGCGCAGCGGGCGAATATTCTTTCAGAAATGCTGCAACTCAAGCTGAACTGGCTGAATGCGCCCGCCCGGCAGCCGTTACTCCCTCTGGCCGCAGAGATGGCTACCCTATGCATTGATGGCGGCAAAAAAGCGAAAATGCGTCCGGGAGATATTTTGGGCGCGCTGACCGGCGATATTGGATTAGACGGGGCGGATATTGGCAAAATTAACGTGCATCCCATGCACGTTTACGTCGCCGTACGTCAAGCAGTAGCGCAAAAAGCCTGGAAGCAGTTGCAAAACGGGAAGATCAAAGGCAAGTCATGCCGGGTACGGCTATTAAAATGATCGATAGCATGGCGTCTCAGCGGGTGCTGAGACGCCTGCAGATTATTTCACTTCGATAACATCAAGCCGCAACGCCTCTAAGGCGGTGTCATCTTCTTCCGGCTGCCAGCCAGCGGGCTGCAATGGAATCTCTTCACGATCGAACGCTAAATCGCCGCCGTCGACGACCTCGGAACCGTGAGTGATCCCTTTGAAATCGAACAGGTTAGTGTCACAAAGGTGAGACGGCACGACATTCTGCATGGCGCTAAACATCGTCTCGATCCGTCCAGGATAGCGTTTATCCCAGTCGCGTAGCATGTCGGCAATCACCTGGCGTTGCAGGTTGGGTTGCGAACCGCACAGATTACAAGGAATGATAGGAAAGGCTTTGGCCTCAGCAAAACGGATAATATCTTTCTCGCGGCAGTAAGCCAGCGGGCGGATCACGATATGTTTGCCGTCATCGCTCATCAGCTTCGGCGGCATCCCTTTCATTTTTCCGCCATAGAACATATTCAGAAACAGGGTTTGCAGAATATCGTCGCGATGGTGGCCCAGGGCGATTTTGGTCGCGCCCAGTTCAGTCGCAGTACGATACAGGATACCCCGACGCAAACGCGAGCACAGCGAGCAGGTGGTTTTTCCTTCCGGAATCTTCTCTTTCACAATGCCGTAGGTGTTTTCTTCGACGATTTTATATTCTACGCCCAGCTGCTCAAGGTAGGCTGGCAGGATATGCTCCGGAAAACCTGGCTGCTTTTGATCGAGATTGACGGCGACCAGTGAAAAATTGATCGGGGCGCTTTGCTGCAAATTACGTAAAATTTCCAGCATTGTATAGCTATCTTTGCCGCCAGAAAGGCAAACCATAATGCGATCGCCTTCTTCAATCATATTAAAATCGGCAATCGCTTCGCCAACGTTACGGCGCAGGCGCTTTTGCAACTTGTTGAGGTTGTATTGCTCTTTTTTTGTATTCTTTTGAATTTCTTGCATTATTTCAGTTCTCTGGTACTAAATGGGGCGAACTTTGCAACTACGATAACCGCGCATTCAACATCGCTACCTGTTCGTCGTTCATGTCATCAATCTACATACCGTAAATTTCATACACCATTGCGCAGTTTCATGCCCCATTTGGCTGGCGATAAATGCCGGGTTCGCTCCTGCCGTCAACAGCCAGCAGGCAAAAGTATGTCGCGTATGGTACGGATTACGGCGACGAATGCCAGCACGTTTTAATAGAGATAGTACCTTCGGATATTGTCAACTGTATACATCATGCAGCCAGGTCCGTTAAGAAGTGACGGGCTCAACTGAAATTCAGGCGCTGCTGCGTCCTGATGATGGTACGTTTCAAGTGGTTCCGTGGGGTGAACCGGGACAGGTGTAAAATGATATTCGGCACACCCTTTTTGCTCTTTTATTGGTGATATAAAATACGGTATCAGTATTTTATTATCTACTAAGATAGTGCAGAGTGTTTAATTATCGTTGGGTAAGATCAGTTTACCGTATACTATTTAAAATTTTCTTGCCTATTCTGGTGGTCGTATTGAATTAAAAATAGCCTGTTTCATATGTACAGTTCAGACAAATTATTTGCGATGAGAATTGCTACCTGATATCTACATCTTATGATGTATACCATAATTCTGGCTGGAGAACGTAATGCGTATAACAGTAAGTGATATATCAACCAGAGAATCACAGCAGACGGTACAGATACAAGCTATCAGAAGTTGGGATACCATACCGTACCTTTCAATGTTGGATGGACTTTATCAGGACGATATCTTTCATGAGCAAATATCTAATTTACCAGAAGAATATATTAAGCTGGATGAGATGGCCAAAGATGAAGAAAAGAACAGCTTAAATATTTATGAATTCTTCTTTGAGCCAACACATGAAATTATATGTGAAGAAATCCAATCAACATTGGATTTTTATTATTCAAATAGCGCAACCTTCCGTAGGCTGGTTAATTATAAAGTAGAGCGCAGTATCAATGACGATGTAGATACCAATAAATGCGAGGTAAAGATATCTCTAAATTACAGTTACGAAAATATTGATGGGGGGCGAGGATGTTTATCGCTTCCATTTGATCAAAACGGCTATCCAATTCCCCCTGACTTTCACAACTGTGTAAATGGAATCACATCAAAAAAATTGTTGTTAGATCTATTTCTAAAACATATTTTGCACGATCATTTAAATGCAAGCGGTGAAGTTGCAAACGTTTACGCCAATGTTATTTATAAAGAGATTGATCCCGCTGCAATTGCACATACATCGTCGTGTTTTTCTCAGGTAACGATGAGTGGTGAACATGAGCTATTTAATGTAGATAGCGTAACTGTTCCACCTAAAAGCACTGAGCAAATTATATTTGAGGGAAAGGAAATTCAAAAGCAAATTTTCTTATCTTCTCATAGCCGCAATCATCTTCAGCCAGTAACCATTCATAAAATGGACAGGAGTATTAAAAACATTGCAGTAACTGGTTTGTTATTATCATCAAGATTAGCAGTAACATCTGGTGATTATAGGATAAAAAATGGTAATTCAGAGGGTGAGAATGATTTTTTACCCGTTAAAGAATTACAGAAATATGAAAGGGCTCTCCCGGAGGATCATCCTGCCCCAACTACGGAGCCTAACCTGGCAGGTAAGGTGTTAGATGGCCTATTTGAACACGTTACATCTATGGCAGGGGGATGCTACAGAAAACAAGCCTCATATCCACCGCTGTCATCGGAAGCGCCTAATACGATAAAATATGGCGACAGAGAGCTCGTTTTAACTAAAGAACCCGGTTCAGAAACGTATCAGGCAACCTATTCGGATAGCGGAAAAAATTCAGCCATGACATTTTACCGATCTTCTGATGGAAGATTTTATCAGGCGTCAGGGCTGAAAGGTGGGGGGCTTATTCGCCATATTGATAAGCCTTATTCAGAGTTAAGAGAAGGAGACACGGGTTATGATGAAGAGCTTCTGGATATTACGGATGATTCCCCCTTACTGGAAGATATACTGGCCTCTCTGTCAGAAGATTTATACCCTACATCAGAAGAAAATGTACAAAGTATTTATAAGAAATACCAGAGTGGGGATGCTGCAGCAGGGGAGACTGAAGTTGTATTATGCCGAGGTACAATAGGTCCGCAGGCTGAAAATATTGTTAGTTTTAAAACAGCAGGCGGTATTGAGGGGGGCGATGTAGAGGTATTGCCTGTCTCTGCTGAAATAGCCAAAGAGCAGGTTCGAAGTGGAAGAATCGTACCTGAATATACCACCGATCTTAGTGTTGCCGACAGGTTCAGCAGGGAGCATTATCTTATTATCGTTAGGGTAAAAGTCAAATATCTTACACGAGGTAGCGTCAGTGAAAGCGGCTGGGTTATGCCAAAAAAAACACCAGTGGACCCTGTTGGTATAATTGACAGAACATATGGTAAAGCAGAAAATACGGGGCAGGCAAACGCTTCTAAGTAATCATAAATCCTGAACAAGTTTATTGTTTTTATCTCTCGTGTATAAAAGATTGCTTTTATACTTTAAATAATTTGAGTTGCAGGAAGGCGGCAAGCGAGCGGATCCCCAGGAGCTTACTCAAGTAAGTGACTGGGGTAAGGGAACGCAGCCGCAGCACATGCAACCTGAAGTATGTTATGGCAAGATACGCAATGGTTCAAAAGCGTCTTTATTCTGTCATCCGTATTAATTAAGATGTCATCACGCTCAGAAAAATATCGGAACGAAGAGATGTATGACTAAAGAAGCTGTAATCTTTCTATTTATCGCCATCGTGGTAGAAGTTATCGCCACGATCTCATTAAAATTATCGGATAGTTTTACGCGTCTGGTACCGAGCCTCGTTACCATCATCGGATATTGTATCGCGTTCTGGTGCCTTACCATCCCAATGCGAACCATCCCTGCTGGTATCATTTATGCCATTTGGTCTGGGGTAGGGATTGTTCTTATTGGATTGATAGGATGGTTGTTTCTTGGCCAAAAACTGGATGTGCCGGCTATTATTGGCATGTTGCTTATCATCTGCGGCGTAATCGTAATCAATCTGTTTTCAAAAAGCGTCAGTCACTAGGCGATGATGATGGTTGATTTGAGCCCGCACTCTCTTATGCGGGCTCGGGTATTTAGCGCACCACCAGTACGGAGCATTCCGCATGACGCACAACGGCTGCGGCGTTGGAACCCAACAGATAGGTAGTAATATCCGGACGATGCGAGGCGATAATCACCATATCGGCCGGTAATTTTTTTGCCATTTCCAGAATCTTATCTTTAGGAGAGCCTTCTGCAACGTGCGCCTGCACGCGGTCCGCGGGAAGGTTGAATTTCTTGATAATCGCTTCCAGTTGAGATTTGGCTTCGGCTTTCAAATCGTCCATTGCGGGGAGCTCTGCTGAATAAGCCAGTCCCAGTGAAGCGTAATAGGGCAAAGACGGGATTACAGTCAAAAAGTGCACTTTAGCGTCGTCAATCTTTGCTTCGGCTTCAACATGTGAAATCACGCGTTGAGTTAATTCTGAATCTGAAATATCGATGGGTACAAGAATCGTTCTGTTCATAAAACCTCCTGTTTAAGTATCCACTGAAATTCTACTCCCTAAAGGCACTTTATGTACAATGACATACGTCACATTTTAGGTGCTGCTCCACGATACTCTGCGGGGACTACCAACAGGGGAGGACGGCGTAATATTAAGCGCATTCCCCGTAAATAATCAGCGAGTTGACGTTAAAACGTTATTTATGCCTTGTCAGGAAAGACCTAAAAAGAGATGTTACCGTTTAATTCAATAATTAATGAAATAATTCGCAGTGAAATAGATATAATTTATACGAATGCTTTTGGGGGTATTATACGAAATAAAAATTATACAATATCATTCGGTTACGATATTCTACGCCTGTTATATGCCTTTATTGTCACATATTCATTTTGTCGCTGGGCCATTGCGTTAACCTTTGCTTTCCAGCGTATAAATTGACAAGCCCGAACGAATGTTCGGGCTTTTTTTGTTTCCAGGTTAATCCTTAGAATATTTTTTAATCTGCGCCGGGTTTTTCCGCTTTTCCTGCCAGCAAGGCAAGAAAGTCATAGCGTTTTTGCAAATCCAATGCGGCATCTCGCCATAATTGTTCAGCTACTTCAGGCTGTTGCGCATTCAGGCGACGGAAACGCTGTTCATTAAGCAACGTTTCCGCCAGGGCATCAGACGGTGGCCGAGAGTCCAGCGCCAGCGGCGGCTTGCCTTCATCCGCACGGCGGGGATCAAAGCGGTATAACGGCCAGAAACCGGTCGCCGTTAACTGGCGCATCTGGTCATGGCTTAGCGCCAGATCGTAGCCATGTTCCTCACAGGGGCTATAGGCAATGATCAGCGACGGTCCTGGCCAGGCTTCGGCCTCCTGGATGGCTTTCACCGTCTGGTTTAACTGCGCGCCCAGCGAGATTTGCGCGACATAAACATGACCATACATCATCATGCTGACACCAAGATCTTTACGGGCTTTACGCTTGCCATGTTCGCCAAACTTAGTGACGGCGCCAAGCGGCGTCGCCTTCGATGCCTGGCCGCCAGTATTGGAGTAACACTGCGTATCCAGAACCAGAATATTGACATTCTCCGTCAGGCTTAACACATGGTCTAAACCGCCAAAGCCGATGTCGTATGCCCAACCATCGCCGCCAATCAGCCAGATTGATTTTTCTACCAGCGCATCAGCATCCTTTAACAGTTCCTCTGCGCCCGCAACCGATTTCAGATGTTGGCGTAATGCGGCGACCTGCTCACGCCGAACGTCAGGCGTTGCTTCGGCATGCAGCGCATCGTTTAATTCCGCCGGAATGCGATCGGCGAATTGCGCCAGTAAACGCATGACGCGCGCCCGGTGCTGATCCACGCTCAGACGGAAACCGAGACCAAATTCCGCGTTATCTTCAAATAACGAATTCGCCCATGCCGGGCCGCGTCCGTTGGCATCGGTGGTATAAGGCGTTGAGGGCAAATTACCGCCGTAAATAGAGGAACACCCCGTGGCGTTAGCGATTAACATTCTGTCGCCATATAACTGAGTCAGCAGTTTAATATACGGCGTTTCACCGCAGCCGGAACAGGCACCGGAATATTCAAACAGCGGTGTAATGAGCTGCGACGTGCGGATATCAATCCGTTCCAGTTTGCTGCGATCGATTTCCGGTAAGTCGAGGAAGAAGTCATAATTCACTTTCTCTTCTTCCACATGCTCAAGGCGCGACATCATGTTAATCGCCTTGATCTGCGGATTTTGCCGATCTTTAGCCGGGCAGACCTCTACGCATAAATTACAGCCAGTACAGTCTTCCGGCGCGACCTGCAGCACATATTTCTGGCCGCGCATATCGCGGGACTTCACGTCCAGCGAATGCAGACTGGCTGGCGCGTTTTCCATCGCCTGCGGGGAAACGACTTTCGCACGAATCGCCGAGTGAGGGCAGGCGGCGACGCAGTGATTACATTGTGTACACAGCTCCTCTTTCCAGACAGGAATCTCTTCGGCGATATTGCGCTTTTCCCAGCGGGTGGTGCCCATTGGCCATGTTCCGTCCGGCGGCAGCGCGGAAACAGGCAGTGCGTCGCCGAGGCCCGCCAACATGGCGGCGGTAACGGTTTTCACGAAATCCGGCGCGGCGTCGGAGACGACCGGCGGGCGATGCGCGCTATGCGGATTAACCGCCTGCAACGGCACTTCCGCCAGCGATGCCTGCGCCAGAGCCAATGCCTGCCAGTTACGCTCAACCAGATCCTGTCCTTTGCTGCTATAGCTTTTGGCAATCGCGCCCTGCAGCTCAACCAGGGCGCTATCGCCCGGAAGAATATGCGTCAGGTGGAAGAAAGCCATTTGCATGACGGTATTGATGCGGGCGCCAAGTCCACATTCGCGGGCGATTTTCGCCGCGTTAACCACGTAAAAACGCGCCTTTTTCTGATTCAACACCGCCTGAACTTCTTGCGGCAGACGCGACCAGACCTCGTCGGCGCTGTACGGCGTATTAAGCAGAAAGATACCGCCGGGCTTTAGACGCTCCGCCATCTGATATTTATCGATAAACTGTAATTGGTGGCAGCCGACAAAATCCGCCTGAGCAATTAAGTAAGCGGAACGAATGGGTTTCTCGCTGACGCGCAGGTGCGATACCGTGAGCCCGCCAGCTTTTTTAGAGTCATAAACGAAATAACCTTGCGCATACCACGGTGTAGAATTACCGATAATTTTAATATTATTTTTCGTGGCGGATACGCTGCCGTCGCTTCCCAGACCGTAAAATAACGCTTCAAGTTTAGCGCTGCCGGGCAGGGTATTTTCCGGTAACGGCAGCGAGAGGTTAGTAACGTCATCATAAATGCCCACCGTAAACCGTGGCTTGGGTTTCGCATGGCTGAGTTCATTAAAGACCGCCAGTACGCACGCCGGGCCGAACTCTTTGGATGATAGCCCATAACGGCCGCCAATGGTGCGCGGCAACGTTTCGCGCTCGCCATTATTAAAGGCTTCCGCCAGTGCGGTCATCACGTCCAGATAAAGCGGCTCGGCCTGCGCGCCAGGCTCTTTGGTGCGATCCAGCACGGCGATAGCGCGAACGGTTTCCGGTAATGCCTGTAACAAATGTTTGGCGGAGAAGGGGCGGAACAGACGGACTTTCAGAACGCCGACCTTTTCTCCGCGTATCAGTAGCTCGTCCACGACCTCTTCGCAGGTGCCGAGGGCGGAGCCCATCATAATGATGACGCGTTCAGCCTGGGGATGGCCATAATATTCAAATGGCTGGTAGTGGCGGCCCGTAGCGTCGCCAAATGCCTTCATCGCCTCTTCAACATGATCATAAACGGCGTTGTACCACGGATTGGTCGCTTCACGAGACTGGAAGTAGGTGTCCGGATTCGCTGAAGTTCCACGAATCACCGGATGTTCCGGATTCAGCGCGCGGGCGCGGTGAGCGTCGATTTCCGCCTGCGGCATCAGGTTCAGAATGGTTTCATCCGTTAGCGGTATAATTTTGTTGATTTCATGCGATGTACGGAAGCCATCAAAAAAATGAATAAACGGAACGCGGCTTTTCAGCGTAGCCCTGTGTGCGATCAGCGCAAAATCCTGCGCTTCCTGAACGCTGGCGGCGCATAACATCGCGCAGCCTGTCTGGCGGACCGCCATCACATCGGAATGGTCGCCAAAAATAGAAAGCGCGTGTGTGGCGACGGTACGTGCGGCAACGTGCAGTACAAACGGCGTGAGCTGCCCCGCCAGTTTATACAGCGTTGGAATCATCAGCAGCAGCCCCTGCGATGATGTAAATGACGTAGAAAGCGAACCGGTTTGTAACGCACCGTGAACGGCGGCGATCGCGCCGCCTTCCGACTGCATCTCTACCACACGCGGCGTATCGCCCCAGACATTTTTAAGCCCATAACCGGCCCAGGCATCCGCTTGTTCAGCCATTGTTGAACTGGGCGTAATCGGGTAAATGGCGATAACCTCGCTGGTACGGAACGCCACCGACGCTACTGCGCCATTACCGTCAATTGTTTGCATATGACACCCTTACATTGCGCAAAAAAGAGAGACACGCATAATCGTGAGCGCATCCTGTAGTTATCCTTTTATTTTAGCAAAGCCCTTCAAGCCCCATTTTCGCTTTTGTGTCCCTGGCGGGAGGAGAATGACGATTTCTTGCCGAAAAGGCGTAAAAAATTGCCAGTAAATGTTAATGAAGCGCATAAATGCGCGCTTTGCCTCTCGACGCGTCAGTTTCTGCTGCCTATTATTTAGGGCGGTGTCGTTTGGATGAATAAACAGAGGGGAGAGAAATGCGCGCAGCGTTTTGGGTGGGGGGGGCCGCGTTATTATTGTCGGCTTGCAGTAGCGAACCTGTTCAGCAGGCAACCGCGGCGCATGTTTCGCCAGGGATGAAAGCGGCGATGTCCAGCGCCGGCGAAGCGAATTGCGCTATGATTGGCGGTTCGCTTTCAGCGGCCCGACAGCTTGATGGTTCAGTAATTGGTATGTGCGCGCTACCCAACGGCAAACGTTGTAGTGAACAGTCGCTTGCCGCCGGAAGCTGCGGGAGTTATTAAGCGCGGCGTTTCGCCTGACGCGTATAACTTTTCACTTAATGGCTTAGTGCGCTAAATCCGCCAGTTTATACATTAGCGTTGTTTCTGCCGTCGCCAGCGTTAACTGGTTCGCGGTTAAATCGACCTGTGCGCCTTTGCTGAAGAGCTCGCTGAGGGTGCCGTCCAGCGCATTAAGCTGCGGATCGGCGCACATCATTCGGGTCATCGCTAAATTTTTCACTTTTAATTCGCCGTCCGACAGTTTTCCTTCGCCGGTGAATTGATTGCACATTTTGCCAGATACCGTCATGTCCTCGCCAAAGCTGAGCTCCGGGCCGGTGACCGTTTTACCGTTTACGCTTTCCAGAACAAAGCGGTGGTGCTCCAGTTGCTCGCGTTTGACGGACACTTTTCCACTGCTCACGCACCCTGTGATTATGATGCTCAGGGCGACCAGCGTGACGATTTTCTTCATTGATATTCTCTGTAATCTGATAGTTAACACTGACTATAGTAATAATATGACCGGATAGATCTTCAGGGGTTATCCGAAAATGCTCCCCTGAGCGCAGGGGAGCGACAGGATTAGAACAGCGCGTTCGGGCAGGCTTCGCCCTTCTCAAGCTGGCTTAAGTTTTGTAGCGTGGTTTCAGAGATGCTGATCAGCGCTTCTGCGGTCAGGAATGCCTGGTGCCCCGTAAACAGTACGTTATGGCAGGCCGACAGACGGCGGAAAACATCATCCTGGATAACATCGTTTGACTTATCTTCAAAGAACAGGTCGCGTTCGTTTTCATACACATCCATCCCCAGCGAGCCGATTTTCTGATTCTTCAGAGCTTCGATAGCCGCCTGGGAATCAATCAGCGCGCCACGACTGGTATTAATGACCATAACGCCATTTTTCATTTGATCGAATGCCGCATGGTTCAGTAAATGGTAGTTTTCCGGCGTGAGCGGGCAGTGCAGGGAAATGACATCCGATTCGGCAAACAACGTTTGCAGATCCACATACTCTACGCCGAGGTCAAGCGCGGCGGTGCTGGGATAGGGATCAAACGCCAGTAAACGCATTCCGAAGCCTTTCAGGATACGCAGCGCGGCGACGCCGATTTTACCGGTACCAATGACGCCAGCGGTTTTTCCGTGCATGGTAAAGCCGGTCAGCCCCTCAAGGGAAAAGTTAGCGTCGCGGGTGCGTTGATAAGCGCGGTGGATACGGCGGTTCAATGTCATCATCATGCCAATCGCATGTTCAGCGACGGCTTCCGGAGAATAAGCCGGTACGCGCACCACCTGCAAACCGAGTTCTTTAGCGGCATCCAGGTCGACATTATTAAATCCGGCGCAACGCAGCGCGATGTATTTCACGCCGTGTTTTTTCAGCTCTTCCAGTACCGGTCGGCTCCCGTCGTCATTCACGAAGATACAAACTGCTTCACATCCATTGGCGGTTTTCGCCGTTTTCTCGGTTAGCAGAAAATCAAAAAACTCCAGTTCAAAACCGAACGCTTCGTTCACTTGCTGTAGATATTTCTTGTCATACTGTTTGGTACTATAGACGGCGAGTTTCATATGACCTTCTCCAGTGATGTTAGAATCACACAAATATGCTTAAAATTATCTTACAAAAAATCAAAAATAATTGATAGTCATACATATAATGAATAATTTTAGGTTATCATTCTCCACAACGCCTCAAATAGCCGGAGGGCGCCCCTGCAACATGAACTATTAGGCTATATACGGGCAATCATGCCAAAATAAAGAGATAGCCGACTGAATTTTTCGTTAAATCAGGAAATTAATGGCCCATGAAGGGTAAATATAAAGCCGCCCTTGCGCTACTGTTACTGCTGATTCTTGTCCCTCTGACGCTACTGATGACCCTCGGGCTGTGGGTTCCCACTCTGGCGGGAATTTGGCTACCGGTCGGTACCCGTATCGCTCTGGAACAAAGTCCACGCTTGACACGTCATGGGTTAGTGATTCCCGATCTTCGCTATCTGGTCAATGATTGTTCGTTAGCGCATATTACCCAGGCGGAACTGACGCATCCCAGCCGTTGGTTGCTGAATATTAAAAGCCTTAAACTGGATGCCGCGTGCCTGGCGAAACTGCCCGCTTCGGAAGCTTCTCCCGCCGCGCCGCGTACGCTGGCGCAGTGGCAGTCAATGCTGCCCAATACCTGGATTAACATTGATAATGTCATTCTCGCGCCCTGGCCGGAATGGCAGGGCAAGCTGGCGATCTCCATGACGCCGCTCATTCAGCAGATACGTTATCAGGGCGAAAAAGTAAAATTTCAAGGGCAGTTACGCGGTCAGGCATTGACGGTGAGCCAACTGGAGATCGCCGCGCTGGCCAACCAGCCTCCCGTTAGCCTGGCGGGGGAGTTTATGTTGCCGCTGGTACCGGATGGCCTGCCGGTCAGCGGTCATGCGGCAGCGACCTTGCGTCTGCCGCAGGAACCGTCGCTGGTGGATGCGGAACTGGAGTGGCGTGATAACGCCGGACAGCTCATCGTGATGGCGCGAGGTAATCCTGACCCGATTCTCGATCTCCCCTGGGCGGTAACGCGTCAGCGGCTTACCATCAGCGATGGCCGCTGGAACTGGCCATATCAGGGATTCCCCTTGAGCGGACGTCTGGCTTTTAATATCGATAACTGGCAAGCCGGGCCGGATAATGCACGAGTCAGCGGACGCCTGAATATTCTGACCCAGGGCGATGCCGGTAAAGCGAACGCTGTACTGACTATCGGCCCGGGAAAACTCAGCATGGACAGCAGTGAGATGCCTCTACAGCTTACCGGCGAGGCTAAACAGAAGGATTTAATCTTTTATGCCGTATTGCCCGCTATGTTCCGCGGCAGTCTGGCCGATCCGCAGCTCACCTTTGCACCTGGCGCATTGCTACGCTCGCGCGGACGGGTGATTGATGCGTTAGATATTGATGAAATTCGTTGGCCGCTGGCGGGCGTTAAGGTGACGCCGCGCGGCGTTGATGGTCGATTACAGGCTATTTTACGGGCGCACGAAAATGAGATGGGCGATTTCGTTCTTCATCTTGATGGCCTGGCGAATGATTTTCTCCCTGATGCTGGTCGCTGGCGGTGGCGCTATTGGGGGCAAGGAAGCTTTACGCCAATGCGCGCCCGCTGGGATATTGCCGGACAGGGCGAATGGCATGATAACACCATCAGGTTGACCAGTTTATCCACCGGTTTTGATCAGTTGCACTATGGCGCAATGACTGTCACATCGCCAAGACTGGCGCTGAATAAACCTATTGTCTGGGTTCGCGACGCCACAACGCCGTCGCTACAGGGCGCGCTGTCTCTGGAGGCGGGGAAAACCGTATTTACCAGCGGGAGCGTGCTGCCGCCTTCTACCGTTAATTTTAGCGTTGAAGGGCGAGAGCCAACCCTGTTCCAGTTTAAAGGCGACCTTCGGGCGGGGGCGATAGGACCGGTACGGCTGAATGGGCGCTGGGATGGCGAACGCCTTCGCGGACAGGCCTGGTGGCCGAAGCAGTCGCTTATCGTTTTCCAGCCGTTGCTTCCACCAAACTGGAAAATGACGCTGCGCGAAGGCTCACTGTATGCGCAGGTGGCTTTTTCCGCCGCACAGGGGCAGGGGTTTGAAGCAGGTGGACACGGCGTGTTAAAAGGCGGTAGCGCCTGGATGCCGGATAACAAAATCAACGGCGTCGATTTCATTCTGCCATTTCGCTTCCACAACGGCGCGTGGCAATTGGGGACGCGCGGGCCCGTCTCGCTGCGTATTGCCGGGATAGTCAACCAGGTCACGGCGAAAAATATCACCGCTGATTTACAGGGTGGTTATCCCTGGAGCGAGTCGAATCCATTACTGCTAAGCGATGTCAGCGTAGACGTGCTGGGCGGTCAAATCATTATGAAACAGTTGCGAATGCCGCAGCACGACCCGGCGCTTTTGCGGGTGCAAAATATTTCATCCAGCGAATTGATTAGCGCCATAAATCCAAAGCAATTCGCCATGTCTGGCCCTGTTAGCGGCGCGTTGCCGCTGTGGCTGAACAATGAAAAATGGATAATCAAAGATGGCTGGCTTACCAACCCTGGGCCAATGACATTGCGCATCGATAAAGATACTGCGGATGCGGTGGTGAAGGATAATGTCACGGCAGGCTCGGCGATTAACTGGCTACGTTATATGGAGATTACGCATTCGTGGACGAAAATTAACGTTGATAACCTGGGCGTACTAACGATGCAGGCGGCTATTACCGGCAAAAGCCGGGTAGATGGTAAAACCGCGATCGTTAACTTGAACTATACCCATGAAGAAAATGTGTTTACGCTGTGGCGCAGTTTGCGTTTTGGCGACAATTTACAGGCATGGCTTGAACAAAATACAGCGTTGCCGCAACCTCCTTGCCGGAAAGACAAGGACTGTGAGGATAAATAATGAAAATGAGTATTGCCATGCTGTCAGCGCTTGCGTCATTTATCGTGGTGGGGTGCACGCCACGTATTGAAGTCGCCGCGCCGGAACAGCCGATTACCATCAACATGAATGTAAAGATCGAGCATGAAATACATATCAAAGTCGATAAAGATGTTGAAGAACTCCTGAAATCACGCAGCGATCTATTCTGAGGCCATAATGAAAAAGTATTTAATGCTATGGGTGCTGACGCTGAGCTTGCTCACACCTTCTGTGTGGGCCTTAACCCTGGACGAAGCGCGCACGCAGGGCCGGGTTGGGGAAACGCTGAATGGCTATCTGGTGGCCTTAAAGAATGATGCCGAAACCCAGAAACTGGTGCTTGATATTAATCATGCCCGTCGCGCCAGTTATCAGCAGTTAGCGGATAGCAATCATCTTCCCGTGGACGAGGTGGCGAAGATGGCAGGGCAAAAACTGGTTGAGCGCGCCAGGCCGGGAGAATATGTCCAGGGAATTAATGGCAAATGGATGCGTAAATAACCGCTTTCCGACAATTTTTTTACCGCAAAATGCATTTTTATATGGGTAATTTCTGAATATGAAGGTCGTATTTATATTAGGCGAACCGGAAACGCCATTTCTATACTGTTGACTGGTATCACTATTCGCGAGAGTAACCAGGTATGACGTCTGAAAAATTATCTGCTGCCTGCCATTGTGGCAGCGTCGTGTTTACCGTTCAACTTAGCGATGGCTTTCATACCGCCAGGCGCTGCAACTGTTCCTTTTGCCGGATGCGCGGAGCAGTGGCAGTGTCTGCGCCGCTATCGGGTATTAAAGTGCTAAAAGGGCAGGATAAGCTTACCGAATATCGCTTTAATACGGGCAAGGCGGTGCATTTTTTCTGTTCGGTATGCGGGATATATACTTTTCATCAACGCCGATCCAATCCCGATCAATATGGGGTCAATGTGGCGTGCATCGAAAATGTGTCGCCTTTTGATTTCGCCTGCGTTGAAGTCAATGATGGGGTAACGCATCCCAGCGATGGCGGCAGTAGCGGCGTGGTAGGATATTTGCGCTACGAACCGAAGAAGTCACCTCCCGTCGAAACGGGAGGCAAAAATATTTAAGCGGCCACTACGCTGTCAATCGCGGCTTTTGCATCGGCCTGAGCTTTAGCCGCCACTTCCGGCCCGTAGGCGATGCCTTCGGCAAAGACAAAATTCACGTCGGTAATACCGATAAAACCGAGGAACACTTTCAGGTAAGGCGCAATCAAATCCGTCGGGGTGTCTTTATGGATACCGCCGCGACTGGAGAGAACCACCGCGCGTTTACCGGTTACCAGACCTTCCGGGCCTTTTTCGGTATAGCGGAAAGTGATACCGGCGCGGGCAATCAGATCAAAGTAGTTTTTCAGCTGCGTCGGGATATTGAAATTGTACATCGGTGCCGCAATAACGATGACGTCGTGGGCTTTCAGTTCAGCAATGAGTTCATCAGACAGCGCCAGAGCCTCCTGCTGACGTGGCGTTAAAGGCGCATCGCCCGGACGCATCGCGCCCACCAGCTCGCCATCCAGCACCGGAACAGGGTTGGCCGCCAGATCGCGGACAGTAATTTCATCTGCGACGTGTTTTTCGCGCCATTGTTCAATAAAATAGTCAGTCAACTGACCAGACTGAGAGTACCCTGCCAGAATACTGGATTTAAGAACTAATACCTTGCTCATGGGTGTTTCCTTTTATGTGTTTGAAGGGGCGGGCCCCGTTGCTTGTTGACACTTTATTCACAAATATGTCGCAGGGATAGCGCAATATATCGAACCCTTTGTTCGAAATTATTGAACAACACAAAAAAAGCCCCAATGTGGTACTCTATACCTATCATTTAAAACGATTTTAAACAGGCAGAATGCTGCCCAAGAGCTTTATGACTGAACAATCTACGTTGACGCTTCAGGTGTTACAGCAGCGGCTGGATGCACTGATGCTGCGCGACAAACAGCGCTTTGCTCGCCGCCTGCATGGCGTAAAGAAAGTAAAAAATCCTGATGCGCAACAGGCTATTTTCCAGACGATGGCGAAAGAAATTGAACAGGCTGCGGCGCAGGTCGCTCTACGCGAAGCGGCGCGCCCCTCAATCACTTATCCGCAAAATTTACCTGTTAGCCAGAAAAAACAGGACATTCTGGAAGCGATCCGCGATCATCAGGTGGTGATCGTGGCAGGGGAAACCGGTTCCGGTAAAACCACCCAGTTACCGAAAATTTGTATGGAACTGGGACGCGGAATTAAAGGACTTATTGGACATACTCAGCCGCGTCGCCTGGCGGCGCGCACCGTTGCTAACCGCATTGCCGAAGAGTTGCAAACGGAGCCTGGCGGCTGCATCGGCTATAAAGTTCGTTTCAGCGATCATGTCAGTAGCAACACCATGGTCAAACTGATGACTGACGGTATCCTGCTGGCGGAAATCCAGCAGGACAGGCTATTGATGCAGTATGACACCATCATTATTGATGAAGCGCATGAACGCAGCCTGAATATTGACTTCTTGCTCGGCTATCTGAAAGAGCTTCTGCCGCGTCGCCCCGATCTGAAAGTGATTATTACCTCTGCGACCATCGACCCGGAACGTTTCTCGCGCCACTTTAATAACGCGCCGATTATCGAAGTCTCTGGCCGAACGTATCCCGTAGAAGTTCGTTATCGCCCTATCGTGGAAGAGGCTGACGACACTGAACGCGATCAGCTACAGGCAATTTTCGACGCTGTTGATGAACTGGGGCGTGAAAGTCCCGGCGATATTCTGATTTTTATGAGCGGAGAGCGGGAAATCCGCGATACCGCCGACGCCCTGAACAAGCTGAACTTACGGCATACCGAAGTGTTGCCGCTGTATGCACGCTTGTCGAACAGCGAACAGAACCGCGTTTTCCAGTCGCACAGCGGACGCCGTATCGTGCTGGCGACTAACGTGGCGGAAACCTCGCTGACGGTGCCGGGTATCAAATATGTGATCGATCCTGGCACTGCGCGCATCAGCCGCTACAGCTACCGCACTAAAGTGCAGCGCCTGCCGATTGAACCGATCTCACAGGCTTCCGCCAACCAGCGTAAAGGGCGTTGCGGACGCGTATCGGAAGGGATTTGCATTCGTCTGTATTCGGAAGATGACTTTTTGTCACGTCCGGAATTTACCGACCCGGAAATTCTACGTACCAACCTGGCGTCGGTTATTTTGCAGATGACCGCCCTGGGGCTGGGTGACATCGCTGCCTTCCCGTTTGTCGAAGCGCCGGATAAGCGCAATATTCAGGATGGCGTGCGTTTGTTGGAAGAGCTGGGGGCGATTACCGCCGACGAACAGCAAACGGCATATAAGCTGACGCCGCTGGGCCGACAATTATCCCAGTTGCCGGTCGACCCGCGCCTGGCGCGTATGGTTCTGGAAGCGCAAAAGCATGGCTGTGTGCGCGAAGCGATGATCATTACTTCCGCACTCTCTATTCAGGATCCGCGCGAGCGCCCAGTGGACAAGCAGCAGGCTTCCGATGAGAAACACCGGCGCTTTCATGATAAGGAGTCCGATTTTCTGGCGTTTGTTAACCTGTGGAATTACCTCGGCGAGCAACAAAAGGCCCTGTCGTCGAATCAATTCCGCCGTCTGTGTCGCACCGACTATCTGAACTATTTACGCGTGCGTGAGTGGCAGGATATCTATACCCAACTGCGTCAGGTGGTCAAAGAACTGGGGATTCCGGTAAACAGTGAACCCGCAGAGTACCGGGAAATTCACGTTGCGTTGTTAACGGGGCTGTTGTCGCATATCGGGATGAAAGATGCCGATAAACAAGAGTACACCGGCGCGCGTAACGCCCGATTCTCTATTTTCCCCGGATCCGGTTTATTCAAAAAACCGCCGAAATGGACAATGGTCGCAGAACTGGTGGAGACCAGCCGCCTGTGGGGGCGCATCGCTGCCCGCATTGAGCCAGAATGGGTGGAACCGGTAGCCCAGCACCTGATTAAACGTTCATATAGCGAACCGCACTGGGAGCGGGCGCAAGGCGCGGTGATGGCGACGGAAAAGGTTACTGTCTACGGTCTGCCGATTGTCGCCGCGCGCAAGGTGAATTACAGCCAGATTGACCCGGCGTTGTGTCGCGAGTTGTTCATCCGCCATGCGCTGGTGGAGGGGGACTGGCAAACCCGTCACGCCTTCTTCCGTGAGAATCTAAAATTGCGTGCGGAAGTCGAGGAACTTGAGCACAAATCTCGCCGCCGCGATATCCTGGTGGATGACGATACCCTGTTTGAGTTTTATGACCAGCGTATTAGCCATGACGTTATTTCCGCCCGCCACTTTGATAGTTGGTGGAAAAAAATCAGCCGCGAGACGCCGGATCTGCTCAACTTTGAAAAAAGTATGCTGATTAAAGAAGGCGCGGAAAAAATCAGCAAACTGGATTACCCGAACTTCTGGCACCAGGGCAATCTCAAGCTGCGTTTGAGCTATCAGTTTGAACCGGGCGCGGATGCTGACGGCGTGACCGTCCATATTCCGTTGCCGCTACTTAACCAGGTTGACGAGAGCGGTTTTGAATGGCAGATCCCGGGGCTGCGCCGTGAATTAGTGATTGCGCTGATTAAATCGTTGCCAAAACCGGTACGTCGCAACTTTGTTCCGGCGCCAAACTATGCTGAAGCGTTTTTGGGTCGCGTAACGCCGCTGGAGCTGCCGCTGCTGGACGCTCTGGAGCGTGAACTGCGCCGGATGACCGGCGTCACGGTCGACCGGGAAGACTGGCATTGGGATCAGGTGCCCGAGCATCTAAAAATCACGTTTCGCGTGGTGAATGACAAAAACAAGAAACTGCAGGAAGGGCGTTCGCTCGCCGAGCTTAAAAATGCGCTGAAAGGCAAAGTGCAGGAGACGCTCTCGGCGGTGGCGGATGACGGCATTGAGCAGAGCGGGCTGCATATCTGGAGTTTCGGCGAGCTGCCGGAAAGCTACGAACAGAAACGCGGTAATTATAAAGTGAAGGCGTGGCCGGCGTTAGTGGATGAGCGTGACAGCGTCGCTATCAAATTGTTTGATAATCCGCTGGAACAACAACAGGCGATGTGGTGCGGTTTACGCCGTCTGCTGTTGCTCAACATTCCTTCACCGATTAAGTATCTGCATGAGAAATTGCCGAATAAAGCCAAGCTGGGGCTGTACTTTAACCCGTACGGCAAAGTGTTGGAGTTGATTGATGACTGTATCGCCTGCGGGGTAGATAAACTGATAGATGCCAACGGCGGACCGGTGTGGAGCGAAGCAGGTTTCACCGCGCTGCACGAAAAGGTACGCGCCGAGCTGAATGATACTGTGGTGGATATCGCGAAGCAGGTCGAGCGGATCCTGACGACCGTATTCAATATCAATAAGCGTCTGAAAGGGCGGGTGGATATGAGCATGGCGTTGGGGCTTTCCGATATCAAGGCGCAGATGAGCGGTCTGGTATACCGTGGTTTTGTGACTGGCAACGGCTTTAAACGTCTCGGCGATACGCTGCGTTATCTGCAGGCAATTGAAAAGCGGCTGGAGAAACTGGCTGTCGATCCGCACCGCGATCGGGCGCAAATGCTGAAAGTCGAAAGCGTCCAGCAGGCGTGGCAACAATGGATAAATAAATTGCCTCCAGCGCGTCGCGAAGATGATGATGTTAAAGAGATCCGTTGGATGATTGAAGAACTGCGTGTCAGTTATTTCGCGCAACAGCTCGGTACGCCTTATCCTATTTCCGATAAGCGTATTTTACAGGCCATGGATCAGATTACGGCCTAAAAAGCCAGGCGACGACGTCTTTCAAAGAGATCCGGTACAGGTTCGGAACAAAAAGGAGGAATTATGAATACAACGCCATTTCCGGCGCTCTCTGCGGAAACATTGCTGGCGGTGAATACCGTCGGACAGTGGCTGGCGCAAAATGATTTTTCCGGCGAACAACCTTATTCGTCGGATTGCGTCGTCCTGGCGGGCAATGCGGTGATCCCCACTATCGACGCGGCCTGTCGCATCGCCAAAGCGCAAGGTGTTCCTTTACTGATTAGCGGCGGTATAGGCCATTCGACGCCGTTTTTGTACGCCGTGATTGCCCGGCATCCGCGCTACCACACTATTCGCACAACCGGACGCGCTGAAGCCGCGATCCTCGCGGATATCGCGAACCAGTTCTGGCATATTCCGGCTGAGAAAATTTGGCTGGAAGATCGGTCAACTAATTGCGGCGAAAATGCCCGTTTCTCCTGCGCACTGATCCGTCAGGCGAAAGAAAACATTAACACGGCTATCGTTGTGCAAGACCCCACCATGCAGCGGCGCACTATCGCGGCGTTTCGGCGCGTGACAAACGACGACACCGATGCGCCGCACTGGCTGAGTTTTCCTGGCTTTGTTCCGGTACTGCGCCACCTTAATGACGGTACACGTTTTGCCAATGTTGAAGAGGGCATCTGGACGGTGGAGCGTTATCTGTCTCTGATTGCTGGCGAGCTGCCACGTTTGCGTGACGATGAAACAGGGTATGGACCGCGTGGTAAAGATTTTATCATTCACGTTGATATCCCACGTGATATTGAAAACGCATGGCAGGTATTGCAGGCAGATACTACGCTGCGCAGTGCGTTAGAACAGAGAGCTTTACGCTAAAAATCGCCCGTTTGCGAGGGTGAACGGGCAAGTGCGACCACCATCTCATAAATTTGATGAATTATTTATAAAAGCTGGTTATGTTGTCGCTTTACGGTTTTCATTCAGGACGCGCTATGGGCAATAAGTATTCCGGCCTGCAAATTGGTATTCACTGGTTAGTCTTTTTTCTGGTTATTGTGGCTTACGCCGCGATGGAGCTACGCGGTTTTGCGCCGCGTAGTTATCGGCCCTGGTTTAATATGACGCACGTTTCATGTGGTATCACTATTTTGCTTTTAATGGTGGCACGCTTGTTTATTCGGCTGAAATATCCCACGCCGCCCATTGTTCCTCGTCCAAAACCGATGATGACCGGAATGGCGCATTTAGGACACCTGGTGATTTACCTGTTATTTATCGTGCTGCCTGTTATTGGTCTGGTCATGATGTATAACCGCGGCAATCCCTGGGTCGCATTTGGCATTACTATGCCCCATGCCGCCGAGGCTAACTTTGAACGCGTAGATATGCTGAAATCCTGGCACGTCACGCTGGCGAATCTGGGCTATTTTGTTATTGGACTTCATGCCATCGCTGCTTTGATGCATCACTATTTCTGGAAAGACAATACGCTGTTACGGATGATGCCGCGTAAGCGTGACTAACCGTCCTGTATGACGTTTGTCGCAGGCGGGGTTAACCGCTTTAGGCAAACAAGGCATCTATCAGCGGGGATGGCGTATTCCATACAGAAAACGCCTGCGTCTAACCAGGACCCGTGACGCAGGCGAAGGAGGACGGGTCTACATCGGAAGCGGGTATTATACTTATTTGTATGACAAATAAAATAAGCAATTGCTATTCCGTAATCCAATGTTTAATCAACGGGTTAAACCCACATGATCGCGCTGCCCGACCGCTCGGGAGTGCCTACACTTACGATGAACGTGGCGTAGTGGCGAAAAATAGCGCAACGGCGCCATGTTGCTCCAAAGTCACCTTAGCAAAATGTTCGTCCAACACGCTGCGTAACGTATCGGCTGAATCATTGGTATTACTGAATATTCCTTTCTTGTTATAAACAGCCATCAATTTCTTGCCAAAAGCATTGTGAGGAACCTCTTTGCCCAGAATCGTGGCGCCAAAAAGTGTGCCGCCGGGTTTAAGCGCCATACCGGCATTTTTAATTGCCTTCGCTTTTGTTGTCATCTCACCAGGTAAGCAGTGCAGAAGATAGTACATCGAAACGGAATCGAAGCGCCCGTGCCAGTCCGCCGGGAACGTGTCGAAAACATCGTGTTGTAGTGTGGCGCAGATTTTTGTATTACCCACTCGGCTGGCGGCTATTTTTAGGCTATCCGGATTTAAATCCATCAGCGAAATGGCATGAGTCGCAGGTGCATGTTTCAGGTAATAACCTGTACCTACGCCAATATCCAGGTGAGTCTCGCCCATGTGATGCAGGAAGAAAGGAAGTAGTCGCGTATCAGTAGGACACTTCCAGGCATATTTGTTTGAGATATTGAGTACCCACCAGTCATATAAGCTAAGCGTGAATGGGTTATAGACTTTTGCGCCTGATTGTTGTGTATGCTTCATTGTTCTCTCACTAAATAATTTCGCGCTGGAATTAAAACAACGAAGCAATCGTTAGGCAAGCATTAATCAGGTGAGTGAGTAATTTAATGCGACGAATAAAGGCGATATTATGAGTTAAGCGGTTATCTTAAAGAAGATATAGGATAATAATAGCTGGCAAATGAATTGGACAGTTATATTATTATAAGCTGATAATTAATAATCGTTAATATACACATATTAAGCCCTATGATAATAGCATGCAATTAAATGCAGGAGGAACAATATTTATTCATACATATAAAGCGATTATTGCACATTAATTGATATTTTAAATGTTACGATGAGATAGCCATCTTGATTTAATATCACCTACCCGGAGGCGATATGATTGAGGTTTTTGAAGCGTTTGGCTGGACCTTACTTTTAGGCGGTCTGGCAGTGGCAGTACTGTTTATCACTGTACTGGATAAAAAACGGTAATCATTGCATTTGACGCGTCTGTTGAGTCGGTATTACAAATAATTGTACCTGAAATCTATCACTTCTGAAGTTTGCGATATTTTGCCATTCTGACGGCAAGGGGTAATCCTGACTGAAGTTACCGCCGCTTATCAACCAGACACGATGGTGACTTTTTGAAAGCGTTGTCAGAGTATCAATATATGTCTGATCGGCTTGCGCATAAAACAGTGAACCAAAGCCATAGGCATTCGGTCTGCCTGATGTTCCGTGTGCGTTAGGCGGTGTATAAAGAAATGTACGATAATCTCGCTTATTATAATACACATAACTTAAATAATCGAACATTTTACTGACTACCACGGCATCATTAGGCTGGTGACGGGTATTAATATAGTTTACCAGTGGTTTAAACTCGTCTATGTGCTCAGGGTTATTATGATATGAACCATAGCCGAATAATAAGGTGAATAAGATAAACCAGAAGCCACAAACCGCTTTTTTTGCGCGGGTAAGTAATACCGCGAGCAGGGGAGGAATGCTCAGCGATGAGAAGAAGAAATAACGATCGATAAATAACGGCATCCACCAGGAAATGATGAAGACCAGCATTACAGGGATGACCAGATTACAAAATAATATCAGCTGATATCTTTCATATTCTCCGTTGTATAAAGATATTCGCCCCACAGTACCGATAAAACCTCCCACAGCCAGCCACAGAATGAACGACGGAAAACCCTGTCCGTTGTTTCCGGTAAAAAAATGCCAGTACATCGCAGGCAGGTCACGCCATGTTACGGGGGGAATCCAACCGATATCATTACCGGCTCTCAACTGCGCCAGATGAGTCAGTAAATTAAACAATACGGGCAACCAGGGGAGATAAGCGACAGCAATCGCCAGGTTAGCAAACCACCAGCCAGGAAGTTTAAGGTAGCAGGCCGTTTTATGGCTTTGGCAGGATAATATTGTTACTGCGATCCAGTGGGCAATAAGTGCAAATAGGGTGAAATAATGGGTGTAAAAGCTGAACGTCATAAGTAAAGCATACGCGACAAGATAGCGATTATGGGTGGGTGTTTTTATCCACATCATCAATGCTAACGCGGCTGCGAGCGTTAGCATTCCCATTAACGCGTACATGCGCGTTTCTTGACTGTAATGGACTGCCATCGGCATCAGGGCGGCAAACCATCCTGCCAATAAGGCTGTACGCTCATTTGCCAGCCATCGCGTAAGCGCGATAACCAGCACAACTGTCAGGATCCCAAAGAGTAGACTGAGAGAGCGTACCGCTGCAATGCTATCACCCCATAATATGATCCAGTCATGCAGTAACAGATAATAAAGCGGGGGATGCACGTCAAAAGCGGCATGGAAGAGCAGATTATCTACGCTATGTCGACTAATCAGCACGCTGGACGCTTCGTCACACCAAAGGTAGCGGTCAGTTATAAACAGCAACCGTATAAGGACGGAGAATATGACAATGAGACAAACATGATATTTATACTTTATTTTTCTTAACCCATCGCCGGGCTGCCATATTGATAGTTGTGGTAGCGCCATAATATCCTCAATGGAGTAAGACTTAGACCAGAATGGACACCTAACGCAATAATGAAGGTTAAAATCTTAACCAACACTAAATAAAAATAACTTTGATAATGTCAGCGATGAATTAATCAGAATAGTGCAGTGCAACTCAGTAATCCTGACCGTAATGGCGAAGCAGTCTATGCTCTAAAAACCGGGTCAAACCGACAATAAAGGTAACGCCAATAAGGTACACTATGGCGGCAAAAAGGTAAGCATGGAAGAATTTAAAGCTGGTTGCAGCAACCTCCTGAATTCGCGCGAAAAACTCAGTATATTGGATAAGAAAAACGATGGTGCTGTCTTTAAGGTTATTAATCACCTGATTCGTTAAGGCTGGAATGGAAGACAGCAATACCTGAGGCAGTATAATCCACAAAAAGACCTGCCGTTTGTTCAACCCCTGAACGACTGCGGCCTCCGTTTCATATTTATTCAATGCGTTATAGGCCGTTGTCATGTACGCGGCATTATATGCGCCGACGTTTAAAGTAAACCCTGTAACCGCCACGGTAAAAGAGGACAGGTGAATGCCAGATTGAGGTAAACCATAATAGATAACAAACAGAATAAGAATGAGTGGCGTACCGATAAAGAAATCCATGTACAGTCGAGTTATGGCTTTTACCACGGGGCGATGGCTCAGGCTCAGAAAGAAAATAATAATTCCCCACAAAAAACCGGTGATGGAAACAATCAGCGCAAGTTTACAGGTTTCTTTAATACCGTCCACAACAAGTGGCAGTTGTTCAGTCAGGTCATTAAAGAAGAGAGACCAGCCAGCGATCATCGTTGTGCCTCGCTAAAAAAACAGTGGATATCTGGATCCGTTTCTCGTAAAGCAAGATCGGTAAAAGCGCCTTCTGCACGAATTTTGCCATGATTAAGAAACGTTACGTTATCGCTTAGTAATCTGGCGAGGCGAATATCATGAGTGACGCATAATATAGTGACGCCATTGTCGTGAAGTTGCTTGATCAACATTCCGACTTCACGAGTCATGAGCGGATCAAGCGCAGACGTCGGCTCATCAAAAATAATGAGTTCTGGGTCGGTGACCATTGTACGGGCCAGGGCGACGCGCTGTTGCTGCCCGCCCGATAATTGCGAAGGGTATTTCGCGCTATGCGAGACCATATCAAGTTTTTGTAGCTCATGTAAGGCTTTCTCCCGGGCTAGTTGTCCCGGCATGCCAAACACTTTACATAGGGCAAGGGTAATATTATCCATGATGTTAAGATGGCGATACAAAGCGTAATTCTGGAAGACACAACCAACTTTTTTTCTGAACTCAAGAATAGTAAATTCCTTGTCATAAATATTTCTCCCGTGAAAATAAATATCACCATAATCAGGCTCTTCTAATCGAAGCAGACAGCGTAAAAGCGTCGTTTTTCCACAACCCGATGGCCCCATGACTACTTTCATGTCTCCCGATTGAATTTTTAGACTAACCGTATCAAGAACCTTTTTTCCTGAATATTCCTTACTTATCTCTTTTAGTTCCAGTAAAGCCATGAGTATCACCTCTATTTTTATGCTTCAACTGATGCGATATTTTTTCTCAAACACTCCGGCCAGAAGAGTAAAAATTTTATAAATAATGAAATATAATACCCCGGCAAGAGTATAGATCTGTAACCCGTTCAGCGTGATGGCTGTCAGTGACATTGCCTGCTTCGTTATTTCAGCGATACCTACAGTATAAGCAAAGGGCGTCGCTTTTAATACAGAAGAAAACTCATTGATAATACCGGGCACAGAAAATCGCAACATCTGTGGCAACTCAATATTTAATATAATCTGTAATTGACGCATTCCTGCTACTTTCGCTACCGTGATTTCGAATGGCTCAACTAATTTAAGCGCCCCTCTGAACACCTCGGCAAGATAACTCCCGCTGATTAAGCCGACGCTGAGGTTCATGGCTACCAGAGGTGAAACATATATGCCAATCGATGGCAATCCAAAATAAACAAGAAAAACAGCAATAAGTATTGGAATTCCCCGAAGAATAAAGACCATTGCGTCGAGTATCTTCTGTAGTGGAAGGGGGGATAGTCGCCGTAATACGGCGACTGTAAGCCCGGTAAAAAACGCTGAGAGAAAACAGGTAAAGGTTACAAGCAGCGTATTACCAATCCCTTCCAATAGGAAATAAAAGATAGCCAGCATATTACCTGATGACATAGCTTACTATTTCATCCAGTTATCGACGATGTCAGATATTTTTTGTGGCCCTTGCTCTTTAAGCCATAAGTTGAAATCATCGCGCACGGGAGAGCCTTTCTTAAAGGCAATGCCAAGCTGATCAACATTCTTGAAAACATAACGGCTTTCTATCGGCATCTTTTTCTTATTTTTGAAGGTAAAATAAACCGGCTCTTCTATAAAAGCCAGATCAAGATTGCCATTTTTTAGATCAGCCATCGTCTCATTATATGTTGGATACAATTTTACTTTACTTAACGAGTAGTATCCTTTGGGCTCCAGATCGTTTTTGATAAGGTCGGAGTAAGCCATTCCTCGAGGGTATCCAATAGAATATTGATTTAATTCATTGAGGTTATTGAGCGTTATTTTATGATTGGCCATACTGACCAGATAAAAAGAGTTGATGTAATAAGGTTCAGAAAAATCAATAACTTTCTTACGTTTATCTGTGATTGAAATTCCCGAAAATGCGACATCTGCCTGACCACTCGCCACTGCGCCAAGCATTCCATCCCAGGCATATTCGGTGATGTTTAGCTTACAATGCCGTGACTGACAGTAAGACGAAAAAAGCTCCAGATCTATCCCCTGCAATTTGCCATCAGCACTTTTAAATAACATAGGGGGAGAGGCCGGTGATACTGCGACATTGAGTGTTTTCCCTTCAACGATGCTATCAGCAAAAGCTGAAGACGACATTATTCCCAACACTATCATCGATAAGCCAATTTTTTTGAATAACATGCTATCTATTTCCTGTAGTAAGGTAATGTGTATTATAAATTAAGCATTAGGGCGTGAACCTGACATTTGCAGGCGTAAAGTACTTAACGTTATGTATTCCATCGCTGTTAACTAATTTAATCAGGAGGTTTGACAGGAATCATCAAAGGGAATGGATTGAATATACCATGAGATATCAACTGGATATGAGTGCAGCGACCCCATGAAAGGTGAAAATGTAAAAATACCATAGACATTAGTATACTGGACATAGTTTATGCTCCATTTACGCATACATATTTACATGATAAGCAGATAAATGCTTCAGTGACGGTGTATTTAATGTCTCTAAGTATCATCTTGCCACTCTATCCAGGGCCAATATAAAGACTTATCTTTGCTTGTCAAATACATTTTCTGAGCTAATTTGATTTGCGTGCTATCTATATTTGCAAGCATATAAATTATTTATCCTATGAACAAACGACAACAAATCAGGAGTTCTGACGATGTTGTTATGTTTATCAAAACGTTAACTTGTTTTAATCGACAATAATCTTAATTCAGAAATATCTTAATATATGCGGTTGTCGAGATAAAATTCTCAAATTAACATCGTACATCTTATGTAATAAATATAAATACGATAAATAAATCCAAAACTGAGACTGCCAACCGGATAACAAACAGCAATAAAGAGGGCTCTTCATTAAGTTATCCTGGCAATGGTTAAGGTGGTAACATTTTTGGTGGCTTTACCCATTTTAATCGTGTTCACAACACGTTAATTACCTTATGATTACCATGGTAATTAAAAATGAATCCTCGATGACTCGATGACTCGATGACTCGTTGGCTGAATGAAAAGAAAATTCTACATCACATAGGCGCATGTATCGCGTATAATGGGCTCCGATGTCCCTAATCATTGCTATGACATAATAATATGTATCTTAACCGCTTTTGTTATTTACTCCTGATCTCCGCTGCGGTCGGAAGCATTTTTACATCGCATCCCGTCGCGATGTGGTTCCTGCTCGCCAACGTGCTAACGCTGGCGATCTACGGTATAGACAAAACGGCGGCACGTAAAACCTGGCGCAGAGTGCCGGAATCCACTTTGTTGGTGTTTGGGGTTGTCGGTGGGTGGCCTGGTGCGATTGTTGGTCAACAACTCTTCCGTCATAAAACGCAAAAGCAGCCATTCAAAACATACTTTATCGTCAGTGTGATAGTGAGTATTGTAGTTACGGTGGCGATCTATCGACTCTATCCATTTTTGTCCTACTGAACATAGAGTATGGATCACTTATTGACCAACCGGCAGCAAAGACAACCTCATATTTTCATGCCACCGGCACTATGATATTGAGCTGTGTTTTGCTCAAGGCGTACCGCAGCCGATGGAACATTATTCAGTGGAATAATGATGAGCTATAAAACTTTCTAACATTGTGGCAAAACAATGATGGACTTCCTGGGTTGGATGGACAAAGTCATTGAAGACGTATTGCGGACATATATCCAGCTGAGGGTCTTTAGCCCCGGGAACATGTACATAGCCGTGGTGAGTATAAGGGTTTTCCGTATCATAACCAATATTACTGGCCACCTCCATTATCATCTTAAATGCATCGGCAGTCTCGAAATAGCATATTTTGTGCTGGGGATATTTTTCTTTTAATTCTTCAACATTAGTTTTTAGCAGGGCATTGTGAGCGGTGCTTTCATCCTTAAGTTTTCTTTTTTCATCAGAATGTTTGCCATAGGGCGTCAAAGACAAATCGGGAATCCCCATGACTAAAACATTATTAACTCCACCGGAAATTATTTTTTCAATATCATCAATTTGTTGCTCAACGACCATCATTACATTATCTTTGTGTAGTGTCATATAGTCATTAGCCCCCAATAAAAATATCGCCAGGTCCTGGTGAGAAGGGGTGTAAGATGCGACTTGTCTGTCCGTATTTGATACAAAGTCACCGAGGCAATTAAAGCAGGAATACCTTGCCGATGTACTTCCCCCTTCAGCAAAATTAAGCATCTCTTTACCTAAGAAGTGTGGAGATGATAAAAACTCAGTCCAGGTAAATCCATTAGTAAACCTTCCGCCAAAGTATTGACCATAGGAGGGTAAGATATGATGTGTTTTTTCAAACATACGCCCCATGGAGTCAGATAAACTGTCGCCAAAAAATACCAGTCTGGTAATATCACCTAAAGAAATATTTTTTGGCTTGGGATGTAATCTATTGATTTCTTTGGCAAGACCAAAAGCTTCCGGATGACATTCAACCTCAATAGATAAAATATTTTCACCATTATCATCTTTAATAATCAACTTATCGGCGTGTTCCTGTGATTCTATAATAAACTGTTCTTTACATCCCTGAGACGCTAAGGCTCGAAGTTTGATGTAGGCTCCGCGAACCTGTACCGGTGTTAGATTCAGTTCCTGATAGTGGTAAAGTTTAAAGATACATTCGAGCGCCTCGGCATGGTAAGTGGTGAAGAAATATGCTTTGATTTTCTCCCATAAACTTAATTCCGGAGGGCGTGCGCTTTCTTTTATCACATTAAATCTTTCAGCACTGATAGATGATGTGAAATAACCCTGTCCAACACTCAATGGCATAGTGTCCTCCTTACTAATTAATCACGCTTTAGCAAAACATTAATTAACAAATATTAGCAAGAAAAGTAATCAGGTAAATGGTGTATATAGAATTGCGCTTCTTTAACAGTTTGTCGCCGCCAAAAAAACACATGCAATATTTATTATTTTTCAACGAAGTAAATATATCATCAACAACGTGAGGTTAATGCCGGGTACATATTATCTGACTGCTATCATTATTGACTGTGCGTCTGGTTAAGGCAAACCTCTAAAAAAAGTAGCCACTCCTGATTTTAGTGTGCTGGCGTGGGTATGAGCTGGCTTGATACTCAGGAAAATTAGGTAAGCTTATCATCAAGCTATTATTTCCAAGGGGGTGGTGTTTTATATAACGTGTTGATTTCTATTTTCATATTAAATATTTCTTAAGTGAGTTAACTATAATGAGTGATGATTCAATTATTAAAAACTCTTCAATGCTTTTGGCCTATTTAGGTGGTCTGGGATGGGGGAGCGCCTATTTTTATGGCTGGGGCGTCTCCGCGTACTATGGTTTCCCGTGGTGGTATGTAGGCGTCGGCCCTGACAACATTGCCCGAAGTCTATTCCATGCGATTAGCCTGATGGCTATATTCATAATAGCGTGGGGAGTGGGTATTCTATTATTTTTTTTAGTAAAGCAAAAAGCACGTATCCACGACCTTAGCTTCTTACGCCTTTTTTTGGCAGCGGTTTTGTTCTTTATTCCAATTGTTATCGAGTTTTCTCTCTTAACAGAATCGTTTTTGTGGGAGCTTTTTTTTATCATTTTACTGGTGGCTTTATGCCTATCGGTGGGGATGCGTTTTTATAGTAAATTGATGCCAGTGATTTGTTTTACGCAACTCAGTTGGGTGCGAAGACATTGTTTCACTATAGTTATGATTGGTTTTATTATATATTTTTTTATATTTTCTTTTTTTGTTGGGATCTATAAGCCACAATTAAAGAAAGAATACGAAATGATATTGTATGATGGAGGCTGGTACTACGTCCTGGCCAGGTATCATGATAGTTTTATTTTGTCGAAATCCTTTACTAAAAATAACAATAGATTTATTATTTTTAGACCAGAAGATGGACACTCTTATGAAATTACCCTGGTAAAAGTCAGACTTTAATAAAATACTGGTTGGCAAGAGCGTGAAATGACGCCAGAGCTTCCCATGGCAGAGATTAGAGAAAGAACTGAGCGCCTATATCTGTAGGCTGTGGAATAGCAATGCCGGGAAGGGCATGGCATGACACTTTATCTGACATTACCATCTGAGTGGCAGTTTAGCAGATGTTTCAGGCCAAACCCAAGTTGAATTGGACCGCTCAGAAGCCGATTACCTACATAACAAATCCTGGCCGCAAGCTTATGCTGTGGGCGGAATATACGACCGCTATTATCCAGATTGGCTGTTAACTTATTTATTTTCCCAAAGTAGCCTATAACAGGGCTCCCTGAGGCATTGGCTAGCATCTGTGCATTGGAAAAACAGCTTCCATTTGCACTATAGCAACTTATAAAGTTTATTGCCTCATGAGAGTTGCTAATATGGCGTATTGATTTGAAAAGTGATGATGACTGACTTGCACCGGAACCGTACCGATTTTCATGTTGAACAACAAAAGGAGCACCATGTTTACAAATCGAAATAGGCATGGATTATTACCTGAGATTGATTTCAAATTAACAATAATGATGACGCTTTTGGGTATTAAAAATCTTTCAAATAACGCTCATTTGATTTTTTGTCCACTATTAACTAAGTCTGGAAAGACACAGGGTTGAGATATTTTCGCTACCCGTCGGCGGTGTATCGCAGTTGTGATGTTACGTTCTTACAAGACTGACATCTGCATATCATAACCTTTATTCATTACCACCTGGTGAGTAAATAAAAACTATTAAGCAAATATTTACTTCTGGGTAATGGGACTGGATTTACCGGCATTACCTCTGTGCCCCAGTCGGGCAGAACATTGCAGCTTAGAAAGAAAGCTTTGGTGTTTATTGTCTGTGGCCTGAAAAAGTTCCCGTGAGCTGAATATGCTGAATGTGAACTGATTCTTAATGGTCTATGCCGGAAAGCTATAAGCTATTGATTTTTATATTGTGTGTAATTTTACAATTACATAAATATAAAATTCTGATAGTATACCCCCCTATAGTATATGGAGGTCGAATGCCGCATTCACCTGAAGATAAAAAACGTATCCTTACCCGTGTTCGTCGCATACGCGGGCAGGTCGAAGCGCTGGAGCGGGCGCTTGAGTCTGGCGAACCTTGTCTGGCGATTCTGCAACAGATTGCCGCCGTGCGCGGCGCGTCTAATGGCCTGATGAGTGAAATGGTTGAAATCCATCTGAAAGATGAGCTGGTCAGCGGGGAAACTACGCCAGATCAGCGCGCGGTTCGGATGGCGGAAATCGGCCATCTCCTTCGCGCTTATCTAAAATAACAATTTCCCTCACCGTAACAGGAAGAGATATATGAAATCACGTGCAGCAGTTGCTTTTGGTCCCGGTCAGCCGCTAAAAATTGTCGAGATTGACGTTGCGCCGCCGAAAAAAGGCGAAGTTCTGGTCAAAATCACCCATACCGGCGTTTGCCATACCGATGCTTTTACCCTTTCCGGCGATGATCCGGAAGGCGTATTCCCGGCAGTCCTGGGTCACGAAGGCGGCGGCGTGGTAGTCGAGGTCGGCGAGGGGGTCACCAGCCTGAAACCCGGCGACCATGTTATTCCACTGTATACGGCGGAATGCGGCGAGTGTAAGTTCTGTAAGTCCGGTAAAACTAACCTTTGTCAGGCCGTACGCGCCACTCAGGGAAAAGGGCTGATGCCGGATGGCACTACCCGCTTTTCTTATAACGGCGAACCCGTTTATCACTATATGGGAACCAGCACGTTCAGCGAATATACCGTTTGCGCGGAAATTTCTCTGGCGAAAGTGAACCCGCAGGCGCCGCTGGATAAAGTGTGTCTGTTGGGCTGTGGCGTGACGACTGGTATTGGCGCCGTCCATAACACCGCTAAAGTGAAAGCGGGCGACACCGTTGCCGTTTTTGGTTTAGGCGGTATTGGGCTGGCGGTTATTCAGGGCGCGGTTCAGGCTAAAGCCGGGCGTATTTTAGCTGTCGACACGAATCCGGAAAAATTTACGCTGGCGGGCGAAATGGGGGCTACGGACTTTATTAATCCGAATGATTACGACAAACCGATCCAGGACGTTATTGTTGAGCTTACTGATGGCGGCGTAGATTTCAGTTTTGAATGTATCGGCAACGTTAACGTGATGCGAGCGGCGCTGGAATGTTGTCATAAAGGTTGGGGCGAAAGCATTATTATTGGCGTAGCGGGGGCAGGGCAGGAAATCAAAACCCGTCCCTTCCAGCTAGTGACTGGTCGCGTCTGGCGTGGCTCCGCTTTTGGCGGCGTGAAAGGGCGCACGCAGCTGCCAGGGATGGTCGAAGATGCGATGAACGGTAAAATCCGTTTAGATCCTTTTATTACTCACCGCCTGCCGCTGGAGCAGATTAACGATGCCTTTGAACTGATGCATCAGGGTAAATCCATCCGTACTGTTATCCACTTTAGCGATAACTGATTCATCCGCCAGCGGATTTTCCGCTGGCGCTTTTCTGAATTTTCTGGAATGAATGTTGTGAAAATGTGACGAAGGCGATGCTTTTCGCGATAAGCAAACGTCATGAAGTGCCGATGACTATCTAACGGGCGTGTTTTACGCATAAAACCTACAAGAGAGTCGACGGTCATGGGCAACACATTCTCGATGCAAGCCTCGCATAAACTGGGCTTCCTGCATCATATTCGGCTGGTTCCGCTGTTTTCCTCCATTCTCGGTGGCATCCTTCTTCTTTTTGCTTTGAGCGCCGGGCTGGCAGGCTATTTTCTGTTACAGGCCGATCGCGATCAGCGTGATGTCACGGACGAGATTCAGGTACGGATGGGATTATCCAACAGCGCTAACCACTTACGTACCGCACGTATCAATATGATCCACGCTGGCGCGGCGAGCCGGATTGCTGAAATGGATGAAATGAAAGCCAATATTGCCGCTGCGGAAACGCGGATCAAGCAGTCTCAGGACGGCTTTAACGCTTATATGTCCAGAACGGTGAAAACACCCGCCGATGATGCATTGGATAACGAGTTAAACGCCCGTTACACCGCCTATATCAACGGCCTGCAACCGATGCTGAAATTTGCCAAAAATGGCATGTTCGAAGCGATCATTAATCATGAAAACGAGCAGGCAAAACAACTGGATGCCGCATATAACCATGTCCTGTTGAAAGCGATTGAACTGCGCACCGAGCGGGCGAGACTACTTAGCGAGCAGGCTTACCAACGTACCCGGCTCGGTATGATGTTTATGATTGGCGCATTTACGTTGGCGCTGGTATTGACGTTAATGACCTTCATGGTGCTGCGTCGCACGGTGATACAACCCTTGCAGCAGTCTGCGTCACGTATCGAACGCATTGCGGCGGGCGATCTGACCATGGCTGACGAGCCCACAGGACGCAGTGAAATTGGTCGTCTGAGTCATCATCTTCAGCAGATGCAGCATGCGTTGCAACAAACGGTAGGGGCGGTGCGTCAGGGGGCGGAGGAAATTTATCGAGGCACCAGCGAAATTACCGCCGGTAATACGGATTTATCTTCTCGTACTGAACAGCAGGCTGCCGCCATTGAACAAACCGCGGCCAGTATGGAACAGTTGACGGCAACCGTTAAGCAGAATGCGGATAATGCGCATCACGCCAGCAAACTGGCGGAAGATGCTTCCGGTAAAGCCAGTCGCGGAGGCCAGATGGTTTCCGGGGTCGTACAAACGATGGGGAATATTTCCACCAGCTCGAAAAAAATCTCGGAAATTACCGCCGTCATTAACAGTATCGCTTTCCAGACCAACATACTGGCGCTGAACGCGGCGGTCGAGGCGGCACGTGCCGGGGAACAAGGACGCGGTTTTGCGGTGGTCGCCAGTGAGGTTCGTACCCTCGCCAGTCGCAGCGCGCAGGCGGCAAAAGAGATTGAAGGCTTGATCGGCGCATCGGTCAGCCTGATTGAACAAGGATCTGAAGAGGTTATCGCTGCGGGGAGCACCATGAATGAGATTGTGGATGCCGTCAAACGCGTCACCGATATTATGCTCGATATCGCGGCAGCCTCTGATGAGCAAAGTCGCGGTATTGTTCAGGTCAGTCAGGCGATTTCTGAGATGGACAAGGTTACGCAACAAAACGCGTCGCTGGTCGAAGAGGCGTCCGCGGCGGCGGCTTCGCTTGAAGAACAGGCCGCCCGCTTGACGCAAGCCGTTGATGCGTTTCATTTACAGGATACTGGCGCGACGATGCGATCATCCTTCCTTTAATGAGCGTCGCGCCAGCGGGCTATTTTAGCCGCGGGCGCGTTTAATGCCCGACAGCCGCTATCACAGCGGCATCGATTTACGGATCGCCGCAATCAGCATTTGCGCCCCGGTTGAGAGCGGGATATCAACTCGCGTAAGAATACCTATCGGTTCGCCTGCGCTCTGGGTCGGCACGGGTAATGAGACCAGCGTTGCCTGGCGAAGATCTTCTTTAACCGCGCCAGAGGGGACGAACCAGACGTAATCGTAATCTACGGTCAGTTGTCGTGATAACGATGCGGATAGCGTTTCGATACATCCGGCAGGCATTTTACACCCCTGGCTTTGCAACAGGGTTTCCGCATTCTGGCGCGGTACCGTGCCTTTTGGCGAGACGACTACCGGCCATTCCATAACCCGACTGAGCGTGATCGTCTCCTGTAACAGGGGATGACCGGGGCGTACCACTAATTTAAGCGATTCTAAAAACAGCAGTTCGTAATTTAAACCGCCCATTAATTCCGGGTCTGACATGCGGCCAATACCCAGATCGATCTCGCCTGACTTGAGACCCGCAAGCAACATCGTATTGTTCATGGTCGCGACCTGTAACGAGGTCGATTTTTGCTGTTGATGGAACCGCCCAATAGCCGCCGGGAGTATACCCAGCGCAGCGGTGGGGAGCGCGCCAACACGCACCACATCGGCGCTGGCGTCCTCTTTGCGATTCAGCGCCTGCCCGGCGGTATTCAATGCATCTAATACTTTTACCGCATGAGTCAAAAATTGTTCGCCAGGAACCGTTAATTGCGCGCCCAGTCGCCCGCGTTCGAACAGACGGGTTCCGGTGAGTTGTTCCAGTTCGTTCAGCGTTTTAGAAAGCGCTGGCTGGCTCAGGTTAAGGGTTTCAGCCGCGCGCCCCAGCGTTCCCTGTTGCGCAACGGCGACAAATGTATGAAGGTGGCGCAACCGAATGCGCTGACTAAACAGACCATTTTTTTCCATAAGCGATGTTAAAAACAGAGCCGTGCGGGTGACAAGTAAAGTTGTTTGTTTTTGATAACCTGATAGCAAAATATTATTAACATTTTACCATTTCAAGTTACAACTGTTTTATTTTACTGATGATTCAACTGCCGTTAAGCGTGTTAAGCCGCGATCTGGTTGGGGATACGCCAGCTCATGTCAATCCGTCCTACACAATGAATTCAGGCCGGATCACAGTTTGTAAATTCTTCTCCCCGGAATGGATGAGGTTTTCTACACTCCAGGTAACATTCACTGGAGGCATGACATTATGGCGAACACCATCACGGCAGATGAGATTCGGGAACACTTTTCGCAGGCAATGTCGGCAATGTACCAGCAGGAAGTTCCGCAGTACGGTACGTTACTGGAACTTGTGGCTGACGTGAATCTGGCGGTGCTGGAAAATAATCCCAAACTGTATGAGCAGTTGGCTAATGCCGATGAACTGGCGCGATTGAACGTGGAACGACATGGCGCCATTCGTGTTGGAACCGCAGAAGAACTTTTTACCTTGCGTCGGATATTCGCCATCATGGGGATGTACCCAGTAAGTTATTACGATCTCTCTCAGGCGGGCGTGCCTGTGCACTCCACGGCATTTCGTCCCATTGACGAGGCTTCGCTCTCGCGTAATCCCTTTCGCATGTTCACTTCGCTATTACGCCTGGAGCTCATTGAAAACGCGGCATTACGCCAGCGGGCGGCGGAAATCTTATCGCAGCGGGATATTTTTACATCGCGCTGCCGACAATTGCTGGATGAGTACGACGAGCAGGGCGGTTTTAGTGCTGCTCAGGTCGAAGAGTTCGTCCGTGAAACGCTGGAGACTTTTCGCTGGCATCGTCAGGCTACCGTTGATGAAGAAACGTACCGCAGCCTGCATCGTGAGCATCGTTTAATTGCCGATGTGGTCTGTTTTCCGGGATGTCACATTAACCATCTGACGCCGCGTACTCTGGATATCGACCGGGTACAGGCCATGATGCCGGAGTGCGGCATTACGCCTAAAATTCTTATCGAAGGTCCGCCTCGCCGCGAAGTGCCTATTCTGTTGCGGCAAACCAGTTTCAAAGCCCTGGAAGAGCAGGTGCTCTTCGTTGATGAAAAGCAGGGTACGCACACGGCGCGCTTCGGCGAAATTGAGCAACGTGGCGTCGCGCTGACGCCAAAAGGTCGTCGATTATATGATGAACTATTGCACAAGGCGGGAACGGGTAAGGATAACTTCACGCATCAACTCCATTTGCAGGAGGTCTTTAACGCCTTTCCGGATAGCGAATTTCTGCTTCGCCAGCAGGGGCTTGCCTGGTTCCGCTATCGCTTAACGCCTTCCGGCGAGGCGCATCGTCAGGCGATTCATCCTGGCGACGATCCGCAGCCGCTTATTGAGCGCGGTTGGGTGATCGCGCAGCCGATTACCTATGAAGATTTTCTTCCGGTCAGCGCAGCCGGCATTTTTCAGTCGAATTTGGGAAATGAAACGCTGGCCAGAAGGCACGGTAATGCCAGCCGCGACGCCTTTGAACAGGCGCTGGGATGTGCAGTACGGGATGAATTTTCGTTATATCAGGAAGCGGAAGAACGCAGTAAACGCCGTTGCGGTCTGCTTTAAAAGCGGTAAGCTTCACAGGCTGTGAGGATACTGTAAAAGGAAGGCGTTATGTTGAATCCCTCCATCCCGCTGGTGGCGACGCGTCACGGTAAAATCGTGGGCGTCGTACAGGAAGAAATCCATATCTGGCGCGGTATACCTTATGCCGCGCCGCCAACAGGGGAGCTACGCTGGCGTGCGCCGCAGCCTGTTACAGCCTGGCAGGATGTGCGCCAGGCGGATTGTTTCTCCTGCGCCAGTTGGCAGGATATTACCTGGTGTCGCGAACTCGGCGGCGGCGATCCGGGAAATTTTTCCGAAGACTGTCTCTATCTGAACGTCTGGGCTCCCGCCGTACGTCATGAACCGTTGCCGGTCATGGTCTGGCTACACGGCGGCGGTTACACCATTGGCGCGGGGAGTTTGCCGCCCTATGACGGACATGCGCTGGCGAAGCGCGGCGCGATCGTGGTGACGGTCAATTATCGGCTTGGCCATCTGGGCTTTTTCGCGCATCCGGCGCTGGAAGGCGGAGAGGCGGAGTGTATTCATAATTTCGCTTTACTCGATCAAATCGCTGCGCTGCGTTGGGTGCAGGACAATATTGCCGCATTTGGCGGCGATACGCAGAATGTGACGTTATTTGGCGAATCCGCCGGCGCCCGCAGCGTGCTGTCGTTGATGGCTTCGCCGTTGGCGAAGGGGCTTTTTCATAAAGCGATTATTCAGAGTGGTTATACGCTGCCGGATACGCCCCGCGAGGTGGCGCTAAAAAAAGGCGTTGCGCTGGCAGAACATCTTGGTTTAGCCAATGCCACTGCCGAACAGCTACGCGCTTTACCGGCAGAGACGTTTTGGCCGCTGGACGAGCCTTTTAAAATTGCGCCGACGCCGATTTCCGGCGACGTCGTGCTGCCGCATCCGATGCTGGAAACCTTCTTTGCGGCGAAACAGCATCCCATACCGGTGATGATCGGCTCGAATAGCGATGAAGCCAGCGTATTGGCAGTTTTTGGCGTCGATATTGCCGGTCAAATTCAAAAAATGCGCCGTGAGCGGCGTGTTGGCCTGGGGTTAATCCGGCTGCTTTATCCTGGAGTGAAAGGCGACGAAGCACTAGGGCGGCAGGTCTGTCGGGATATGGTATTTACCACGTTGGGTTATGTCGTCATGCAAGCGCAGCAGCGGATCGGCGAACCGTGCTGGCGTTACTGGTTTGATTATGTCGCCGAAGCGGAGCATAACACCTACGCGAATGGTGCCTGTCATGGCAATGAAATACCGTATGTATTCGATACGTTAACGCGGGCTGAGCCCACATGCCATTATGTGAATGAGAATGACCTGGCCTTTGCCTCGCAGGTGGCGGATTACTGGGTGAATTTCGCTCGTCATGCCAGCCGCACGCGCGACGTGCTGCACGGCCCGGTTCGCTGGCCCGCCAGCATTCGGGGGCGAGATCGTCTGTTGCGGATTGGGCTGAACAAACTTGCCGGTTTTAAAGTGGAAAACCGCTTTATGCGTGCGCGTCTGGCGCTGTTTAAACGAGTCATGAAACATCACGTTAGTCTGGAATAAACTTTTCATAACCTGAAGAATGCTGCGTGAGGTTTACATCCGATTAGGTCGGTTCTTATCGACATAAAATATTTACGCTTTTGCACAGTTTCCAGGCGACCAACAATTGGATTATTAATGAATTTTGTCTAGAGTGAGCGGTCAGAAACGGGCACATTCTTGCTGCTGAAAAAACCAGCGCGGGACCATTCACAAGACCAGAAGGACTCATTTTCAGGTATGAATCGTAGACGATTTATTAAAGGTTCAATGGCAATGGCCGCCGTGTGCGGTTCCAGCGGTATTGCTTCACTCTTTTCTCAGGCGGCGTTTGCCGCGGAATCCGATATTGCGGATGGTAAAATTGTCCGTTTTGATTTTGCTGGTCTGCAATCAATGGCCCAGGCGTTAGCGAAAAAGCCCTGGGGCGGCGCGCCGGGCCCCTTGCCGGATACGCTCGCCAATCTGACGCCGCAGGCCTATAACAGCATTCAGTATGACGCGGCGCATTCACTCTGGAACGGTGTTGCCAACCGGCAGCTCGATATTCAGTTTTTCCACGTAGGGATGGGCTTTCGTCGTCGCGTACGCATGTTTTCCGTTGATACGACGACGCATCTTGCTCGCGAGATCCATTTTCGTCCGGAACTGTTTAAATACAACGATGCCGGCGTCGATACGACGCAACTGGAAGGGCAGAGCGATCTCGGTTTCGCCGGTTTCCGTGTCTTTAAAGCACCGGAACTGGCGCGGCGCGATGTCGTCTCCTTCCTGGGCGCCAGTTATTTCCGGGCGGTAGATGATACTTATCAGTATGGCCTGTCGGCTCGCGGGCTGGCGATAGATACCTATACTGACGGTCAGGAAGAGTTCCCTGACTTCACCGCATTCTGGTTTGACACCGCGAAGCCGGGCGATACTACATTTACCGTTTACGCTCTGCTGGACAGCGCCAGCGTGACGGGCGCGTATAAATTTGTGATTCATTGCGAAAAATCGCAGGTGATCATGGATGTAGAAAACCATCTCTACGCCCGTAAAGATATTAAGCAACTTGGCATTGCGCCGATGACCAGTATGTTTAGCTGTGGGAATAATGAACGCCGGGTATGCGACACCATTCATCCGCAAATTCACGATTCCGATCGGCTGGCGATGTGGCGGGGTAACGGCGAGTGGATTTGCCGCCCGCTGAATAATCCGCAGAAATTGCAGTTCAATGCATATATGGACGATAACCCAAAAGGGTTCGGCCTGCTGCAACTCGATCGTGATTTCTCGCATTATCAGGATGTGATGGGCTGGTACAATAAACGTCCGAGCCTGTGGGTGGAGCCGCGCAGTAAGTGGGGGAAAGGCGCGGTTAGCCTGATGGAGATCCCAACCACTGGTGAAACTCTGGATAATGTGGTCTGTTTCTGGCAGCCGGAAAAAGCGATCAAAGCCGGGGATGCGCTGGCGTTCAATTATCGTTTGTACTGGAGCGCGCAGCCGCCGGTACAATCGCCGCTTGCGCGGGTCATGGCGACCCGTACAGGGATGGGCGGATTTCCCGAAGGTTGGGCGCCGGGCGAACATTACCCGGATAAATGGGCGCGCCGTTTTGCTATTGATTTTGTCGGCGGCGATCTGAAAGCGGCCGCGCCAAAAGGCATTGAGCCGGTGATTACGCTCTCCAGTGGCGAGGCGAAGCAGATTGAGATCCTCTACGTAGAGCCTTTCGACGGTTATCGTATCCAGTTTGACTGGTATCCGACCTCGGATTCTACGGCACCGGTGGATATGCGTATGTTCCTGCGCTGCCAGGGGGAGGCTATCAGCGAAACCTGGCTGTATCAGTATTTCCCGCCCGCGCCGGATAAGCGCCGTTATGTCGACGATCGTATCATGCGTTAGTCAGTTTGCCTTCTGTACCGCCACAAAGGCGGTACAGGTTGCGGAAATTGCCCTGGCATAAACTCATTCGTGAGCCGCTGTTTTTGTGACACGGCCTTTCCATCGTTCTATTTTTGCAACAGTCCTTTCTGTTTATCCCTCTCGATCCTGCGGACAGGGGACATTAAGATAGCTTCACCTTATTTAAGATATAAAGTGAATATAATGAAAAAGAGTTTTCTTGGTGCTGTCCTGTCTCTGGGTTTATTAAGTGCTGCTCATGCAGATGTATATAAATTTGATAATACGCATACCAATGCGGTATTTAATATCGATCATTTCCAGACCTCAACCAATCATGGCGGGTTTTATGCTATTAGCGGCGAACTGAAATATCAGCCGGAAAAGCAAGTCGCAGAGATGCGCGTGACGATTCCCGTGAGCGCCTTAAATACCGGGGTGGATGCGTTTGATAACCATATTCGCAGTAGCGATATTCTGGATGCGGAAAAATATCCAGAAATAGTATTTAAATCGACAAAATGGCATTTTGAAGATAATAAACCGGTTTCTATTGACGGTTTGCTAACAATGAAGGGAGTAACTAAGCCCGTCACCTTAACCACCACCAAGTTTGGCTGTTATATGAGCCCGATATTCAAGGCGCAGGTTTGCGGTGGTGATTTTGTCACGCAAATAGATCGCACCCAGTGGGGTGTAGATTATCTGGTCGATATGGGGATGACGAAAGTTGTCGATATAAAAATCCAGGCAGAAGCGGTTAAGCAATAAAGGGAATAATGATGAAAACTCATCACCTCATTCGGGTAGTGGCCTCGCTGGCGATGTTGGCAACGTCAGGCCTGGCTTATGCTGAAGAGTACAAAGCCAGCACGGACGAAAAAGCAATAAAAATGACGAACGTAGCCTCTCTGGAAGCGCGCGTTCAAGCCAGAATGGAGAAAGGGGCATTTGGTTATATTCGCGGTGGAGCCGAAGATGAGAATAACCTTCGCAGCAACACCGAAAGCTTTGACAAAAAATATATTATGCCGCGCGTATTACAGGGCATTGAGTTAAAAGAGATCGATTTATCAACGCAGCTACTGGGTATTCCGCTTAAAACGCCTATAATCCAGGCACCGATGGCAGCGCAGGGCCTGGCCCACGCCTCCGGAGAGTTGGCGACGGCGAAAGGCATGGCGCAGGTCGGTTCGATTTTCTCGTTGAGTACTTATGGCAACAAGACCATCGAAGAGGTGGCTAACGTTTCCGGGAAAAATCCGTTCTTCTTCCAGCTTTATATGAGTAAGAATAATCAATTTAACGAATTTATTCTTGCACAAGCGGTAAAGCATGGCGCTAAAGCGATTATTCTGACCGTAGATTCGCCTGTCGGTGGCTATCGGGAAGAAGATATTAAAAATAACTTCCAGTTCCCGTTGGGCTTTGCAAACCTGGAAATGTTCGCCAGAAAAAATGACGATGGTTCAAAAACCGGCAAAGGGGCAGGGATAAGTGAAATTTACGCGCAGGCTAAACAAGCCTTTACGCCGGAGGATATTGCCTATGTACATCGTATTTCCGGTCTGCCGGTTATCGTAAAAGGCATTCAGTCGCAGGAGGATGCTGAAATTGCTATCCAGGCCGGGGCCGCAGGAATATGGGTTTCTAATCATGGTGGTCGTCAATTAGACAGCGGGCCGTCCTCATTCGATATGCTTCCTGCGATTGCAAAAGTTGTCAACAAGCGAGTGCCTGTTATTTTTGACAGCGGAGTACGCCGTGGTTCGCACGTATTCAAAGCGTTAGCCAGCGGGGCGGATATTGTGGCGGTTGGCCGGCCTGTATTATACGGTCTTAATCTTGGCGGCGCTCAGGGTGTGGCATCAGTGATTGAACAGCTAAACAAAGAGCTGACAATTAACATGATGTTGGGTGGCGCCAGGAATATTGAACAAGTGAAAACGACACGCTTGTTAACTGAAAAAGAGCTGCCCCAGTAATATAAAGGTCGGGTACTATACCCGACCTTTTCCTGTATGATTTCCCTCAACAACGCTTCCGGTAGAAAATGACGCGCTCTGTTTCCTCAAATCCTAACGCCTGGTGAACTTTCTGTGAAATTGTATTTTCCGGCGAGGTATCAGAAGCCATTTCCCGACACCCTTTATTCTTTCCCCATCGTTGCACCGCTGCAATCAATTGTTTCGCTACGCCGCGTTGACGGAACGAGGGGAGAACAAAAATACCTTCAAGGAAAACCACGGGCGAACTGTCACAGCCATTGACATAATCGTGGCGGATTGAGGCATCCGCAAAGCCAATCGCCACCCCGTCTGCCATCGCAACAAATGATGCCAAATGATCGGCTTGCAGGATTTCTTCGCCGTCTGCCAGATGGGCGTCATCCGGGTGACCGGGCCAGAGCTGTTTTCGCAATCCGCGCCAGTGCTCCAGATGGGTTCTGTTCATTTGCCTGATGTCCATTAGCGCGCTCCTGATGAGGGGGCTGACATGATGAGACGGCATCCCGCCTGCTGATAACGTCGCGCGATAGCAGACGGGAGCGCACTGTCGCTAAGAATGGTAGTAATACAGGACAGCGTCGCCACCGCATGGGGTTCTACAGTATCAAACTTTGAGTGATCGGCCATCAATATGACCTCGCGTGAGCGTTGAATAATGCGCGTTTTAACGCCCACTTCAAACATGGTAGCGTTGGTGATGCCCGTTTCAATCGACAGCGCATCGCAGGAGATAAAGGCGCGTTCAACGGCAAAGGCGTTAATCATCTCCAGCGCCAGACTCTCGCCCACCGAAAAGTAACCGGGGCGAATCAGTCCGCCGATAATGTAACTCTCTACGTGTGGGAAGCCACCCAGTTCATTAGCGATTTTGATGTCATTGCAAATGACTTTTACTTTGGCGTCGACCAGACATTTTGCCAGTTCCAGACAGGTGGAGCCGGAGTCGAGAAAAAAGCAGTCTCCATCCTTGATGAACGTGCGGGCGAGGGCGGCGATTTCGCGTTTCGCCTCGCTTTGTAACGTTCGCTTAACGTCGAAAACATATTCTTTATCTTCCGTACTGTCGTCGAAGTCAATACAACCATGGCCGCGAACCATACCGGGATAACGGCTGGCGATATAGTGAAAATCCCGGCGCACGGTTGCCTCTGCATAGCCAAAAAGCTCAATAGCTTGTTGTGTTGAGAGGTGCCTGTGTTGCCAAAGGTAATGCAACATCTGTTTGATACGGTCGGGGCGCTGTTGGCTCATCAGCATATGACTCCTTTATAGCGCGGTGAATTGTGACAACGTCACATCATAGTTCGCCGTCGTGAACAACGCCCGGCCAATCACCAGATGCTGTGCGCCTGCGGCGGCAAGCAGCCGTGCGGCGCGAAGTGTAATACCGCCGTCCGCCCAGCATTCCGCAGCAGGGAAATGCTCTCTGCTCTGACTCACTTTTTCACACATCGCGGCGATAAATTGCTGCCCGCGCCCGTCGGGTTCGCTGGTCATGATCATCAGCGCATCCAGTTGCAATGCCAGATAACGATAAGGCAATAGCGGCGTTGCCGGGTTAAGCGCCAGTCCTGCTTTCGCCCCGATAGCGCGAATATCCGCCAGAATCTCCGAGGGGTTTTGCACGCTTTCGGCATGAATGAAAATCCAGCCGGGGCGGATAGCTGCAAGCCAGGGTAGCCAGCGTTGCGGTGATGAGACCATCAGGTGAAATGAGAGCGGATGGCGAGTGTGTTGTGCGACTGCCTGAATGGTTTTCATACCGAAGGTAATATTGTTGATGAAACTGGTATCTTCGATATCCAGATGCAGCGAGCCGAGAGGCGCATCGTGTAAAGCGGTCAACGCCTCGGCATAGCGCAGCGGATCGGCGGAGGCCAGTGAAGGGTGCAGGATCATCGGAACCTCCATCAGCGCAATGCGGTTAATTGCGCGAAAAGCGCGGCGTCATTTGGCGCATCTTGCAGCATCGCGACGCTTTCCGGCGAGTCGAGCCACTGGCTGATGCGTTGAATGGTGCGAATATGTGCTTCGGCATCCGTGGCGCTGGCGCAAAGCAACAGCCAGATGGGATCGCAATCCGCATTGCCGAAAGCGACCGGCGTTGCTAACGTAGTGACGCTGATTTGATTATGGTTGGCGCCTTGCTCTGGTCTGGCATGGGGCAGCGCAATCCCCGGCGCGATAAGATAATATGGCCCCCATTTAAGGGTGTTCTCAATAATACCGTCCAGGTAGCAGGGGGCCGCCGCGCCGAAGGTAATCAGCGGACGAACGGCGATATCCAGCGCGTGTCGCCAGTCGCTGGCATGGCGTTGCGCCTGAACCCACTTAACATCATTAATCATCGATCGTTGACTCCTTGCCGGTTCGGGTTACTCTGAAACCGATCCCCGGCGTGTCTTTTGGCGAAGGCGACGGAGATCGGCAGAAGAGTTATCGCTCTCTGCAGGGGATAAGCGTTTTGCTTATCCCCATTTTATTGTCGGATATGGCGTACTTTCTCCATAAACTTCGCCACGCGCGCCTGGTCGACAAAGTTGGCGAAGACGCCGTCTTTTTTAAACGTGGTTGCCGTTACGCATCCGTCGGCAATGCAGAGCTGCTCCTCAACGTTTTCCAGACACACCCCGGTATTCGCCAGCACGACCGTGTCGGGAACGGTCTCTTTTACCCGCTTCAGTATGGCGCTATCCGTGCGGGCACCCGCCGTCAGGCCTGAGACGCACAGGGCATCGGGGTTATTGTTAAATACGGTCGATTTCGCAATTGAACAGACATCGCGGTTTCCCAGATACACCGCCGCTTCCGGAACGATGTTAAACAGCGTTTTCACGTGGCCTGCGCCGATGCGATGCTGATGGCGAATGGTTTCGCCGACATTCGTATCCCAGACGCCAAAATCGCTGGCGTAAGCGCCGGTGAAAATTTCGCGGATAAATTTTGCGTCGGTCGCCATCGCTAAATCAAACGAGGCCACAGGGTCCCACAACACGTTTACCCCAAACGGTACGCGGATTTCACTCATTAACTGACCGATGATTCTTGCCATCGCGGTGGTCGTTTCCGGTCTGACTTTCGTTAAATAAGGCAGACTAAATTCGTTGGAGAACATCACTGCATCCACGCCGCCATTTTGTAGCGCCATTAAATCGTCATGGGCGCGGTCAATTACCCAGTTCATGCCTTTCCTGGTATCGAACCCGGGATCGCCCGGCAACGCCCGTAAATGGCACATGGCGATAACGGCTTTTTCTGTTCCTATTACCTCTTTTAGCCAACTCATTCTGGGTTGCTCCTTATTCCGGTAGTTCACGTTTACGTAAGACAAGTATGATGCTGGCGACAATGCCGACCACAATAACCACGCCAATCATGCCCAGCGACATCAATTCAGATATTGACCAGCCAAACATATTTCCCACCGACAGCGCGGTAATTTGCGCGTTTTCAGCGGCGAAGCTAAAGCCGCCTTTGAGCGCCATATCGGTAAAGTACGGTGCGAACTGGGTGGCGATCAGCAGAACGGTAATCATGACAATGATGCCGCTGAGCAGAGTACGAATCAGATCGCCGCGATGAATAACCGTGGCCATGCAGATAAAAAACGGCGCAACCGGTAAATCAGCCAGCGGCAGGACTTTATTGCCCGGCAGTATGCTCGCCAGAATTAACATGATGGGAATTAACAGCAGTCCAACCGCGATGGTGGTCGGGTGGCCTAACGTCACTGCGGTATCCAGACCGATAAAGACTTCGCGCCCTTTAAAGTGTTTCTGGAAGAACTTACGCGCGCCGTCGGAAATGGGCATTAATCCCTCAACGATAAGGCGAATCATGCGCGGAAACAGCACCATAATCGCCGCCACGGTAATCATTAAGGTTGCGCACCCTTTAAAGCCTTCGCCTGCGGCAAGTCCGAAGATCAGCCCGAGAACAACGCCAATGATCACCGGGTCGCCGACCATCCCATACCGTTTTTGGATCTCCTGAGCGTCAATATTGCGTCCTTTCATAAACGGTATTTTTTCGTATATCGCATCCAGCAATACGAACAACGGCACGGAACTGGAGCCATACCCTTGCGGAATAGAAATCCCTTCCAGACCCACAATGTTCTGTACTCGTTTCGCCGTCCAGTCGGCCATTTTCAACGACAAGGCGGCGTGACAAATCGCGCCCAGTACGCCATAAATCAGACTGCCGGTCATCAACTGGACGACCGTTCCGGTAATGGCGTAGTGCCAGTAGTTATAAATATCAACGTTCATGGTTTTGGTCAGACGAGTCACCAACATACCGACGTTGAGCAGAAAGATAACGGGAATGATCATCGCGCCGATGGCCGTCGCATAGCCGACGCCGGACGCGGGTCCGGCGCCGACGTCAAACACATGCAGCGTCAGGCCAAAACGCTCAATCATCACTTTAATCGGCGGACTGAGACTGTCGATCGCCATGACGATCACCAACCCCATGCCGACAAAACCGATGCCGACCGTCACCCCGGCTTTCACCACCTGCAGCCAGGGAATACGAAAGATTAAGCCGATGATAATCATAATGATGGGCACAAAGACGGTGCCGCCGAGAGACAGGATGTAATCAAACATAATGCCCCCTTTATTGTGTTAACAGCGCCTTGATTTCTTGTTTTAATGCGTCGTCGTTGATGCCTGTCAGCAGGGCGGCGCCGTTGAGCGTCGGGATGCCATAGTCACTGTGCGTACGCATGGACGTTACGATGAGATCCATACCGTTACAGTTCAACGGGATCTCATTCAGACAACATTGCGCCGTGGTTGCCGCAATGCCTTGCTCCGCAAGAAAGTCCTGCAGTTTTTGTGCAATCATGGTTGATGTCGACATGCCGGTACCACATGCCACAAGGATCTTTTTCATCATGGTCGTGCCTCTTGTGTAGCGCCTGTTTCAGGCTCAATGGGAAACTGTTCTGGCGACATATTGGCCAGCGCAGTCAGTAAACGGATACAATCAGTCAGGTCGCGCAGGCTGGCGACTTCGGCTGGCGAGTGGGTATAGCGGCAAGGAATAGAAAGGCTGGCGCAGGGAATACCGTCCAGTTCAACCTGAATGTAGCCGGTTTCGGTGATGACGCCTGGCGCGACTTCTCGCTGTACGGGAATATTATTTTCGTGCGCGGTGGTCTCCAGCATCCGCAGCAAACGCGGCGGCGTAATCAGTCCCGCCAACGTACCGCGTCCGTGATAGTTCAGACAGGTGATGCCGACGCCGTGGTTGACCCGCACATCCGAGTAATCCTGCAGGTCAGGCGTGTCGCAGGATGGGGTGATATCAATACCAATCGCCAGGTCGGGGCGCACGCGTCGTAAAACGGGAATAATGCCGCGAATATTGAACTCTTCCTGCACCGACGCGACCAGGAATACCGCGATATCGAGCGGTGTGGAGGCGAGGGCCTCGGCGACGCCCAGTAGCGCCGTACACCCCAGCCTGTCATCCAGCGCCTTACTGCATACCAGGTCGTTGCCCAGACAGTGCGGCGGGTTGTAAAGGGTTACTGGCGTCCCCACCTGAATACCCATTCGTTCGGCATCCGCTTTATCTTTTGCGCCGATATCAATCCAGAGTTTATCGAGAGCGGGAGGCTGGGTGCGCTCGTCACCCTTCGCGAAGTGATATGCTTTAATACCGATACAGCCCATGATATCGCCTGAACGTCCGGCAAGCGTCACAATCGAACCGGGCATAGTAATTTGCGCCGGGCCGCCCACGCGTTCAAAACGTAAAAAACCGGAGGGTTCGATCTTGCGTACCATAAAACCCACTTCATCCATATGCGCAAAAATCATCAGGCGAAGCGCGTCGGATTTATCGCTGCCATAACGGGCGACGACATTGCCCAGGCGATCCCGCCAGACGTCTTTGGCCTGCTGTTCAAACGCGTGCTGCATAACGTTTGCAATACTGCTTTCATGTCCTGAAATCCCGTTTAGCCGCAGTAAAGAAAAAAGCGTTTCCTGCACAGAAAAGGTCATTGGCGTCTCCGTGGTGATAAAACAATCAGTCGTTGAGCGTTTTATAGGCGGAGAATGGTTGGATAAGTGTGAAATGTGTCACGCGGAAATACGCTAAATAGGGCCAATAAAAAATAATGTGATGGCGATACAATAAAAACGCTCATATCACCTGCGGGTTATCGGTAAACCAGGCTATTTATGTGATCACGACCAACAACGAAGAAGGGCAACGCGATGATGGAAATTATTCCTGTTAGCACGACGCTGGAACTGCAAGCGGCAGATGAAAGTCATGTTCCGGCGCTGCACCAACTGGTACTCAAAAACAAAACGTGGCTACAACAGTCGCTCGACTGGCCGCAATATGTCACGTCGCAGGAGGAAACGCGTAAGCATGTGCAGGGTAATATACTGTTGCACCAGCGTGGTTACGCCAAAATGTACCTGATTTTCTGCCAGAATGAGATGGCGGGCGTACTCTCATTTAATGCCATCGAACCGGTAAACAAAGCCGCCTATATCGGTTACTGGCTGGATGAGTCCCTCCAGGGACAAGGGATAATGTCGCAATCATTACAGGCGCTGATGACACATTATGCCCGGCGCGGCGATATTCGGCGCTTCGTCATTAAATGCCGCGTTGATAATCAGGCCAGTAATGCGGTCGCACGGCGCAACCATTTTACGCTGGAAGGCTGTATGAAGCAGGCGGAGTATCTTAACGGCGACTATCACGACGTTAATATGTATGCCCGCATTATTGATACGGATTAAAGGGAACCGACTAAGGGGGTACGCGTAATACGATCCTCGCCATTGATCACTTTTGGGCCGCGCAGGTGAATAGTATTGCCGTCAAACGCTATCACCGCCGCCCGTCCGCTAATCTCGACCTGGTGCTCAATCAGAATTTCGCCCTGTATACAGGCATGGCCTTCAATCAGCACGCGGTCGTCCAGTAAAATCGGGCCTCCGCGTACCTCTGCATGTCCGCCTACCAGCACATGATGTTTTAACACACAGTTGCCTTCGATTAACGCATGTTCCGCTACCTGCGAGCTGTAGCGAAGGGTAGGGATAGCATCTTCCTCTGTGCCGGCGATAACCCGCGCATGGCCATAGACTTTGGCGCAGTCACAGATCCAGACATTATTGTCTTTGTTGCCTTCGATGAGCGCGAAATCAAAGACCTCCGCCCGGTGCTCAATAAAAGCGTGTGTGATAGTGGCGTCGCCATAAAGCTGTACCTGATGGACAATCCGCGAATGGTTCACGGTGGCGCGATCGTAAATTTGTAAAATCTGCGCATGTTCATGCGTTAGTCCCTGAACGGCGAGAATTTCTGACTGGTTTAACACGCGGGCATCGCCATAAATCGCACACTCTCCGCGCACGGAAGAGGACTGAATGGTGACGTTGTCACTTATCCGTGCGCCATCGCTGATATCAGCGCGATCAATCCAGACGTTATCGCCTATTCGCACGTTATTGTAGAGCGTGCACGGCTGCGTGATACGCGCGTTACCCGTAATTTCCGTGCCCGCAAAGGCCATCGCGTTTTCATCATAAATCCAGCAATCCCCCTGTTGTGACAGCACATTATCGGCATCAACCCAGCCGCCGGAGGTTCCGGCTTTAACATCGTTAAAATCCGTTACGGCAATAACTTGTCGTAATAAGACGCTTTTCTTCTCACCGTCTACCTGATAAGTAAAAGCACGAGGTTCTTCACTCAGTCGATATTTGATCATAGGGAAATTCCGTGTGAACGATTAAGATAACCGTAGCAAAGGTACTGGCGAAACAACCAGAAATTCCATAAAATGCATTTCAAATATACTTTATAAATTAAACAAAATGCGTAATCACAAGCAGAGCGATCGCGTGCTCAATCTGCCTGCGGGCTATTTTGGCATCGTCCTTGGCACTATCGGTATGGGATTCGCCTGGCGTTATGCCAGCCAGATATGGGCAATAAGCCACTGGCCCGGCGACATCATGGTGATCCTGGCGATGATTATTTGGGCACTCTTGACCCTGGCGTTCCTTAGCCGTCTGGTGCGCTTTCCCCATAGCGTGATGGCTGAAGTGCGACATCCGGTAATGAGCAGTTTTGTCAGCCTGTTTCCCGCCACCACGATGCTGGTCGCGATCGGCTTCGTTCCCTGGTATCGCCCGTTGGCCGTTGCGCTATTCAGCGTGGGGGTCGTCATACAACTGGCGTATGCCGCATGGCAGACGGCGGGACTTTGGCGCGGAGCGCATCCGGAAGAAGCGACAACCCCGGGGCTTTATCTGCCCACGGTAGCGAATAATTTTATCAGCGCCATGGCCTGTGGAGCGCTCGGTTACAATGATGCCGGACTGGTGTTTTTAGGCGCAGGTGTCTTTTCGTGGTTAAGTCTGGAACCGGTTATTTTGCAGCGACTGCGTAGCTGCGGCGAATTACCGGCGGTGCTGCGTACGTCGCTGGGTATCCAACTGGCACCCGCGCTGGTCGCCTGTAGCGCCTGGCTGAGCGTCAATGGCGGGGAGGGCGACACGCTGGCGAAAATGCTATTCGGCTACGGTCTGTTACAGCTTTTATTTATGCTGCGATTAATGCCCTGGTATTTATCACAACCGTTTAATGCTTCTTTCTGGAGTTTTTCGTTCGGCGTTTCCGCGCTGGCGACCACGGGGTTACATCTTGGTCACGGTAGTGAATCAGGGCTTTTCCATATTCTGGCCGTCCCGCTGTTTATTTTCACTAACGCTATTATCGCCTTATTGCTGGTTCGTACATTTCTATTGCTGGTGCAGGGGACGTTGCTTATTCGCACTGAGCGCGCTGCACTGTTGAAAACGGAGGAAAAAAATGACCGTTCGTGACGAAAATTACTTTACTGAGAAATATGGATTAACCCGCACGCATTCGGATGTGCTGGCGGCGGCAAAGGTTGTCGCGCCGGGCCGAACGCTGGATTTGGGATGCGGCAATGGCCGCAATAGTCTGTATCTGGCCGCGAACGGTTATGACGTTACCGCATGGGATAAAAATCCGGCCAGTATGGCTAACCTTGAGCGTATTAAAGCGGCAGAAGGGCTGGATAATCTGCAAACCGACATTGTCGATCTGAATACATTGACCTTTGACGGCGAGTACGATTTTATTCTCTCGACGGTGGTTATGATGTTTCTTGAGGCGCAAACCATTCCCGGTTTAATTGCCAATATGCAACGCTGCACAAAACCCGGCGGGTATAATTTGATTGTTGCGGCAATGGATACGCCGGACTTTCCCTGTACGGTGGGATTCCCGTTCGCTTTTAAAGAAGGCGAATTACGCCGCTATTACGAAGGATGGGACATGCTGAAATACAACGAAGATGTCGGCGAGCTTTACCGCACGGACGAAAACGGCAACCGTATCAAACTGCGCTTTGCTACGATGCTGGCGAGAAAACCGGCCTGACCGATGCAAGTTCTGTAAGTCTCGCTGCGTTCGGCATTTTTTTGTCGGGCGCCGCGTTCAAATTGTGCTGTCGTTACCATTTTTAGTGCATCCAGAATGATTTCGTTTTGCTATTATTTCCTTTGCATCATTGCGAAGACTAAAGGGATCGTTTCATGCGTACTCATACTTTATTTAAAGTTGCAGTGCTTACTGGCTTGCTGGCGTTATCCGGCTGTGCGTCCAAAGTCACACAGCCGGATAAGTATTCTGGATTCTTAAAAAATTATTCGGACCTGCAGGAAACTACCTCCGCCACGGGAAAACCGGTGTTGCGCTGGGTAGATCCACATTTCAATGACTCTAACTATGACAATATTGTTTACAATCCGATAACGTACTATCCCGTCCCCAAGCCAACGACCCAGGTCGGGCAGCAAGTTCTTGATAAACTGCTGGCTTATACGAACAGTAAAGTAAAATCAGCAATTGAACAGCGCAAACCGCTGGTCACGACGCCAGGGCCGCGCAGTTTGATTTTCCGCGGGGCGATTACGGGCGTGGATACCAGCAAAGAAGGGCTACAATTCTATGAGGTAATCCCTGTAGCGCTGATTGTGGCAGGCACGCAAATGGCGACGGGCCACCGAACCATGGATACCCACCTTTATTTTGAGGGTGAGCTGATAGATGCCGCGACCAACAAGCCGGTCGTCAAGGTAGTGCGCCAGGGTGAAGGTCAAGACCTGAGTAATTCCAGTACGCCAATGGCGTTTGAGACGTTGAAACAGGTCGTGGATGATATGGCGACGGATACCTCTATGTTTGACGTTAACAAAAAATAGTTCTGCGGCGCCATCGCAAGATGGCGCAAACCCCGGCAGATTAGCGGTCGCCATCAGCCAGACAACGATGGGCGGCGCGTTCTCGTTAATACAGCGTAGCCTATCCCGCCAGCGATCAACCCCCAGAATGCCGATCCGATGCCCATCAGCGTTAGCCCGCTGGCGGTGACGAGAAATGCGATAACTGCCGCGTCACGCTCATTTTCGTGAGTAAGCGCCTGATACAGGCTACCGCTAATCGTACTTAACAGTGCCAGACCAGCCAGCATTTGCACCCAGCTAACCGGCAGGGCGACCATCAGCGCGGTTATCGAACCGCCAAACCACCCGGCAAGTAAATAAAAAACGCCTGCGGCGGCGGCCGCTAACCAGCGACGCGTTGGATCGGGGTGCGCGTCCGGGCTTTGACAAATGGCGGCTGTAATGGCGGCAATGCAGATAGAATAAACGCCAAATGGCGAAAGCAGCAGCGCCAGCAATCCGGTAAAAATCATTAACGGAGAGACAGGAAGCTGATAGCCAGACGCCTTCATTGTGGCGACGCCGGGGGCGTTTTGCGATGCCATCGTCACCAGAAAGAGCGGTACCGCGACGCTCAGGCTTTGCGCGAATGAAAAGTGGGGGGGAACGAAGGTGGGCCACACCGGCGCGAAATGAATACCGCTCATCGCCACCTCACCCTGGATGAGAGCCACCGTTATTCCCATCACCATGGCAGCAATAACGGCATAGCGGGGCGCGAATACTTTAAAGAGTAGCCACGCCAATAGCATACCGCCGCACATGACAAACTCTCCGTTGAGCGTCCCGAACGCCTGCAGGCCGAAGCGTAGCAGTATTCCCGCCAGCATTGCGGCGGCAAGAGAATGGGGGATTATCCGCATCAAACGCGCAAACAATCCCGTGACGCCGCACAGCACAATCAGGGCATTGGCGACAATGAATATGCCCACCGCGTCTGGCAACGATAATCCCTGAAGCCCTGTTACCAACAGAGCGGCGCCAGGCGTTGACCAGGCGGTTAAAACCGGCGCACGATACCACAAGGTTAACGTTAGTGTGCTTATGCCCATGGCTATACCGAGGGCGGTCATCCAGCCGGCGATCTCTGCGGGTGTTGCGCCAGCGGCGAGCGCCGCCTGCCAGATAATGGCGGCGGAACTTGCATAGCCGACCAGAACGGCGACCAGACCAGATAATACAGTAGGTAACGGCAGTGATAACAGACGCATGATCGCCTCTTGTGCGTTATAACGGTCAGTCAATGTAGCATTGTGCGTTATAGCGTACAAGTGATACGCTATGGTCTTACTGGGGGGAAAAATGGATAACCTGACACACTATCTGGCGACCACGTTAAGAACGTTACGCCATCAGCGAGGCTGGAGTTTATCGCGTCTGGCGGAGATCTCCGGCGTCTCAAAAGCCATGTTAGGGCAGATAGAGCGTAATGAATCCAGCCCGACAGTCGCAACGCTGTGGAAAATTGCGACGGGCCTGAACGTTCCATTCTCAATGTTTATTTCGCCTCCGCAGGCCGAATTTCCGCCAACCTTCGATCCCCAGCAGCAAGCGATGGTAATCACACCGCTGTTTCCGTGGGACCCTGAACTCTGTTTTGACTATTTTTCTCTATTGCTGGCGCCTGGCGCGGTCAGCGAATCAGCGCCGCATAAAGCCGGCGTTATCGAACATGTGGTGGTGATTCAGGGTCGGCTGGACATGTGTACTGGTGGGGTATGGCAAACCATAGACGCCGGTAAAGGTTTGCGTTTTGCCGGCGATACGGCGCATACCTATCGCAACAGCAGTGACCAGACGGTTCATTTTCACTCGCTGATCCATTACCCGCGTGATTAAGCGGGAAAACTATTTCGTTAGTTTGCGCTTCTGACTACAATAGCCGCCATTTCGCTGCTATTGGATAAGAAAGACTGTATGCGCCAGCAACCTCACTATCTCGAATTGTTAAGTCCGGCCCGTGACGCCGCAATTGCTCGCGAAGCGATTTTGCATGGCGCAGATGCCGTCTACATCGGTGGACCCGGTTTTGGCGCGCGTCATAACGCCAGTAACAGTCTGCGCGATATCGCCGATCTGGTCCCGTTTGCTCACCGTTACGGCGCCCGGATTTTTGTCACGCTGAATACTATCCTGCATGATGATGAGCTGGAGCCCGCGCAGCGGTTAATCACCGATTTGTACAACACCGGGGTGGATGCGCTGATTGTGCAGGATATGGGCATTCTGGAGCTGGATATCCCGCCGATTGAGCTTCACGCCAGTACACAGTGTGATATTCGTAGTGTGGAAAAAGCGAAATTTCTTGCCGATGTCGGTTTTTCACAGATTGTACTGGCGCGCGAGCTTAATTTGAGTCAGATAGCGGCTATTCATCAGGCTACTGACGCCACGATTGAGTTCTTCATTCATGGCGCGCTGTGTGTCGCTTATTCTGGGCAGTGTTATATCTCTCATGCGCAAACCGGGCGCAGCGCCAATCGGGGCGACTGTTCGCAAGCCTGTCGTTTACCGTATACGTTAAAAGACGATCAGGGGCGGGTGGTCTCTTACGAAAAACATTTGCTATCGATGAAAGATAACGACCAAACGGCTAACCTCGGCGCGTTGATCGATGCAGGTGTACGTTCCTTCAAGATTGAAGGGCGCTACAAAGACATGAGCTATGTCAAAAACATCACCGCGCATTATCGTCAGATGCTGGACGCGATTATCGAGCAACGTGGCGATCTGGCGCGTGCGTCGGTTGGTCGGACCGAGCACTTTTTTGTTCCCTCCACGGAGAAAACCTTCCACCGCGGCAGCACCGACTATTTTGTTAACGCGCGGAAAGGCGATATTGGCGCATTTGATTCACCAAAATTTATTGGCTTGCCGGTAGGCGAGGTGCTGAATGTGGCGAAGGATTATCTCGATGTAGAAGCTACGGAGCCGTTGGCGAATGGCGATGGTCTGAACGTGTTGATTAAGCGTGAAGTGGTGGGTTTTCGCGCCAATACGGTGGAGAAAACCGGTCATAACCGCTACCGCGTTTGGCCAAATGATATGCCTGCCGACCTGCATAAAGTCCGTCCGCATCATCCGTTGAATCGTAATCTGGATCATAACTGGCAGCAAGCGCTGACAAAAACCTCCAGTGAGCGCCGTGTGGCGGTTGATATCATGCTGGGCGGCTGGCAGGAACAGCTTATTCTGACGCTGACCAGTGAAGACGGTGTCTGCATCACGCATACGCTTGACGGGGTATTTGAGGAAGCCAATAACTCTGAAAAAGCGTTGAATAACCTAACAGCCGGACTGGCGAAGCTGGGACAGACGCCTTACTACGCACGTGATATGCAGGTGACATTACCGGCGGCGTTGTTCGTGCCAAATAGCCTGCTCAATCAGTTCCGTCGGGAGGCGATTGATATGCTTGACGCGGCGCGGCTGGCCCATTATCAACGAGGTCGTCGGAAACCCGTGGCGCAGCCTGCGCCGGTCTATCCGCAAACGCATCTCAGCTTTCTCGCTAATGTCTACAACCACAAAGCGCGGGAATTTTATCACCGTTACGGCGTACAATTGATTGATGCGGCCTATGAGGCGCATCAGGAGAAGGGCGAGGTACCGGTCATGATCACCAAACACTGCCTGCGTTTTGCGTTCAACCTTTGTCCTAAGCAGGCGAAAGGAAATATTAAGAGCTGGAAAGCCACGCCGATGCAGTTGGTGCATGGCGATGAGGTACTGACGCTAAAATTCGACTGCCGCCCTTGCGAAATGCATGTCATTGGCAAAATTAAAAACCATATCTTAAAAATGCCCCAGCCCGGCAGCGTTGTCGCTTCAGTGAGCCCTGAAGCGCTGATGAAAACGCTGCCGAAGCGCAGGGGCGTTTAATTAACGAAAATAGCTCTCTGGTTTGCGCGATTTCTGCCAGTTGTGGTGCTCGCGCAAGCCTTCCGCTGATTCTTCCGCTGCCGCCCGTAATTCATCGCTGTCGGCTTCGTGTCTAAGCTGGTGCCCTCCCGTCGCAAACCATACGAATGCGTGGTCTTGCTGTTTCGCCAGTAACTGGCCTGAAAACAGCGCACAGGTCAGTAAAACTACTGATAACGTTTTTGTAAACATCATACCACCTTCCAGTTACGTCGTGAGGCTATGATGCCAATAATTTCTTTGAGTTATTATTCAACACTTCAAATTAGCGAAAACAGTTTGTCAATAAGTGCGATAAGTTGTATGAGAAAATATACTTAATACTCAGTATCTCAATTATAAAAATAATGAGCCAATTCGCTCCATAGTAAATCCATTATTCCATGGAAGTATATATTTAAAGTTATTGTATTAGATGGTTTTGGTATTGCCAGGGGATTGTAAACCATACTATTTATGGTGTGGTCAACGCTGGTGATGAGCCACATTTTTTGTTGTTTCAACGAGTGAAGATAAATCTTCAGAAAAAAGGCTGTTATGAACTTGTAGCGCTACATATTCAGCAAGATCGTTTAAACATAGCAGGCCATGAGAGGAACTTTCTTCCAGCATATTCATTAGTATCTCATTCTTAAACAAACATGAATAAACAATTTGAGTAACTGAGCTTTGTGCATAATTTGGTTCAAATGTTGCATTCTTTAAGTTAGTATCCTCAATAACCTTTGCGGCTATTTTGTTTTTGATAGCGTCGTCAATAGGTGGTAGATCTGCCTGGGTGATGCCCAGACTAATCCTGGAGGAGATGGCGGCTTTTCTTTCCTGTTCCTTCCAGTCACATAAATTACCCTTTTCTGCCATGGCGATAAGCGTCTCTTTTATATTTTTTAGGTCAACGGAAAATGTTATACCACCGGATAGCGAGAGTAGTAACCGCTCAGGGAACAAGCAACATAGCTCTTCACAAACATAAGTGCTAGTTTTTATATTAATATCAGAATATCTTTTCAGGTGGGCAGACTGAGTATCAACACAGAGTACTGTTCTATTCATTATATCATAATAGTAGTGATCCTGACGTATCACAATGCATAACGGAATATCTTCGCCATCTTTATAGTGCTGAAAATGGAATTTTTCTTTGCATGACGGTGATGATAATTCATATAACTTGCAAAATAAATCAAATAAACGTTGTGCGTCAGGCGGAGAGGCAACATCACATAATTCCTTTATATATTGATCGGCAGCGGATCTTCGCGTGCTACAGAAAAAATCTTTAATCTTTTCCCATAGTAACGTAAAGAAGGAGCGTTGAGAGATGGCACTTTGAGAAAACATCTCACTCTTTAAAAACCCTCTCCCGATAGTAATTGGCATAATTTAGACCACAAGTGATTATAAATACTTCATTACTGGAATAGGTGGTATTCAAAATATTATCCCATGTTGCCCATCGGTTTGCCTATCGGTGAAACACCTGATTTTTGCTTTGTCCTGAACGTTCAAATTGACCCGTAGTTTTAGTCATGCCCACGCCTCCTGGACATGAAGTATGTCAGGTAAAACGAATGAAACTAAAACGGTTTTCTTAATTTTCACATCATCATGTACCATAAGTAATGATTAATTACACGCTATATTATTTTTAGATAAAGTAAATTGTTGCTCAACCGTGTAGAAATTTTCTTATAAGAAGTTAAACTGAAAGTATTATTAGGCTAACAACAATGAGATATTTAGCGGTAGGGCAGAAGGCCAATACTGATAGCACTTATGATATAAATGCCTTACTCTTTAGTTTCTGTCTTAATTATATTTGTTGTAACGATTAGCTGACGGATTTATTTCCAGTTGGGCAATAAAATTATAAAAACCTGCGAGGAGGCTCAAAATGAAGAAATCAGATGGTGAAATTCACGAAAAGACAGCATCCTGGGGCATTTTGCAGTCAGAATGGCTAAGAAAATGTGGACGGCTATTATTGCTGTTACTTTACCGTTTCGTTATCGGATGGGCTTTTTTTCAGTTACTTGCCATGATCGTGGCAGGGATATTTTTGTTAGGCGTCTTATTATTTCATCCCATAATATTTGTACAGACTATCGCAATCACTGAGAAGTTAAATCATGCTTCGCTTGATTTATGGCATATCCTTAAGTTATGCCTGTGGCATTACGGTATCATCGCAGGGTTTATTTTTATGGCGGAGTGTACGTTAAGTAAAAGTATACGGCAGGTTCAGCGCTTGTCCAAAAAGTTTGGGGCTCAGGATTTTTCTTCACGCCCGTGATCCGCCGCTGCAACCTGCTTTCTTACTGAATAATGGCTATGAGCAGCAGACCGAATTATCTCGGTTCGAGGGGGATTCTATGTGTTTGAACAACTGCGGTGAATCGTAATTTCAGATGCATTATCGCCGACAATCGACGCGTTCCTCACTAATTGCCTTCCTGACTATATAGTGGTCTTATCTTTGGCGAAACAATGTTATTTAGTTATGGAAGGCGACAACAACTGTACTACTGATTATCAAATAACCTTTCTGGTCAGGTAGACTCGCCTTTGTGAAAACACATCGTTATCTGTGCTCCTGGGACTCATTCCCTTGCCGCCTTTAAGCAACTCGAATTATTTTGGGTATAGAACAGGCGGCGTAATGGTCATATAAGCAAAATATAACCTCTCCGTTTGTGATAAGGCACAGATTACAGGGGGGAATGATGTTTATTTTAACCATCTGTTTAAGCGCTGTCCGCTAATCTTTACCTGCTCAAATACATAATCACCCCTGTGACTCTCGCGAGGTGTAACATATGGTAAAATGCGTATCTTCTTTCCTCCTGTTCAGCCTGTTGTCCGTTCAGGCAATGTCAGCTGAAAACCATATTGATCTCCACCAGCCAAAAGACTTTGTCGATATTACTACGGTCGCCCCCGACGTACAGGTAGACATGCGATACTTCACTTCCCATAACTTTGTTGGTCGCCCCATTAAAGGCTATAACGCGCCTGTTTGCCTGTTAACACGACCAGCCGCGAACGCAGTGAAGCAGGTCGCCGATCGTTTACGCCCCTTCGGACTTACCTTAAAAATATATGATTGCTACCGTCCGCAAAGCGCAGTGAATGACTTTATCGCGTGGGCCAAAGATCCTTCTCAAAACCAAATGAAAAACGAATTTTATCCGCTGGTAGAGAAAAAGCGTCTGTTTGAGGAAGGTTATCTTGCCGCCAGATCCGGCCACAGTCGGGGAAGTACGCTTGATCTAACGATTGTTCCACTCGACAGTAAAATACCGATATACCATCCCGGACGACCACTGGTGAATTGTACTGCGTCCGCGGCACAACGCTCGCCAGATAATAGTCTGGATTTTGGTACCGGCTTTGACTGTTTTAGTCCGTTATCCCATCCCGATAATGCCATGCTTACCGCTCAGCAACGCGCAAATAGGTTGTTATTACAAACATTGATGCGTGATGCGGGCTTTACGCCACTGGATACTGAATGGTGGCACTTCTCCCTTACTCATGAACCATACCCGAACACCTGGTTTGACTTTCCCGTTAAGCAGAGACCCTGAAACGGCGTTTTGTTGCGAAATCTAATCATTACGCCTGTTGGAAAGCACCATAACAGTTAGCAAATCGTTGTTAATTTTAACAACTGATATACACTGCGGTTGCCACCTGCAAGCAGCGCTCAATGAGAACGAATAATGAAAAAATATCAACGTCTGGCGGAGCAAATTAGAGAACAAATCGCCTCTGGCGTTTGGCAGCCCGGCGATCGATTACCCTCGCTGAGGGAGCAGGTCGCCAGTAGCGGCATGAGTTTTATGACTGTCGGTCATGCGTACCAGTTGCTGGAAAGTCAGGGACGGATTATCGCCCGTCCGCAATCCGGTTATTATGTCGCGCCGCATCCGGTTTGTCGGTCAGTCGCGACGGCAGCGCACGTTATTCGGGATGAAGCCGTAGATATCAATACCTATATTTTTGAGATGCTGCAGGCCAGCCGTGATACCTCAGTGGTGCCTTTTGCTTCAGCGTTTCCCGATCCGCGTCTGTTTCCCTTGCCGCAATTGAACCGATCTCTGGCGCAGGTCAGTAAAACCGCGACGGCAATGAGCGTCATCGAAAATTTGCCGCCAGGTAATGCAGAATTGCGCTATGCAATAGCACGCCGTTACGCGCAGCAGGGGATTACCGTTTCTCCTGACGAGATTGTCATTACCGCCGGCGCGCTGGAAGCGTTGAATCTTAGTTTACAGGCGGTGACGGCACCGGGAGACTGGGTGGTGGTGGAGAACCCCTGTTTCTACGGTGCGCTACAGGCCCTGGAGCGATTGCGCCTGAAAGCGTTGTCGATACCCACCGATGTTAAAGAAGGTATCGATCTTATGGCGCTGGAACAAGCGTTACAGGAATATCCGGTGAAAGCGTGCTGGTTAATGACCAACAGCCAGAATCCGTTAGGGTTCACGCTGAGCGCTGAGAAAAAAGCGCGGCTGGTTGCGTTACTCACGCACCATAACGTGATGCTAATTGAAGATGATGTTTATAGCGAACTCTACTTTGGCCGCGAGAAACCTCTGCCCGCCAAAGCATGGGATCGCGACGATACCGTGTTGCATTGTTCGTCTTTTTCCAAATGTCTGGTTCCCGGTTTTCGCATTGGCTGGGTTGCGGGAGGAAGCCATGCCAGACAAATTCAGCGTTTGCAGTTAATGAGCACATTATCCACCAGTTCCCCCATGCAATTGGCGTTAGTGGATTATCTCTCGACACGTCGATATGACGCGCATCTGCGCCGATTGCGAAGGCAGCTTGCCGAACGTAAACAGCAAGCCTGGCAAACCCTTTTGCGCCATCTCCCGGCGGAAGTAAAAATTCACCATAACGATAGCGGTTATTTTCTTTGGCTGGAGCTACCTGAGCAGCTTGATGCCGGTGAACTTAGCGCCAAAGCGCTTGAACACCTTATCAGTATCGCGCCGGGGAAAATGTTTTCAACGTCCGGCGCCTGGACGCGTTTCTTTCGTTTTAACACCGCATGGCATTGGGGAGAACGGGAAGAACAGGCCGTAAAACAGCTTGGCAGCCTGATTCGCGAGATGCTGCGCGCTAAAAGCCTTGTGTGAGGTGGAATGCGTGTCAGCTCACAACCTGACTAAATTTCCCGAGTGTGCCGGGTGAGCATCTGGCGCGCCGTCTATTTTTAGGAAAGCGGCGGCCCGTTCGCCGGAAATCGATTAATGACGATATGGGAAAATGCTATGCAATATCAATTACTGATTAATGGCGTGCTGGTGGACGGCGAGGGAGAAAGGCAGTCTGTTTATAACCCGGCGACAGGCGAGGTCATACTTGAGATTGCGGAAGCGTCGCCCGCGCAGGTTGACGCCGCAGTGCTGGCCGCCGATAGCGCGTTTGCCGAATGGGGGCAGACCACACCCAAAGCACGGGCGGAATGTCTGTTAAAACTGGCGGACAGCATCGAGCAAAACGCCCTTGAGTTCGCCCGGCTTGAATCGCAAAACTGCGGTAAGCCTTTGCACTGCGTAATTAATGATGAAATTCCGGCAATCGTGGATGTTTTTCGCTTTTTTGCCGGCGCGGCCCGTTGTTTGAGTGGGCTGGCGGCGGGCGAATATCTGGAAGGACATACGTCGATGATCCGCCGGGATCCGATTGGCGTGGTTGCCTCTATCGCGCCGTGGAATTATCCGCTCATGATGGCGGCCTGGAAGCTGGCGCCAGCGCTGGCGGCAGGTAACTGCGTGGTGATTAAGCCTTCTGAAATCACGCCGCTGACGGCGCTTAAACTTGCCGCGCTGGCGAAGGATATCTTTCCGCCGGGGGTGCTCAATGTCCTGTTCGGACGAGGGCAGACTGTTGGCGATGTATTGACCGGCCATGAAAAAGTACGCATGGTCTCTTTAACCGGTTCTATCGCGACCGGGGAGCATATTCTGCGCCATACTGCGCCAGCGATAAAACGTACGCATATGGAACTCGGTGGTAAAGCCCCGGTGATTGTTTTTGATGACGCCGATCTGGATGCGGTGGCGCAGGGCGTCCGGACTTTTGGTTTCTATAATGCCGGACAGGATTGTACTGCGGCGTGCCGTATATATGCGCAGCGCGGTATCTATGATGCGCTGGTCGAAAAGCTAGGGAACGCGGTGAGCAGCCTGAAAATGGGCGCGCCGGAGGATAAGTCGACAGAGCTGGGGCCGTTAAGTTCGCTGGCGCACCTGAAGCGCGTCACAGCGGCTGTAGAGGAGGCGAAGGCCCTCAGCCATATCCGTGTGATTACTGGCGGAAGTCAAACGGAAGGTAAAGGTTACTATTTCGCTCCGACGTTGCTGGCAGACGCAAAACAGGAAGATGCCATCGTGCAACGCGAGGTCTTCGGCCCGGTGGTCAGTATAACCGTCTTTGATGATGAAGATCAGGTTCTGAGGTGGGCCAACGATTCTCGCTATGGTCTGGCATCCTCCGTCTGGACTCAGGACGTCGGGCGGGCGCACCGGCTTAGCGCCAGATTGCAGTATGGCTGTACCTGGATTAATACCCATTTCATGTTGGTTAGCGAGATGCCGCATGGAGGGCAAAAACAGTCGGGATACGGCAAAGATATGTCATTGTATGGTCTGGAAGACTACACTCTTGTCCGCCACATCATGGTTAAGCATTAAGGATCATTTACTGTTCAGAAAAATCATGAAAAAATAGGCGGGTGTTGGCGGAGAGGGGGACCTCCCCGCCAACATGCGCAGCAAGTACTCAAAGGTTGAACACCTCAAGCAAACCAGCCGAATCTCAACGAGATCAGACCCAAAAGTCCTGCAGCAGCAAAGACATTAATCAGCACGACGGTTTTACTGGAAACATTCATTTTCGCCACCTTTCATCATAACCCCTATGGGTATAGTACGGGTTGGCGAGATCCGCAATAATACGTAAACAGGATATTCTGTGAGCGGAGCCGTGCATTGAGAACGTTTTGCTGTTAAGGCTGACAAACCTTGATGTGTGTCAAATAAAAAGAGCATATTGCGCGCGTTTTTTCCTCTGGTTGGCGCGGATGCCTGATATGACCCTCTTTCAAAAGATATTAATTTTTTACGCCGTCATGGCGGTGATATCATTCCTGATCACCTGGTTTTTGACTCATGACAAAAAACGAATTCGTTTCCTGAGCGCCTTTTTGGTTGGCGCGACATGGCCGATAAGTTTCCCCGTCGCGTTGCTGTTTTCGCTTTTCTGACCTCAAGCCCGATACAGGTTACCGGGCATGGTTTTTCCGCCAGGTCAGGCTATCAGGGCAATTAATTGCTCTCTGTCTACGTCGGTAACGTCCTGCGGATGCCGATATCCTGCGTTCTCATTGGCCAGGGTATACAGCGCAACAAGCCAGTCATAGACATAGCGGCTGGCGGCGTGAACGGGCTGTTCGTCAAGCTTTGTTAGACGCAACATTGTCGAACGCGACGTTGCGGCGAAAATGGCTGCGCCTTTCTGAACGCGGCTGGCCGGGCGTTGGGCCTCCTCGATATTTGTGTAGCCGAGCCAGGCGATGAAGTTACCAATGATGGCATGAAGCTGCGCGCCGCTCACCTCCTCGCGCTGCATGGTTTTCTGTAACTGCTGAGGTAAACCGAGGCGATAGCTGGCGGTAATTAAAATCTCCGCCACGGCGTTGAGCATCTGCGGTTCCAGACCCAGACGCTGCGCATTATCCCGGCAGTGGGCCCACTGGCGCAGATGATTGATCCACATTTTGTGCGCCTGGTAGCCTGTTTCATGACCTTCTGACGCTGAAGCGCGCGTTGGTTCGTCGGCAAAGAGATCGATCGCGTCATTAAATAAACCGCTGACCTGTTCTTCTCGCGACTGTCGGGTGCGCAGCAACGCTTCGAAGTTCTGTACCGGCGGTAACAGCCCGGCCAGCAGGTCGCCATGTCTGGCGGCCTGGGCCTGAAGACGCCGGATCACGGTTTCAACCGGTAGCTGCGCGTCATCAAACATCGGTAACAGATCGCGCACGCGGCCTCGCAGTTGTTCGCGTAACGCCTGTAAGCGCGCCTGTCGCTGTGGTGCCGATGTCGCCTGCGATAACCATTCCACCAAACGCTGCATACTGTGTTTATCCAGCGCCTGCAGCGTTCCCCAATGCACGCCAGGTTTACCCATCAACTGCTGGACGGCTTCATCCAGATTTTGCTGGGTGGCAAAACGGGCATCCTGTGGAGTAATAGCCCAGACGACGCCCGGTAACGCTGATTCATGCTGCGGCTGCGTGGCGTTAACCCACTCCAGTAAGTGACGGGCGGCGGTGGGCGTTTGCGAGCGAGATGCCAGAGCATTGCAAATCACCAGAACATCGGGCTGTACCTGTTGACGGTAATGGGCCAGCATCCAGCCTAATTTCGCCCGCCATAACGGATGAGGATGACTGTCTGGCGCGACCGGAATATCCAGTAAATCAACATTATCCAGTACGCTGTTTTCAACGGTTAGCACCAGTTCGCGGGTAAGCAGCGCCAGAGAATCAAGCGAAAGGCTGACCGCATTGAGCAGTCGGCCTTCCTTAACCGGATGCACCACCACATCGCTTTGCGTATCGCTGGCGGTTAGCGCCATTTGCGTCAGGAAGTTTTCCGCCGGTAAGCCAAAATGATCGACCAGCAGGCTGAGCGGCGCCGCCAGTTCCCCGGCATGGCTGGTTTGTTGCAACATATGCGCCAGCGCCAGCCATTGCTGGGTGATCTCCGGTTGCTCTCCCCACAGTAATGCCCAGGCGTGCGCCCGAGTCGTGAGATCCAGCGCAGGCAAGAGCGAGGCAAAGTGTTGCCATGTCGCATCATCAATATGTTGTCTGGCGGACGGAAGACAAGAGCGCCAGAAACTCGCGATGGTCGCGACCTCTTCAGCGGTAACGCCGGGGACGGGCTGCGGTTGGCGAAGCGATTGCCATTTCTCCAGGCGTGATGTGATAATGGATTTTTCGACCTGGCGACAAATGTGGGACGAGCTGGTCCAGGCAATAAAGATCTGCACCAGTTCGGCTTCACTGATCAAGCGCAGGCGCAACGGCCAGCTGTTCTCGTTTGAAAAAATGTCGCGCGTAAAGCGAATAGCCATATTCGCTGGCGCATGACCCGGATTGATGTGGCTGAAATAATCATAGTCACGGTCCGGCGTGATAATTTCCAGCTTGCCATTCTCGTTACCGCATAGCGTCGTTAACAGATGCGCTTTTGCGGATTGCGCATACCCGTACAGACCAACGCAGCCATGTGATGCGCAGGCGGCGTTGAGCGCTGACTCATCCGCCGCGGCAAGCGTAAGTTGCGCCAGCAGAGCGTCGGCTTCATCATCCAGTCGCGTTGCGTAACGGCGCGTGTTGTTAACCCACTCGATAACAGCCTGGGTGGTGTTTAACGGTTTTGTCATTTCAGGTATACACTCCCACTATCTATCCAGTAGTGGCTGCCGCTGTGGCGACGGTCAGCCAGCGTATTCAATTTTAATGTCAGCGCATCGGCGGCGACCGGCGTCCCGTCCTGGAGCCAGGCATCACTTAATATGAACGATTCCGGGGCGCTATCTTTGCTACTGCCGCGTAATTTCAGTCGCACATTCAGTACGCCGTCGCCAGCGATGGTTTTCGCCAGTTCAGCGGAATTAATGCTCAGGCAATAGAGTGGGGTTGCCGGCCAGCGACTGTTCGCCAGTTGACGAAAGCCCAACGTCACGTTGCCGCGTAGCGGAAAATGCAGGCGAGCGTCCAGCGTTGCGCCGGGTTTATCCAAATCGATCTCGTGATACCAGATATTTTCATCGCGAAGCGTATTAACGGTATTATCCAGTACGCCGAGATAACGCACAGTCGAATACGCGCCGATATCAGCCGCTTTAAAATTGAAACGCGGCAGACGTAAGTCCAGCGCCAGGCTGCATAACATCGCGCCTACCGCGGCAGTGGATTTTGGATTGCCGATACGCCCTTGCTGACTGAAGGGATACCATTCATGTACCTGATACTTATCCATCCACACAATGCGATTAACCGGCACCGGTTGTAAGTGCCGGATGAGCGCCTGTACGCCGGGTAAACAGGTCGGTCTCCCCGTCACCAGCAAGATATCGCAGTGATAGTGGGAGATCGCTTCGCAGACCGCATGAAGCGGCGTTGTCAGCGTAAACTGACCGGCCAGCAGAGCCTCCTGAAGCTGGCTAAACTGGATTTGCAACGGCACATTGAATATATCAAATGTCGGCGAACCAGACGGTAAGGCATGATCGATCGCCTGCTGGATATAGTTCATCACGTTGCTCGTTGGGCGGCGGAGCAGCAGATCGCCAAATGTCGCATGTAAACCGGCAAACGGATCGTTAATGTCGCTTTGCTCCCAGGCGGAAAGTACCGCATGGCTCAGCGGCATAAATAATTGCAGCGCCGTTTGCTGGCGCAAAATGGCCTGAGTATCAATTCGTCCCGAATCGCCAAATAAGGTCGCCAGCAGGGCGGCGGCATCCGTAACGCCTGCTCGTTGCAACGCCGTTTGCAGGGAAGGGAGTACGCAGCGTTGGATAATATCCAATAGCAGATCGTCCCCGGCGACTTTAAAACCTTCGCGAAACAGGAGATGAGGCGTAATTTTTACATTGGCCCCTACGCCGTCATCTAACTGATAGTGAACGATCGCCATATCCGTCGTGCCGCCGCCGATATCAATCGATGCCACGCGCAATGCGCGCCCGGGGACGACGCCGGGTTCAGGCTGGCGATCCGGTCTGGCGAGTGCATTAAAAAAGGATTCGGTACGCCCGGCGTAATGCGAAATGGCTTCGTTATAAAGCCATACCAGTTGACCGCAACTTGCTTCGTCCCATTCCATCTGTATTTCTGGTACCGGCACCACGCTTTTTTCACGCTGCTTAGGCGTGGTGAAATCCTCATCCTGCGGATGCCAGCCCATGGCTTTCCAGACCAGCGCCAGCGCTTCAAACATTCGCTGGCGGAAAATTTCTCGCTCCTGTTTCGGCATAGCGGAAGGCAGCGTTAAAATCAGGGTGCGTAGCTGGCGCGGCGAGGCGGGAAAGCCGAGTCGCAGCCGGGTGGCGACGCTGTTAATTTGCCCCAGCGCCTGAGCCAGAATTTCGCACAACATATGCGTCATCAAGGTGCTACGGCTGTATTGCGGCGAAAAAACCGGTAGCCTTTCTTCATGCGGCAGGCGGAATAACGGCTGTCCGTCGTCGTTCATCAGATTCATCAGCGGAAACGCGGTGGCAAGCGGTTCGCGCTGCGTTTTACCGTGGATCTGGCTAAAACGCCAGTCCTGCAAGGCGGGGGTTTCATCCCACAGGTAGCGGCGCGGGCTGGAGATACCGCTGCTGCCTTCGGTGCCCACACGCTGCATAGCAAGGGCGCGAGCCTCGTCGCCCACACGCACAATGGAAGGCCAGACAAAGGCGTCGTCTCGTCCGCTTTCGACAGAAAAGTGTTGCTTGCCAAAGCGCGCTTCTGAGAATTCTACCCGGCTGGTAAATAAAGGATCGTTCAGATACTGCGGCTCGCTTAAAGAACGCACCTGAAGCTCTGCCGTCTGGCGTAACCCGTCATTCGCATCGCCATGATCCTCGATCAAGACGCCGCAGGTATGCGTATTGCCGACATCCAGAATCAGATCGACCGGGATTGCGGGCGTGCTTAACGTATGTGTCACAAACTTTACTTCCGGCACCGTAAGCTGTTCGCCTAACAGCGTCAGTAAATTCAACCAGTGCGCCTGATACTCAAAGCTACGCAGCGCTTGTTGTATGGCCTGTTCCGAACGGTTTTCCACCTGTGAGGCATACTGAAGAAACGACTCGCGCAGCCAGCCGTCAATCCATGTCTGGTCAAGAAAATCGGCAACTTCTTCATCGCGCCAGGCGAGCGCAAAACGTGTGCCATTGAGCAGATCGTTTTCGCAAGGCGCCAACGCCGCAGGCATATTTTTTGCCAGCTGACTGTCGAAGGCGAGGGTGATGCGGTGTGTGTTTCCGGCGCTATCTGGCTCGCTGAGTTTACGTACCTGAATGCGCGCCCAGTTATCCGGCCCGTCAATAAAGGTACGCGGCGGATTAAAACGCAGGAACGGCAGGGGGAGCCAGATTCCGTCGAGTACATCCAGAGAATAGTGCAGCGTCTGAGTGCTTTCCGGTTTCACGACTTCGGGTTGGCCGCCAGCACGTCCTGGCAACGTGTAGCGCCCGCTGGTCAGATCAAAATCGAGGCGCAGTAGCGGACCGTTTGCCGTTTTGCGCACAAAACGTCCGTAGTGGGCCGACTCTTGCGGCGTTAAGCCAAAATCAAGAAACTGGACGCCGCTGTTTGCAATGAGCGTGACGCTCTGTTTGTAATCACACAGATTGACCAACATAAAATCAGGCACCTATCTTTTTAAACGTCAACGGAATTGCCGCGTGGTCGCCATAACGGGCGGTACAGGTTGCGACGTCATTGACGCCTGCTTTACAGGTAATTTCCGGCATCGGATAACGTGAACCGTCGGTGCAGCGCGCATTGCCGCGACTTTTAATCATCAGCTCGCCCGTTTGATGCAGACCAGAGAAAATTTCCGCCCGACAAACCACGTTATCGCCATGTACTACGCGCGCGATACCTTTGTTATTTTGGATCTGATAACGCAGAGAGGGCGGCTTGCCGGTAATCGGATCTTTGACATCCACGCTGACCCGCCAGCTACCGTTTAAAAAGCGCGTGGTTCCAAGCTTCATCTGCGTACTGTCCATCACCAGCGCGTCCTTGGGGATAGCGGCAATAATAACAGGCGCTTCCGGCAGCGGCGCCACTTTGGGGGCGGGCGTCACCTCAGCGCGATGCAGCGGCAAATGCGCGGTGAGTTCAGGCAATGGGGTAACGTCAGTTTTCGCGGTAGCGACAGGCGCGGCGCGAACAGGAGAGGCCCCGTCAACGGATGAAGATGGCCAGAAAAAAGGCGTGGCGACGGCGGCGATAACCACGGCAGCGACAGGTAAGCTCCACAGCGGTAGACGGCGAGCTCTTTTCGCCTCAGCAACCGGGATGGGTGTGGCCGGCTTCGGCTCGCTAACGATAACGGGCGGCGCAACAGGTTCCTCCGGCATTTTCGGCGGCTCAATGACAGACGTTAACAAGGGTTCATCCGCCTGACTAAACGCCGCCTCTACCAGCGGCTTTTCTTCGGGCTCCGGCTCCGGCTCGACCAGAGGGATGTCGGGGATTGCCTCGGTTATCCGCAGGCAGTCCAGCACATCATCGCGTGTATTTTCGTTGAGATTAACGAATCCCCAGAAGGTGATAACCGGTTTGCCGTTAACCAGGAAAACATGATTTTCGCCGGGAAATTGCGTCGCTTTCTCAAGTAGCGATCCAAATAGCTGAAGCGCTGTTTTACCGGATTGCAGACTTTTGCGACTGAGTGCAGCCGCGCTTTCAAAAGTGCTGGCTAAATAACGTAAAGCCCGAGAACGTGTCTCTTCGTCAGCCGCTTTCCACGCTATCGCCTGACCTTCAATCGGCGAATACCAGTCAACCCGATCGCCATTATCGTTAAGTTGCGGAATCGCCAGACAGTCAACCATCGCCTGCTGTTTACGCAGACGAAGCGTTTCGCGAATTTGCAATGCTGATTCAAATACGGCCTGACCGCCGCCGCCCACGGCCTGATAATCATCCAGATTGCCGCTGCGCAAGAGAGATTTTGCCACGTTGTTATCCCTTAGACTTCTTCACGCGTCTACTTTACGGGGTCTATACGCAAGCAAACGGCGGAAGAAAGGCAAAAAGGCGCGAATTCTCGGTCTATTAAGCCCCGTGTTTTCACTTGACGTAAGTTAAATCAGGAGGGCGGCGGCGAATTACCGCATCGGGCGACAATAACGCGTATAATAGGCGAATCATGCTGTTACAGAATAAAGAGTAGGAGAGCTTATGTCGCACCTGGAGGAAGTGAGCGCCCGCGTGGATGCCGCCATTGCGGAGAGCGTAATTGCCCATATGAATGAATTGCTGATTGCCTTGAGCGATGACGCTGAATTACGTCGCGAAGATCGTTATGTGCAGCAGCAGCGTTTACGCACGGCTATCGCGCATCACGGCAGGCAATATCAAGAAGATCGGGACGCGCGCCGCGAGCAGCTCACCAAAGGCGGCACGATCCTGTAACCCATTAAAACTGGCGCTTCGCAATCAGCCATGCGCCAATGACCAGCAACAGCGCGCCAAACGCCGGCCCGACCATTGCGCGTAACGTGACGCCGTGGCTACGCGCGATATCCAGCGCCAGTCCGCCGATTAACTGGCTGGCGACCAGTACCGCGATAGTCGTCGCGGCGCCAACGTTCTGATACCCGCTAATGCTGGCAAATACAAAAAATGACCCCAGCAGACCGGGGATCAATGTCCACCAGCGAACGCTGGCGACCAGCTCGCCGAAACCCGCAGCGCCTTGCTTAAACCACAATATCGTCACAAATAAAACGATCCCTACCAGCGAGTTCAACAGCATAGCGATCAGAATCGTCGATGATGTCTGCGTAATACGCACCATAATACTGTTTTGTACCACCAGCCCGACGCCGGCGGCGATCAAAAAGATAAGCGTCAGCGACTGGTTCATCAGCAGGCGTCCGGCGCGGCGTGTTCATCAAGCTGGAGCTGCATAAACGTAAGATCTAACCAACGGCCAAATTTTACGCCGACCTGCGGCATTTGCGCGGTAACGGTAAATCCCAGCGAATGATGCAGGCGTATTGAGGCGGCATTCTGTGACTCAATACCGGCCACCATCACATGCTTGCCGCAGCGTCGGGCTTCGTCGATCAGTCTGCTGAGCAGTTTTCGCCCCAGTCCTTTCCCCTGGTGCGCCGGATGAACATAAACCGAGTGCTCGACGGTATAGCGAAAACCGTCGAAACTGCGCCAGTCGCCAAATGATGCATAGCCAGTCACCACGCCATTTTCTTCGCTTACCAGCACCGGATAGCCCAGCAATTGACGGGCCTCATACCAGGCAAGGCGGTTATCCGTATCGACCGTCCGATCGTTCCAGATGGCCGCAGTATGTAATACCGCATGGTTATAGATTTCGGTAATCGCGGCGCAGTCTGCTTTATCGGCAAAGCGAATCGTCATAGGGAACCCCAGGGAATGTTTACGATAGTGTTAGAAATACTATTGAAGGCGGCATAAATCAACGAATTAGCGCAAGAATTCATGTTTAGCGAGGAGGGGGGAAAGTCGTTCATAAAAGCGCACAGCCTGATATCTGAGAGTGTTTAACTCCCTCAGAAAGCTAATGTTCGACTATTATTGATGGATTATGCCAGGCATGAGGAGAATAGAATGAAGCAACAGACCAACCGAAATCGTCGTTGGGTTTTGGCCTCGCGTCCCCACGGCGCGCCGCAGATGGATAACTTCCGCCTCGAAGAAGATGACGTCGCGACGCCCGGTGAAGGGCAGGTGCTATTGCGTACCGTTTTTTTATCACTCGACCCTTATATGCGTGGCCGCATGAGCGATGAACCCTCTTATGCGCCGCCTGTTGAACCTGGCTGCGTTATGGTTGGCGGTACGGTTAGTCGCGTTGTCGCGTCAAACCATCCTGATTACCGACCAGACGAATGGGTGTTGAGTTACAATGGTTGGCAGGATTATGACATTTCAGATGGCGAAGGGTTGGTAAAGCTGGGTGATAATCCGCAACATCCTTCCTGGTCGCTGGGTATTTTAGGAATGCCGGGGTTTACCGCCTATATGGGGTTATTGGATATCGGCCAGCCGAAAGAGGGCGAAACGCTGGTTGTCGCCGCCGCCACCGGCCCCGTAGGCGCAACGGTTGGGCAAATTGGCAAGCTGAAGGGCTGCCGGGTCGTGGGTATTGCTGGCGGCGCGGAAAAGTGCCGTCATGCGACAGACGTTTTGGGATTTGATCTGTGCCTTGATCATCACGCTGATAATTTCCCACAACAGCTTGCTCGGGCCTGCCCGCAGGGTATCGATATCTATTATGAGAATGTCGGTGGTAAAGTCTTTGACGCCGTCTTACCGCTACTGAATACGTCGGCGCGGATTCCGCTCTGCGGTCTGGTCAGCGGCTACAATGCGACAGCGTTGCCGGACGGTCCAGACAGACTGCCTCTGCTGATGGCGACATTACTTAAAAAGCGTATTCGTCTGCAAGGTTTTATCATCAACCAGGACTATGGTCACCGGATACATGAGTTTCAGCAAGAAATGGGGCGTTGGATCAAAGAAGGGAAAATACATTACCGGGAGCAGATTACTGATGGGCTGGAAAATGCGCCAGAAGCATTTATGGGGCTGCTGGCGGGGAAGAACTTTGGCAAAGTCGTGATACGTTTAGCGGACGATGCGTAAAGAAAAAATGGCGGCATTATGTCGCCATAAAAATGTGCAAATTTTAAAATTCCGGCTTTACTTATATTCATCATTCAGATCGCGGTGGGGCAGCTTATCTCCCTCAGCGGCCTGAACCGGTCAAAAATCTCGATACATGAAGGAATGACGGAGATAAAACGGTTGCCATAAAGAAACCTGTATTGTTGTAAAAGATGAGAATATCACGCAAGTAAATTATCACTTTTATTTATTTGGCCGTTCAGGCCTGGATTATCTTTTTTACAATTAAGTTCCGAAACTTCTTCGGGACTCGATTGCGATGTTGTTCTGCCAAGAGGTGAAGGAAGGAAAATGCCGGGTACGGAAAAAACACAACATATAAGCCTGACCACACAGGTTGAAAATCGGTTAAAGCATCAATTGTCTATTGGCGCATTAAAACCAGGCGCAAGGCTTATCACTAAAAATATCGCTCAAGAGTTAGGCGTCAGTATTACGCCGGTGCGTGAGGCCCTGTTAAGGCTGGTCTCTTCCAGTGCTTTGGCGGTGGCGCCAGCACAGGCGTTTATGGTGCCGGAGATCTCGCTGGAAAGTTTGCTGGAAATTAATACGATTCGTACTGCCCTGGAGGAGATGGCGGTGGTCGCCGCTGCGGGTAAGATTACTCCGGATCGCGAGCAGACACTGAATGCGCTATTAGATGAATTTCAACAGGCGCTGGAAAGTGGCGTTATGGAGAAAATTCTTTTGGCCAACCGCGCATTCCGCTTTGAGATCTACCACTACGCGGATATGCCAACGCTGTATGCCATGATCGAGCAATTATGGGTACGCCTGGGGCCAAGCCTGCATTTTTTATATGATAATTTTAAACTTGATGATTATCAAAACGGCGTTAATCTGTACAGAAAATTGCTTAATGCGTTAGTGACTGGTGATAAAGAAGCCAGTCGCCACTGCCTACAGAACGTTTTGCAACAAAACGTAGCGACGATTAAAAATCAGTACTTCATGTAACCTTCATGAAACTATGACTTATCAATAGCGGGGATTCCCCGCTATTGCCGGATATTTGCCGGATATTTATTCAAATTGCCATGCCAGATTAATCCCCACGCCATAGTTACGCCCTGGCGCTGGCTCATAATATCGGCCATTAGATTCATTAACGATCACTGAACCGATATATTCTTTATCAAATAGATTATCTACCCGCCCAAAAATATCGACGGTAAGCTGACTGTAATTAAATTTATACCCTGTATTTAGTCCAACAACGGTATACGAAGGCGCTTTGGCGGTATTTTCATCATTGGCCATGATATCGCCCATATAGCGAACGTCTGTTCCGGCGTACCACCCCTCATCCGGGATAAAACCTAATGAGGCGAATCCCATATTACGGGCGATGCCGGGCATCCGGTTTCCATCACAGTTTTGCCCCTGACAAACGTTACTGCGATAGGTCGCATCCAGCCAGGTCCATGATGCTTTCACCCGCCAGTCGCCGGCGAAGCGCTGGTCCAACGAGAGTTCTGCGCCCTGGCGGCGTGTTTTACCCGCGTTTTTGTAGGTAGTGCGTCCTCCCATACTACTGGCGACAACAATTTCATCATCGGTATCGGTTTGAAATAACGCGGCGGTCAACAAGCCGTTGCCAATCCGCGTTTTACTGCCGACTTCCACCGTATCATTGGTCGACGGTTTGAGGTCAAAGTTGAACCCGCTTTGGCCGTCAGCGCGATAAGAAAGCTCATTGATAGTGGGAGTTTCAAATCCGCGACCGGCAGCAAGATAGAGATTCCAGGCGTCAGTTAACGCATATTTTAGCGATCCGGCGGGTAGCCAGTGGTGATAGCTGGCGTCGCCGCTGTCATCGCCATTGCCGGGCGCGATATAGTGATCGTTAGAATCGAACCACACGGAACTGTAGCGCACGCCAGCATCCAGCGAGAGTTTTTGCGTAAGCTGCCACTGGGTTTGCAGATAAGGATCGACATTCCACATCAGGTTACGTTCATCCCGGCGTAAATCGCCTTTATGCCCGAACTCAGGGGTGCCGTTGTTGAGACGGAAGTTATTGTAACCCTTGCGGTTTTCGCTCATATTTTCATAATTTAATCCGCCAGTGAAGGTGACCGGCACACCTAATTCTCCCCGGTGAGTCCAGCGGGAATCAATGCCCTGATAGTGACGTTGCAGTGTAATTACGCCGCCAGCCTGGGCCGGTTTTAGCTGTGCCACCAGGGGAATAGACTGGTATTGCGTGGTTTCCCGCTCTCCGGCGTAGGCCATCACGCTGATATCATCCTGCGCGCTGAGCTGACGTTCATAACGCAATCCTGCCTGAGTTTGTTTGATGGTTTTACGCGTATTGTACTGTTCAGCGCGCGGCGCCTGTTGCGGATCGGCTTTCCATTCAGATTCGGTAAGTCCGCCGGGATCGTCCGCCTTAATGTCCACACTATTAAAAATCAGCGAGAGTTTACTGACATCGTCAAGGCGAACGCCCAGTTTGGCATTAGCCAGATTTTTTCGCGCACCGCTGTGATCGCGGTAGCCGTGGGTGGTGAAACGGGTAGTCGATACCGTGTAATCCACGTCGCCTGGCTGTGTGCCGTCACCCATCGCGCCCGTGGCTTTTAGCCCATAGCGCCAGCTTCCATAACTGCCGTAGTAGCTGCTGGCCTCAAGGGTAGGCGGCTGTTTGCCGGTTTCGGTGGTGACATTTATCACGCCGCCGGAAGCATTGCCGTATAGCGCTGAGAAAGGGCCGCGTAACACTTCAACGTCTTGTATGCTGTTAATATCAATATTCGAAATCTGGCCTTGCCCATCCGGCATGGTGGCGGGAATGCCATCAACATACAGACGAATGCCGCGCACGCCAAAGGCGGAACGCGAGCCAAATCCGCGGATAGAGATTTGCAGATCCTGCGCGTAGTTCTGCCGGTTCTGCACTTGCAATCCCGGGACGCTGGTTAAAGACTCAGATAAATTGACGCGCGGCGTCGCCAGACGCATGTCTTCTCCCTCAATGACGCTAACGGCGGCAGGTGTATCCAGTTCGGATACGGTTTGCGGCGTTGCGGTGACTATCATGGTTTGTTCATTGGGCGCGCTGGCGGCCTGAAGAACCGGGGAGAAGGTCAGAGGCAATAAGAGGGCGGGATAAAGTCGCTGTCTAACGGAAATAATTTTCATGAAAATGCCGGATAAATGTAAGCGTATCAACGGAAAACGTGACATTAAGGGTAGTCAATATGTAAAGTTTTGAAATTTTAATCGCACATTAAGTTAAGAAAATGTGCGGTATTTAAGAGCCATGACATTCGCAGGCGAGGAAAAGCTCCACTTTCTGATAAATAATGATTATTATTCTCAACTTATAATAAGTGCGGAACGAAGATCCCGCGCAGCGAAGTAGTGTGAAGCAGCTATACACGTTTTTATCAAAGGGAGTCGTCATGCACTTACGTCATCTTTTTTCGCCGCGCCTGCGTGGTTCTTTATTGTTAGGTTCGCTCCTCGTCGCATCCTCATTTAGCACGCTGGCGGCGGAAGACATGCTGCGTAAAGCGGTAGGCAAAGGCGCTTATGAGATGGCCTGGAGTCAGCAAGAAAACGCGCTCTGGCTGGCTACATCGCAAAGCCGTAAACTGGATAAAGGCGGCGTAGTTTATCGTCTCGACCCGGTGACGCTGGAAATCACGCAAGCGATTCATAACGATCTCAAGCCGTTCGGCGCCACCATCAATGCCGCGACCCAAACGCTGTGGTTTGGCAATACCATTAACAGCGCTGTTACCGCAATTGATGCCAAAACGGGTGATGTAAAAGGTCGTCTGGTACTTGATGCGCGCAAACGTACTGAAGAGGTTCGTCCGTTACAGCCCCGTGAGCTGGTTGCCGATGCGGCGACCAACACGATCTACATTAGCGGTGTTGGTAAAGAGAGTGCTATTTGGGTAGTGGATGGCGAAACCATCAAACTGAAAACGACGATCGAAAATACCGGCAAAATGAGTACGGGTCTGGCGCTCGACAGTAAAGCGCAACGCCTGTACACCACCAATGCGGATGGTGAATTTATCACCATCGATACCGCCAGCAATAAAATTCTCAGTCGTAAGAAGTTGCTGGATGACGGTAAAGAACACTTCTTTATTAACCTGAGTCTCGATACCGCAGGTCATCGCGCGTTTATCACCGACTCGAAGGCGACTGAGGTTCTGGTTGTCGATACCCGTAATGGCAATATTCTTGCCAAAATCGCGGCGCCTGCTTCTTTGGCCGTCCTGTTTAACCCGACACGTAACGAGGCGTATGTGACACATCGTCAGGCAGGGCAGGTCAGCGTGATCGATGCGAAGACCTATAACGTTGTTAAAACGTTCGATACGCCGACGTACCCGAATAGCCTGGCGCTATCGGCAGACGGTAAAACGCTCTACGTCAGCGTGAAGCAGAAATCGACACGTGAACAGGAAGCGACGCAGCCGGATGATGTTATTCGCATTGCTCTGTAAATAGGGTATGGAGGGGGAAACCCCTCCAGTCATCTCTTTAAACGCACCGATACGCCTCGTTACACCCCGCCGATAGCCTGATGATTCTGTGAGAATTACACTGCCTTTTTGCTGTAGTTAACTCATTATATTCACGAGGAAAATATGAAAAGGTTATTTATATGCTCTGGTTTGGGCATGATGTTTTTTATGCTTGCGGGTTGCACAACCAACTATGTGATGACGACGAAGAATGGGCAAACGATCGTAACTCAGGGTAAGCCGCAGTTAGATAAAGAGACGGGAATGACCAGTTATACCGATCAGGAAGGCAACCAGCGGGAAATTAACAGCAATGATGTGGCGCAGTTGATTAAGGCTGACTAAGCATTGGGCGCGATGCGGTGTTGGCGGCAACGCGCATTAAACCCGGCAGGCCTGGGGCTGCCGGGGAAGGGTAATGTTATGTCGCTGCTTCTTCTTTCAATACGACACTCTCTGTCGAATCCGCCGTCACTGGCGCAGTGCGATGGATCTCCGCCACACGACGTCGCACGCCAAACCAGCCGGCGACCAGCAGAATGGCGATCAGCGGCAACGAGGCGATAGTGTAAGTTCCATTCGGGTAGTCAAACGCCATGAGTACCAGCACGCTTAGTAAAAACAGCAGTGTTAGCCAGGAGGTAAAAGGCGCGCCGGGCAGTTTAAAACTGACGTCTGCGGCTTTGCCTTCTTTTATCGCCTGGCGTAAACGCATCTGGCACACCATGATAAACGCCCACGACGCGATAATGCCGAGCGAGGCAAAATTAAGAACGATCTCAAACACGCGGGAGGGAACCAGGTAATTCAGGAATACGCCGACCACGTAAACCACCAGAGTCGCCAGAATACCCGCATAGGGCACATGCTGACGGCTCATTTTCGCCATGAATTTCGGCGCGGAACCCCCCATCGACATTGAACGTAAAATTCTCCCCGTACAGTAAAGCCCCGAGTTCAGGCTGGAAAGCGCGGCGGTTAACACCACGATATTCATAATACTGCCGATATAAGGCACGCCAAGTTTAGAAAAGAAGGTGACAAACGGACTTTGCCCCGCCTGATAGGCGTTCCACGGCAGCAGCAAAACCAGCAATACGACCGATCCTACATAGAAAAGACCAATACGCCAGATCACGCTATTGATGGCTTTTGGCACCATCGTCTGTGGATCTTTGCACTCCCCAGCGGCGGTACCGACCAGTTCAATCGACGCAAAAGCGAACACCACGCCCTGAATCAGTACCAGCGCGGGCAACAGGCCGTGCGGGAAAAAGCCGCCATTATCTGTAATCAGGTGAAAACCGGTGGCATTACCCTCAAGCGGTTGACCGGTACCGAGAAAAATCGTGCCTACCACCAGGAAGATAACAATGGCGAGTACTTTTATCAGCGCGAACCAGAACTCCATTTCGGCAAACCATTTTACGCCGATCATGTTCATGGTACCGACAATGGTTAACGCGCCGAGCGCGAACACCCATTGCGGAACGTCGCCAAATGCGCCCCAGTAGTGCATATATAACGCCACTGCGGTGATATCGACGATCCCGGTCATCGCCCAGTTAATAAAGTACATCCAGCCTGCGACGTAGGCCGCTTTTTCACCCAAAAATTCACGGGCGTAGGAGACGAAGCTCCCGCTGGAAGGGCGATGCAATACCAGTTCGCCCAGCGCGCGTAAAATGAAAAAAGAAAAAATGCCGCATATCAGATAGACCAGCGCCAGTGCCGGTCCGGCCATTTGCAATCGGGCGCCTGCACCTAAAAATAAACCGGTGCCAATCGCGCCGCCGATAGCAATCATCTGAACCTGACGATTCCCCATCGCTTTGTGATACCCCTCTTCATGGGCGTTCAGCCAGCGTCGTTTCGCCGCATGTTGTTCTGCGGCGTGCGTAGTCTGTGTTTTCATTACGTTACCTGTTATAGCCTGTCCTGACAGAAAAATTCCTTATGCCGCGACGGGCGCTCACCAATCGATTGCCTGCAATGGCGAATGCCGCTTTTCCCTGATTCTGTGACAGGGATAAAACCGCCGGCGGAGCATCCTACCTGCAATTGTTAAATGACGCAAAACATACGGAAAGAACAAAATGAGAATGTCGAGTTTATTTGTGTGGTCAGATGTGGTGCGGTGTGGTCACGATTCAGCCAGATAAGACGCCAGCACAAATCCGTAGTGATTGCGTTGCACAATAATTAATCAGCGCTAATCACTGGTGGGATTTATGGTCATAGATATAACCTCGAACGGTAAACTACCTGACGATATTGCAGCAGCATAAGATAAGGCCGTTGCGCCTGTTATTCTCATTTTCTCCTGAAAATATATGCCTTTGAGCAATTTTGTTGATTGACATATCGTCATAATGAGAGAGGAGTAGGACATATAAAGCTATTGAGCAAAATTTGAAGGAGCAGGATATGCCACATACATCAGTTTCTACCTATGCCAGAGCTTTATCAGGAAATAAGCTACCTCATGTTGCTGCAGGAGATTACGAAAATAAATTATCAACAAAAATCATGAAAGGCATCTTGTATGTGCTTACAGCAGGATTAGCCTACGGATTTACAAGAGTAATTGAACATTATTGCAATGTTACGCCTAAAGTTGAGGAGTTCTGTGCCAATGCAGGGACTATCCATAATCACCTTGCAGATGCTGTACGTGATGAACAATTTATTATAGATGTCGAGCTTTCTGATGGTCGGATGTTAACATTCGAACAACTCTCGCTGATGGCTGGACGTGAGCCAATCGTCAGGATATCGGATGGCGAACATACCGTAGAGGTTAAGGGGTCCTTTGAAGATATTTGTATGAGACTGGAAGAGGGCTTTTTTGAAGCGCCAGCGTACTATCATTATGATATTGATGAAAAATATAAAACCGTCAGAGAGCGAATAGCAGAATATAATGCCTTACCTCAGGCATTAGGCGCCATTCCGAGTTTAGAACATTATATCGCTCGGGCCAGCGACATGCAGGAGGCGAAAGTGCAATGGGCGGCCGACATAAAAGATCGTTACCATAACTATTTGGACAAGTATTAAAAAGCGTTTATGTTTAGCCAGTTTTGTTAGAAATCAGACTCGCTGAGCTGGCGTTAAAAATTTTAACACGCCGCTATTTTGGCGGCGTGTCGCAAAGAGATTCTCAGAACCCGATTTCCGTTTGTACGCCAAAATTCCACGTACCTCCGGCGGCTGTAGCCGGCCTGTCTTATTTTTTCAAAAGTATCCAACGCTATTCCACGGATAGGGTATCCTGTTGCGCAGCGATATCCGCCTCAGCCTGTGTGCCGAACGCAAGCATTAATGTTAATGGAAGCCTCAGATGACCTCTTTTTTACATGCTTATTTTACGCGATTACATTGTCAGCCGTTGGGGGTTCCTACGGTTGAAGCGCTCAGAACGCTTCACTTAGCGCACAACTGCGCGATTCCTTTTGAAAATCTGGATGTTCTACTGCCTCGTGAAATACAGCTCGATGAGACGGCATTAGAGGAGAAACTGCTTTATGCCCGACGCGGTGGATACTGTTTTGAACTGAATGGCCTGTTTGAACGCGCGTTACGCGACATCGGTTTTAACGTCCGAAGCTTATTGGGGCGGGTCATTCTGTCTCATCCCGCCAGTTTACCGCCGCGCACGCACCGTTTGCTGCTGGTTGATGTTGAGAATGAGCAGTGGATCGCGGACGTGGGGTTTGGCGGCCAAACGCTAACCGCGCCGCTTCGTCTGCAGGCTGAAATTGCCCAGCAAACGCCGCATGGCGAATACCGCCTGATGCAGGAGGGGAGCACATGGATTTTACAATTCCGCCACCATGAGCACTGGCAGTCGATGTACTGTTTTGATCTGGCGGTGCAGCAGCAGAGCGATCATGTGATGGGCAATTTCTGGTCGGCTCACTGGCCGCAATCCCATTTTCGTCATCATTTGTTGATGTGCCGCCATTTGCCTGATGGCGGCAAGCTGACATTAACGAATTTCCACTTCACGCGTTACCACCAGGGACATGCCGTTGAACAGGTCAATGTACCGGATGTACCGTCGTTGTATCAGTTACTTCAGCAGCAGTTTGGTCTCGGCGTAAATGATGTAAAGCACGGTTTTACCGAGGCGGAGCTGGCCGCGGTAATGGCTGCATTTGATACCCATCCGGAGGCGGGAAAATAGTTTTTTGCCGCGAGGATTTGCGGGCCTGACAAAGATTAAAAAGTAATGGCCCATTCGGCATGAAACAGAATGACCGCCTGGCCGGAGATGGTGACGTTTTCCGGCTCGTTATCGCGAATGGTGACGGTAACATCAACAGTACCCTCTTTGCCTAAAGCGCGCCCCTGATGGCCTTGAATCTGCAGCGTTTTACCGTCATGCGCCATCAGGCCATGATGGACGAGCCATGCCCCCATCGGGCCATTGGCGTTTCCCGTTACCGGATCTTCCACAATCCCTATCGCCGGGGAAAACATTCGCCCATCGGTTTCGTTTTCTCCCGGACGAATCTGGAAAGGAAAAAAGCCGTTACAGCCAATTTGCTGGCTGATTGCCGTCAGGGCTGCCAGATTCGGAGAAAGGGCATCAATATCAACGTCTGGTTTGAGCAGGATCATCACTTTTGCATGTCCTGTTGAAGCCACCTGAATAGGCGCTCCCGGCACGATATCATCTTCAGTCAGGTTTAGTGCGGTGATGATGGCAGCCCGAATCTCTCCGACTAGCGGTGGTTCAAAAGAGGGCTGACCTTGTTCCAGCGTGATGCGATAGTCGTTGTGTTCGGCATGAATTTCAACGCGATGACGGCCCGCTAACGAGGTTTGCCAGACGGTGGTGTTTCCCAACCCCAGTACCGTTGCCCGAACATAATGCGCGGCCACGGTGGCATGACCACAGATGGGGACTTCTACTGTCGGTGTAAAGTAGCGTATGTGCACATCACTCTCTTCGCTTTTTAGCAAAAAGGCGGTTTCCGAGTGACGAAGTTCACGGGCAATCAGCTGCATCTGCGCGTCGCTTAGCGTATCCGCATGTAAGACAACGCCAGCAGAGTTGCCGCGAAAGGGTTCGCTGGTGAAGGCGTCAACATGGTAAATCTGCGGTTTCATTGATGTTCTCCTTTGGCTGAAGAATCATCATAGCCTGTGCGTTGCCGAATGACGACGCCCAGGCGTTTTTCTTTGCCCGGTAAGCGTACCCCCGGGCAAAGAGAATTAGCGGCGGGTACGAACAATCTGGTAGCGACGGGTGAAATACTCAAACGGCGCGCTCCAGACATGAACCAGGCGGGTAAACGGGAAGAGCAGGAAAATAGTCATTCCCAGCACCAGATGAACGCGGAAAACAAACGCCACACCGCTCAGCATTTCCGAAGACCCGCCGCGGAAGGTGACAATACTTTGCGCCCAGCCCACCAACTTCATCATTTCGCTGCCATCCGGATATTGCGCCGAAAACGGAATGGTGCTCAGGCCAAGCAGGCACTGAATCAGCAAAATGCTCATGATGATAATATCTGGTGTAGTGGATGTCGCCCGCACACGCTGATTGGTCAGACGACGCCACAGTAATCCCGCGCCGCCGATCAACGTTAATACGCCGCACACGCCGCCGAGGATCATCGCCATCTGCTGTTTTACCGCAATCGGCAGGAACCAGGCATACATCCAGTGTGGCGTCAGCATCCCAAACAGATGGCCAAAAAAGATCCCCAGAATGCCAATATGGAACAGATTCGACCATATCACCATCCCACGCTTATCCAGCATCTGGCTGGACGACGCGCGCCAGGTATATTGTCCGTAGTCATAGCGCAGCCAACTGCCGAGGAAGAATACCGTGGCGCAAATATAGGGGTAGATGTCGTAAAAAAAGACGTTCAGGTACTGTATCATTTCGGGCCTCCCGCGCTGACGTCGACGTACTGCGGCGCCGCGTCCTGGCTAAAGCGTCGTTGATAATGGTGTAACGGTGAACTGTCACAGGTCGTGGCGTTATCTTCGATAAACTTCACCTGCTCTTCTTCCCAGACGGCGTCCAGTGCCTGACGGGTATCATCCCGCGATTCCTGAACAATCTGCTTGGTGACACTGTCACTTGTAAGCGTACTGCCCGCCAGCGTCAGCAGGGCGTCAAACAGTTGATACCACGGCGCTCCTCGCTGTTTCAGACGACCGCCCAGCAGCGCCAGAATAGGGGCAATATTCTGTAATCCCTCGCGCGCTTCCGCTTCCGGCAACACGCTTAAGTACTCCAGATAGAGCGGCAGGTGATCCGGTAGTTCGCGGCAGTTGAGCTGCAGGCCCACGGTTTCATACTGGCTTAACAAATCGACCATCGCCTGGCCGCGATCGCGGGACTCCGCATGAACATGCTCGAATAACAGCAATGAAGTGGCGCGCCCGCGGTCAAACACTTCGCACCATTCTGCTTGTTTATCCAGTAACGGCGCATAAAGCAGCTCGCGAGTGAAGTCGGTCAGCATTGGCGCATCGTGTTGGATAAGGGCAAGCGCTTCATCCCGACATTCCCACAACTCGTCGTCCGGATATTCCATCAACAGGCCAATCGCTTTGAGGATTTGCATTATTCCCCCTCCGCTTTATCACGCACTTCGGTGATATTGATGGCATCAATACGGCTACTGTTGAACAGGTTGAATTTAGTATCCGAGCCGTGACAACCGTCGCCAAAAGTAAAGCCGCAGCCGTTGCGCTCCGGAAAGGCGTCGCGCGCCATTTCCCGGTGGCTGGTGGGAATGACAAAACGATCTTCATAATTGGCAATCGCCAGGTAGCGATACATCTCTTCAACCTGTTGTACGCTCAGACCCACTTCGTCAATCGCGCGGGTATCCGTCACGCCTTCAACCGTCTGCGAGCGCATGTAGTGGCGCATCGCCATCATCCGCTTTAGCGCCCGAATGACCGGGCCGGTATCGCCCGCGCTGAGCATATTGGCCAGGTACTGGACCGGAATACGCAGCGTTTCCACCGCCGGCAGAATATTGCCATTGTGCGGCAACCCGCCCGCGTCAGCGTATGACTGTATGGGCGACAGCGGCGGTACGTACCAGACCATCGGCAGGGTACGGTATTCCGGGTGCAGCGGAAGCGCCAGCTTCCAGTCCATCGCCATTTTGTACACCGGCGACCGTTGGGCGGCGTCGATGACGTTTTGCGGGATGCCCTGTTTAAGCGCCTCTTCGATGACCGCCGGATCGTGCGGATCGAGAAACACATCGCACTGACGTTCATACAAATCTGTCTCGTGTTCGGTACTGGCCGCTTCTTCAATCCTGTCGGCGTCGTAGAGCAGAACGCCAAGATAACGGATGCGCCCGACGCAGGTTTCCGAACAAACGGTCGGCTGGCCGGATTCAATACGCGGATAGCAAAATATGCATTTCTCAGACTTGCCGCTCTTCCAGTTAAAGTAGATTTTTTTGTACGGACAGCCGCTGATACACAAACGCCAGCCCCGGCATTTATCCTGGTCGATTAGCACGATGCCGTCTTCTTCACGCTTATAAATAGCGCCACTTGGGCAGGTGGCGACACAACTGGGGTTCAGGCAGTGTTCGCACAGGCGCGGCAGGTACATCATGAAGGTGTTTTCGAACTGACCGTACATCTCCTTTTGTATGTTGTCGAAGTTACGGTCGCGGGCGCGTTTTTCAAACTCGCCGCCGAGCAGCTCTTCCCAGTTTGGCCCCCAGATCACCTTGTCCATCCGTTTTCCGTCAATCAGTGAACGAGGGCGGGCAGTGGGCTGATGCTTACTCTCCGGCGCATTATGTAAATGCTGATAATCGAAGGTAAAGGGTTCATAGTAATCATCGATTTGCGGAATCACCGGGTTGGCGAAAATTTTGCTAATTACCCCCATTTTGCCGCCCAGACGGGGCCTTATCTTGCCATTAACATCACGAACCCAACCGCCTTGCCACTCCTGCTGGTCTTCCCAGTTTTTGGGATAGCCGATGCCCGGTTTAGTTTCGACGTTATTGAACCATGCGTATTCCATCCCTTCACGTCCGGTCCAGACGTTTTTACAGGTGACGGAGCAGGTGTGACAGCCAATACATTTATCGAGATTCAGTACCATCCCAACCTGTGAGCGTATTTTCATTTTTTCGCCTCCTGTACCTGATCCCGGCCCTCATCATCCAGCCAGTTAATGTTTTTCATCTTCCTGATCATGATGAATTCATCGCGATTCGAACCCACGGTTCCGTAATAGTTGAAGCCGTAAGCCAGTTGCGCATAGCCGCCGATCATATGCGTCGGTTTTGGACAGACCCGGGTCACGGAGTTATGGATCCCGCCGCGCATCCCGGTCACTTCCGAACCCGGAATGTTCATAATCCGCTCCTGGGCGTGGTACATCATGGTCATACCCGGCGGAACGCGCTGGCTGACCACCGCACGAGCGGAAAGAGCGCCATTAGCGTTGAAGGCTTCAATCCAGTCGTTATCTTCAATACCCAATTCACGGGCATCGGCTTCGCTAATCCAGACAATCGGCCCGCCGCGCGACAAGGTCAGCATCAGCAGGTTTTCGCTGTAGGTGGAGTGAATTCCCCATTTCTGGTGCGGCGTCAGGAAGTTAAGCGCTTTTTCCGGGAAACCGTTGGGCGGAATTTCTCGCATTTCGCTGACGCTGCGGGTATCAATCGGCGGACGATATGCCACCAGGCTTTCGCCAAAAGCGCGCATCCACGCATGATCCTGATAGAGTTGTTGCCGCCCCGACAACGTGCGCCACGGGATCAGTTCATGTACGTTGGTATATCCGGCGTTATAAGAGACATGCTCGCTTTCCAGTCCTGACCAGGTCGGGCTGGAGATAATTTTGCGTGGTTGCGCCTGGATATCACGAAAGCGAATTTTCTCATCTTCTTTATTGATGGCCAGATGGGTGTGCTCGCGCCCGGTCATCTCGCCCAGCGCCTGCCAGGCTTTCACCGCCACCTGGCCGTTAGTTTCCGGCGCTAAGGCAAGAATCACTTCCGAAGCATCCAGCGCGGTGTCGATCCGCGGACGTCCTTTCGCCGGACCATCGTGTTTGGTGTAATTGAGCTTACCGAGGAAATCGACTTCATCTTGCGTATTCCAGGCAATCCCCTTACCGCCGTTGCCTAATTTATCCAGCAGGGGACCCAGCGAGGTAAAACGTTCATAGGTGGCCGGATAATCGCGTTCAACCACGACGATATTGGGGGCGGTTTTTCCCGGAATAAGTTCGCACTCGCCTTTACGCCAGTCGAGAATATCAAATGGCTGCGCCAGTTCCGCCGGGGAATCATGCTGGAGCGGGTGTAACACCACATCGGTTTCCTGTCCGAGGTGTCCGACACACACCTCAGAAAAGACGCTGGCGATACCTTTGTAGATTTCCCAGTCGCTTTTGGATTCCCAGGCAGGATCGACCGCGGCGGAAAGGGGGTGGATAAACGGATGCATATCCGAGGTATTCATATCGTCTTTTTCATACCAGGTGGCGGTCGGCAAAACGATATCGGAAAACAGACAGGTACTGGACATACGGAAATCAAGCGTGACCAACAGATCGAGCTTGCCCTCAATCGCGGCGGACTGCCATTCCACCTCTTCAGGCTTAATTCCTTCGCTGGAACCCAGCGCTTCGCCCTGGATACCGCTGTCGGTGCCCAGCAGATATTTGAGCATGTACTCATGACCTTTCCCGGAGGAGCCGAGCAGGTTAGAGCGCCAGACAAATAAATTTCGCGGGTGATTATGACCACTGTCAGGCTGTTCGCAGGCAAAACGGATAGCGCCTGATTTCAACGCCTGCACGGTATAATCCGCCGCAGACAGCCCGGCTTTATCGGCGCTCGCTTTCACGCTGAGCGGGTTAAGATTAAGCTGCGGTGCCGAGGGTAGCCAGCCCATACGTTCCGCGCGCACGTTGAAATCGATCAGGTGTCCGGAAAATTTAGCCGGATCGGCCAACGGCGACAGCAACTCTTGCGCAGTCAGTTTTTCATAGCGCCACTGGCTGGCATGGTTGTAGAAAAACGAGGTACTGTTCATCTGACGCGGCGGGCGATTCCAGTCCAGCGCGAAGGCCAGCGGCAGCCAGCCGGTTTGCGGCCGCAGCTTCTCCTGGCCGACATAGTGCGCCCAGCCGCCGCCAGTTTGTCCAACACAGCCGCAGAACACCAGCATGTTAATCATCCCACGGTAATTCATATCCATGTGATACCAGTGATTCACTCCCGCGCCGAGGATGATCATCGAACGACCGTGAGTTTTATGAGCGGTCTCGGCAAATTCACGCGCAATAGTTTCGATATGTCGACGCGGCACGCCGGTAATCTGTTCGCCCCAGGCCGGCGTGTAGGCTTTTACGTCGTTATAATTATTGGCGCTATGGCAGTCATCCAGACCACGATCCAGCCCATAATTGGCCAGCACCAGATCGTAAACGCTGACGACCATCCGCTCGCTACCGTCCGCCAGAGCCAGGCGTTTCACCGGTAACTGACGTACCAGCACCGGTTCCTGCCGCACGCTGCGAAAATGTGGGTTTTCGTTACCGCCAAAATAGGGGAAGGCGACACCCGCCACATCATCATGCTGACCGAGTAAAGAGAGCGACAGTTCAGTTTCGACGCCCGCCGCCACCGCTTCCAGGTTCCATTTTCCCTTTTCGCCCCAGCGAAAACCGATAGAACCATTGGGCGCGACCAGTTCGCCCGTACTGTTGAGCGCGACGGTTTTCCATTCCGGATTATTGGCTTCTCCCAGTCCATCCACCAGATCCGACGCGCGCATCATACGCCCCGGTACATAACTGCCGTCTGCGCGCTCATCCAACAGGACCAGCATTGGCATGTCGGTATAACGGCGGCAATAGTTAAGAAAATAGTCGCTGGGATTATCGAGATGAAACTCTTTCAAAATGACGTGACCCATGGCCATCGCCAGCGCACTGTCTGTACCTTGCTTTGGCGCCAGCCACTGATCGCACAGTTTAGCGACTTCGGAATAGTCCGGGGTGATGGCGATTGTCTTGGTGCCTTTGTAGCGCACTTCGGTAAAGAAGTGGGCGTCCGGGGTACGCGTCTGCGGCACGTTAGAGCCCCAGGCAATAATGTAGGCTGAGTTATACCAGTCGGCGGACTCCGGCACGTCAGTCTGCTCGCCCCAGGTCATTGGAGACGCGGGCGGAAGATCGCAATACCAGTCATAGAAGCTCAGACAAGTACCGCCAAGCAATGACAGATAACGTGTTCCGGCGGCGTAAGAAACCATCGACATTGCTGGAATAGGTGAAAACCCCGCCACACGATCCGGGCCATAGGTTTTGATTGTCCAGACGTTAGCGGCGGCAATGAGCTGATTCAGCTCTTTCCAGTTCGAACGAATAAAGCCGCCATGTCCGCGCACCTGTTTGTAACTTTGGCATTTTTGCGGGTCGTTCATTATCGATTCCCATGCCAGCACCGGATCGCTGTGCCGGGAAAGGGCCTCGCGCCACAGTTCTATCAGCCGCTTACGCACCAGAGGGTATTTCAAACGATTGGCGCTATAGAGATACCAGGAGTAGCTGGCGCCGCGCGGGCAGCCGCGCGGTTCATGGTTTGGTAAATCGGGACGTGTGCGCGGGTAGTCGGTTTGCTGGGTTTCCCACGTCACCAGACCGTTTTTGACATAAATTTTCCAGCTACAGGAGCCCGTGCAGTTGACGCCGTGGGTTGAGCGCACGATCTTATCAAACTGCCAGCGCTGGCGATAACTGTCTTCCCAGTCGCGGTTGGTATGCATCACCTGACCATGGCCGTCGGCAAAGGTATCGCCTTTTTGTTTAAAGTAACGAAAGCGATCCAACAGTTTACTCATGACATTTCTCCTGCTTCGATAAATTTTCCGCCATCCTGTCGATTTGGCGTTAAACCATTGCCGGATGGCCGTCCTACAGGTGCGTATGTTGTTATTGTTGTTTAGGCTTACGACGCCCGTAGACCAGCCAGGTCAGCAGGACGCAAGCGATGTAAAACAGCAAAAAGATTTTCATGGCGCCCACCGGCGAGCCGGTCAATGCCAAAGAGGTGCCAAACGCTTTTGGAATAAAGAAGCCGCCCACAGCGCCAATAGCGGAGATAAACCCGAGCGCGGCGGCGGTATCCGTCACCGCTTCGCGCTGCGCCTGCTCATCGCTCCCGCCGCGCAGTTTGACGTTGTAGAGCGTGATCTGACGAAAGATCACCGCAATCATCTGGAAGGTAGAACCGCTGCCGAGACCCGCTGTCAAAAACAGGCCCATAAAAACAAGATAGAACGCGCTAAAGCTGCCTGCGCCGGATCCTGGCAGCGTGAGGAATAGCAGGGCGGTAAACAGCGCCATAAAGATAAAATTAATGAGCGTTACGCGAACGCCGCCGAATTTATCGGAGATCACGCCGCCTGCCGATCGCGCCAGCGCGCCGATAAAGGGGCCAAAGAACGCCAGTTGCAGAATGTTTACGTCGGGAAATTGCGTTTTGGCGAGCATGGCGAAACCTGCGGAAAAGCCGATGAATGACCCGAATGTCGCCAGGTACAGCAGGCTAAGCAGCCACAGGTGCAGGCGTTTTAGCACCGGCAATTGCGAGGCGACAGACGCTTTTGAACTGCCGATATCGTTCATACCAAACCAGGCGGCAAGTGTCGCGACAGCCAGTAACGGCACCCAGATCCAGGCGGCGTTAGTGAGGGCGAGCAGGGAGCCATCAGGTTGCGGTACGCCCCGGACGCCTAAAAAAGTAAATATCGGCAGAAAAATAACCAGCGGCGCAAGCAACTGCATCACACTGACGCCAAGATTTCCCAAGCCGCCGTTAATACCCAACGCGCTACCTTGTCTGGCTTTTGGAAAGAAAAAACTGATGTTGCCCATACTGGACGCGAAGTTTGCCCCCGCAAAACCGCACAACAGAGCGATGAGCATAAATACCCCGAAAGGGGTGGCGGGATTTTGCACGGCGAACCCCAGCCAGGCGCAGGGAATAATCAATATTACGGTACTTAATACGGTCCATTTACGGCCACCAAACAGTGGTACCATAAAGGAGTAGGGAACGCGTAATATTGCACCGGAAAGAGAAGGTAATGCGGTTAATAAAAAGAGTTGGTCGGTGGTAAAATTAAATCCAATTTTATTGAGGTTGACGGCAACAGCGCTAAACAACATCCAGACGCAAAATGCCAGAAGCAAACAACTTACTGAAATCCATAAGTTTCTTCTGGCGATGCCTTTCCCTTTATTCTCCCAGAAGGCTGGATTTTCGGGTCGCCAGTCACTCAAGAGATAACGGTTATAATTCTCGTTTTGTCGTGTCATTTTACCCCTCACATGCGCATATCATTTGAAAAAAACACAAAAAAGAGACAGAGCGTCACGCGCTCTTTTGAGAACTTATTGAAGTTTTTTTAGAATATTGAGTGAAAGAATAGATAAAAAACCAGGCCAGCGCGGCGCGAAGAAGAGATATGATGTTTCTTAATTGTTACTATTTGTAAATTAAAAGTGATTTTTATTAAATTATTTGTAACTTTACGCAAAGAGCTCAAGCGTAATCATCCGATCCAGATGGTATTTAAACGCGGGATCGGCCATTTCCGGAATACCCAGCACATACATACCGTCCAGCCCGCACACCAGTGCGATAAGCCGCCAGGCAATATCCGTGGCGTTAGCAGTAAACGTAAATTCTCCGGCCTGTTTGCCCTGCTCGATAATTGTGACCGTTTCCTCATGCCACATCTGCATCGTGAGGAGATAAGCATCTCTGATGTGCGGATCCCGGTCAGCCAGAATTTGCGCCTCTCGCCACAATTTTATGTAAGGCTCGAAGCCGCCGTCTTCGCTACCCAACATAGCGTGAAGCCGTGCACGCCAGGTGGCGGGCGGCGGAACTTGCCCGGCATCAAGCAGGGTACGGATCAAATGGACAAAGGCCAGCGCTTTGAGCTCGCCCGCTGAGCTAAAGTGGTGATGCACCTGTCCGGCGGCGACATCGGCTTCTGATGCGATACGTCGCACCGTCATGGCGGCAAACCCCTCTGCCAGCGCCACGCGCATCGCCGCTTGCAGGATCACTTCGCGGCGTTCATCCCGGTTAAGGTAACTCATATTTTCCCCACATTAGCCAATGCGCGCAGTGTAACAAAAAGCTGGACATTCGTTCAACTTACCGTAGGATCCTGAAACTGGACAAGTGTCCAAATTTGAGTTTTTGAAGGGAGATTTATGTTTCGTCAGTGGTTAACGTTAGTCATTATTGTGCTGGTCTATATTCCTGTCGCCATTGATGCCACGGTCTTGCATGTCGCCGCCCCAACACTGAGTATGACACTGGGGGCCAGCGGCAACGAGCTGCTGTGGATCATTGATATTTATTCTTTGGTTATGGCTGGCATGGTGTTGCCGATGGGCGCGCTTGGCGATCGTATCGGTTTTAAACGCCTGCTGATGCTGGGCGGGACGCTCTTTGGCCTGGCGTCACTGGCGGCAGCGTTTTCGCATACCGCCAGTTGGCTTATTGCCACCAGGGTATTACTGGCTATTGGCGCGGCGATGATTGTACCGGCGACGCTGGCCGGGATACGCGCCACCTTTTGTGAAGAGAAGCATCGCAACATGGCGCTGGGCGTCTGGGCAGCGGTAGGTTCGGGCGGAGCGGCGTTTGGGCCGCTCATCGGCGGCATATTATTAGAGCATTTTTACTGGGGATCGGTTTTCCTGATCAACGTGCCGATTGTGCTAGTCGTCATGGGCTTAACCGCCCGCTATGTTCCTCGCCAGGCGGGCCGTCGCGATCAACCGCTCAATCTTGGCCATGCGGTGATGCTGATTATTGCCATTTTGCTGTTGGTCTATAGCGCTAAAACCGCGCTGAAAGGGCATCTGTCGCTGTGGGTCATCTCGTTTACCCTGCTTACCGGCGCGCTGCTCCTGGGACTCTTTATCCGCACACAGCTTGCGACATCGCGTCCGATGATTGATATGCGACTATTTACCCATCGCATTATCCTGAGCGGCGTCGTGATGGCGATGACCGCGATGATCACTCTGGTGGGTTTTGAGCTGCTGATGGCGCAAGAGCTGCAGTTTGTTCACGGGCTATCGCCTTATGAGGCCGGGGTATTTATGCTGCCGGTGATGGTCGCCAGTGGATTCAGCGGGCCGATTGCGGGCGTGCTGGTCTCGCGTCTGGGACTACGGCTGGTCGCGACGGGCGGCATGGCGTTAAGCGCGCTGAGTTTTTATGGCCTGGCGATGACGGATTTCAGCACCCAACAATGGCAGGCCTGGGGGCTGATGGCGCTGCTGGGATTTAGCGCCGCCAGCGCATTGCTGGCTTCCACGTCGGCAATTATGGCCGCTGCGCCGGCAGAAAAAGCAGCGGCGGCCGGCGCGATAGAAACGATGGCTTATGAACTGGGCGCGGGACTGGGCATTGCCATTTTCGGTCTATTGTTAAGCCGTAGCTTCTCCGCGTCTATCCGTCTGCCTGCCGGGCTTGAGGCGCAAGAGATTGCCAGAGCGTCATCTTCAATGGGAGAAGCCGTGCAGTTGGCGAATAGCCTACCGCCCACGCAGGGGCAGGCAATACTGGACGCCGCCAGACATGCCTTTATCTGGTCGCATAGCGTGGCGTTAAGCAGCGCCGGGAGTATGCTTCTTTTGCTGGCGGTAGGGATGTGGTTCAGCCTGGCAAAAGCCCAACGCCGATAACATAACGCCTGGTGAGATAAGCGCTTAATGCGCTAGCTGGCAGGGGGAGTCCATTTCCTCAACCTCTTTACCGCTGAGGCGTGCGTATTGCCCCGTCAGTCGCCAGAAGGCAGGCTGGGTTTCGGTATAAATTTCCGCAGCCAGAATCAGCCGACGGCGATCAACTTCGTTCAGTTCCAGTAAGGTCCAGGGAATAAAATAGCGATCGGTATCGGTAAGCCGGAACCACAGCGGACACCCGCAGCCGGAACAGAAGTAGCGTTCGCCGCGCGAAGAGGATGAAAAGTATGGCGGTTCCGGGGAAAGGGGGGCTAGCTGTGGTTGCCCGCAGGCTTCCAGATACATGGCTATTCCACCCGACCATTTTTGACACAGCGTACAATGGCAGGCATAGACATCCAGCATTTCGACGTCAACGGTAAAATGGCTCTGTCCGCAAAGACAACGACCAGTGAACGTCTGCACGGCATACTCCTTATGACCGAGTCTACATCAAGAGAAAAAGCCAGCCCTGAAAGGACTGGCTTTGTATTCAGACTACAACAAAATTAGAACTGGTAGTTCAGACCAACAGCAACGATGTTGTCGGTAGACACTTTAGCCGCTTTGGTGAAGTCGCTGTCGTCCAGCAGGTTGATTTTGTAATCAACGAAGGTGGACATGTTTTTGTTGAAGTAGTAGGTAGCACCGACATCGATGTACTCAACCAGATCCTGGTCGCCGTAAGTACCCAGGTTTTTACCTTTGGATTTCAGGTAAGCGATGGACGGACGCAGACCGAAGTCGAACTGATACTGAGCAACCGCTTCGAAGTTCTGGGTTTTATTCGCGATAAACGCATCACCCGCTGCATCTTCACCGAAGGTGGTCATGTTCAGCGTTTCGGAGTAGGTGGTCGCCAGGTAGATGTTGTTCGCATCATATTTCAGACCAGCAGCCCAGACTTCAGCGTTTTTACCCGCAGCATTCAGGTTGCTCGCTGCTTTCACCTGGTTGTTAGTACGGTCAGACTTCGCATAGGCCGCACCTACGCCAAAACCTTCGTACTCATACGTTGCGGACAGACCGAAACCGTCGCCGTTAGACTCGTATGCGCCGTCACGGTCGTTTTTGCCCTGGTACTGCGCGGCAAAGTTCAGACCTTCAACCAGGCCAAAGAAGTCAGTGTTACGGTAGGTGGCAACACCAGTAGTACGGCCAGTCATGAAGACGTCAGTCTGAGTCCAGGTATCGCCACCAAACTCTGGCAGAACGTCGGTCCATGCACCGATGTCGTAAGCAACGCCGTAGTTACGACCGTAGTCGAAAGAACCGTAGTCAGCGAATTTCAGACCAGCAAACGCCAGACGGGTTTTGTCTTTGTCAGCGCCCTGGCTTTCAGTACGGTTGCCTTTGAATTCATATTCCCACTGGCCAAAACCGGTTAACTGATCGTTGATCTGCGTTTCGCCTTTAAAGCCCAGACGCGCGTAAGTTTTGTCACCATCACTTCCGTTATCATCAGAGAAATAATGCTGAGCGTGAACTTTACCGTACAGATCCAGTTTATTGCCGTCTTTGTTATATACCTCGGCTGCATTTACAACGCCTGCTGCCAACAGGGAAGTCACTGCCACTGCCACTAACTTAAGTTTCATTTTAATAATCCTTATAATTTTCTTAGCGTGTTTCCTCAACCATTGTTAAACGAGGCGTTTGTCAATGGCAGACTATTTTTAAATGACGGAGTGGCATAAGTTCAATAATAAGTTTCATAAGATTACAAATTATTTTAATTTGTGTGATCGAGATCTCCTTAATACATTTGAGAGTATTAATTTAAATAGGGACTGTCTAATAAGATATATTTTCGGAGGGGACTATTGGGCTGTTTATGGTTTTATTTTTGGTAGTAACGACTGATTATTATATGCACTAATACAGTTGCCAGCTAGCGTTAATTATATATTTGTTAATAAAATTATATCATCACATTAACATATTTAACGATTTTATAAAATCCGTATTTTTTACCAGCGCATCCTGGTATGGCGCAGGGGGAGCACGTGAAAATGAAAAATCGTCAAATACACACAGGCGATAGATAAAAGCGTAGTTGTGTTATGAAGAGTGTCAAGGTGCAGCGGGTCGATTTAATATCAACATCGGCCCGCCCGTCGTTATTAGCGCCGCCGCGTTGCCAGCCAACAAAGTAGCGAACCTACGCAAACCATGACTGCGCCTTGCCAGAAGGAGAATGACAGTGGTGAGCTGAGTAACAGCGCAGCCAGAGCAGAGGACATGACGGGGGTAAAATAAGACCCTACGGCCATGATAGTCACATTGCCATGAAGTATGCCCACATTCCATGCGGCGTAGGCAAACCCTAACGTTAATGCCGCGGTAAAAAGTTTAGCAATCACCGGTAGGCTAAATATCATGGCAGGTTGCGGCGTAAGAAAATAGTGGAACCACAGCGCCACGGCGGTGAGTAACACAAAGACGGTGATACCGTTAAAACCACGCGCATATTTATTGGTGACCGTGCAGTACGTCGCCCATATAAACGCCCCAAGAAATGCCAGTAAATAACTTAGCGGACTGGTGGCGACATTGCTGATAATTTCTCCTGGATTAAGACCATTCTCGCCCCCCAGAACCCAGCAAACGCCAGTAAGTGCAATAAGTAATCCAGGAACAATAAGCCAGTTAGTTTTTTGCCCATTAAAAAGAATGGCAAACAGAATGGTCAGGCTGGGCCATAAATAGTTAACCATGCCGACTTCGATAGCCTGATGGCGAGTGGCGGCATAACCGAGAGAAAGCGCCAGGCATATTTCATAACTGACAAACAGTACGCTGCCTGCGATGAGGTATCGCCCCGGGAAACGACGGATATCAGGTAATCCGACGGTAAAAATCAGCAGCAGGCCGCTTAATGAATAGATCATGGCTGCGCCGCCTACCGGTCCGAGACCTTCGCTGACGCCGCGAATTAACCCAACCATCGTGCTCCACAGAACGATGGCAACAAGCCCTATTAGCGTTGCTTTTTGTGATGTCATGCTTTGTGACTGTCCTGAATACCGCGCAAAATAAACTGCCACTTATAGCACTTTTTCCGAGGGCGATGCCATGCAGTGTCATTTTTTAGTACCTCCCTGGAGTTATTGCAGTTTAAAAATAGGGCTATTTAATAGCGGAACCGTTTCAATATTGATTTGACGCAAAAAAGTTATCGATTTTGCTGTTAGTTTCCTCGCGAAGTTATACGCGCATCCTGGACTGAGGTTTTGCTGCAGTTCGAAGGAGGCGTGCATTAGTGGAAAAAAGAGGAAAGCAATGGACGTCAGCCGCAGACAATTTTTTAAAATCTGCGCGGGCGGTATGGCGGGAACAACGGTGGCCGCACTGGGTTTTACCCCTAAAATGGCCCTGGCTCAGGCGCGAAACTATAAGCTGTTGCGCGCAAAAGAGATCCGTAACTCCTGCACATACTGTTCCGTAGGTTGCGGGCTATTAATGTATAGCCTGGGAGATGGGGCAAAAAACGCGAAAGAAGCGATTTACCATATTGAAGGCGACCCGGATCATCCGGTAAGCCGTGGCGCGCTGTGCCCGAAAGGGGCCGGTTTGCTGGATTATGTTCACAGTGAAGATCGCCTACGCTATCCGGAATACCGCGCGCCGGGTTCCGACAAGTGGCAGCGCATTAGCTGGGATGACGCTTTCACTCGTATTGCTAAATTAATGAAAGCCGACCGTGACGCCAACTTTATTGAAAAGAATGAGCAGGGCGTCACGGTTAACCGCTGGCTCTCTACCGGGATGCTGTGCGCCTCGGCGGCCAGCAATGAAACGGGTATGCTGACGCAGAAGTTTGCCCGTTCTCTCGGTATGCTGGCGGTAGATAACCAGGCGCGCGTCTGACACGGACCAACGGTAGCAAGTCTTGCTCCAACATTTGGTCGCGGTGCGATGACCAACCACTGGGTGGATATTAAAAACGCCAACGTCGTTATGGTGATGGGCGGCAATGCCGCAGAAGCGCATCCGGTGGGTTTCCGCTGGGCGATGGAAGCGAAAAACAATAACGATGCGACGCTGATTGTCGTTGATCCACGCTTTACACGTACGGCGTCGGTGGCGGATATCTATGCGCCAATACGTTCCGGTACAGACATTACCTTTCTGTCCGGCGTGTTGCTGTACCTGATCGAAAATAACAAAATCAACGCTGAGTACGTTAAGCATTACACCAACGCCAGCCTGCTGGTGCGGGATGATTTTGCCTTTGATGACGGTCTTTTCAGCGGCTATGACGCCCAAAAGCGTCAGTACGATAAATCCTCCTGGAACTACCAGTTCGATGAAAACGGCTATGCCAAACGTGATGAAACGTTGACGCACCCACGCTGTGTGTGGAATCTGCTGAAGCAGCACGTTTCGCGCTATACGCCGGACGTTGTGGAAAACATTTGCGGTACGCCGAAAGCGGACTTCCTGAAGGTGTGTGAGGTGTTGGCCTCTACCAGCGCTCCGGATCGCACTACGACCTTCCTGTATGCGCTGGGCTGGACGCAACATACCGTCGGGGCGCAGAACATCCGTACCATGGCGATGATCCAGTTGCTGCTCGGCAATATGGGGATGGCTGGCGGCGGTGTGAACGCCTTGCGCGGCCACTCTAATATTCAGGGCTTAACGGATTTAGGACTGCTCTCCACCAGCCTGCCGGGTTACCTGACGCTACCGTCAGAAAAACAGGCCGATCTGCAAACTTATCTGGCCGCGAATACCCCCAAAGCGACGCTGGCCGATCAGGTCAACTACTGGGGTAATTATCCTAAGTTCTTCGTCAGCCTGATGAAATCTTTCTATGGCGATGCGGCGCAGAAAGAGAATGACTGGGGCTTTGCCTGGCTGCCTAAGTGGGATCAGTCCTATGACGTGATCAAATATTTCAACATGATGGATAGCGGGAAAGTCACCGGCTATTTCTGTCAGGGCTTTAACCCGGTGGCGTCCTTCCCGGACAAAAACAAAGTGGTGCAAAGCTTAAGCAAACTGAAGTATCTGGTCGTTATCGATCCGCTGGTGACTGAAACGTCGACGTTCTGGCAGAACCACGGCGAATCTAATGATGTTGATCCGACAACGATTCAGACCGAAGTCTTCCGTCTGCCGTCTACCTGTTTTGCGGAAGAGGATGGCTCTATCGCTAACTCCGGTCGCTGGTTACAGTGGCACTGGAAAGGTCAGGACGCGCCGGGCGAAGCGCGTAACGACGGCGAGATTCTGGCCGGTATTTACCATCGTCTGCGTGAAATGTATCGCGCAGAAGGCGGTAAAGGCGCCGAGCCACTATTGAAGATGAGCTGGAACTACAAGCAGCCGGATGAACCGCATTCGGAAGAAGTGGCGAAAGAGAACAACGGCTATGCGCTGGAAGATCTCTATGACGCCAACGGTACACTGCTTGCCAGGAAAGGCCAGTTGTTGAGCAGTTTTGCATTACTGCGCGATGACGGTACGACATCCTCCTCCTGCTGGATTTATACCGGTAGCTGGACGGAGCAGGGCAACCAGATGTCCAGACGTGATAACGCCGACCCGTCAGGGCTTGGCAATACACTGGGTTGGGCGTGGGCGTGGCCGCTAAACCGTCGCGTATTGTATAACCGCGCTTCGGCGGATCCGCAGGGTAAACCGTGGGATCCAAAACGGATGCTGATCCAGTGGAACGGCGCGAAGTGGACAGGGAACGATATTCCGGACTTTAACAACGCGGCGCCGGGGAGCGGGACCAATCCGTTTATCATGCAGCCGGAAGGGCTGGGACGTCTGTTTGCTATTGATAAGATGGCGGAAGGACCGTTCCCTGAGCACTACGAGCCGATGGAAACGCCGCTGGGCACTAACCCGCTGCACCCGAATGTGGTCTCGAACCCGGCGGCGCGTCTGTATGAAGAAGATGCGCTGCGCATGGGTAAGAAGGAGCAGTTTCCGTACGTGGGCACGACTTACCGCCTCACAGAGCATTTCCATACCTGGACCAAACATGCGCTACTTAACGCTATCGCTCAGCCGGAACAGTTTGTGGAGATCAGTGAGACGCTGGCGGCAGCGAAAGGTATTGCTAACGGCGACTATGTGAAGGTGAGCAGTAAACGCGGGTTTATTCGCGCGGTCGCGGTGGTAACTCGTCGTCTTCGCACCCTGCATGTCAACGGTCAGCAGGTTGAAACGGTGGGGATCCCGATTCACTGGGGCTTTGAGGGTGTCGCGCGCAAAGGCTATATCGCCAATACTCTGACGCCAAATGTCGGTGATGCCAACTCGCAAACGCCGGAATACAAAGCGTTTTTAGTTAACATCGAGAAGGCGTAAGGGAGGCGAACATATGTCTATGGAAACGCAGGACATTATTAAACGGTCCGCAACAAACGCCATCACGCCGCCTCCACAGGCGCGTGATTACAAAGCCGAAGTCGCGAAACTGATCGACGTCTCCTCCTGTGTCGGCTGTAAAGCCTGCCAGGTAGCCTGTTCTGAATGGAACGATATTCGCGATAACGTTGGCCATTGTGTCGGGGTGTACGATAACCCTGCCGATCTCAGCGCCAAGTCCTGGACGGTGATGCGCTTTACCGAAACCGAGCAGAACGGCAAGCTGGAGTGGCTGATTCGTAAAGATGGTTGTATGCACTGTGAAGATCCAGGCTGTCTTAAAGCCTGTCCATCTGCCGGGGCTATCATCCAGTACGCGAACGGGATTGTTGATTTTCAATCTGAACACTGTATCGGCTGTGGTTACTGTATCGCCGGGTGTCCGTTTAATATTCCGCGCCTCAACAAAGAGGACAACCGCGTTTATAAATGTACGCTCTGCGTCGATCGCGTCAGCGTGGGCCAGGAACCGGCCTGCGTCAAAACTTGTCCGACCGGGGCTATTCATTTCGGCACCAAAAAAGAGATGCTGGAACTGGGTGAGCAACGCGTGGAGAAGTTAAAAGCGCGCGGCTTTGAACATGCCGGTATCTACAACCCGCAGGGCGTCGGCGGTACGCACGTCATGTATGTGCTGCACCATGCCAATCAGCCGGAGTTGTACCACGGCTTGCCGAAAGATCCGCAGATCGATACCTCAATCAATCTGTGGAAAGGGGCGCTAAAACCACTGGCCGCAGCGGGCTTTATCGCCACTTTCGCCGGTCTGATTTACCACTACATCGGTATTGGCCCGAATAAAGAAACGGACGACGATGAGGAGGATCATCATGAGTAAGTCGAAAATGATTGTGCGCACGAAATTTGTCGACCGCGCCTGTCACTGGACAGTGGTGATCTGCTTCTTCCTGGTAGCGCTGTCGGGGATTTCGTTTTTCTTCCCGACGCTACAATGGTTGACGCAAACTTTCGGCACGCCGCAGATGGGACGTATTTTGCACCCGTTCTTCGGTATTGCCATCTTCATCGCGCTGATGTTTATGTTCGTGCGTTTCGTCCACCACAACATCCCGGATAAAAAAGATATTCCGTGGCTGAAAAATATTGTCGAAGTATTGAAAGGCAATGAGCATAAGGTGGCGGATGTCGGCAAATACAATGCCGGACAGAAGATGATGTTCTGGTCCATTATGAGCATGATTTTTGTGCTGCTGGTGACTGGCGTGATTATCTGGCGTCCGTATTTCGCGCAGTATTTCCCCATGCAGGTGGTGCGTTATAGCCTGTTAATTCATGCGGCGGCGGGCATTATTTTAATGCACGCGATCCTCATCCATATGTATATGGCATTTTGGGTGAAAGGCTCGATTAAAGGCATGATCGAAGGGAAGGTCAGCCGTCGCTGGGCGAAGAAACATCATCCACGCTGGTATCGTGAAATCGAGAAGGCGGAAGCAAAAAAAGAGAGCGAAGAAGGTATTCAGTAATTCTTTTGCGATCTGATAAACAAGGCGCTATCCTCGTAGCGCCTTGTTTTCATCTGCTGTCTGTATACTCAGACGACCACAGCAAATCGTTTAACGACGGAAATCGATGACCATACGGCCACGAATTTGCCCTTGTTCCATCTCTTTAAAAATAACGTTGATATCTTCAAGCGGACGTAGAGCGACTTTTGGTACGACTTTTCCTTCCGCCGCGAACTGGAAGGCTTCGGTCAGATCCTGGCGTGTCCCCACCAACGAACCGACAACCTGAATGCCATCCAGTACCAGGCGAGGGATATCAAGGTTCATGGCTTCTGGCGGCAGCCCGACTGCCACCACGCGGCCTCCAGCGCGAACGGCATCTACTGCGGAATTAAACGCCGCCTTAGCGACCGCGGTAACCACCGCTGCGTGCGCGCCACCGGTTTTTTCCTGCACAATTTTAGCCGCATCTTCCGTACGTGAATTAATGGTCAGATCTGCGCCCATTTCCTCGGCCAGTTTCAGCTGTCCATCATTGACATCAATGGCGATCACTTTCGCATTGAAAACGTTTTTTGCGTACTGCAAGGCCAGATTACCCAGACCGCCCAGACCGTAGATGGCAATCCACTGGCCAGGTTTAATATGAGAAATCTTCACCGCTTTATACGTGGTAACGCCCGCGCAGGTAATACTACTTGCCGCCGCAGAGTCCAGACCTTCCGGTACTTTCACCGCATAATCCGCGACGACAATACACTCTTCGGCCATGCCGCCATCTACCGTGTAACCGGCATTTTTCACGTTGCGGCATAAGGTTTCATTGCCCGTATTGCAATACTCACAGTGTCCGCATCCTTCATAAAACCACGCGACACTCGCGCGATCGCCGGGTTTCAGCGAGGTGACACCAGGACCGACTTCCGCCACGACGCCAATGCCTTCGTGTCCCAGAATGACGCCGGTTTTGTCACCGAAATCTCCGTTTTTCACGTGTAGATCGGTATGGCATACGCCGCAGCACTCCATTTTTAGCAAAGCTTCACCGTGGCGAAGGGGACGCAGCGTTTTCTCAGTAACATCAACCTGATGATCTTGTGTGACAACAGCAGCTTTCATAACCTTCTCCTTTTATTAATAGTGAACTGCATAGCAGGTAATAGCAGGTAAGGTGCTATTACCTCTTTAGGATTAATATTTCTGATGAGTTATGCAAGGCGGCAGAAATACAATGTAATAGTTTAGCCAGGATTATCCTGATAAATCCCCGTTCAATACATAAAGGTGGCTAATATTAGTAGCTTGACAAATAAGCAGGGAAAGGAATTCAGGTGTGTCGACAGACTCGCCAAAACTAAAGAAGAAAGTGATATCCGGCGGCATTCACCGCCGGGTACGTATTAAATGGAAGTCCGACGGTAGTCGCGGTATTCCGGTTTCCAGAAGTTATCGTCAATCGCCTGTTGTAGCGCTTCCGCAGAGGTTTTCACCGCTACGCCTTGTTGCTGCGCCATTTTGCCTACGGCAAAAGCGATAGCGCGCGACACGACCTGGATGTCTTTAAGCGCTGGCAACACTAATCCTTCGCCGTTATTCACCAGCGGAGAATGTTTCGCCAGCGTCTCACTGGCTGACATCAGCATTTCATCAGTAATGCGCGATGCGCCGGAAGCGATAACCCCCAGACCGATGCCGGGGAAAATATAGGCGTTATTACATTGTGCGATCGGATAAACCTTATCTTTCCAGATGACCGGCGAGAATGGACTGCCGGTCGCCACCAGCGCGTTGCCTTCCGTCCAGGCGATAATGTCCTGTGGCGTGGCCTCCACGCGAGAGGTGGGATTAGAGAGCGGCATGACGATTGGGCGAGGGCAATGCTTATGCATCTCGCGGATGATCTCTTCAGTAAAGAGCCCGGTCTGGCCGGAAACCCCGATCAGAATATCCGGCTTCACGTTACGCACCACATCCAGCAGCGACAGCACGTCATTTTCGGTATCCCAGTGCTGGAGATTGTCGCATTTCTGCACCAGTTTTGCCTGGAACGGCAATAAATTAGGCATCCGGTCCGTCAACAGGCCGAAGCGATCGACCATAAAAACGTTCTGTCGAGCGGCATCTTCGCTTAAACCTTCACGCTGAGTCTGCGCGATGATCTGTTCAGCAATTCCACATCCGGCGGAACCCGCGCCGAGGAAAACGATTTTCTGCTCGCTAAGCTGACTGCCGGCAGCGCGGCTGGCGGCGATCAACGTACCGACGGTCACGGCTGCGGTGCCCTGAATATCATCGTTAAAGGAGCAAATCTCATCACGATAGCGCGTCAACAGCGGCATTGCGTTTTTCTGCGCGAAATCTTCGAACTGTAGCAGGATATCTGGCCAGCGCTGCTTAACGGCCTGAATAAACTCGTCGACAAACGCATAATACTCATCGTCGGTAATGCGCGGATGACGCCAGCCCATGTAAAGCGGATCGTTGAGTAACTGTTGATTGTTGGTGCCGACATCCAGCACAACGGGAAGGGTATAGGCCGGACTAATGCCGCCGCAGGCGGTGTATAATGACAGCTTACCGATAGGGATCCCCATCCCGCCGATGCCCTGATCGCCAAGCCCCAGAATCCGCTCGCCATCCGTCACCACAATAACTTTAATGTTGTGGTTAGGCACATTCTGCAAAATGTCGTCCATATTGTGACGGTTCGGATAAGAGATAAATACGCCGCGCGCCCGGCGATAAATCTCAGAGAAGCGCTCACAGGCCGCGCCCACGGTCGGGGTATAGATAACCGGCATCATCTCTTCAAGATGGTTTTGCACCAGTCGATAAAAGAGCGTTTCGTTGGTATCCTGGATGTTACGCAGGTAAATATGCTTATCGATTTCTGTTTTAAACCCCTGATACTGGAGCCAGGCGCGTTCGGCCTGTTCTTCAATCGACTCGACGACCTCCGGCAGCAGCCCTGACAAATTGAAGTTGCGGCGCTCTTCTACGCTAAAAGCGCTGCCTTTGTTTAACAGGGGGAATTCCAGCAATACAGGGCCAGCGTAAGGGATATAAAGGGAACGTGCTTTCTTGGTTGTAGTTTCCATGTTACTCACTCTTTTTCGAATAACTGTCCCTGGCACCGTCGTTTATCATCATATATTGCCTTCCACCAGGGAACCGACCCTGAGTATAAAGCATTGTGAGACGTTAAGGTCATTCCTATAAACAAAAACACCATTGCAGATGCAATGGTGTTTAACGTCATTTCAGGACTGTACGATTACTTTTGGCTATCGGCGCGGCGCTTTCTGCCGGTTGGGTTATTCACCACGCTGCTGGTGTCGCCTTCAGTAACAACCTTACGCTGGTTGGAAATTCTGTAATCCAGTCCAAGTATATGACGAGCCTGACGGTTCGATTTCATGTTAACTCCTCAATCCTGTTGCTAGTTTTAAGGACAAATTCGCTTACGCGAAAGAAACGTAACCCCTAAGGTTGCCGATACAGCATAGCAGGTTTTACAGAGTCGGGTGCTGCCCGCTTACCACATAGTTGATGGTCTGCTGGTAGATGTCACTGAGGATGTCATTGTCGGAAGCCTCAACCCATTTGGTCAGCTCCATTAAAATATCATCTTCAGTGACAACGCCTAACTCCGCGCGTAATCCTTGTTCAATCGCGTTGACCAGGGCCGGTTGTGCTGCTGAAGTATTTGCTGAGTGATAAGTAAACATATAATGCCTCCGTGAACATGTATTTATTTAGTACGGCTCGCAGAAAATTAATTCTTATTCAGCATGGCAAATATTTTTGCGGCTGTGGTTAAGATTAGTCCTGGAGTTATTTTAACGCAAGGCGGAACTCTAATTGTTTACCCCAGAAGAAAATATATTACGTTTGCCAATTACATATCCTCATACAAATAGTGGTCAATTAATATACATTTAAAAGGCTAGTTATTGCGATTTTTATCTTTTATTACAACGAGATAAGACAAATCTTAATTTGAATAAAAATATACATAGTGGAATACGCTTCCGGAAGAAAACGTAAGGATAAAAGGAGGGATATATTCTTTAAAGAAAGGGAGGCCTGTTGATTTAATATCCATCACTGAAAAAGCATACAACTATTTTCTATATCTGAAGTGCGGGTAATTGACAACATGCTACATCCATCGGCATGGACAACGCAGATTAGCAGCATGGTCTATACTTTATTTTTTGAGCCAACAGGAGAGCAAAAATGACAATCCATAAGAAAGGTCAGGCACACTGGGAAGGCGACATCAAACGGGGTAAAGGTACCGTATCAACAGAAAGCGGCGTGCTTAATCAACAACCGTATGGATTCAATACCCGGTTCGAAGGCGCGCAGGGGACCAACCCGGAAGAGTTAATTGGCGCCGCACATGCGGCCTGTTTCTCCATGGCACTATCACTCATGCTGGGAGAGGCTGGATTTACGCCGACATCCATTGACACCACCGCTGACGTATCGCTTGATAAGGTGGAGGCGGGCTTCGCCATTACCAAAATTGCGCTACAAAGCAAAGTCGCGGTAGCAGATATTGATGCTTCAACTTTCGATCAAATCATCCAGAAAGCAAAAGCCGGGTGCCCGGTATCGCAGGTTCTGAATGCGGAAATCACCCTCGACTACCAGCTTAACGCCTGATAACTCCGCCAGCCCGGTAACGACTCTTGTTTATCGGGCTGTTGAATATCGCTTTTTCTCCCTCTCTCATTTTCTTCACGCTATCGGGCGTTAAAAGTACACGGAGCGAATGAAAAAGTATCAGACGTCAGGAACCTCGAGAAGCGTCTTCTTACCGTGTCTTTGTTGGTATTCATTACAGGTGTTAATCATTTTCTTTGCAGCTCCTTTTAGTAAAGAAAGCATTAAATCATCATAATCAACGTAGAATCTGGTTGTTTCGGTTTCCGTTTTTATCTCCCCAATTGCTGCTATTTCAGTGGCTAATTTCAATTTTGCCGCATCGATATCTTTATTCGCTTGTTTCACTGTAGCCGATAAGCTAGTAAAGAAATTTTGCACTGCTTTTAGCCTGTTATTCAATTCTGGAATCAATTTCCCTTCAATCACGCCCGCAGCAATAGAATAGGAAATAATTAATCCAAATGGACCGGCGACTATGCCTGCAGCAGCACCGGCATAAGCTTCCTTACGAATTCTATCCACCTGTGACTGGAAATAACTACTTTTTTCCGAGAAATCATTGGTTAACTGGCTATCTAATGCCAGCAGTTTTCCGGAAGCGTTGTTGAAACTTTGTGAACTTGCCAGGAGAGATTTTTGCGCTTCATTCAGTTTATTGACGCCATCATCTAATATCCTGATGAGAATATCTTTCTGGGCTGATGCTTTTTTCTCATTATATTCATTAAATAGTAAAATATACGCTGAGAGTAACTGCGTCACGACACCACACCATTCATAAACAGTTTGTGTCGCTTCAAAATACTTGTCCTGGCTGTCCATAAGCAAAACTTTAATATCACCGACTAAAACAGAAGCTTCCTGCGAGTACTCCTGTTTAAAACGGCTTAACTCTTTTATGGTTTCATCAAAGGTCTTCCAGGGGATGACCTGGTCGAGGTATTTGTTATAAAAATCTAATGCCCCATCTGCGGTTTCGATCGCGCTTTTAACTACCTCTACAGTTTGTTCTGCAAATATTCCAGTCATAATTATTTGCCTCTTTAAATATATAAATTGCAATTAAGCCATTGTTTTATAACTTATTTCTACCTATTACCTCCAGACAGCTTTTGTAGCTTAAGTTAACATTCCAGAAGCTGGAAATACTGCCAACTGCCTGCTTATCTACGCAGGGTACGATTACTCTGCTGCATTTTCTCCAGAATACGACCAAAAGAAACTGTTTTGCTTCCTACTTTCACCATACCATCTTCCGGTAAGTAGCTAAATTTGACGTACAGTATATTGTTGCTGGTTTTATCTTTTGGCTTCATAGCCAAAATAGCTTGTTGTAATGCTTTTAGGTCGGCGGGGATTCCCACCGCATCGGTGATATCGGTACCGGGCACAAATTTCGATACCTGATCAACAGTTTGAGTCAATATATCTTGCAGCGGAAATAAGCCGGTAAAACGTTGTTTGGGTTTATATTTTGTCACTCCCATATAAATGTCAGGTAGACCTTTAATGTGGTTTTCAATACTGCGAGTTTTATTTTGCAACATAAATTCGCTAATCTCTACCGGAGAGCCGATCAATACCAGCGGTTTCACTCCTGCACCTTTTTCGGAAAAGAGATAGTTGTTATTGCTGCTTTTTACTGCTTTCTGCAACTCGCCACGATCCATGATTAAGCTGTAATATTTACCCTCTTTCACAACAGGTTTGGGTTCACGCCACATATTGATATCGCTAGCTTGTGCTAAACTGGATGCCATCATGTAACCGAAAAACGCCAATGTTACGGATAGTTTCATTAACTTTACCTTTTAATTAGCCAAAAAAATAGCACTCGTAAAAAGTATAAAGCCGTGGTTACAACAAAACTTAAACGCCGCTCACTTCACCGATAAGCATTTATTTATCTTAATAATGTAAATTACCCTTCCAATAATGCCTGAATTATTACCCTTTGGATTCAACTGCTTGCAGTTATAGTGCTAAATAACAATAAATCTACTGGAAGTATACAGTTTGTGTACGAAAGGTGTTTTTTATGATTACGGAAACCTGAAATTGTCCGACTATCTGTAAATGCTATGAAATTGTATTGTAGATCCGATTGCGCCCGGTGCTGATGACTACCGGGGCAATAGTGGTTGGTTTAGCCCTGATAGGGTTCGCCAGCGGCGTAGACGCCGAAAGCCGTTTTGGCCAGGGCTGGTGGTTGCCTCCGGAATGCTGACAGGCAATCTGTTTACGATGTTTGTTCTGCCCACCGTTTGTGTCTGGCTGGCGCGATTGCGACAGCATGTCAGAGCGAAGTTCTCTTTCATCAGCTCAACGTAGCGCATACCTCGTCATTTGCTATTGTCGTGGTCTACTTTTTCGCCCTAAAATCTGCTCGCCATGTTGCTTTATTCATCAAACATCAAAATCAGTCAACGTAAATATCAATAATAGCCATATCACGGAGGGTGATCTTTATTCCTGAGAGAGGAGGGGTATTATTTTCTGCGTTCTACATTAACGGGTTAACGCGCAGATGTAGAGGTTATTTATATAATTATTGGAGCAACAACAATGAATAAATTCTCCCTTGCTACAGCAGGTATTATCGTGGCAGCGCTGGTAACCAGTGTTAGCGTGAATGCGGCAACAGATACTACTAAAACAAACGTTACGCCTAAAGGTATGAGCTGCCAGGAGTTTGTTGACCTCAATCCGCAGACTATGGCGCCAGTCGCTTTCTGGGTGCTGAATGAAGATGAAGATTTTAAAGGCGGGGACTACGTTGATTTCCAGGAAACTGAGACGACAGCAGTGCCGCTAGCCGTTGAGCTTTGTAAGAAAAACCCGCAGAGTGAATTAAGCAAAATAAAAGACGAAATCAAGAAAGAACTCTCAAAATAAGAGTAAACTGATATCAAAACCCGGCCTGTGTGTCGGGTTTTACTATTTGTGACACCGTCACAAATAACATCTTCCATTTCTTCTACCAATCACGTGGTATTGCACTATTTTCATTAGAGCCCTTTCACTATATGGAGACCTAATGAAAATTTTACCGCTGGCACTCTTTATCATTCCTTTTCTGGCCGGATGTGGCGCCAATAATACGCCGCCGCAAACGCCTATTCCCGGGGAAAAAACATCTGCCAAATTACGTACCCTGGAAACAGGCGCGGCGGCTATTCAATCCAGACCACCTGTCGATGCCATCAGTACCTACCTTGACGGGTTCCATTTTTATAGCGGTGATAAAAACGGACAGATGGAAGCGCACCATTACGTTACCGTCCTGAACGAAGATGTCATGCAGGCGGTGATTTACGACGGCAATACGAAAAACGCGCGCCTGATGGGGGTGGAGTACATTATCAGCGAACGTTTATTTAAAACGCTTCCTCCCGAGGAGAAAAAACTGTGGCACAGCCACCAGTACGAGGTGAAATCCGGTAGCCTGGTGGCGCCTGGCTTACCGCAGGTCGCTGATAAGGCGTTGATGAGTAAGATTGTTAATACCTATGGCAAGACCTGGCACACCTGGCATACCGACCGGGATAAAACCCTGCCAATGGGTATCCCTGCGCTGATGATGGGCTTTACTGGCGACGGGCAGCTTGACCCCGCGCTGCTGGCCGATCGGGATCGCCGTCTGGGAATTGATACCCAGGCCATTAAACGCGAGCGGCAGGATCTGCCTGAACATCCCGTTATCAAGGGGGCTAACGCCTGGGAGCAGGGGGAGGTTATCCAGCTACAGCGTGCTCAGGGCTCTGGCGAACACGGGCGAGGCGATACCGCGCACTTCGGTACATCTGAGCAATCCCGACAATAATTCCACGGTTTTACACGCAGATACGAAAAAGAACGCCTGTTAAGTGACAGTGTCACGTAAAGATTAGCCCCATAGTCTATGCTTGTTCTTCGGATGCTGTAGAGGTTATGGGTTAAACGGAGCGATAAATGAGTTCAAAAATTTTTTGCAAAAGCTGGGGGGCTGAATATATCGCCGCTGATGTTGTCCGCTTTCGTCTTTGGGCCACCGGTCAGCAAAAGGTTATGCTCAGGCTTGCGGGTAAAGACCAGGAAATGCAGGCGAGCGGTGACGGCTGGTTTACGCTGGACGTCTCCGGGGTGACGCCAGGTACGGAGTATAATTTTGTACTCAGCGATGGCATGGTGGTCCCCGATCCGGCTTCCCGCGCCCAAAAAACTGACGTCAACGGTCCGTCATATGTGGTTGATCCAGGCAGCTACGCGTGGCGCAACACCGGGTGGAAAGGTAGCCGTTGGGAGCAGGCCGTGGTGTACGAGATGCATACAGGCACGTTCACTCCGGAAGGCACCTTCCGCGCCGCAATAGCGAAGCTGCCTTATCTCGCTGAACTCGGCGTTACCGTTATTGAAGTGATGCCCGTTGCGCAATTTGGCGGCGAACGCGGCTGGGGCTATGACGGCGTACTGCTTTACGCGCCGCATTCAGCCTATGGGACGCCGGATGATTTCAAAGCGTTTATTGACGCCGCGCATGGGTATGGTCTTTCCGTCGTCCTGGATATTGTGCTGAACCATTTCGGCCCGGAGGGAAATTATTTACCGCTATTGGCGCCGGCGTTTTTCCACAAAGAGCGCATGACACCGTGGGGAAATGGTATCGCCTATGATGTCGACGCCGTGCGGCGCTATATCATCGAGGCGCCGTTATACTGGCTGACAGAATACCATCTCGACGGCTTACGCTTTGACGCTATCGATCAGATTGAGGACAGTAGCGCCAGGCATGTGCTGGTTGAAATCGCACAACGTATTCGGGAAGACATTACCGACAGACCCATTCATCTGACCACCGAAGATAGCCGCAATATTATTTCTCTGCATCCCCGAGATCAGGATGGCAATGCGCCGCTGTTTACCGCCGAATGGAATGACGATTTTCATAATGCCGTCCACGTTTTTGCGACCGGAGAGACCCAGGCCTACTACAACGATTTTGCTGATGCCCCGGAAAAACACCTCGCAAGAGCGCTGGCCGAAGGATTCGCTTATCAGGGAGAAATTTCACCACAAACCGGCGAACCTCGCGGCGTAAAAAGTACCGGACAACCCCCGGTCGCTTTTGTGGATTTTATTCAGAATCACGATCAGGTCGGTAACCGCGCCCAGGGCGACAGACTGATAACCCTGGCGGGTGCTGAACGAACAAAAGTATTGCTCGCCACGTTGCTGCTTTCACCGCATATTCCGCTGCTTTTTATGGGCGAAGAGTATGGCGAAAGCCGTCCTTTTCTTTTTTTTACCGATTTCCATGGGGATTTAGCCCGCGCCGTTCGTGAAGGTCGCGCAAAAGAGTTTGCCGATCATGCAGGGGAAAATGTTCCGGACCCGAATGCGCCAGAGACCTTTCAACGCTCAAAACTTAACTGGAAGCAACAACACAGTGAAGAGGGTAAAGCGTGGCTGGCGTTTACCCGCGAACTACTGCTTTTGCGCCAGAAGCATATCGTACCGCTGTTGTCTGCTGCCCGTGAGAGCTCAGGAACGGTATTGCAAACCGCGCCCGGGTTTATTGCCGTTAGCTGGCGTTTTCCGGGAGGAACACTGTCACTGGCGCTGAATATTAGCGCCACGACGGTATTACTGCCCGATTTACCGGGTAAGACTCTCTTCGCCTGGCCGAATGAATCCACCGGGTCGCTTTCCCAACATTCTCTTATTGTCCGCTTAGCTCAGGGAGAGTCTGCATCATGATCCCAACTGCAACGTATCGTCTTCAGTTTCGTAATGGCATGACCTTCGATCGCGCTGCGGCGCTGGTGCCTTACCTTAAAAATCTGGGTATCAGCCATCTTTATGCCTCACCCATCTTTACCGCCACCAAAGCGTCAACGCATGGTTATGATGTCACCGATGCGAATGAGATTGAGCCTTCTATTGGCGGGCGAGAAGGATTTGAAAGACTGGTGGCCGAACTTAAAGCGCAAGGGCTGGGATTGATCATCGATATTGTGCCTAATCACATGGCCAGCTCGCTGGAAAACGCCTGGTGGCGCGACGTGCTTGAATATGGCAAGGAGAGCCGTTACGCGCGCCATTTCGATATTGACTGGTCGCGCCGACTGACGCTGCCTTTTTTAGGCGACACGTTTGACGCCGTGCTGGAAAACGGAGAAATTGCGATCAAGCCCGATCCCGCTACGGGTAAACCCACGTTCGCCTATTATGATAACTATTATCCGCTTGCGCCGGCGACGTGGCAGGGGCGCGAGGCTGAAATACTGGCGCTTACCGATAAAGCCGCCATTGCTGATTTGCATGAGCGCCAGCCGTGGAAATTAATGTCCTGGCGCGATGCTGCTCGCTCGCTCTCATATCGGCGTTTCTTTGAGGTCACAGGGCTGGTAGGAATGCGGGTGGAAGATAAAACCGTCTTCGACGATACACATCGGCTGATTCTGGAGCTGGTCAGAACGGGGGCAGTTGACGGTTTACGTATCGATCATATCGACGGCCTTGCCGATCCGAAAGCCTATCTTGCGCGTTTACGTCAGGAAGTGGGGCCGGCGTGCTATATCACCGTGGAAAAAATTCTCGCTAAAGGCGAGCAACTTCCTGATGACTGGCCGGTTTCCGGCACCACAGGCTATGAATTCATCGCCTCGCTGGCGGAGGTGCTGGTTGACGATGAGCAGATAGACAATCTGCGCCAGGCTTACGAGACCGTTAAAGGCGCGCCAGTGGATATGCGGGCGGAATTACGGGCAGCTAAATTGCTGATGGTCGATCGCAATTTCGAGGGGGAATTTACCCGGCTGCTCGCGCTTGCGCTATCGATTGCCAGCGAGCTACAGATCGCACAGGAAGAGAGCATCGTTCGGCAGGCGTTACGCGAGTTATTAATTGCCTTTCCCGTATATCGCACTTACGGCACGGCAGAAGGGCTACCGCCGACCGATATTTGCCTGTTACATCGTATTGTGGAACGGGTAAAGACGCTTGAAAACCCTCCGCAGCCAGAAGCGCTTACATTTCTGAGCCGCCTTCTTACCGGCGATGTTCCCACCTCCAGCCAGGAGGAGGCGACACAGTTTCGCGTTCGGTTCCAGCAACTCACCGGTCCGCTGATGGCGAAATCGGTAGAGGATACGCTTTTCTTTCGTCAAAACATGGGACTGGCGTTAAATGAAGTCGGCGCCGAGCCCGTCACGCATCACTTCTCCATTGAACGCTTTCACCATGAGATGAAAACCCGACAGGCGCGACAGCCTGACGCGTTATCCGGTACGTCGACCCACGATACCAAGCGAGGCGAGGATGCGCGAGCACGGCTGTATACGCTTACCGAAGCGCCGGAACAGTGGAGCGAATGCCTTGCCCGCTGGCGGCAGATGAACCAGACCCATGTCAAATTTTTGAATGATGGCACTGCGCCAAAATCGGCGGATACGTGGATGTTATATCAGGCGCTGACCGGCGTCTGGCCCCCGATGCTACAACCACAGGACGAAAAAGGTTTAAACGCGCTGAAAATACGCTTTGAAGCCTTTGTGGAGAAAGCGCTACGCGAAGCGAAGCTACGTACCGATTGGGTGGACAGTAATGAGGCTTACGAAACGGCAATGCTTGATTACGCCCGTTATTTACTGGCGCCGGATAATCAGACATTTTTGCAGGATTTTTATCGTTCCTTGCAATCCTTCATCCGCGCAGGGCTGGTTAACAGCCTGACGCAGACCGTTATCAAATTAACCGCGCCGGGAGTACCTGATATCTATCAGGGAAGCGAGGCGTTGAATTTTAGCCTTGTCGATCCCGACAACCGCCGCGAACCGGATTTCGCCACGCTGGCGCAGCAGTTAGACCAGCTAACGCCGGGAGTTTTCTCGAGCGAAGAGAGTTGGCTGAACGGGCAGGTGAATCAGTATGCCACCGCCGCCTTACTGCGTTTGCGTCAGCAGAATCATGATCTCTTCCGTTTTGGCGACTATATACCGCTGCGGGCTGTTGGTCAGCGTGCCGACAAAGTCATCGCTTACGCCAGAGCCAATCATGATGATGCGCTGATTGTTGTTGCGCCCCGACTGGTGTTCGCCGAATGTGACGGCTTATTGTCACAATCGCATAGCGGTTTCTGGGCAGGAACCGACATTATTATACCCGGACAGCTTAATCAGCATCGTTATTGCAATGTGCTTACCCGGGAGAGGTTAATGCCTGGTGAACGCCTGTCGTTGGCCTCACATCAGGGCGGCGTACTGGTTTTAATGAGCGACTGAGTTTATGTGTTGATGTGCCGTGACAGGACAACGTTTACCGTGGGTGGAGAAAGAGAATGACAACAAACAGGGCTTTTGAAATCAGATCAGGATACAACCATACGCTTGGCGCGAATTATGACGGCGAAGGCGTGAATTTCGCTATTTTTTCCGCCCATGCGGAACGCGTCGAGCTTTGTCTTTACGATCCGAGCGGGGAGCATGAAATCGCTCGTCTGGAGTTACCGGAATATACCGACGAAATATGGCACGGCTATGTCCCGAAGTTGCAGCCCGGCGCGCTGTATGGGTACCGCGTTTACGGTCCTTATGACCCGGAAAATGGTCATCGTTTTAACCCCAATAAGCTGCTTATTGACCCTTATGCCCGTGAGCTGGTGGGCGATATTCAGTGGAACGATGCGCATTTCGCGTATCAATTACTTCATGACGATAAAGATTTGACCTTTGATGACCAAGATAGCGCGCCATTTACGCCTAAATGCCGGGTGATTGATCCGGCTGAGGCTAACTGGGAGGATAGACAACGGCCTTCCATACCGTGGTCGAACGCCATTATTTATGAAACGCATGTAAAAGGCTTTACCCAGCTTAATTCCGCGATCCCTGAGCCTCTACGCGGTACGTTTGAGGGCATGGGGCATAAAGCCAGCGTGGATTACATTAAAAGTCTGGGGATTACCTCCGTCGAGCTTTTACCCGTTCACTGGTTCCCGGACGATCAGCATCTGCTCGATAAAGGACTGAAAAATTTCTGGGGATACAACTCGCTGGGCTTTTTTGCACCGGCGACGCGCTACTATGGTCCAAAAGGTATTCAGGGATTCCGCGATATGGTGCGCGCTTTCCATGATGCCGGCATCGAAGTGATACTGGATGTGGTCTATAACCATACGGCAGAAGGGAATGAGCTTGGCCCCACGCTATCATTTAAAGGTATCGATAACTTCTCTTACTATCGCACCATGCCCGATCAGCATCGCTATTACATTAACGATACAGGGACAGGTAATACCGTCAATACCTCTCATCCACGGGTACTGCAAATGGTGATGGATTCGCTTCGCTATTGGGCGGAGTCAATGCATGTCGACGGCTTTCGTTTTGATTTGGGCACCATTCTTGGTCGTGAGCCGGAAGGCTTTGATCAGAGAGGCGGCTTTTTTGATGCGGTAACGCAAGATCCGGTGCTGGCAAAACTGAAACTGATTGGCGAACCCTGGGATATCGGACCGGGCGGCTATCAGGTTGGCGGCTTTCCACCAGGGTGGGGCGAATGGAATGATAAATACCGCGATACGGTACGCGAATACTGGAAAGGTGACAACGTCACAAATGATTTCGCCGCACGCCTGCTGGGTTCCGGCGATCTCTATGATTTGCGCGGCCGTCGCCCCTGGTCAAGCGTTAACTTTATTACTGCCCATGACGGCTTCACGCTGAACGATCTGGTATCTTATAACGACAAACATAATGAAGCCAATGGCGAAGATAATAATGACGGGCATAATGATAACCGCTCCTGTAACTATGGCGCAGAAGGGCCAACCGACGACGAAGGCATCAATGCGATACGCGAGCAACAGAAACGTAATTTCCTGACCACCTTGCTTTTCTCGCACGGCACGCCGATGTTATTAGCGGGCGATGAGTTTGGCCGCAGTCAGATGGGCAATAACAATGGCTACTGTCAGGACAGTGAAATATCGTGGGTCCACTGGGATAATTTGCCGGAAACCGCCAATGCGCTACGGGAGTTTACCCGCCATCTGATTCAACTGCGCGCCACGCAACCGTTGCTGCGCCGGGAGAGCTGGCGTGACGGTCTGGAGATCCGCTGGTTTAACGCCGGCGGAGGGGCGCAGCAATCCGAACAATGGGATGAGGGATCGACGATAGGCGTATGCATTAGTCGACCCGATCTACAGCCGGAAGCGGGGATCTGGCATGACGCCTTACTGCTTTTCAATCCGTTTGAAGGCAGCGTACCGTTCCGTATTCCGATGTGGGGAGAAGGCGGCTGGGTACTTGAACTGACGACTGCCGATAACGCGCAGCAGGGAATGCGGATTACCGAAGAAATGGATTTCGATCTGGCCGGGCGCAGTATCGTGTTATTCAGACGCCCCTGATAGTAAAACCGCGCTCCGGACCCAACCGGCCTTGATGGCCGGTTTTTTACTGGCGCTCAGGCGATATCATGCTGCAGAAATAACACCGGTGTCAGTTTACCGCCCGAAAAATTCATCCGCCTGTTGGTATTCCTTTGATTGTCTTCACCGATATTCGCTTCAGGCCGTCTATTGCCATTTCAAGGTAGGTACGTGGACATCCCAGATTTAAACGGATAAATCCGCTGCCCGCCGGGCCAAAGCCGCTGCCCATTGAAGGAGCAATACCCGCGACATCCGCCATTACCCATTTTAGCTGTTCGTCATCCAGTCCCAGTTTTTTACAATCCATCCATAATAAATAGGTTCCCTGCGCCGGGACAATTCTTGCCCAGGGAAGGTGCTCTGTCGCCTGTTCAACAAACCAGCGGCGGTTTTCCGCCAGGTAATCCAGTAGCGAATCCAGCCACTGTCTGCTTTCATTCCATGCGGTAGTCGCCGCCTGAACGGAGAGGGCGTTAAAGACGTCCAGCCCATGAGCGTCCAGACGAGACAGAAAACGCTGGCGAAGCGTAGGATCGGGAATGAGAAAATTAGAAATTCGCAACGACGATAAGCCAAATGTTTTGCTGGCCGCAGTGGCGGAGATGACCCGTTTATGCCAGCGCTCCCCTAAATGCAGTACCGAGGTAAAGGTTTCGCCGGGCAGCAATAGATCGGCCCATATTTCATCCGAGATGAGAGTGACATCATAAGCTTCACATAATAAAAGCAGTTGCTCCAGCTCGTTGGCCGACCAGCAACGCCCGGTTGGATTATGTGGATTACACAAAATCATCAGCGGAGGGCGCTCATGGCGAAACAGCCTTTCCAGTTGGCAAAAATCCATCTGGTAGCCATCGTCCGGCGACTCGCTAAGGGGATTCTCCAGCAGTTTTCTACCATTAAGCGTGATTATTTTGGCGAAGGAGCCATAGTATGGTCCCTGTACCACTACGCCGTCGCCTGGATGCGTCAACATTTGCACTAAGAGCGCCAACCCTGGTACGACGCCTTCCACGCTGCATACCCATTCCTGTTTTAACGTGAGCTGGTGGCGTGACGAAAACCAGTGAAGCAGGGCGTTAAAATAGGCCTCATCACGTTCACTATAGCCAAATACGCCGTGCTCGATTCGCTGATGCAATGCCGCCTGAACCTCAGGCGGGCAGGCAAAATCGAAATCAGAAACCCACATCGGCAGCAGTTTCCCTGCGCCATCGCCAAAGTGACGCTCAATAAAATCCCACTTTACCGAACCAGTATTGTTGCGATTGATAATCTGGTTAAAATCCATCTTGTTTCCTTATTATTTCGTCACTGACGTTTGCGGCGACTTTTCTGAAGCGGAGGCAGTTCTGGCAATACCAATTCCGCTAAAACCATAAATTAATGCGAAGAAGATCGCCGCATAGCACTGGATAGCCCAGGGCAGAAGATCAAGCGTGCTAACGCCCAGCGTGGTTGCCATGTAGACGCCAGCCGAGGTCCACGGCAGGAGAGGTTCGATAACGGTACCGGCATCTTCTATCGTCCGTGAAAGGTTTTTAGTATCCAGCCCCATACGACGATAGGCATCTTTAAACAGTTCGGCGGGAACTAACAATGCCAGTTTACCGTCGCTGGTCGCTCCTGTGACCAAAATTGTGGTGCCGATAGTGGCGGCAATGAGTTGACCAACGCTATGAATAATGGTCAGCAGTCGGTTAATGATGATCGTTAACGCGCCGGTTAACGTTAGCGCTCCGGCAAATGAAAAAGCGCAGAAAACTAACAGTATTGTTCCCATCATCGAGAACATTCCGCCCCGGTTTAGCAGGCGCGGAACATCGGCCACGACACCTTCTGCGCCTTGTGGGAACATGGCGATATCAAATCCATCAATGAAAGCGTCCAGTCCCTGTTTGATGCTCAGTCCCTGCATGATGACGCCGAGGAACAAGGCAAGTACGCAGGCGCTTAACATTAATGGGATGACAGGCTTCTTGCGAATTGCGCCCCACAGTACGATCACCGGCGGCAAAATAAGAACAATATTAAAATGGTATAGCGACTCCAGCGAGTGGATGATGTCCGTAACGCGCTGCGGCGTGGCCACCTCGCCCAGCATATTACTGTGTCCGGCGATAAGATAAACCACGGCGGCAAGCAGGAAACTTGGCAGGGTCGTCCAAAGTAAATGCTGAATATGCTCAAACAGAGTAGTGTCTGCGACAATCGCGGCAAAGTTAGTCGAGTCGGACAACGGTGAGATTTTGTCGCCGAAATAAGCGCCAGAAACGACGGCGCCAGCTGCTGCTGCAAGAGACACGTCCAGCCCGGCGGCAACCCCCATTAACGCAACGCCAACCGTCCCGGCGGACCCCCACGATGTACCGGTACAGACGGAGACCACGCTGGTTAAAAAGAAGGCTGCAATCAAAATATATTCCGGGCTTATGAGTTTTAGCCCCCAGTACACCATGTAGGGAATGGTGCCACTAAACATCCAGGTGCCAATCAAACCGCCCACGCAGATCAGGATCATGATAACCGGCATTGCTTTAGCCAGCTTATCCACCACTGAGTTGATGATGTCTTCCCAACAGTATCCTTGCCACCATGCAATGCCTGCCGCTACCGCCGCAGAGCACAGAAGGAGCGGTTCGATACGTAGCCCCATGATGCCGTAACCGATAATCAACAATAACAACATGGAGATGACTGGGATTAGCGCTAAACCCAATGACAGCGTTTTCTTCTTGTTTTGTGATGCACTCATAATGGAGCTCCGGTCAGTAAGGTAGCTCAAGGGTAGGGGGATACGCTTCTCACTACTGTGATCCATTACTTTCGTCCATGTAACCGATTACATGAGAAGGGTAAATTTGATAGTCATCACAGTTTTTACTGTTGACGACGCATTCATCGTGAAAAATAGGGCGCGACAGAATCGCGGATCACCAGTTCGGCATTGAAATGATTGCTGCTGGGCGGCGGCGTAATGCCCTGGTATAACTGTATCGCCAGTTGCGCGGCACAACGCGCCATTTGTTCGACCGGATAATGCATTGTTGTTAACGCCGGATAAAGATACCGGGCCAGCACCACATCATCAAAGCCGACAATAGAGAGCTGTTGCGGAAGCTGAACGCCGCGTTGATGAAGAATACGCATAATGCCAGCGGCCATCACATCGTTAAACGTGACCGCAGCCGTAAGGGGAAGCCCGCTATTGATAAGTTGATGCGCGGCCCGCTCGCCGCCTTCTTCGTTAAACGGAACGCTAATCACCCAGCGAGGGTCTGGAGAAATACCATATTCTTCCAGCGCCTGACGGTAACCATCAAGGCGTTCCTGACGATCGATAATTGGCAAGTCAGATGTCACACAGGCAATGCGCCGATGCCCGTTCGCCAGGAGATATCGGGTCGCTTCCCTGGCGGCGCTGCGATTTTCCAGCCAGATACACCGGTTGGCCATACCGGCGATATAACGATTAACAACAACCAGCGCTGGAAAGTGGGCTGCGTAGCGCAGCAGCTCTTTATCCGGTAATCGGCTGGCGTGTACAACAATAGCCTCACAGCCTTGATTAACCAGAAAATCCAGTCCCGCTTTTTCCATTTCTTCGTCGTGGCCGCCGCTACATACCATCAAGCGATACTGCTGCTTACGAGAAACATCTTCTACGCCGCGAGCAAGGCGGGCAAAAAAAGGATCGGCCAGATTGCCGGTTAACAATCCGAGCATATCGCCGCTACGTTTCGCCAGCGCGATAGCGGCGGCATTCCGGCGATAATTGAGATCGCGCATGGCTTTCTCTACACGTTCGCGCGTGACGGGTTCAACCCACGCGGTCTGGTTAATGACGCGTGATACAGTCGCGGTTGATACACCGGCCATGGATGCAACATCCTTTATTGTCGCCATGTTAAGCTCGTATTTGTTCGTTTAAAGGGTATCAAAGCCATTGATTATCATGTTATGTGGAAATCAGTGCAATCGCTGCGGCGCAGCCTGAATTTATAAACATTTTTAAAATCATCCTAAATCCTGGTAACTGCAAATTTTAGTAGCTACCTCAATGAGTTATTGACCACTGAATTTTCTACGATAACATGACTAACAATATACACATGATAAGAACCACTACACTGGGAAATCGTTGCGTGGTGGTTCGGAGATAGATGATGAGTAGTATTACAAAAAGCATACAGAATGAATATGTTTTATTGATGGAAAACGCTTTTTCTGAAAAATATAAATATGCATTTAGAAATTTAGAACTGAAAGAATTACGTAGATTCATCCTGAAAGAGCTAATTAGCTCTCCCGAGTTAGATAATCAACTTACAAACCTAATGCTGTTGCTAAATAAATTTTGGGATACTCACGCTGCGGCGCTTATAACAGAAGTGCGGGCGTCTAAAAGTTATCGATTATTACTTCCGATTCAACGGTTTGGTTATAACATATCTAATCACCTTAGATCTCTGGGAATTTATTTTGATAGCATCATAATGGTTGATCCATTACATTTTCCTTCTCTTAGCTCTCTGCATTCATTTTTGTCATTGCCACCAGATAATAGTTATGTCCGCATGCGCAGGTTGGTATTACTTGAACATGTTTCCAATCTATTTCGCGCCATCCCATTTATGACTATTGATGATGATTATCCAATTTTTCTAATCGTTCCTGAATTACTAGATTTTGATAAAGAACGCAATCATGAACAATCTGCCGCTTTTCTAAGTCAGCTCTTTTTTAAAGATAGAAAAATGGATTACGCTACTTATTTAGCGTTTCTTGAGCACTTTGGGAGAAATGAAGAAACATTCCAGAAGATCCTAATAAATAAAGAATTATTAAAAACATTGCTTAATAATTTCAATAACATCGAAAAAGAAGTCTGGGTTTACGATACAGATTTAAAGAGTTTTACAACAAGAGAGGTAGATCTTCTGGATTACGATCTGCCGTCAGCTATAGGAACCTTACTGGGTAAGGTTGAAGGTGCAATTTATGCACAGCGATCAACTCAATTATCGGCAACACTATTAGGCATTGATCCAGTTATTTATAGTAACCATATGTTTTTACATGAATGGACTACGGAGCAGTTGGTCAAGGATTATGGTAAATTAAATCCTCTTTCTTCTGAAGAGCAAGCGATTACAATGGGCCTTTCAGCCGCGGAAGTAAAATTCCTTACTGCGCTTTCCGATCTGGAATTAAAAAAGATTAGAGAAAGAGGTCAACTGGAATCCTTAAGGCATGAACTAAGAATCTCGAGGCATGACTTGCAAGGAAAAACACCAGATCAAATGCAAGATGCGGCAAATAATTTTTCAAAACATTTAATCAATGTGGTCGAAGAGTATGGAAAGTCGCATGAATCAGCCATTAAGAATTCAAAGAAAAAAAAGATCTCATCTGGATTAATTTTTGCAGGAACAGCCACGTTAGGTATAGCTTCACTTGCCATGCCGCAATTGACATTACTTTCAGCAGCAGCAACGGGAATTGGCCTGGCCTTTGGAGGTAAAAGTCTGGCAGATATTTTTAGTGAACATAAAGCACATAAAAATGAAATCCAGATATTAGAAAAAACACCCGTATCGCTTTTGTATGGGGCATATAAAAAGAAATAGTCATACTGTGTATACCGTCTGGTAGCGGAAGTCTGGCATTTGATAGTTTTTGAAGCAATTATCGTAAAGTTACTCAAACAATCACATTGTTCAGGAAGGCCTGTGAGGAAATGGTTGAGAATAGGGGGTCTTCCGCTGATTCCCCGAACTATCCACCAGTTCACGCAAACGCTGTGCTAGCTGGTCTACTGTTTTTCCCCGGTAGCTGCTTCGACTGTCAGATTTTCCAGTGTATTGTCAGTATCATAATGGACGCCGTCGAATTATCTGAGTAGTAACATGATGAAAACAAGGAAGACAGTTTTTCCGGGGGAAATATATGACAACGTCTGACAATCAATTACCCTCTGCAAAGCGCGGGGAACTAGCCACAGCTATACAGCGCGGCACTGACGAGTTAAGAACTATTGGCCATGAGGTGACGGTAACGAAAGCATTCGGGAAAAGCCGGACTCAACGCAAAATTCGTGGAGAGTAATGACAAGCACTTCACAACAGACTGGGCACCGCTCTATCTTCAAACAGGCATAGAGGGAGAGGGTTATGACAGAAGGATCAAGCTATATCTTACGCGGGAAAGCCTCCCTCCCTGGAAGAGTAAGGCGGATAATTACCTGAGTTGCAGCTTTGAAACAAGGACCTATGTGCGGGATAAAAGCAGCAGTAAGAAAGAAGCAGATTATTTCAGAGAACAGATGGATCGGGTCGTTACCAGTATCCAGACGCAATTTAATAAAATTAAATCCTCATCCTGATCTGACATAGTACTGGACTGTACGTACGATAGAAGCCGCTCATGCGGCTTTTTTATTATCTATGGAAAACCCCCAGCCAGGCTGGGGTTCTGGAAAGCTTTCAGCCTTAAGCCAGTTATTAAAACCCCTTTTGATTTGTTAAAACATCTTGCGGTCTGGCAACTGCAAAAGTTCAACAAAAAATCAAAAGGGGGTCCCAATGGGGGACGAAAAGAGCTTAGCGCACACCCAATGGAACTGTAAATATCACATAGTTT
>NZ_JBGDVS010000011.1:0-144891 GCF_046551635.1 Salmonella sp. SAL04157
TTTTGATTTCTTGTTGAACTTTTGCAGTTGCCAGACCGCAAGATGTTTTAACAAATCAAAAGGGGTTTTAATAACTGGCTTAAAGCTGAAAGCTTTCCGGAACCCCCAGCCTAGCTGGGGGTTTTCCATAGACAAAAAACCGGGCGCTAAGGCCCGGTTTGTACGGCAGTGAAACGAAGATTAATGCGCGGCTTCCGGCTTGTGCTTTTGCGCACTCTGGAAGCCATACGTCAACGCATTTTTCTCTTTATCCAGCGCGACGGTGACCTGTCCGCCATCAACCAGCGATCCAAACAGCAACTCATTGGCCAGCGGTTTTTTCAGGTTATCCTGAATCACACGCGCCATCGGTCGTGCGCCCATCGCCCGGTCATAGCCCTTTTCCGCCAGCCAGTCGCGCGCTTCCTGACTGACTTCCAGGGAGACGCCTTTCTGATCCAACTGGGCCTGCAACTCGACGATAAACTTATCGACAACCTGATGAATCACCTCGCCAGACAGATGATCGAACCAAATAATGTTGTCGAGACGGTTACGGAACTCCGGCGTAAACACTTTCTTGATCTCGCCCATCGCATCGGTACTGTTGTCCTGATGAATAAGACCAATAGATTTACGTTCGGTTTCTCGCACGCCGGCGTTGGTGGTCATCACCAGCACCACGTTGCGGAAATCCGCCTTACGGCCGTTGTTATCGGTCAGCGTACCGTTATCCATCACCTGCAGCAGCAGGTTAAAGACATCCGGGTGCGCTTTTTCGATCTCATCCAGCAACAGCACCGCATGAGGATGCTTAATCACCGCATCCGTCAGCAGCCCACCCTGGTCGAAACCGACGTATCCCGGAGGCGCGCCGATCAAACGGCTCACCGTATGACGCTCCATATATTCGGACATATCGAAGCGCAACAGCTCAATACCCAACGCTTTTGAAAGCTGTACCGTAACTTCAGTTTTCCCTACACCAGTTGGCCCGGCGAACAAGAATGAGCCGACAGGTTTATGCTCATGGCCCAGACCCGCACGACTCATCTTAATAGCTTCGGTCAGCGCCTCAATCGCGTTATCCTGGCCGAAGACCAGCATTTTCAGACGATCGCCCAAGTTCTTCAGCGTATCGCGATCGCTCTGCGAGACGCTCTTTTCAGGAATTCGCGCAATTCGCGCCACTACGGACTCAATATCCGCCACGTTGACCGTTTTCTTACGTTTGCTCACCGGCATCAGACGCGCCCGCGCGCCCGCTTCGTCAATCACGTCAATGGCTTTATCCGGCAGATGGCGGTCATTGATATATTTTACCGCCAGCTCGACCGCCGCACGCACCGCTTTCGCGGTATAACGCACGTCGTGGTGCGCTTCGTACTTAGGTTTCAAGCCGTTGATAATTTGCACCGTCTCTTCTACCGAAGGCTCGGTAATATCAATTTTCTGGAAACGGCGCGCTAATGCGCGGTCTTTCTCAAAAATATTGCTGAACTCCTGATAGGTCGTTGAGCCGATCACCCGGATCTTGCCGCTGGAAAGCAGCGGTTTAATCAGATTTGCCGCATCCACCTGTCCGCCCGACGCCGCGCCAGCGCCGATAATGGTATGGATTTCATCGATAAACAGGATGCTGTTGGTATCCTGCTCAAGCTGTTTCAGCAACGCCTTAAACCGTTTTTCAAAATCGCCGCGGTATTTGGTGCCCGCCAGCAGCGAACCGATATCCAGCGAGTAAATGGTGCAATCGGCCATCACTTCCGGCACATCGCCCTGCACGATACGCCAGGCCAGCCCTTCGGCAATCGCCGTTTTGCCAACGCCGGATTCCCCCACCAGCAGCGGGTTATTTTTACGGCGACGACACAAGACCTGGATCGCGCGTTCCAGTTCTTTTTCACGACCAATCAGCGGATCGATGCCGCCCACGCGAGCAAGTTGGTTAAGATTCGTCGTGAAGTTTTCCATACGTTCCTCCCCACCAGCTTGTTCGTCGCCAGTTGGCTGATTGCCGAGATCGGAAGATTGGCTCGGTTCGTCTTTTCGCGTCCCGTGAGAAATAAAGTTCACGATATCCAGACGGCTCACTTCATGCTTACGCAGCAGATAAGCCGCCTGTGATTCCTGTTCGCTAAAGATAGCCACCAGCACATTCGCGCCAGTCACTTCACTACGCCCGGAAGACTGAACGTGGAAGACGGCACGTTGCAGGACACGCTGGAAACTTAACGTCGGCTGCGTATCACGCTCTTCTTCACTGGCAGGCAGTACGGGTGTGGTTTGTTCAATGAAGGCTTCGAGTTCCTGACGGAGCGCCACCAGATCCACGGAGCATGCTTCCAGCGCTTCGCGAGCCGATGGGTTGCTGAGCAGCGCCAGCAACAGATGCTCGACGGTCATAAACTCATGACGGTGCTCGCGCGCTCTGGCGAAAGCCATGTTTAAACTGAGTTCCAGTTCTTGATTGAGCATAGGCACCTCCCCCAATTTTTATACCTGCATTCAGGCTTTTTCCAGCGTACACAGCAACGGATGCTCGTTCTCCCTTGCATACTTGTTCACCATCGCCACTTTGGTTTCCGCCACCTCGGCGGTGAACACGCCGCAGATGGCTTTGCCTTGATAGTGAACCGCAAGCATCAATTGCGTTGCACGTTCTACATCATAAGAAAAGAATTTTTGTAACACGTCAATAACAAACTCCATCGGAGTGTAATCATCATTGACTAATATCACTTTATACATAGATGGCGGTTTTAGCGCGTCGCGCACGCTATCTTCCACCAGCTGGTCAAAATCCAGCCAATCGTTCGTCTTACCCATCGTCAGTCGTCATTATCGGTTACGGTTGTCGGCAGGAAAATCTGCCGCTGACCAGAGTCTATGCACACAATCAATCTACCTCAATTGATAGATAACTAACATCTATCAGTACCATCCGCGACATCTGTCACATTCCCGGCAATAGCGTTAACTGCTTCAAATTTTTGATTCATTTTTACCCGATCCCCCCTGCCTGATGCTTGACGCCTCGCCTGATTTCTCTAAATTGTAATGTCGAGAGTTGGTGAGGTTTTGAACAGCCCCCACTCCGTCACCGGTTCATTCCATCTTACTTATATAAGATTTACGAAGGATGTCGAAGCATGGAAACGGGTACTGTAAAGTGGTTCAATAATGCCAAAGGGTTTGGTTTCATCTGCCCTGAAGGCGGCGGCGAGGATATTTTCGCCCATTATTCCACCATTCAAATGGATGGTTACAGAACGCTTAAAGCCGGACAGTCTGTCCGGTTTGATGTACACCAGGGGCCAAAAGGCAATCACGCCAGCGTCATCGTGCCCATCGAAGCAGAGGCCGTTGCATAGCTCCTCTGTCTCATTGTGTACATCCAGGAGGCAAAATGCCAGCCCGATCGGCTGGCATTTTTATTTAACGCCAGTTCCTGATAGCAACACTGTTACATCTTATCAGGCCGACAAATGACGTCAGCAAGATTACTCCCTTGCCAGCGCATCCACCGGGTCCAGTCGCGCCGCGTTTCTCGCCGGTAGCCAACCAAACAGTATCCCAGTAAACGTCGAACATAAAAACGCGCTCGCCAGCGCAGTCAGTGAAAAACCGATCTCCCAGCCGGGCAGGAAAAGCTGTAGCATAAATGCGATGAACATCGACAAGCTAATCCCCAGCGCTCCCCCAACCAGGCAAACCAGCACCGCTTCAATAAGAAACTGCTGTAGCACATCGCTGGCGCGCGCGCCTACCGCCATACGGATGCCGATTTCACGCGTTCGCTCGGTGACGGAAACCAGCATAATATTCATAACGCCGATGCCGCCGACAACCAGCGAAATGACGGCCACCAGCGTCAGAAATAACTGAAGAGTATAGGTGGTTTTTTCAGCCGTTTTCAGGACGCTGTCCATATTCCAGGTGAAGAAGTCTTTTTTACCGTGGCGTAAGGTGAGCAGGCGGGTAAGCTGCTGTTCAGCCTGATCGCTATCAACGCCATCTTTCACACGAACGGTGATCGAGTTAAGCCATGACTGACCCATTATGCGATCTGACATCGTGCTATAGGGCAACCAAACTTGCAACAGATTGCTATTGCCGTACATGGACGGTTTCTCTTCCGCCACGCCAATAACAATAACCGGCATATTACCCACCAGCACCACTTCCCCTACGACATTCGCTTTATTTGGAAATAGCTGGCGTCGCGTGTTGGCATCCAGCACCACCACCTGCGCGCGATCCTGTTGCTGTACAGCATTGAAGGTGTTCCCCTCCCTAAAGGACATGCCGTAAACGTTAAAATAATCGCCACTGACGCCATTAGCATTTACGGCAATATCAATATTGCCATAGCGAAGACGTAGGCTCTTTGAAACGCTGGGCGTCGCAGAGTTAACCCACGGCTGTTTCTGAATAGCCACCAGATCGTCATATTTCAGCGCCTGTCGATACTGCGGGTTGTCGTCGCCAAAATCTTTGCCTGGATGAATATCAATCGTGTTAGTGCCCATAGCGCGGATATCCGCCAGTACCATCTTTTTTGCGGCGTCGCCGACCACCACAATCGACACCACCGACGCAATACCGATAATAATTCCCAGCATGGTCAGTAAAGTACGCATTTTGTTAGCGGCCATCGCTAACCACGCCATCGACAGCGCTTCGCGAAAGCTGCTGGCAAATTGCCGCCAGCCGGGAGCCGTATTAACTACGGCAGCGTCAACGCCCTGTTCGCGTTTCTTTTCCTGCGCGGGCGGATTATGGACAATCTTGCCATCGTGAATTTCAATAATCCGCTCCGCCTGGGCGGCAATCAGCGGATCGTGCGTCACAATGATCACCGTATGTCCGCGATCGCGCAGTTGGCGCAAAATCGCCATCACCTCTTCGCCGGAATGACTATCCAGCGCGCCGGTCGGCTCATCCGCCAGAATCACCTGTCCGCCGTTCATCAGCGCGCGGGCAATACTGACACGCTGCTGCTGTCCGCCAGAAAGCTGTGAAGGTGGGTAATCGACGCGATCGCTTAATCCCAGCCGCAGAAGTAACTCTCTGGCGCGCGCCTGGCGTTTTTTGCGTTCAATGCCGGCGTAGACGGCGGGGATTTCAACATTTTGCGCTGCCGTTAAATGCGACAACAGATGGTAGCGCTGAAAGATAAAGCCAAAATGCTCACGCCGCAGCTGCGCCAGCGCGTCCGGGTCCAGCGTCGAGACGTCCCGCCCCGCCACCCGATAAGTGCCGCTGGTCGGTTTATCCAGGCACCCGAGGATATTCATCAGCGTTGATTTTCCAGAACCGGAAACGCCGACGATCGCCACCATCTCCCCGGCGTGGATTTGCAGGGAGATATCTTTTAACACCGCCACCTGCTCTTCTCCGGAGGGGTAGCTGCGACTCACATTGCGCAGTTCAAGCAATGCCGTCATGGCGTCGCTCCTGGCCTGCTTTCGCCGATGATCACCTCATCGCCCGCTTCCAGACCTTTAACCACTTCCACGTCTGTATCGTTACGCTCGCCAATGATCACTTCGCGCTCACGTTTTTCGCCGTTACGCAACAGCGCCACTTTATAACGATTGCCGCCCACCGGTTCGCCAAGCGCGGCGAGAGGAATAATCAGCACATTTTTGACATCCATGAGTTGAATATAAACCTGTGCGGTCATATCAAGACGCAAGATTCTTTTGGGATTCGGCACTTCAAACCGGGCGTAATAAAAAATAGCGTCGTTGACCTTTTCCGGCGTCGGCAGAATATCTTTTAAAACGCCTTCATAGCGCGTTTGCGGATCGCCTGCAATGGTGAACCATGCTTTCTGCCCCGCCCGAAGATGGATCACGTCCGCTTCCGAGACCTGCGCTTTTACCAGCATGGTGCTCATATCCGCCAGCGTCAGAATATTGGGCGCCTGCTGAGCTGCAATCACCGTTTGTCCTTGCAGGGTAGTGATTTGCGTCACTTCCCCCGCCATGGGAGCAACAATACGGGTATATTCCAGGTTGGTTTTCGCGGTGTCCAACGAGGCCCGATTACGTTTGATCTGGGCATCTATGGTGCCAATACGCGCCTGTTTAACCGCCATCTCCGTCGCCGCGGTATCCAGATCCTGTTGCGATACCGCCTGAGTCTTAGCTAACTGCTGCTGGCGCGCCAGCGTAACCCGCGCCAGCTTTAACTCAGCGGCTGCCTGCTGACGCTCCGCGTTCAGCTCCATCAGGGTGGCCTCGACCTCTTTTATCTGGTTCTCCGCCTGATCTGGGTCAATCACGCCGAGTAGCTGATCTTTTTTAACGTTATCTCCAATGGAGACCAGCAGCGTTTTCAACTGGCCGCTCACCTGCGCGCCGACATCCACTTTACGCAACGCGTCCAGTTTTCCAGTCGCCAGTACACTCTGTTCAAGATCGCCTGGCCGCACGATTAATGTCTGATAAGTTGGCAGCGGCGCATTTATCATTCGCCAGCTAACCATCCCCCCCACTAAAAGAATTAAAATAATGACCAGATAACGCTTTTTAAATTTCTTTCCCTTAGCACGCATAGAAACCCTGACGGCAAAATTTTAACCAGAAAGTAAACCGTATCTAAACAAACCTGACACAATAAAGATAGCGTCGGCTGTATTGACGATTGGTTAATGTTTCCTGTGGTTCAATCTCGACAATCTTATGTCGCGGATTACGATCATGACACAGCTTACAGATAATACCTGGTACACTTCAGATCACATCTCTCCTTTACAATTATTTATTCGTCTGACGCGCGGGCAATTACAGCCAGGAAAATTCTGGCGTAAAGCCAGCTTTCGTCGCAAGTTTTTAATCCGCTCATTAGTCATGCCGCGTGCGACCAGCCAATTACTGACCAATCTCACCCAATGGCCGGAGTTAAATACGTTACTTGCTCGTCAGCCGCGTTTGCCTATTCGGCTACATCGTCCTTATATGGCTGTAAATATTAAACGCGATTTCGCCTTAGATGCGCTGTGTTTTCATTATCAACAGATGCGCCAACTTTTATCGCGGGAACAACAGGTTAGCTATTTAAGTCAGTATGGCCTGAATCTTGCTAAATTTGAAACTAAAACCGGCGAGTTGTTTCAACTTGATTTAGTCAGTCTGGTCTCACTGGATAAAGAAGGTGAAAGCACTATTGTTGTTCGCGACGCACAGTTACGTATTCTGGCAGAGATCACATTTACCCTGTGTCGCTTTAACCAACAACGCACACTATTTATCGGCGGATTACAGGGCGCGGCAAACGACGTTCCTCACGAAATTATCCAGCAGGCGACCAAAGCCTGCCATGGTCTTTTTCCCAAACGCATCGTGATGGAGGCTCTCTGTCAGTTTGCGCAAGTCTTTCAGGCGGAGCAGATTATAGCCGTGAGTAACGATGCGCACGTTTACCGTAGCTGGCGATACATGGATAAAAAGACGCAAATGCATGCCGACTATGACGCGTTTTGGGAATCGTTAGGCGGTGAAAGAATTAAAGGAAATTACTATGCGCTACCGCTGGCGATCGCCCGAAAAAGCGAAGCGGAGATCGCCAGTAAAAAACGGGCCGAGTATCGCCGCCGCTATGCTTTACTCGATAGCGTTGTCGAACAGGTTCCGGCCACATTCAAACGCTAATCCGCCCGGCCCCGCGCCAGCCAAACCACGCGCGAGAACATCTTTCTGAACAGCGGCGGCACGGCGTCAATTCCCCGCCGCCCGGCTTCCATCGCGACTTCAATCGCCAAATCCGGCTTTGACGAGCGGTGGATAGCTTTAGTGATAATTTTCCGGGTATTCATCGGTACATTAGGCGGAAGCTGCGCAACCCGGTGAAAAACATCGGCAAAGCCCTGACGATACATAAAATGTTCCATATCCAGCGCAGGCAGCGCCGTGAGATGTTCGCGTTCTTCTTCCCGATCGTTATTAAGCAGGCTGCGGACCGTCGCGGCATATTTTTTCCCCGCTTCGTCGCCATCCACCAGGACATGCCACTCGATTCCCATACGGCGGGCGAACTTCACCAGCGGTTTCAGACCGGACTGAGCAAACTCAATGACTTTAATGCCCTCCGCATCAAAATGATGTCCACACTGACGCGCCAGCTCATTAATAACCCAGGTTTCCGTCTCGCCTTCCACCAGTAGCCAGCAACGCGCAAACAGCGACGACGCGCGATTAAAGCGGATATGAAAGGCGATGCGCCGTCCATCTTCCGCGCTTAACCCGCCCGGGCCCAAACGCCAGGCGGCGACGCGGGAAGATTCGCGCACCAGCCGTACGACATGCTCCACCGGCGTTAGCGAGAGCAATTCGCCTGAGTTAGTCGTCGCTATCCGCTGTAGCGGCAACAGATTGAGCAATTGCCAGGCGACTGAAAGCATAATGGGATGTAAACGGGTTTCCGGATCTTCCACCAGAAGTAATGGTCGCGCGTCTTTATGTAACCGCAGCGTCCCTTTCGCCTGTAACAGCGTGGAGAAAAGCCCCAGCAGGATCACCCGATGCGACCGGCTGCCCGGTTTGTCGATCATCCGATTAATAATATCCAGATAGCGCCAGCTACGCTGCTCATTTTGCGAACGTCGGCGCATGAGTCGGTGACGCGCCTGTCCTGCGCCCTGCTCTGAGAAATAGTGTTCAAGCAGTTGCACCATCGCGGACAGTCCCTGACGAATCTGCCCGTCGGTTAAATTTTGCGGCCGGGTCGCCAGCTCACGCGCCAGAAAATCCAGCTGTCGGGCCGTGACTTCAACATCCGGCACATTGGGCACCGTACCGTTGCGAATACGTCGCATAAAGCGCGCATCGCGCAAACGTAGCACTGGCATCAGACGAACCAGGTGGCGCACCTGATCGTTAATATTTTCCACCGGCAATGGCTGCCCATCGCTATTGAGAAAACTGCGCAGCGTCATCACGCTACCATCGGCGCCGCATTCGCCCTCTAGCCGATAAAAAATACGGTGAAAATCATCCTCGCAAGGCGACCAGCATGCTTCCAGCGCTCGATAACGACGTACCCGATGCCGCCCTAGCTGCGTTTCGCGAAAAGTCAGAATAATATGCAGGTGATGCTCGCGTCCTTTTATGTCGCCAGGCGGAAACCAGAAATCCTCACGGACAAAATGGTAGAGATCGAGTTCCGGCGACAATAACAGAGTCAGCGCATCCAGCAGGCTGGATTTGCCCCAGGCGTTTTCCCCAATCAGCACGTTGTTTTGCTCCAGCATCAACGACAGTCGGTTGATACCGCGAAATCCCACTATTTCAACGCGTTCGAGAATCATGCTTCCTCCAGAAAAGCGTCACCACTCCATTAAACTCACCGCAGTATAACGGCAAATGCTTCCGCCTGGCGTGATATTCCCCCCTTTGCCTGAGGCAACTGTATGATAAATGTACGGCTGACGGTGTCGCTTTACTGATAGTCTGGAATTCGGTAGTGTCATGTACGCTATTCAAACAATAAAAAAGGGCCCGGCTGTTCATGTTTTCAGGACTTTTAATCATTCTGGTTCCACTGATTGTGGGCTATCTCATTCCACTGCGACATAAAGCCGCATTACAACTTATTAACCGGCTACTGAGCTGGATCGTGTATCTTATTCTCTTTTTTATGGGAATAAGCCTGGCGTTTTTGGATAACCTCGCCAGTAATCTGGTGGCGATTTTTCATTATTCCGCCGTCAGTATTACGATTATTTTATTGTGTAATATCGCTGCCTTATTGTGGCTGGAACGTATCCTCCCGTGGCGTCACCATCATCAGCAGGAAAAACTGCCTTCGCGTATTGCCATGGCGCTGGAGTCGCTGCAACTGTGCGGCGTAGTGGTATTGGGGTTTGTTATCGGCCTGAGCGGACTCTCTGTTTTACAGCACGCCACCGAAGCCAGTGAATATACGCTGATCTTTTTATTGTTCCTGGTGGGGATTCAGCTACGAAATAGCGGCATGACCTTAAAGCAAATTGTGCTTAACCGCCGGGGAATGATGGTCGCGGTCGTTGTCGTGGCAAGCTCATTACTGGGCGGCGTGATTAATGCGTTTATCCTGGATTTACCGCTAAAAACCGCCCTGGCGATGGCGTCAGGTTTCGGCTGGTACTCTCTTTCCGGTATTTTGCTGACGGAGTCGTTTGGACCGGTTATCGGCAGCGCGGCATTTTTTAACGATCTGGCCCGCGAACTCTTAGCCATTATGCTTATTCCCGGCCTAGTTCGCCGCAGCCGTTCAACGGCGTTGGGCCTGTGCGGAGCGACCTCAATGGACTTTACGTTGCCGGTATTACAGCGCTCCGGCGGCGTAGAGATTGTTCCGGCGGCTATCGTACATGGCTTTATCCTCAGCCTGCTGGTCCCCCTCTTAATGGCGTTCTTCTCGGCCTGATACCTCTTTGGCGGTAGGCATCTGCCGCCAAAATTGCGCTAAATCAATCTCCTTGCACATTATGGCAGAAATCCCTTTTATCCCTTTGTTCACAGGCATAACCTTAAACATGTATATTAAATATAACTTTAAAAGGTGTGACCATGTTTTGTGTGCAATGTGAACAAACCATCCGTACACCAGCCGGAAACGGCTGCTCCTACGCGCAGGGAATGTGCGGTAAAACAGCTGAAACGTCCGATCTGCAGGATCTGCTGATTGCGGCTTTGCAAGGTTTGTCTGCCTGGGCGGTGAAGGCCCGTGAATATGGCATCATTAATCACGACGTTGATAACTTTGCGCCGCGCGCGTTTTTCTCCACGCTGACCAACGTTAACTTCGACTCTCCGCGTATCGTCGGCTACGCCCGTGAAGCGATTGCCTTGCGTGAAGCGTTGAAAGCGCAGTGCCTGAGCGTGGATGCCAATGCGCATTGCGACAATCCGATGGCCGATCTGCAACTGGTTAGCGACGATCTGGGCGAACTGCAACGTCAGGCGGCGGAATTTACCCCGAATAAAGACAAAGCCGCCATTGGCGAGAATATCCTCGGCCTGCGTCTGCTGTGCCTGTACGGTCTGAAAGGCGCGGCGGCGTATATGGAGCACGCGCACGTTCTCGGTCAATACGACAACGACATTTACGCCCAGTACCACAAAATCATGGCCTGGCTCGGCACCTGGCCTGCTGATATGAACGCGCTGCTGGAGTGCGCAATGGAAATCGGCCAGATGAACTTTAAAGTGATGAGCATTCTGGATGCCGGTGAAACCACCAAATACGGCCACCCAACGCCGACTCAGGTCAACGTCAAAGCGACTGAAGGCAAGTGCATTCTGATCTCCGGTCACGATCTGAAAGATCTCTACAACCTGCTGGAGCAGACCGAAGGCACCGGCGTTAACGTCTACACTCACGGTGAAATGCTGCCCGCACATGGCTATCCGGAACTGCGTAAATTCAAGCATCTGGTCGGTAACTACGGCAGCGGCTGGCAGAACCAGCAGGTCGAGTTCGCCCGCTTCCCTGGCCCAATCGTGATGACCTCTAACTGCATTATCGACCCGACCGTGGGCAGCTATGACGACCGTATCTGGACCCGTAGCATCGTCGGCTGGCCGGGCGTTAGCCATCTTGAAGGTGATGACTTCGGGCCGGTCATTGCCCAGGCGCAGCAGATGGCGGGCTTCCCGTATAGCGAAATTCCGCATCTCATCACCGTCGGTTTTGGCCGTCAGACCCTGCTCGGCGCTGCCGATACGCTCATCGATCTGGTCAGTCGTAAAAAACTGCGCCACATCTTCCTGGTCGGCGGCTGTGACGGCGCGCGCGGCGAGCGTAACTACTTTACCGATTTCGCCACCAGCGTACCGGATGACTGCCTGATCCTGACTCTGGCGTGCGGTAAATACCGTTTCAACAAACTGGAGTTCGGCGACATCGAAGGGCTGCCGCGTCTGGTCGATGCCGGTCAGTGTAACGATGCTTACTCCGCGATTATCCTGGCGGTGACGCTGGCGGAAAAACTGGGCTGCGGCGTCAACGATCTGCCGCTATCGCTGGTGCTCTCCTGGTTTGAGCAGAAAGCGATCGTGATTCTGCTGACGCTGCTGTCATTAGGCGTGAAAAATATTGTCACCGGGCCGACCGCGCCGGGCTTCTTCACGCCGGATCTGCTGGCTATCCTCAACGAGAAGTTCGGTCTGCGCTCCGTGACCACCGTTGAAGAAGACATGAAGCAATTGCTGAGCGCGTAAGGAGGCCAATGATGACGATGCCAACCTCACAATGTCCCTGGCGAATGCAGGTGCATCACATCCGTCAGGAGACGCCGGATGTATGGACAATTGCGCTATTATGCCATGACTACTACCCTTACCGCGCCGGGCAGTATGCGCTGGTGAGCGTGCGTAATTCAGCGGAAACGCTGCGCGCCTACACCCTTTCGTCTACGCCGGGCGTCAGTGAATATATCACGCTGACCGTTCGTCGGATTGAAGATGGCACGGGTTCACAGTGGTTGACCCATGACATCAAGCGCGGCGATTACATCTGGCTGTCTGATGCAATGGGCGATTTTACCTGTGACGATAAAACAGAAGATAAGTTTCTGCTGCTCGCCGCCGGTTGTGGCGTAACGCCAATCATGTCGATGCGTCGCTGGCTGGCGAAATACCGCCCGCAGGCCGATGTGCAGGTCATCTTTAACGTCCGTTCGCCGGATGATGTGATTTTTGCCGACGAGTGGCAACAGTATCCGGTCACGCTAGTGGCGGAAAATCATGCCACGGAAGGTTTTGTCGCGGGCCGTCTGACCACGGAATTGTTACAGCGCGTACCGGATTTGGCATCGCGCACCATCATGACCTGCGGCCCGGCGCCCTATATGGATTTCGTCGAACAGGGCGTGAAAGCGCTTGGCGTAACGCGCTTCTTTAAAGAGAAGTTCTTCACGCCGGTGGCGGAAACGGCAACCAGCGGCCTGAAATTCACCAAACTACAGCCAGCGCAGGAATTTTATGCCCCGATCGGTACAACGCTGTTGGAGGCGCTGGAGAGTAATAAAGTACCGGTTGCCGCTGCCTGTCGGGCAGGTGTTTGCGGCTGCTGTAAAACCAAAGTCGTTTCCGGCGACTATACGGTGAGCAGCACCATGACGCTGAGCGAGGCGGAGATTGCCGAAGGTTACGTACTGGCCTGCTCCTGCCATCCGCAGGGCGATCTTGTTCTCGCATAATCGGTAAACGTTCCATAGTAGGCCCGGTAAGCGTTAGCGCCACCGGGCGATTTACCACTCACTTCATCCTTTCGCCCCTCTCTTCGCCAAAGAAAAACGTCATCGTCATCTTCAACTAAACTTGTAACCGTTATCACATTTAAGGAGATGGAGAACCATGAAACAAACCGTTGCTGCTTTTATCGCCAAAACGCTGGAACAGGCTGGCGTAAAACGAATCTGGGGCGTCACTGGCGACTCCCTGAACGGCCTGAGCGATAGTCTTAATCGTATGGGAACCATTGAATGGATGCCAACCCGCCACGAAGAGGTCGCCGCTTTCGCCGCCGGCGCACAAGCGCAGCTTACCGGCGAGCTGGCAGTGTGCGCCGGTTCATGTGGACCGGGCAACCTGCACCTGATCAATGGCCTGTTTGATTGCCACCGTAACCACGTCCCTGTTCTGGCGATCGCCGCCCATATTCCGTCCAGTGAAATCGGTAGCGGTTATTTCCAGGAGACCCACCCGCAGGAGTTGTTCCGTGAATGCAGCCACTATTGCGAGTTGGTTTCCAGCCCGGAGCAGATCCCGCAGGTACTCGCCATCGCCATGCGCAAAGCGGTGCTAAATCGCGGCGTCTCCGTGGTCGTACTTCCGGGTGACGTAGCGCTGAAACCCGCGCCTGAAAACGCCGTCACTCATTGGTACCATGCCCCGCACCCCGTCGTCACGCCGGCGGAGGAAGAGCTGAAAAAACTGGCGCAACTGCTGCGCTACTCCAGCAATATCGCATTGATGTGCGGTAGCGGCTGCGCGGGCGCGCATGAGGAGTTGGTCGCGTTGGCGGCAAAACTAAAAGCGCCAATCGTTCATGCCCTGCGCGGCAAAGAGCACGTTGAGTACGATAACCCTTATGATGTGGGAATGACCGGCCTGATTGGCTTTTCTTCTGGCTTCCACACCATGATGAACGCCGATACGCTGATCCTGCTCGGCACCCAGTTCCCCTACCGCGCCTTTTATCCGAGCGATGCCAAAATCATTCAGATTGACATCAACCCGGGTAGTATTGGCGCACACAGCAAAGTCGACATGGCGCTGGTGGGCGATATTAAAGCCACGCTTCGCGCCCTGCTGCCGCTGGTGGAAGAAAAAAGCAATCGTAAATTCCTCGATAAAGCTCTGGAGCACTATCGGGACGCCCGTAAGGGACTTGATGACTTAGCCAAACTCAGCGACAAAGCCATCCATCCGCAATATCTGGCGCAACAAATTAGTCATTTCGCCGCTGACGACGCTATTTTTACCTGCGATGTCGGCACGCCGACCGTCTGGGCGGCCCGCTATCTAAAAATGAACGGCAAGCGCCGCTTGCTGGGCTCGTTTAACCACGGGTCAATGGCCAACGCGATGCCGCAGGCGCTCGGCGCTCAGGCCACCGCGCCTGGTCGTCAGGTTATCGCGATGTGCGGTGATGGCGGCTTCAGTATGCTGATGGGCGATTTTCTCTCGGTGGTACAGATGAAGCTGCCGATAAAAATCGTCGTCTTTAATAACAGCGTGCTGGGCTTTGTGGCGATGGAAATGAAAGCCGGCGGCTACCTTACCGACGGTACCGAACTGCACGACACCAATTTCGCGCGGATCGCCGAAGCCTGCGGCATTACCGGTATTCGCGTGGAAAAAGCCGCAGACGTGGACGGAGCGCTACAGCGCGCGTTTTCCATTGACGGCCCGGTACTGGTTGACGTGGTCGTGGCAAAAGAAGAGCTGGCGATCCCGCCGCAGATCAAACTGGAACAAGCGAAAGGCTTTAGCCTGTACATGCTACGCGCCATTATTAGCGGCCGCGGCGATGAAGTGATCGAACTGGCGAAAACGAACTGGCTAAGGTAAAACAGTGCACATCACCTTTTAAAATCCAGGGATGTGCCATGATTGATTTACGCAGTGATACCGTTACCCGACCGGGCCGCGCCATGCTCGAGGCGATGATGACCGCCCCGGTCGGGGACGACGTATACGGCGATGACCCTACCGTTAACGCCCTTCAGCGCTACGCCGCCGACCTTTCCGGTAAAGAAGCGGCGCTTTTTTTACCCACCGGCACCCAGGCCAATCTGGTCGCGCTACTTAGCCATTGTGAACGCGGCGAAGAGTATATCGTCGGTCAGGGCGCGCATAATTATCTCTATGAAGCTGGCGGCGCTGCGGTGCTCGGCAGCATTCAGCCGCAGCCCATCGACGCCGCCGCGGACGGTACACTGCCGCTGGAGAACGTGGCGGCGAAGATTAAAGCGGATGACATCCACTTCGCGCGCACGCGCTTGCTCAGTCTGGAAAATACGCATAACGGGAAAGTGCTGCCGCGCGCGTATCTGAAAGACGCCTGGACATTTACCCGCGAACGTGGACTGGCGCTGCACGTTGACGGCGCCCGAATTTTTAACGCGGTGGTTGCCTACGGCTGTGAGTTAAAAGAGATTACGCAGTATTGCGACTCTTTTACCATCTGCCTGTCAAAAGGTCTCGGAACGCCGGTCGGTTCGCTGCTGGTCGGCAACCGCGATTACATTAAACGCGCGACGCGCTGGCGTAAAATGGTCGGCGGCGGAATGCGTCAGGCCGGGATTCTGGCAGCGGCCGGACTGTATGCGCTGAAGCATAACGTGGCGCGTCTGCAAGAGGACCATGATAACGCCGCCTGGCTGGCGCAGCAGCTTCGGGAAGCAGGTGCGGAGGTCATGCGCCACGAAACGAATATGCTGTTTGTTCGCGTTGGCGAAGCACAGGCCGCCGCGCTTGGCGACTATTTACGGGAACGGAATATCCTGATTAACGCCGCGCCGATTGTGCGTCTGGTGACGCATCTGGATGTTTCTCGCGAACAGCTTGCCGACGTCGTCGCCCACTGGCGCGCCTTTTTAGCCCGCTAAGGAGAGCAACGTGGCGCAACGCATTCTGGTTCTCGGCGCCAGCGGCTATATCGGCCAGCACCTGGCCTTTGCGCTAAGTCAGCAAGGACATCAGGTGCGGGCGGCGGCGCGGCGCGTGGAACGTCTGGAAAAGCAGCGCCTCGCCAACGTCAGTTGTCATAAGGTCGATCTGCACTGGCCGGAAAATTTACCCGCGCTGCTTCGCGACATTGATACCGTTTACTATCTGGTACACGGCATGGGCGAAGGCGGCGATTTTATCGCCCATGAGCGTCAGGCGGCGCTCAACGTGCGCGACGCGCTGCGCCAGACGCCGGTTAAACAACTTATTTTCCTCAGTTCATTGCAGGCGCCGACGCATGAGCAATCCGATCACCTGCGCGCCCGCCAGCTTACGGCTGACACACTGCGCGACGCAGGCGTGCCGGTGACGGAATTACGCGCCGGGATCATCGTCGGCGCAGGCTCCGCCGCCTTCGAAGTCATGCGTGACATGGTTTACAACCTGCCAATACTCACGCCGCCGCGCTGGGTGCGTTCGCGCACCACGCCCATCGCTCTGGAAAATTTACTCTACTACCTGGTCGGCTTGCTGGACCACCCTGCGCGCGAGCATCGTATTCTGGAAGCCGCCGGGCCGCAGGTATTAAGTTATCAGCAGCAGTTTGAACGTTTTATGGCCGTCAGCGGTAAACGGCGTCCGCTGATCCCGGTTCCTTTTCCGACCCGCTGGATTTCGGTCTGGTTTTTAAACGTCATTACCTCTGTGCCGCCGACTACCGCAAAAGCCTTAATCCAGGGGTTAAGGCACGATTTGCTGGCCGATGACGCCGCGTTAAAAAAGTTGATCCCCCAAACGCTTATCACCTTTGATGACGCCGTTCGCCGCACGCTAAAAGAAGAAGAAAAACTGGTGAACTCTAGCGACTGGGGCTACGACGCGCTGGCCTTCGCCCGCTGGCGTCCCGAATACGGCTATTTTCCAAAGCAGGCGGGCTTTACCGCGCAGACCCCGGCCAGCCTATCGGCGCTCTGGCAGGTCGTAAATCGGCTGGGTGGCAAAGAGGGCTATTTTTTCGGCAATATTTTGTGGCAGACGCGCGCCGCGATGGACCGTCTGGTGGGGCATAAACTGGCGAAAGGCCGCCCGTCGCATGCCTTGCTCAAGCCAGGCGATACGGTAGATAGCTGGAAAGTGATCATTGTCGAACCAGAAAAACAGCTCACGCTCTTGTTTGGCATGAAAGCGCCGGGCCTGGGGCGGCTTAGCTTCACGCTGCACGATAAAGGTCGCTACCGCGAAATTGACGTGCGCGCCTGGTGGCATCCACACGGAATGCCGGGCCTGATTTACTGGCTACTGATGATCCCGGCGCACCTGTTTATTTTCCGGGGAATGGCAAGGCGTATTGCCCGACTTGCAGAACAAATCACAGAAAAATGAGAAAAAGTTGCTGTATTCTTTCGTGTTTCCCATTGCATACCGACGTAATTCACGGAAGAATGCGCACGACGGTTTATTAAACACAGTGGATTGATATGAAGGTACTGGTTACCGGCGCCACCAGCGGCTTAGGTCGAAACGCGGTTGAATTTTTGCGCAATAAAGGCATCAGCGTCAGAGCGACGGGTCGCAATGAAGCGATGGGCAAGCTGCTTGAAAAAATGGGCGCGGAATTCGTCCATGCGGATTTAACCGAACTGGTCTCCTCGCAGGCTAAAGTGATGCTCGCCGGGATCGACACGTTGTGGCACTGCTCCAGCTTTACCTCGCCCTGGGGAACCCAACAAGCTTTCGATCTGGCGAATGTTCGCGCCACCCGCCGTCTGGGAGAATGGGCGGTCGCTTGGGGCGTGCGCAATTTTATTCATATCTCCTCTCCCTCACTCTATTTTGATTACCACCACCACCGTGATATCAAAGAGGATTTCCGTCCGCATCGGTTTGCCAATGAGTTCGCCCGCAGTAAAGCCGCCGGCGAAGAGGTGATTAATCTGCTGGCGCAGGCCAATCCGCAAACACGTTTTACGGTGTTGCGTCCGCAAAGCCTGTTTGGCCCGCACGATAAAGTATTTATCCCACGTCTGGCGCATATGATGCACCATTACGGTAGCGTCTTATTACCGCACGGGGGCAGCGCGCTGGTCGATATGACCTACTATGAAAATGCGATCCACGCCATGTGGCTGGCCAGCCAGCCGGGCTGCGATCATCTGCCTTCTGGCCGCGCTTATAACATCACTAACGGCGAAAACCGCACCTTACGCAGCATCGTACAAAAGTTAATAGATGAACTGACTATCGACTGCCGCATTCGCTCTGTGCCTTACCCGATGCTGGATATGATCGCCCGCAGTATGGAGCGCTTCGGCAAAAAATCCGCCAAAGAGCCCCCGCTAACGCATTACGGCGTGTCAAAACTGAATTTTGATTTTACGCTCGATACGACTCGCGCGCAGGAAGAGCTGGGCTACCAGCCCATCGTCACGCTGGACGAAGGCATTGAACGCACCGCCGCCTGGCTACGCGATCACGGAAATTTACCGCGTTAATCCTGGCCGTACTTCTCCAGTAATGCTTCGGCAATCGCCTGCGTTTCGGCATCTGCGATACCGTTCCATTGCGCCGGACGGAAGTGCATCTGGAACGCCATAATCACCCGCTGCTGCTCGCGTGTCGTCATATCGGCTTTGACTTCATAACCATAGCGCGAGAGTAACGCAAGCACCGTTGCGGTATCGACTGGCGTATACGGCGCGCGTCCAGCCAGATAAAACGCTACACGCTGGGCGTCAGGCCAGGCGCCAATCCCCTGCGCCGCCAGCTCGCGCCACGGGAAGCGCGGGCCGGGATCGTCTTTACGCTGCGGCGCGATATCCGCATGGGCCACCACATTCTGCGGTTTGATGTCATAGCGCGCGATAATGTCCTTCGCTAACGGAATCAATGCCTGAATTTGCGCGGATTCAAACGGCGCGAAAGATTTCACCCCGCCGGACATTCGCCAGCCGCGATTTTCCAGCTCAATGCCAATAGACGTATCATTGAGACGCGTGGCGCCTCGCCAGAAACTGACGCCCGCATGCCAGGCCTGATCCTGTTCCGGCACCAGTTGCCAGATGCGCGGTTTACCGCCATATAATGGCGGGGTTGCGGGAATCAGGTAATGCGAACTGACGTTGCGACCCGTTAACGTCGCCAGCGAAACGTCAAAGTTTTCCGCCGTATAGTGAATCACCAGGACTTTAATGCGCGGATAGGCCGCCTGCGCCCGATGTCGGGTATCAAGCTGATATCCCTCTTTATCGATAATTCCTTTTTCGCTCGCGCAGCCTGTTAACAGCAACGCGAGACCCACCAGCCACAGTAGCGCTCTCATCGGCGCGTTTTCACCGCCGTTCCGCTGACGCTGACCATCAGCATACTGCCATCCTTGCCGACAGTTTCGTAATCAATATCGATGCCTACCACCGCATCGGCGCCCAACGCTTTAGCCTGCTCGCCAAGTTCCTGGAAAGCGATTTCACGCGCTTTACGCAGCTCTTTCTCATACGCGCCGGAACGTCCGCCGACGATATCCCGAATGCCGGCGAAAAAATCGCGGAAAATATTGGCGCCTAAAATGGCTTCGCCCGTTACCACACCGCAATACTCCACGATGCTTTGTCCTTCCAGCGTTGGGGTTGTTGAAAACTGCATAGTGAATCTCCCATGTTAGCTAAGCACACGATCTCAAACGCATTATCAAGCTGATACGCTATCATTGAAAGGATATAATTGATTATCGTAGATCGGTTTTTGCTCGATCGCCTATAAGGAAATCATCATGCGCTATTCTAAACTCTCTTTGCTCATCCCGTGCGCGCTTCTGCTTAGCGCCTGTACGACCGTCACTCCCGCCTACAAAGATAATGGCCCGCGTATCGGCGCGTGTGTGGAAGGCGGCCCGGACAGCGTGGCTCAACAATTTTACGACTACCGTATTCAACACCACAGCAATGATATCGCCGCGCTTCGCCCCTACTTGAGTGATAACCTGGCGAAATTGTTGACCGACGCCAGCCGCGATACGGAGCACCGCCAGTTGATGAGCGGCGATCTGTTCTCCAGCCGCGCTACGCTGCCGGATAGCGCCAACGTCGCCAGCGCATCAACCATTCCGAACCGAGATGCGCGCAACATTCCTCTGCGGGTAGCGTTAAAACAGGGCGATCAAAGCTGGCAGGATGAGGTCCTTATGATTCACGAAGGCTCATGCTGGGTGATTGACGACGTTCGCTATCTGGGCGGAGATGTCCATGCCCCTGCCGGTACGCTGCGCCAGTCGATAGAAAACCGTTAACAGCCAGTATTCCCCGCTTTTGCACCCATAACCCCGTAAATTGTCTGGCATTCTGCCCGGGATGCCGACAATTCTTCTTACCTACTATTCCTCCTGCTATTTTGTGCTATGTTTAGGGAAGAATGTGGGATATATTTAACTTTTAACGCATAAATATTGCATAACTATTCTGCGAAAGGTACTATCTGCGGCTTCAATAGCTATCAGACTGCCTGTATACGAGTGTCAATGAGTATTCAATTAAACGGCATTAATTGCTTTTACGGCGCGCATCAGGCGCTGTTCGATATCACGCTGGATTGCCCCGAAGGCGAAACGCTGGTGTTGCTTGGCCCAAGCGGGGCGGGTAAAAGTTCGCTGCTGCGTGTACTCAATCTGCTTGAGATGCCGCGCTCCGGCACTCTGACTATCGCCGGGAACCATTTTGATTTTACGAAAACGCCGTCCGATAAGGCGATTCGTGAGCTACGTCAAAATGTCGGAATGGTCTTTCAGCAATATAATCTTTGGCCGCATCTCACCGTTGTGCAGAATCTGATTGAAGCGCCCTGCCGCGTACTGGGTCTGACAAAAGATCAGGCGCTGGCGCGCGCAGAAAAGCTGCTGGAGCGTTTACGTCTGAAGCCCTATAGCGATCGTTATCCGTTGCATCTTTCCGGCGGTCAGCAGCAGCGCGTCGCGATTGCCCGCGCACTGATGATGGAGCCGCAGGTGCTGCTGTTTGATGAACCGACCGCCGCGCTGGACCCGGAAATTACCGCTCAAATCGTCAGCATTATTCATGAGCTGGCGGAAACGAACATTACTCAGGTGATCGTTACGCATGAAGTCGAAGTGGCGCGTAAGACCGCCAGTCGTGTGATTTATATGGAAAATGGTCACATCGTCGAGCACGGTGATGCGGGTTGCTTTGCCCACCCTCAGACCGAAGCGTTCAAAAACTATCTCTCTCACTAAGATTCGGGACAATGACAATGAAAAAAGTTCTGATTGCCGCGCTAATTGCAGGCTTTAGCCTTTCCGCTACAGCAGCCCAGACCATTCGTTTTGCGACCGAAGCGTCCTATCCGCCGTTCGAATCGATGGATGCTAATAACAAGATTGTCGGCTTTGACGTCGACCTGGCCAACGCGCTATGTAAAGAGATCGACGCCTCCTGTACCTTTACCAATCAGGCGTTCGACAGCCTGATCCCCAGCCTGAAATTCCGCCGCTTCGACGCTGTAATGGCGGGAATGGATATCACGCCGGAACGTGAAAAGCAGGTGCTGTTTACCACGCCATATTACGACAACTCCGCGCTGTTCGTGGGTCAGCAGGGCAAATACACCAGCGTCGATCAACTGAAAGGCAAGAAAGTCGGCGTACAGAACGGTACGACGCACCAGAAATTCATCATGGATAAGCATCCGGAAATCACCACCGTACCGTATGACAGCTATCAGAACGCGAAGCTGGATCTACAAAATGGCCGTATCGACGCTGTTTTCGGCGACACGGCGGTCGTGACCGAATGGCTGAAAGCCAATCCTAAGCTGGCGCCGGTCGGCGATAAAGTCACCGATAAAGATTATTTCGGCACCGGCCTGGGTATCGCGGTACGTCAGGGCAACACCGAGCTGCAGCAGAAATTCAATACTGCGCTGGAAAAAGTGAAGAAAGATGGGACTTACGAGACCATCTATAACAAATGGTTCCAGAAGTAATCTTTGATGAACGAATTTTTTCCTTTAGCAAGCGCCGCCGGGATGACCGTCGGCCTTGCCGTCTGTGCGCTGATCATTGGCCTCGCGTTAGCCATGTTCTTTGCCGTCTGGGAGTCCGTAAAATGGCGCCCGATTGCCTGGATAGGCTCCGCGCTGGTCACTATTTTGCGCGGCCTGCCGGAAATTCTGGTGGTGCTGTTTATCTATTTCGGCTCCTCGCAACTCCTGCTTACGCTGTCTGACGGGTTTACCCTCCATCTCGGCTTTACGCAGATCCCGGTGCAAATGGAGATTGAGAACTTTGACGTCAGTCCGTTCCTGTGCGGCGTGATTGCGTTGTCCCTGCTGTATGCGGCCTATGCGTCGCAGACGCTACGCGGCGCGCTGAAAGCCGTTCCGTCTGGTCAGTGGGAGTCGGGTCAGGCACTGGGATTATCAAAGACGGCGATTTTTTTCCGTCTGGTGATGCCGCAGATGTGGCGTCACGCTCTGCCAGGGCTGGGTAATCAGTGGCTGGTGTTGCTAAAAGATACGGCTCTGGTCAGCCTTATCAGCGTTAACGATCTAATGTTGCAGACCAAAAGTATTGCCACACGCACCCAGGAACCGTTTAACTGGTACATTATTGCGGCGGCTATTTACCTGGTCATTACGCTGATCAGTCAGTACATTCTCAAACGCATAGACCTGCGCGCGACACGTTTTGAGCGGAGGCCGGACTAATGCTTGAGTATTTACCTGAACTGCTAAAAGGGCTACACACCAGCCTGACGCTGACCGTGGCTTCTATTGCCGTCGCTTTGGTGCTGGCGTTAGTTTTTACCATTATCCTGACACTAAAAACGCCGTTCGTGGTGTGGCTGGTGCGCGGCTATATCACGTTGTTTACCGGTACGCCGTTGTTGGTGCAAATTTTCCTGATCTACTACGGACCCGGTCAATTCCCGACACTGCAAGAGTATCCGCTACTCTGGCATCTACTGTCTGAACCGTGGCTGTGCGCACTGATCGCGTTGTCGCTAAACAGCGCCGCTTATACCACGCAGCTATTTTATGGCGCGATTCGCGCGATTCCGGAAGGTCAGTGGCAGTCCTGCGGCGCGCTGGGGATGAGTAAGAAAGATACGCTGGCGATTTTGTTGCCCTATGCGTTTAAACGCGCCCTCTCCTCCTATTCTAATGAGGTGGTACTGGTCTTCAAAAGTACCTCGCTGGCCTATACCATCACCTTGATGGAGGTCATGGGGTACAGTCAGTTGCTCTATGGTCGTACCTACGATGTGATGGTATTTGGCGCGGCAGGCGTAATTTATCTGGTCGTCAACGGTCTATTGACGCTGATGATGCGTTTGATTGAGCGTAAAGCCCTGGCGTTTGAGCGGCGCAATTAACCAGGCAGGATAAGACATTCTCGCCGCCGTTCGACAATGGTCAGATGGCGCTGCGCTTATCAAGCCTACGATGCATAATTTTGAATAAATCTGACGGACAAGTGGTTAACTTGTCCGTCTTTTTTTATCCATTTAAAAATATTTAATCATTTTTATTGCATATAAATTCAATTGATGGCATTGTAAATCTATGCCGCAGACACGGCGCATAATCATAAGATTACGGGAGTGACATCATGAAAAAGTTAGTTCTGGCCGCATTACTCGCCTCTTTCGCCACTGGCAGCATCGCCGCTGAAAAAATCAATTTCGGGGTTTCCGCCACCTATCCCCCGTTTGAATCCCTGGATGCGAGTAATAAAATTGTGGGCTTCGATATCGATCTGGCAACCGCATTATGCAAGCAAATGCAGGCAGAATGTACTTTTACCAATCATGCTTTCGATAGTCTTATCCCGGCGCTGAAATTCAGAAAATATGATGCCGTCATTTCCGGAATGGACATTACCCCGGAGCGCAGTAAGCAGGTCGCCTTTAGCAATCCCTATTATGCGAATTCCGCGCTGGTGATTGCCAAAAAAGACACCTATAAGACCTTTACCGATCTAAAAGGTAAGCGTATCGGTATGGAAAATGGCACCACGCATCAAAAATATCTCCAGGATAAACATCCGGAGGTCAAAACCGTGGCCTACGACAGCTACCAGAATGCGATTATCGACCTGAAAAATGGCCGTATTGACGGTGTCTTTGGCGATACCGCAGTGGTCAATGAGTGGCTGAAAACGAATCCGCAACTGGGTCCGGCAACAGAGAAAGTGACCGATCCGCAATACTTCGGTACCGGACTTGGCATCGCGGTGCGCCCGGACAATAAGTCGTTGCTGGAAAAACTGAATAATGCGCTGGCCGCCATTAAAGCGGACGGCACTTATCAGAAAATCAGCGATCAGTGGTTCCCGCAGTAAGACATATGTGATTAGCCCACCGTGTTGCGAAATGGCAGTATAAATACCTTATTCAGCCCACGGGCCGCCATCGGAAACTATCCTGGCCTGATAAGCGCAGCGCCATTGAGCATTCTACAGTTTGTCATCAGTCTCAAACGCCTGCATCAACAGGCGATTCGGACTAATACTTGCCGGGTGACGCTAACGCGTACCCGGCTTACAACATTGTTACGTTTTTAGATAACATCCAGACCCAGACGGCGATACTGCTCCGCCGGAGCATCATTTTCTTTCATCAAACGGATAAGTAAGTTGATCATCCTTGCTTCGATGGCCTCATCATGAATAGGATGTTGCTGCTGCGGATCATCTCTGAGATCAAACAAGAGATGACCAAAGCTATTCACACCTTTATATTTTTCCCTGGCCGGAATACGTAATACCTGAAGCCCTTTAGTGAATTTAAACGGAGGTGCCAGAGATAATTTTCCCAGTTCATCCACGTCATAACGCGCATTCATCTTGATCGGCATTAACGTGTAGTTCGCAATGTCATGCTCACGCCCCGGTTGCGCGGCCCGCATATAAACATAGCGTCCGTCGGTAACATTAACATGTCCGCTAAACACGCCAAACAGCGCGCCTTCCCTGACGGGTTCATCACTGGCAATGACTTTCGCCAGCGGTTGGCCCTGCATATCTGCGGGAATAGGTTGCTGAAAATAATCCAGTAGCGTTGGCGCCCAGTCAATCATCTGCACCAGCGACTGCCGCCGCGCTCCGCATACCGCGCTGCGCGGGTCCCAGATAAACAGCGGGTTATTCGCCACCTCGTTATAATAGGGCATTTGATTTTTAGCCCACCAACCGTGCTCCCCCAGCAAGAAGCCGTGATCGGTACCGACAATCAGCATCGTATCGCGCCAGAGATCGTGTTCATCCATCAGATTAAGGATACGTCCCAGATTGCGGTCGCACATGGAAACCAGGGCCCGATAACGACAGCGAATATGCGCTATCGCCTCCTCGCTTTCACTGACTTTGCCGCGCGGCCAGTCATAATGCGGGCCTTGCCACTCATCGTCATAGAGCGATAAATATTCCTCGGTGGCATAAAACGGTTCATGCGGATCGAACGTCTCAACCTGCAATAACCAGTTATCTTCGGCATGATTTTTATGGATAAAATCGCACCCGGCGTCAAAAACTTTCGTCTGGGGAAAATCGGCTTCCTGCTGGATGTATTCGCGGTTCGCCCAGTCGTGACGCCATAGCCCGGAAACGCCGCCTCCGGTTTGTTTTTGTGGAACGCGCAGTACTTCCGGAATGGGCGGCTCGCCAACGCTCGCCTTCCAGTGATCGCCCTCCTGACCGCGTACTACGTCCCAGGAGCTATAGCGGTTATGGTAGTTACCGCCGCCGTCTTCCCAGTAATGCAAATGATCGCTGATAAGATGGGTGTAGATCCCCGCTTTTTTCAATAATTCCGGCATGGAATCATCAAAGGGTTCCAGCGGCCCCCACTCACGATGCAGGAAATTATAGCGCCCGGTGTGCAGTTCCCGACGGGCTGGCATACAGGGCATACTGCCGACATAACTATTGTCAAAGGTGGCGGCATGTGCCGCCAGGCGTTGAAAGTTAGGCGCTTTCGTTAGCAAATCGCCATAGGGCGGCAAATAGTTTTTATTCAGACTGTCAAACAGCAGAATAATCGCTTTCATGACTCAGCCTCATTTGTTGAGCAGGTGCGGAAAATTTTTCTCTACCACATCGTAAATCTGTTTACCTATTGATTCGCCATCCATGATATTTTCAATGGGAATGAGATATTGTCCGTGTTTAGGATCGAGGCTAACGACATCAAGCAATTTTTTTGAAATCGCATAAATATCTGCCCAGTCGGTAAATCCACCGACCTCTCCCGCTGCCGTATGCTCCATATCAAAAGAGAAGTCATATTTTGCTAACGCTTTTTTAACCACAGTCTGTAACATTACGCTACTGCCTACACCATAACCGCATACGAATAAAATATTTACAGAATCTTTCATAATAAAATCCTTTATATAAACCGAATCAATTAAATGGAATAAGGACCAAGATGGAACGTTGAAGCAATAAATTTCAGTAATTCACAAATCGCAGGCCACAGAGTCGCCCAGTCAAATATTCCCGTCCAGCCCACACCTTCTTTTGCCAGCCCGGTTAAAGGAATGGCCCATACCGTACCGAAAGTCTGAATAATCCCTAACAGGAAAGTACAAATAATAACGGAACGATATCCCCCCATTCGGTTGGCTAATACGCCGATGGGACCGCCGGAAAAGAAGAGCGGAACAAAACCAGGCAATACCATAATAGGGCTATGGATGAGCAGCAGAATGCCCATGGAAAAAATCGTGCCGAAGGTACAAAAGACGAATCCCAGCGTGGCCGCGTTCGGCGAAAAAGGTAATAAAGCAGCAACATCCACAGCCGGTATAGCGTTAGGAATAAAGCGATCCTGCCATCCTTTAAACGAACCGTTAATTTCGCCTACCATCATCCGCACGCCCTGCAGCAAGATGACCATATACATAGAGAATTGCAGGCCCAGATTGATGATATAGATATACCAGGGTTTGCCTTTCGCCATTAACTGTACGTTATCGATTCCTGTCGCCAATAAAAAACCGCCAACGAAGAGCGTCATCACAATGGCGATTGCCGTCACGTTGTGGTTAAAAATGGCTAACCAACCGGGAAGTTTCAGGTTTTCGGCGTCATGCTTTTCCGGATCGCCGAATTTATGCGCGAATTTCGAGAAAAACCACAGTCCCAACATCTGGTTATGCGCGATGGTAAAACCGGCGTTATTGGTCACTTTGGCGATGGGTTTAACAATAAGCGTGGTTGAAAACGCCCAAAAGACCCCGGTCAATACCCCGGCAATCACAATGGATTGTACCCAACCGAACCCCAGCCAGAAGACAATTAACCACAGTACCGCCTGTGAATGTGAGACCCCGGTATTACCGGTAAGAAATATACCTTTTGCGCCAGTATAACGACCAAATAAAACTAATATCAGGTTAGTAAAAAACGCCAGTACAAAAACGTATCCTACATAGCCGAAATTATCGCCCAGCGCTATTTGCGTCGCGGCTTTCATGGCGTATGAATCCATTAAGTATCCATGCACGCCATAAGCCTTGCTGACTGCCTCTGCAACCGGTTTAAAAGTGGCTGAAAATTGAAAGCCGCCAAATAACACCATCATCAAACCGACCATCGCGCTGATCATACCGGTGATAATTTTTATAGGCGTCTTTTTATCCAGCGCATAGCCAACACCGACTAATATCCCAATTAATATCGCCGGTTCAGTTAAAAACGTTTGAATAACATCTATAAATTTGGCAAACATCGTCTGAACGCCCTCCATAAGCGTGCCTATTCGTTGTCATGATTGACCCCTTTACTGACGTTACGTATTGCTTCGCTGATGCTATTGAAATTTACCCGATAAACCACCTTGTCTAATTTTGCCTTACACGCACTGTAATAATCAAAATTAGTCATTAAAAGATTTAAAGTGATTATTTGTGATTTGATTTGCAAAAATAGGATAATATATAACCATGATCGATCGGAGTTTTTTATCGATCGATCATGGTTATTATTATTTATGGATAATTAGACAGTTAATATAGATATTTTGTATGTCTGGCTTTTGGCGCTACAGCCTGCAAAGCAATGTTAACACTTCATAATGCGCGGTATGCGGGAACATATCGAAAAGCTGAACACGTTGAATACGGTAGTTCGGCAGATGGCGAATATCCTGCGCCATCGTCTGCGCGTTACAGCTTGAATAAATAATAAAACGCGGCGCCATTTGTGCAAGGTAATCGCACAACGGCTTGCCAATGCCACGGCGGGGAGGATTCACCAACACCAGGTCGGGCGTTTCGCCTTGTGCGGTGGCGAATTGGGTGGAATCCAACGCCTGGAAATGAAGGCGGGTCAATCCCAGCTCGGCAGCGGATTGCTTCGCGCAGGCAATCGCCTCCGGCGCGATCTCAATACCGGTTAATTGCATCTGCGGCGTCGCGCAGTGCAGGCCGAATCCGCCCACTCCGCAAAAAAGATCCCACATATGGCGTACCGGCAGTTGCCCTACCCAATCGCGCGCCGTTGCATATAATCGGCTGGCGACCGTAGGGTTGGTCTGAAAGAAACTTTGCGGACGAATCCACAGCGGCACATCGTTAAAACGTTCCGCCAGCGCCTGCTGATCCGTCAGATAGATTTCCGTCTCCCCTTCCATAATCGCCATATGTACCGGCTGAATATTTGCGGTGATCACCCTGAGCTGCGGCAGTTGCGCACGCAGCCACGGTAACGCTGCGCGAAGTTGCGTAAGTTTGGTTTCTGAACGCAACACGAAGCGTAGCATCATGCCGCCATCGAACTGACTTTCCGTCAGCAACAGGTATTTCAGTTCGCCACGTTTTCGCGCCACGTTATAAGGCGTGAGTCCGGCACGGGCAATAAAAGGTTTTAGCGCGCTGAATACGGGGGCAAAGGAGGCGGGATACAGCGGGCAGCCGCAAAGATCGACTGGCGTACCGTCGCGATGCAGCATCCCGAAGAGCGGTTTTTCTACACTACCGCTCACGACCATTTTCGCTTTGTTGCGGAAATGCTGTTCCGGGCCGCCAATCGACGCGCACCACTGTTCAACAGGCAGCCCGGTCAGCAAACGATGTAAATCGGCTGTTTTTGCGGAAAGTTGTTCATTAACCGACTGCGTAATCCATTGACAGGAACGGCAGCGACCCGCGTCATAGAGTGCGCACTGCATACCAAAAAACCTTCATATTATCCGGGGCGACGATTATACACATTATTGCAGCCGGAAGAACCGACGGCTGGGAGCGGGAATAAACAGCAGAAACAGAATTAAAAGATCGGGGAGTTTTTGCATGACCAGGGAATGCAGGATATCACGCTTCGATTCTCCCGCGATGCTAAACAACTCCGGATACCCGTAGCCTAACGACGCCGCCCACAGATATCCGCTCACAATAATTTGTGTCGCCAGGTACACCCAGCGCGCCCAGCTACGGCCTTTCACCAGCGAAAACGCACAATAAATTTCAACAAAGACCAGCACTAAGCTTGCCAGAAAGACAAGGGTTAAGCTCCACGTCTGCACACTGCGATGAATAAACTCGCCCATCCCGCGTATGCCGAGGGTATTCATAATCATCAGCACATCGAGACCGCGAATCAAAATAATCGCCATAGCCGCAACCTGCACCAGCGTAGGCACATTTAAACGGGCATGTGATGAGGTTGATTGCTTTATAAATCCCAATGAATGTCTTCCCTGAAAATGATGCCGCGACCCGCGCGGCAACGCATTGCCATAGTGGAAGATTTTAGTGGCTTCAGCCGCGTCTTGCACGCTGGATATCGCGAATCCGCTGTTTTTCCGCTCGCGCCATCAGGTACCAGGCAATAAATCCGACGATTCCTACCACGCCGAGGATTAACGTCGCCAGCGCGTTGATTTCCGGGTTCACGCCCATGCGCACGCTGGAGAAAACTAGCATCGGTAGCGTGGTGGCGCCGGGACCGGAAACGAAGCTGGCAATCACCAGATCGTCAAGGGAAAGCGTAAAGGCCAACAGCCAGCCCGAGATCACCGCTGGCATGATCATCGGTAACGTAATGACAAAAAAGACCTTCAACGGCGCCGCGCCAAGATCCATCGCCGCCTCTTCAATCGAACGATCCAGTTCGCGTAATCGCGAAGCGATCACCACTGCCACATAGGCGGTACAGAAAGTGACGTGCGCCAACCAGATGGTCAGCATTCCGCGATCGGAGGGCCAGCCGATAGCATGACCGAGCGCGACAAACAGCAGCAGCAGCGACAGCCCGGTAATCACATCCGGCATCACCAGCGGCGCGGTGATCATAAACGCAAAGCCGTTTGCGCCGCGAAATCGTCCAAATCGCACCATCACCACCGCGGCGATAGTACCGAGCACCACCGCCATCGTCGCCGCGCAGGCGGCAATTGTCAGGCTTAGTCCCACTGCGCTCATCATGGCGGTATCCCGAAAGAGCTCGCCATACCAACGCGTCGACCATCCCGCCCACACCGTCACCAGCTTCGAACTGTTAAACGAGTAAATCACCAACATTAACATCGGCGCATAGAGAAAAGTAAACCCCAGCACCAGAATCAGAATGCGCCAGGGCGAGCGAGCGAGCGGTAAGTTATTCATCCGTGCTCCCCCACACTTTTTTGCTGATGTTTATGGAACCACATGATCGGTACTATCAGCAGCAGCAACATAATAATGGCGACCGCAGAAGCCACCGGCCAGTCGCGGTTATTGAAAAACTCCTGCCACAGGACGCGACCAATCATGATACTGTCCGGCCCGCCAAGCAGTTCCGGGATCACGAACTCGCCCACCGCCGGGATAAAAACCAGCATCGAGCCGGCGATGATTCCGCCTTTGGTGAGCGGTACAATGATGCTAAAAAACGTTTTCAGCGGTCGGGCGCCGAGATCCAGCGACGCTTCCACCAGCGAATAATCAATGCGCGTCAATGCGGTATAAATGGGCAGAACCATAAACGGCAGATAAGCATAAACAATGCCGATATAGACGGCCAGGTTAGTGTGCAGGATCGTCAGCGGCTGATCGATAACCCCTAGCCACAGCAACACATTGTTCAGCACGCCGTTGTTTTTCAAAATGCCCATCCAGGCATAGACGCGTATTAAAAAAGACGTCCACGAGGGCAGGATCACCAACAGCAGCAGGATATTGCGCGTGGAGGGCTTGCTGTGCGCCACCGCCCACGCCAGCGGGTAGCCCAACAGCAGGCAGCAGATGGTGGAAATACCGGCAATTTGTAACGATTGCAGATAGGCTTCGAAATAAAGCGGATCGTCGGTCAGTTGCAAAAAATTGCCGAGATTGAGCGTAATCGACAACTGACCGTCAGCCCATTCCAGCAGATCGGTATACGGCGGGATCGCCCTCGCCATTTCCGCCAGGCTTATCTTAAAGACGATAAGAAACGGCAGTAAAAACAGCAGAATGAGCCAGATATAAGGCAAAGCAATAACCAGCTTACGCCCATGTTTCATTTGCATCCGCGCCAACCATAGCGCCGCGCCGCCAGGTTTACTGATGCGTGCCGGAGGTTCAAGTGTGCTCATGTTTCCCCCTTATACCGTCAGGACCACGCAGCTATCCGCTTCCCAGCACAAACGCACTTCATCGCCCCAGGTCGGTAACCCTTTCCGGTAACGGTGCGCATTCTGCAGTTGAGCGCTGATCATCTGCCCGCTTTTTAGCCGCACATGATAAATAGACAGATCGCCGAGATACGCAATATGCGCCACTTCGCCGACGGCGAAATTATAGCCATCGGCAGGCGGCGACTCACACAGCATGATTTTTTCCGGACGTAGCGCCACATATACCGGCACATTATCAACGACAGAGGCATCTGCATCGACTTTTAACGGATGAACCAAACCGGGCGCGTCAATGACCAGACCGTCCTCTTCACGCGCTTTCAGTAAGCCCTCAAAAACATTTACCGATCCGATAAATTCGGCGCTGTAGCGGGTCGTCGGATGCTCGTAAATCTCCTCCGGTTCGCCAATTTGCACAAATTTTCCACGGTTCATGATGGCAATGCGCCCCGCCATCGTCATCGCTTCTTCCTGATCGTGCGTCACCATGACGCAGGTCACGCCGACGCGCTCAAGGATATCCACCACTTCAAGCTGCATCCGGTCGCGTAATTTTTTATCCAGCGCGCCCATCGGTTCATCCAACAAGAGCAGCTTAGGACGTTTCGCCAGACTGCGCGCCAGGGCCACGCGCTGACGCTGACCGCCGGAAAGCTGATGCGGCTTACGTTTCGCAAACTCCTGCATGTGCACCAGACCCAGCATTTCATTGACGCGGCTGGTAATCTCCGCCTTCGGCAGTTTGTCCTGCTTCAGACCAAAAGCGATGTTCTGCTCTACCGTCATATGCGGAAACAACGCATAGGACTGAAACATCATATTAATCGGACGCTGATACGGCGGAACATGCGCCAGATCGACGCCGTCGAGCATAATTTGCCCGCTGCTCGGTGGTTCAAAACCTGCCAGCATCCGTAGCAGAGTCGATTTTCCACAACCTGACGCGCCCAGCAGGGCAAAAATCTCGCCTTTATAGATAGTCAGACTGACATCATCGACAGCATGTTGCCCGTCGAATGACTTCGTCAGGTTGCGAATTTCCAGAAGCGGCGTCAGCGCTTTACGGGTTTTCACCTGCGGGCGGTGGGGGACATCATTCACAAGGCGCTCTCCGGCATAACACAATCAAACGATACAAACGGTGGAATGCCCGATAGCGCACGCTTATCAGGCCATACCGTTAATCAATTACTTACCGCTTTTCACCTTCGTCCATGCGCGGGTGCGGACACGATCAATCTTCGGCTCCTGCACTTTCAGGGTAAACAACTTGGCCCGCACATCCGCCGGCGGATAAATTCCCGGGTTATCGCGCACCTGCTGGCTGACCAGCGCCGTCGCCTCTTTATTCGCATTGGCGTAGAAAACGTGATCGGAAATATGGGCAATCACATCAGGGCGCAACAGATAATTAAGGAACTGGTAGGCCTCGTCTTTATTTTTGGCGTCAGCCGGCATGGCAAACACATCAAAAAATGCCATTGCCCCCTCTTTGGGGATCGAGAAAGAGATATTGACGCCATTTTTCGCCTCTTTCGCCCGGTTAGCGGCCTGCCAGACATCGCCCGCCCAGCCGATGGCCACACAGGTATCGCCATTAGCCAGATCGTTAATGTATTGCGAGGAGTGGAAATAGCGAATGTTTGGCCGTAGCTTCAACAACAGATCGGTTGCCGGGCCGGTGTAGTCATCCGCTTTGCTGCTATTCGGATCTTTACCCAGATAGTTCAGCACGGTGGCAAAAATTTCTTCAGGCGCATCAAGGAAAGAGACGCCGCAGCTTTTTAGCTTCTCCAGATTTTCTGGCTTGAGGACTAAATCCCAGCTATTCACTGGCGCATCATCCCCCAGCACCGCTTTCACTTTATCAACGTTATAGCCAATGCCCGTCGTGGCCCACATGTAGGGCATGGCGTATTTGTTGTCAGGATCGTGCTTCGCTACCAGTTTCAGCAGTTCAGGATCGAGGTTTTTCCAGCCGGGAAGTTTGCTTTTATCCAGCGGCTGAAAAACGCCCGCGGTGAGCTGGCGCTCAAGAAAACTGGCCGATGGCACCACCAGATCGAACCCGGTGCTGCCTGCCATTAACTTGCCTTCCAGCACTTCGTTAGAGTCAAAGACATCATAGATAACGTTAATCCCGGTCTCTTTTTCAAAGTTCGCCACCGTGTCCGGCGCGATATAATCTGACCAGTTATAAATGTGCAGCGTTTTTTGTTCGGCAGCGAGCGTGCCGACAGAGACGACCATCAAAGCACCCGCAACCAGACCCGATAGCCATTTTTTCTTTAAGGCGGTCATCATCGCTTTCCTTCTGAAATCCGTTAACAAATGAACCCATTAGGCGTGGTTTAAAACATGCCTGAAATGTGCATACCTTTTCATTTGATACAAATAAAGAAGAGAGGTCGCCCTCCCTGCCATCAAGCTCGCTATAGAAGCTTCGCAAGAATAACTTTAGCTAAGGTTTGAGGCTATAGCCCAGATTAAAAAACGCCTTTTATCAATTTTTTATGCAGGTTTTGTCTATGTGATAAAGCGAAATGGTCAGAAATGAGGTGAATAATTCTTTAAATAAAGGTTAACTGCAGCATAAAAAAACGTAAACAGCAGCCGCGCTGGCAGCGACTGCCTGATTATCGGGAGGGATCAGTGAAGAAAATGGTCAACCGCGCTGGTTTTTTGCGCGTCTTCTTCCGCGTTAAACAGAAGCTGATGCGCCCCGGCCTCAAGGATCACCATAGAAATCTGCTCTTCACTTTGGCGAACAAACCATTCGAACTGTTCGTAGGTGACGCCTTGCATAACGGATAAAGACTGGCACACAACCAGTTTTGGCAGATTATCATCCTGCATATCGAGAAAGGCTTTTACCGTCAACGAACTGGCGTTGATAGCAGAGAGATCGGCCGCCAGCGGCAGCAACGCGGAAGGCCTGACCTCCGCCATCGCGGAAAAAAGAATGGTGTTGTCCACCAAATCGATTTTAGCATCGTAGACGCCGTCAAAATTCTGCATATGCGGCAAATGCAGCGCCTGGCAGGTATCACATTCGAAGAAATTCATGCCCAGGTCGTCGAGCCATTGACGCAACGTATCCAGAGTGGGAACGACCAGTGATATCATAATAATGTGCTACCTCTTACGATGACGATGAAAAATTACCGGCACAGCTTACGCAAAAAGCGTGCTTCGTACTACGGCGGAATCCACGATTGCGATTAGCCGCCGATTTTAAGGCAAAATTCAGGCGTAGCGTGACGTTCTATCCACTGAATCATTCGCCCCGCGATATCCACGCCCGTAGTCTTTTCGATACCTTCCAGTCCCGGCGAGGCATTCACCTCCATCACCAGCGGCCCGCGCGCGGCGCGTAAAATATCGACACCCGCCACATCCAGCCCCAGCGTCTGTGCGGCTTTGATGGCGATATCCCGTTCACGGGGCGTGATCGTCGCGATGCTGGCCACCCCGCCGCGATGAAGATTGGAGCGAAAATCACCGGCTTTCGCGCACCGCTCAATCGCCGCCACAACCTCATTGCCGACGACCAGACAACGAATATCGCATCCTTTAGCTTCGGCAATGTATTCCTGAACCAAAATATGGGCATTCAGCCCCCGAAACGCATCAATAACGCTTTCAGCAGCCTGACGCGTCTCCGCCAATACCACGCCGATCCCTTGCGTGCCTTCTACCAGCTTCACGACCAGCGGCGCCCCGCCAACCATCTTAATAAGATCGCTGGTGTCATCCGGAGAATGGGCGATCCCGGTAATGGGAAGATCGATCCCCTGGCGCGCCAGAAGTTGTAGCGATCGCAGCTTATCGCGCGCGCGGGTAATGGCGACGGATTCATTCAGCGGATAGCTACCCAGTAGCTCAAACTGACGTAGCGCAGCGGTACCATAAAAGGTAATGGCCGAACCAATACGGGGAATAACGGCGTCATAATGGGGCAGACGACGCCCCTTGTAATGGATCGACGACGCAGCCGGATTAATATTCATATAGCAGGAAAGAGGATCGAGTATCTCGACCAGATGGCCGCGCCGCATCGCCGCTTCGCGCAGACGTTTGCAAGAATAGAGCGTTCCATCCCTGGACAATATGGCAATTTTCACCCTGCACCTCGCTGAAAACCCTGAAAAGCCCGCGTATCATACACTGGCCCGCAGGTTTTAGCGCGTCGCCCAGCCCTGTTTATGCAAATATTCAAGGATAAATGGGCGATTTTCTTTAATCAGGGTGCGACGGATATGATCGCTCCAGGTATCGCGTCGCGTATTACTGCCTCGGGTCAGATAATACTCAGCCAACTGCTCGTCATAGCGCGCCAGCAGCTTTTCATCAAGCGGTTGATACTGGTTCTCATGAACCACAAGCTCTGCAGGCAGGCGCGGTTTCAGATCCGGATTATCCGCAGGCCATCCCAAACACAGGCCAAAGAGCGGCAATACATGCTTCGGCAATTTTAACAGTTCGGTAACAGATTCAATATTGTTACGAATGCCGCCGATATACACGCCGCCTAACCCCAGTGATTCCGCCGCCGTCAGCGCATTTTGCCCCATCATCGCCGTATCGACGACACCGAGCAGCAGTTGTTCGGCAAGCCCCAACTGCGCGTCAGGGCAGATCTGCAAATGACGATTAAAATCGGCGCAAAATACCCAGAACTCAGCGGCCTGCGCCACATGCTTTTGCCCGCCCGTCAGGGGCACTAACGCCTCGCGCAGCGCCCGATCGGTAATACGGATAATAGAGCTGCACTGTAAAAAACTGGAACTGGACGTGCTGCGCGCGGCGGCAATAATGGCCTCTCGCTGCGCGTCAGTCACGGGTTCATCGGTGAAATGGCGAATAGAACGATGGCCACAAAGAAGTTCAATGGTCGGACTCATTATGCTTTTCTCTATCTGAACGGGAAGAAATGTCGGGTGGACGTTTCATCAACTGCGGCGCCAGTAACTGCGCAATACGCCACATCATCGCCACCGCGGCGGGGAGGATCAACACGACGCCCAGGAAAACCATCAATACGCCAGCCAGCGGCGTATTGAACGGCGCGGGCAGCGTAAGGTAATGATTAAGCGATAGCAGAGCAAGCGCCAGCAAAATCATACCGAGGTATTCCAGTATCAGTACGCTTTTGGGTAACACGCCAATCGTGCGCATATCAAGCCTCCCGGTAAACTGACGCACAGTGTAGAACGTTCTGGTCCGGCGTGCTTAACAGATATAGCCCTGGGTTATCAAAGGAACAGGCGTAACCTGCTTTTCATCTGCCGTAAATCGCGGCATGATAACACCTGTTCGCCGTCTGGCTTTATGTTCGAGGAGAGATATGTTTACTGTTATTTTTGGCCGCCCAGGGTGCCCTTATTGCGTGCGTGCAAAAGAGTTGGCGGAAAAACTGAGCAAAGAACGCGACGATTTCAACTACCGCTATATTGATATCCATGCCGAAGGCATTACTAAAGCGGATTTGGAAAAAACCGTAGGTAAACCTGTAGAAACCGTACCGCAGATTTTTGTCGATCAAAAACATATCGGCGGCTGTACAGATTTTGAAGCATGGGCAAAAGAAAATCTGAATCTTTTCGCCTGATTGCTCTGGCAACGCCCTCTACCGGAGGGCGCTACCGGCGTTTTTTTCGCCGGTGGCTAAACAGGCTGCTAATAAACAAATAACAGAGCGCGCCTAACGCACACCAGAATACGGCGCTAAATAACCACGCCAGTTCTTGCCAAAACGATCGGGTAGGCATAAATACCACGCGCATTAACACCAGGCAAAACGGCGCCGCCAGCATCGCCCCGATCAGCGGTCGGATCACCTCGCGTCGGTGAGAACAAAAACTGGCCACCGCACCAGGCAACGTAAAAAATAACAGTCCAATCTCAGGATGCCCTGCCGCGCGAAAAGCGCCTTGTACATGCATAGTTAATGAAAGACACACCACAATAAAGAGTACAAAGCAGCAGACAACGCTTGCCCACCCGTGTTTATGTTTCAATCGTTCCTCCTGACACTCTCTATCGAACACGCTTTCCGCCGTGAGGCATCCAGTCAGATAAAGTCATGTGGCATTCCATGCCAAAAACACACCTGCACGATTCTTATAGCCGTTAGTACGCAATAAGATTAAACTAGCAGGATATATTGTTGTGTTGTTTTTATTTGGATGCTGTATGCAATACGATTGCACCCTTAATTCATGATAAAAACAGTAGCGTAAATTACCATTTCTTTCAACAGCTTACTCGTAAACAAGAAGTTAGTCTCCGTGAATATAAACGTCGCAGATTTGTTAAATGGGAATTACATCCTGTTATTATTTGTGGTCCTGGCTCTTGGCCTGTGTCTTGGCAAGTTACGTCTGGGTTCAGTCCAACTTGGTAATTCCATTGGCGTTTTAGTGGTCTCTCTATTATTAGGGCAGCAACACTTCAGTATTAACACCGACGCGCTAAATCTGGGATTTATGCTGTTTATTTTTTGTGTCGGCGTCGAGGCTGGCCCCAACTTTTTTTCGATTTTTTTTCGCGACGGTAAAAATTATCTGATGCTTGCCCTGGTCATGGTCGGTAGCGCTCTGCTAATCGCCTTAGGCCTTGGTAAGCTATTCGGCTGGGATATCGGCCTGACGGCCGGTATGCTGGCCGGCTCAATGACATCCACGCCCGTGCTGGTTGGCGCAGGCGATACCCTGCGACATTCCGGCATCGCCAGCACCCAACTCTCCTCCGCTCTTGATAATCTGAGCCTGGGCTATGCCCTGACCTATCTGATTGGCTTGGTCAGTCTGATCGTGGGCGCGCGCTACTTGCCTAAACTACAGCATCAGGATTTGCAAACCAGCGCCCAGCAAATTGCTCGCGAGCGCGGTCTGGATACCGATGCTAATCGCAAGGTTTATTTGCCGGTTATCCGCGCCTATCGGGTTGGCCCGGAGCTGGTGGCCTGGACTGACGGCAAAAACCTGCGCGAGCTGGGTATTTACCGTCAGACAGGCTGCTATATCGAACGTATTCGCCGTAACGGTATTCTGGCGAACCCGGATGGCGATGCGGTGCTGCAAATGGGCGATGAGATTGCGCTGGTCGGCTATCCGGACGCGCACGCCAGGCTCGATCCCAGCTTCCGTAATGGTAAGGAAGTGTTTGATCGCGATCTGCTTGATATGCGCATCGTGACGGAAGAAATTGTGGTGAAAAACCACAATGCGGTCGGTCGCCGCCTCGCTCAGCTCAAGCTGACCGATCATGGCTGCTTCCTTAACCGCGTCATCCGCAGCCAGATCGAAATGCCTATCGACGATAACGTCGTGCTGAATAAAGGCGACGTGTTACAGGTGAGCGGCGACGCCAGACGCGTAAAAACCATCGCCGATCGCATTGGTTTTATTTCGATCCATAGCCAGGTGACGGACCTGCTCGCCTTCTGCGCTTTTTTTATCATCGGGTTAATGATCGGGATGATTACCTTCCAGTTCAGCAATTTTAGTTTCGGCATCGGCAACGCGGCCGGATTGCTGTTCGCCGGGATCATGCTCGGTTTCCTGCGCGCTAACCATCCTACCTTTGGTTATATTCCGCAGGGCGCGCTTAACATGGTGAAAGAATTCGGCTTGATGGTATTTATGGCAGGCGTTGGTTTAAGCGCCGGCAGCGGTATCAGCAACGGTCTGGGCGCGGTCGGCGGACAAATGCTGATCGCCGGGCTTGTCGTCAGCCTGGTACCGGTGGTGATCTGCTTCTTGTTTGGCGCTTATGTGCTGCGCATGAACCGGGCGCTGCTGTTTGGCGCCATGATGGGCGCGCGTACCTGCGCCCCGGCGATGGAAATCATTAGCGATACGGCGCGCAGCAATATTCCAGCGCTGGGTTATGCGGGGACTTACGCCATCGCCAACGTTCTGCTAACGCTGGCGGGGACGCTTATTGTCATCATCTGGCCGGGGTTAGGATAAAACTGAAGTTTGCCTTTAAGTGAAAAAATTTTGCCAATAGGTCGAACTTTTCGTTAAAGCATCAGTCATACCTATTGCCACTGCTTTTCTTTGATGTCCCCATTTTGTGGAGCCCATCAACCCCGCCATTTCGGTTCAAGGTTGGTGGGTTTTTTGTTGCCCGACGCAGAGTGACACGACATTGACTCTCCGGCGATTCGCTTTATCATCTGTAAAATCGCTTCACGCGCCAGCGGCGTTCGATCCGTTACAAAATGCAGCGTCATCCCCTCGATAAACGCATCCAGTGCGCGGGCGGTCTGCGCGTCAAACCACTGCGCCAGCGTATTCTGGCTACGCTGCATCCAGTTTTGCATGACTATTTTTAACGCTGGCTTATCGCTGGCATAGGCATATAACTGATACATTAACGCCATATTATCCGGCGTCGTAACCTGCGAGCCGTAAATCATTTCCGTTATCGCCTGGCACGCCCCCTCCGCATCCGTCACCTGCGCAAAAAAGTCCTGGTATTGACGCGACATGTTCTCGGTGAAAAGTGTAAAAGCTTCACTCAATAACGCATCCATACCGGCAAAATAGTAGGTCATCGAGCCAAGCGGCACCTGAGCAATAGCGGCGATTTTCCGGTGCGTCACGGCATGAACGCCATAGGTCTTTACCGCTTCCAGTGTGGCCTGAATTATTTTTTCCCGTCGCTTAGGATCATTGGCGCGTCTTACGGCATTTTCTTTCATGATGAGTTCCACATCTCATTCAGGATGCAGGCTATAGTAACCTGCCGCTTACGCTGAAAAAATAGACAGTAAAAACTGTCTGCACAACGAAGTATGACGACGATATGTACAAATGTACACAAGCTTGCTAATGTTTACCTCTCGCTTCTATTTTCTGGCCTGACGCTATGACCGTCCTCTCCTCACGTAACGCCTTAAAACGCCGTACCTGGGCGCTGTTTATGTTCTTCTTTTTACCCGGACTGCTGATGGCCTCCTGGGCAACCCGAACGCCTGCTATTCGGGATATTCTTTCCGTCTCTACCGCGGAAATGGGGGCGGTCTTATTCGGGCTTTCTATCGGTTCAATGAGCGGTATTCTTTGTTCCGCCTGGCTGGTGAAACGATTTGGCACCCGAAAGGTTATTCGCACAACGATGACCTGCGCAGTAACCGGGATGGTTATTCTTAGCGTCGCGCTGTGGTGCGCCTCGCCGCTGATTTTTGCCCTTGGATTAGCCGTTTTCGGCGCCAGTTTTGGCGCCGCCGAAGTGGCGATTAATGTCGAAGGCGCGGCGGTCGAACGCGAGCTGAATAAAACCGTTCTGCCGATGATGCATGGTTTCTACAGTTTCGGCACGCTGGCGGGCGCTGGTGTCGGCATGGCGTTAACCGCATTAAGCGTCCCGGCTAACATCCATATCATCCTCGCGGCTGCCGTGGCGATCGCGCCCATTTTTATCGCCATTCGGGCGATCCCTGACGGTACGGGTAAAAACGCATCGGAAGATGCTCACCTTCAGGAAAAAGGATTACCTTTTTATCGGGACATCCAGCTTTTGCTTATTGGCGTGGTGGTGCTGGCAATGGCATTCGCCGAAGGCTCTGCGAATGACTGGCTGCCGCTACTGATGGTAGACGGACACGGTTTTAGCCCAACCTCCGGCTCTCTGATCTACGCCGGTTTCACGCTAGGTATGACCGTTGGCCGCTTTACCGGCGGCTGGTTTATTGACCGCTATAGCCGGGTGACGGTTGTTCGCGCCAGCGCGTTGATGGGAGCGCTGGGCATTGGTCTGATTATTTTTGTCGATAGCGACTGGGTTGCCGGCGTCTCGGTCATTCTTTGGGGCTTAGGCGCTTCGCTCGGCTTCCCGCTGACCATTTCCGCCGCCAGCGATACCGGTCCCGACGCGCCGACGCGCGTGAGCGTTGTCGCCACGACCGGCTATCTGGCGTTTTTGGTCGGGCCGCCGCTGTTGGGCTATCTGGGAGAGCACTATGGATTACGCAGCGCCATGATGGTTGTGCTGGCGCTGGTTATTCTGGCGGCGCTGGTGGCGAAGGCCGTCGCCAAACCTGTATCGACTCCGCAACCGGTGATGGAGCATAACGCATGAGTATCAAATTAATCGCCGTCGACATGGACGGCACTTTTCTGAGCGATCAAAAAACCTATAACCGTGACCGGTTTATGGCGCAGTACCAACACATGAAGCGGCAAGGCATTCGCTTTGTCGTGGCCAGCGGCAACCAGTATTACCAGTTAATCTCCTTCTTTCCGGAAATTGCGCACGAAATCGCTTTTGTCGCGGAAAACGGCGGCTGGGTGGTCAGCGAAGGAGAGGATATTTTTAACGGCGAGCTGACAAAAGCCGACTTCCAGACGGTTGTCGAACACCTGCTCACACGCGCCGATGTGGAGATTATCGCCTGTGGAAAAAACAGCGCCTACACGCTGAAACGGTATAACGATGCGTTAAAAGCCGTTGCGGCAATGTATTATCATCGTCTGGAGTTTGTGGATAATTTTAATAATATCAACGATGTCTTTTTCAAATTCGGCCTTAATATTACCGATGAACGGATACCGGAAGTACAGGCGGCGCTGCACGACGCCATTGGCGATATCATGGTCCCTGTTCATACCGGCTATGGCAGTATTGATTTAATAATTCCCGGCGTGCATAAAGCCAACGGCCTGCGTCTGTTACAGCAGCGCTGGGGCATTCATGATAGTGAAGTGGTGGTATTCGGCGACGGCGGCAACGATATTGAGATGCTGCGTCAGGCCGGGTTTAGTTTTGCCATGTCGCACGCCAGCGAAGCGGTCGCGGCGGCGGCGAAATACCGCGCCGGATCGAACAACCAGGAAGGCGTGCTGGATATTATCGACAGCGTATTAAACAACGAGCCGCCGTTCAACGTCTAGCGGATGCCTCTCTATGCCTGATAACAGAAAGCTTATCAGGCGTAGCCGCTCTCTCAGACTGTTTGCAAATTCCCCGTCCGCTTATCTTTTAAGAAGACCAGCATCAGCAGTAGCCAAAGAATACCGTTTGCCAGATTAAACAGGCTAAATAGCCCATTGCCGCCGCTTAACCAGGCGTGTTTACTTACTTCAATGCCAACGGTAAAAATCAGCATTTGTAGCATTCCCATCGCCGCCGAGACCGTTCCTTTACTCATATCGCTGGAGAAGAGCGTCAGACGCACCAGTCCGGCATTCGCCAGCCCAATGCCAAAAGCGTATACGCTTAATCCCGCCGTCATCCATAAATAAGCATGGGATGAAACCACCGTCGCCGCCGCGGCGATGATCAGCCCCGCGACGATAGGCCAGCCGCCCATCACGATCAGCGAGCGAACCGTACGTCGGGAGGTTAAACGCGCCAACACCAGATTACCGGCAATGAGCGCGCCAAAAACGGGCACCTGTAGCAGACCATATTCATAGCTGCTGAGCTGTTCGCCGCTAATGATGATAATCGGCGACTGCGCAATCCAGGCCAACAGCGGCAGGCTGACAAATCCCAGCGCTAACGCCCCTGCGACGAACCGCCGGTTTTTTATCACCAGCCGATAATCCCGGCCCAGCGCCTTAAATGACAACGTTTCGCCCCGCCGCGTGGCGGTCTCCGGCATTGCGCGCTGTAGCCCGAAAAAGGCGATAGCGGCCAGTGCGGCAAATAAAATAAACATCCCCTCCCACGGCAGAACATGCACCCATGCCGCCCCAACCAGTGGTCCCAGTAGCGGCGCGATTAACGCCACGTTCGCCATCAGCGCGGTAATTTTTATACACACCGCTTCCTCAAAGGATTCCTGAATCGCGGCATACCCTACAGCGCCGATAAAACACAGGCTAATCCCTTGCAAAAAACGCAGGAAGGTAAATTGTTCGATGTTTTTCGCCAGTAACGTCGCCAGGCAGGTGACAATAAACCACACAACGCCCGCCAGCATCACAGGACGACGGCCAATCCGGTCAGACAACGGGCCAAGCAGCCACTGTAAGAACATACCGCCCGCCAGATAAGCGGTCATGGACGTCGGAACCCAGTCCAGGCCCGCCTGATACTGCTCAACCACCGCCAGCATACCCGGCTGGATCATGTCGTTGCCAATATAAGTAGAAAATTCGTACAGCACCAGACAGAGAGGAAAAAGCAACGCCTGACGTCCCAGCCTGCCGCCTGATTGTAAACGATTCTGCATACCATCTCTTCGCCAATAAAAACCGCGCAGAGTGTAATGAAAGTCGGGGAACTGAGATAGCGAATTATGAGGCTGCAAGGGAAATAGCGCACATTTTTACAGAAAGCCGCTTAGCGCTTGCGTACTTTAAGGTTAATTTAAGTTTGCGCCGTTATCATCAACGTTATTTTATGCCATTGTCTTAAATCTCTTCATGTTGCCGCCAAATAAGACAATACTGCTTTTCCTCTCTGTTACGCTGCATTTATGCTCAGTTTGCACGGGGATGAGCTGGCTATCCCTTTTGATTTCATTGCTCCGAGCCTGGATGTTATGCTGGAAAACCTTAACAACTCGCTGTTTTATTTTATTAACGCCACGCCTGATTCCGCGCAGTGGACAATTTCGCTCGCTATCTTTATCGCCAAAGATGTCATCAACATCGTCCCGCTCTTAGCCGTTGTACTCTGGCTGTGGGGGCCCCGCGATCGGGTCTGCGCCCAGCGCCAGCTGATCGTTAAAATCGGCATCGCGCTGATTATCAGTCTGGCGGTCTCCTGGACAATGGGACACCTTTTCCCGCACGACCGTCCATTTGTCGATCATATCGGCTATAACTTCCTGCATCATGCCGCCGATGACTCGTTCCCCAGCGATCACGGTACGGTGATTTTTACCTTTGCGCTGGCGTTTTTGTTCTGGCACCGCCTCTGGTCAGGCATCGTGATGATGGCGATAGCCATTACCATCGCCTGGTCGCGCGTCTATCTCGGCGTACACTGGCCGTTAGATATGATTGGCGCGCTGCTGGTAGCGATGCTTGGCTGCCTGAGCGCACAGCTGATCTGGCAATGGTACGGCGCGCCGCTCTACCAGGCGCTGCAACGTTGTTACCGTTTCTGTTTCGCGTTGCCCATTCGAAAAGGCTGGGTACGTGACTAAACAGCGAAAAAAAGAGTAATATTAAGCGCTCTGTATGGTGCGGAGCGCTTATTTAACTCTCCAGGGGAACTATGGAAACGCGACGCGACGAGCGTATTGGTCAATTGCTGCAGGCCTTAAAACGCAGCGATAAACTTCACCTTAAAGAAGCCGCGACCCTGTTGGGCGTCTCTGAAATGACCATTCGTCGCGACCTGAACCATAAAAGCGCGCCTGTCGTATTGCTGGGCGGCTATATCGTACTGGAGCCCCGCAGCGCCAGTCATTATCTGTTAAGCGATCAAAAATCTCGTCTGGTGGAAGAAAAACGCCGAGCCGCTCAGTTGGCTGCGGGCCTGGTACAAGCGCATCAGACGGTATTTATTGACTGTGGCACCACCACGCCGTGGATCATCGAAGCCATTGATAATGACCTTCCCTTTACGGCGGTGTGCTATTCACTTAATACCTTTCTGGCGCTGCAGGACAAACCCCATTGCCGCGCCATCCTCAGCGGCGGGGAGTTTCACGCCAGCAACGCCATTTTCAAACCGCTTGATTTCCATGAAACGTTAAACAATATTTGTCCGGATATCGCGTTTTATTCCGCCGCCGGCGTTCATACCAGTAAAGGCGCTACCTGCTTTAATCTGGAAGAGCTGCCGGTAAAACATTGGGCCATGACAATGGCACAGAGCCATGTACTGGTGGTGGATCACAGTAAATTCGGCAAGGTACGTCCGGCGCGGATGGGGGAATTATCACGCTTTGATACGATTATCAGCGACCGCCGTCCCGATGAGGCCTTTGTGGCCTACGCTAAAGCGCAACAAATTACTCTGATGTATTAACTGCCCGTTGCCGGATGCGACGCGCACCCGGCAACGGAGTTATTTTACGAGAACCAACTGCCAAACCACTGATGGAGTTTCATCAGCACAAAATCCCACATCCGGCTGAAAAATCCCCCCTCCTCGACGTTTTCCATCACCATTAACGGGCGTTGCTCAATGGATTTTCCGTTAAGCTGGAAATCGATGGTGCCGACAACCTGCCCTTTCTTCAACGGCGCCGTGAGCTGTGGTTCGTTCAACGTAAAGCTGGCCTTCAGGTTTTTAAGCTGCCCACGCGGAATCGTCACAGACCCCGCATCGCCCGCCCCCAAATTGACCTCACGCTTATCGCCAAACCAGACCCGTTGCGTCACGAATGTCGCGTCAGGTTTAATCGGCGTGACCGTTTCAAAGAAGCGGAAACCCCAGGTCAGCAGTTTTTCTGACTCATTAAAACGAATACGGTCCGTTTTCGCCCCCAGCACGACAGAGATCAGGCGCATATCGCCCTGGGTGGCGGAGGCGACAAGGTTATATCCAGCCCCTGCCGTTGTCCCCGTTTTCATGCCGTCGACATGCAGATTGGTGCTCCACAACAGGCGGTTGCGGTTCGGTTGACGAATATTATTAAAAGTAAATTCTTTCTCTTTATGAATGGCGTATTCGTCAGGCACATCGTGAATCAAGGCCTTGCCGAGCAACGCCATATCGCGAGCGGTACTGAACTGCCCTGGCGCATCAAGACCGTGTACCGTCTGGAAGGTTGTATTGGTTAACCCCAGTCGTTTCGCATAGGCGTTCATCAGGCCGATAAAGGACTCCTGGCTTCCGGCGACGTAGTCGGCAAGCGCGATACAGGCATCATTACCTGACTGAATGATGATGCCTTTATTAAGATCCGCCACCGACACCTGATCGCCTGGCTTCAGAAACATCACCGACGACCCACGTAGCGCCGGGTTCCCCGTCGCCCAGGCATCTTTGCCCACCGTTACCATATCGGTCAACTTGATTTTCCCTGCCTTCAGCGCCTGGCCCACCACGTAGCTGGTCATAATTTTTGTCAAACTGGCAGGGTCAAGTTTCTCATCGGCGTTGCCTTCCGCCAGTACTTTACCGCTGGCGTAATCCATTAAGATCCAGGCTCGCGCATCAACGCCCGGCGGCGCGATCGTTTGTTCCTCTGCCTTTACAGGCGAAGCGAAAAGGAATAAGAGAACCGAACCTGCCGCGAGGCTACGAAGGGAAGAAGCGTATTGTGTCATAGTACCACCCGAGTATCCATTCCAAAAACACACGTCACACCACCGTGTAATAAGTGCGGTGAGTAATAACGCACTCACGACGTTAAAGAAACCGTAACTTGGTAAAGTTTTTAAAGTTTATGCAATAACATCCCGTTACGCTTCCTTCATAACGATTTTTTTACAGACCATTGTGTAAATGTTAGGTTTATCTCACGGTAGGCCGATTACTGTCATCATCCTGATAAAACAGAAGGGGTTAATATGATTACGCTGTGGGGCCGGAACAACTCGACTAATGTTAAAAAAGTGTTGTGGACGCTTGAAGAGCTGGAACTGCCATACGATCAAATTCTGGCAGGCGGAAAATTCGGCGTTAACCAGGATGCCGACTATCTGGCGATGAATCCTAATGGGCTGGTGCCGCTGCTTAAAGATGATGAAACCGACCTGTTATTGTGGGAATCCAATGCCATTGTCCGCTATCTGGCGGCGCAATACGGCCAGAACCGGCTATGGGTTGATAATCCGGCGCGGCGTGCGGAGGGCGAAAAATGGATGGACTGGGCGAATCAAACGTTAAGCCCGGCGCACCGCGTGATCCTGATGGGACTGGTCAGAACCCCGCCGGAAAAACGCGACCAGGCGGCAATTGAAGCCGGTATCGAAAAGTGTGATAGCCTGTTTGCGCTTCTTGATGATGCTCTGGCCCACCAGCCGTGGTTCTCCGGGGATAACTTTGGCACCGGTGATATCGCTATTGCGCCTTTCGTCTATAACCTGCTGAACGTGGGTCTGAAATGGACGCCGCGCCCGAATCTGGAACGCTGGTATCAACAGCTTACCGAGCGCCCTGCTTTTCGCAAAGTGGTGATGATCCCAGTCACCTAACGCGTAGCCGCGGCCTCAAGTGAAGGACTTACCTTGAGTAACTGCCCGTCGGACTCATCGGTTAACACATATAAGTAGCCGTCAGGTCCGACACGCACATCGTAGATACGTTGCTTTCTGTCACACAAAATACAGTCTTCTTCCGTCACCGTATTGCCATTAACGCGCATCACAATAACCTCTTTATCTTTTAGCGCGCCGATAAACAGTTTGTGCCGCCACGGCGCAAAAACGTCGCTGGCATAAAAAGCCATCCCGCTGATCGCCGGAGAATCCTTCCAGTAGTAAACCGGTTGCTCCGTTCCCTCGACAATTTCACCTTTGGCTTCCGGCACTTTCAGACCACTATAGTTGACGCCCCATGTGGCCAGCGGCCAGCCATAATTTTTGCCTTTTTCCGGAATGTTAATTTCATCGCCGCCGCGCGGACCGTGTTCATGCAGCCATAGCGCGCCGCTCCAGGGATTGATGGCCAGCCCCTGCGGATTACGAATACCGGCATTGTACATGGCAAGATCAACAACCTGCCCTTTCATGCCGGGCTGACAGGCGCGGTATTCATAGTCGACCTGAAAGCTGCGGCAACATGCCTGACAGCGGTAATGCTGGTGCCCTGCACTCCCCGGACCATACTTTTTAACGGATGCCGTTTGCGCGCAAAACGGGCATTTCACATCGACTTTAGCCATCATAAATCCTGCGATAAAAGTCGGTATTCGAAACGATAATCAACGATTGAATACATGATCGTTTTCTGGGGATTTCACTGCATGTCATGATGGTTTACTCCTGCGATGAATAAGAGAACGGCGTTTAACCGTAAAATCAACATGCAGCGGGTCGAGAATAAAGATTATTAACGGAGTGATACCGACTTGAATCCGCCGAGTACTTTTTAGAGTATGTTCCATTCTTCGCGCCGGAATCCCTGAGTAATAGCCTGTCTGATCTAAAATGGAGATCAGAAAAATATGACACAAGCTGTTGCATAACATGGATAAAATGGGTAGTCATGCAAGCGAGATAAGACAATGAATGTATTCATTACTGATGCTGGTCGCTTATCGTGGTTACAGTGTGATCCTTTTTGCTCCGCTGGTAGCACTTGGCGCAGTTCTGTTCACCCGTCCAGTGACGGTCGCCCCGGTTTTCAGTGATATATTTATGGATAAGTTGATCGGTTTTGTAAAACTTTATTTTCCTGTCTTTCTGCTGGGTGCAGTATTTGGCAAGCTGATTGAATTTGCTGGTTTTTACTACTCAATTGTCAGTGCTGTGACCTGTATGGTGGGCCAGAACAAAGCCATGCCGATGATTATTCTTGTATGCGCTTTATTGACCTATGGAGGCGTATCATTGTTTGTGGTGGCGTTTGCCAATCTGTTCTTTACTTGGCTGATTCCACATATTTACGGTGATCAGTTTATGATAAATCTGCCGGGGCTGAAAAAACCGCTGTAAACGGGTTAACCTGATGACCACGGGGAGCAGGTATTAGCATCTACGTTACAACGGTTCCGACAATATGTCTGACCTGACCCCCTGTCAGCGGTCACCAGCGTCCTACCAGATCCGCCCCGGATCATGGTAGGGCGGTGACACCGTCAGCCTACATTTTGTAGTTATCTCGACGTGACAGGAATTCGGATAGGCCGAAATACTCAGTCTGACTGAGTCTATAAAAAAGCAGCACACTGTATTATACGTTAATTATGAGCCACAACGATGCACTTTGATATAAAAGATTTAAAATTATTCCTTGCTATCAGTGAAGAAGGGAGCTTAACACGTGGAGCGGAAAAAACTTACATGTCTGCCGCATCTGGTAGCGTGCGTATACGTAATCTTGAACAGAGTATCAATCTGAGATTGCTGTATCGTAGTAGCAAGGGGATAACGTTATCCTCTGCTGGTGAAACATTTAAACACCACGCCAGCCTTATTGTGAATCAGATGGAAATGTTACGTAGCGATATGCAGGAGCATGTTAAAGGCATCAAAGGACATGTCAGAATATTTTCCAGTATAACTGCTATTGCAGAGTATCTCCCCCCATTGTTGAGCCATTTCCTTACACTATATAACGATGTGAATATTGATTTCAGGGAGTATCCAAGTCCGGAAATTGTACGTTCTGTTATTGAGGGGAAAACTGATCTCGGAATTGTTGCTGGTAATATTACAACAGATAATCTTGAAATACTGCCGTTCCGTACTGATAGGCTAGTGCTTATCACCGCGACAGACCATCCCTTTGCTGACAGAAAAAGCGTGACCTTTCATGAATTAATTCAATATGAACAAATCAGCCTGCCTGAAGGGACAGGAATGTTTGAATTTATCCGAAAAAAGGCAGAACTAGTACCATCTAAACTGAAAATTAGAATACAGGTCGGCAACTTTGAAACATTTTGCCGTATGGTTGAAGCAAAAGTGGGCATTGGTATAATGCCTCACTCTGCTGCATCCCGTTTGCGTCAGTTGCATGAATTTTCGATTATTGATCTTGATGAATTTTGGTCATTAAGAAAATTACAAATCTGCGCCAGAAGCTTTGACAAATTACCCGGCTTCACACAAAAACTGGTTACTATGCTCACAGCTCAGACTGAGTGATAGCGTTACATCCCTGTATAATTTGGTCCGTTGCCACCTTCAGGCGTAGTCCAGGTTATATTTTGTTTAGGATCTTTAATGTCACAAACTTTACAGTGAATACAGTTCTGTGAATTTATTTGCAGACGCATGTTTTGTGTTTCACTATCCTGTAAAAATTCATATACTCCGGCAGGGCAATATCGTTCTTCGGGGCCACCATAAATATCCAGATTAATGGATATAGGGATATTCTGATCACTGATTTTCAAATGTACTGGCTGGTCGTCATCATGCCAGGTGTTACTGAGATAGACGGATGACAAAATATCAAACGTCAGTTTACCGTCAGGTTTGTCGTACAGTTTTTTCTGGCTTTTGTTGGCCGGTTGCAGAGTGATATTGTCCGGTCGGTTATTTTTTACACGCCAGGGGATTTTTTTTATACCCATTCGGGGAAGCAGCCAATGCTCAATGCCAGTCATGATAAAACCTATCACACGCCCTTTTTTAAACCAGGGTTTGAAATTACTACCATTTTCCAGTTCCTGCCAAAGCCAGCTCTGTCGCAGTAATGTTTGATATTCTGTCAGTATGTCGTTTTTCCTGTTGTCCAGCAAAGCATTAAATATAGCGTCAGCCGCTATCATGCCACTTTTGATAGCTGTATGGATGCCCTTGATTCTACTTGCATTGAGCGTACCGGCATTACAACCAATCAGCAGACCACCAAGTAAACAGGGATCAGGCATAGACGCAATCCCGCCGTTATTGATTGCTCTTGCGCCATAACCAATACGCTTACCACGGTCAATGTATTTGCGTATAGAAGGGTGTGTTTTCAGGCGCTGCATTTCCTGAAAAGGGCTTAACCAGGGATTTGAATAATCAAGTCCCACAACCAAACCTAGTGCAATTTTATTATCATTAAGATGATAGAGAAACCCACCCCCGAACGACTCTTTATCCAGAGGCCAACCTGTGGTGTGAATTACAAGCCCCGGATGGGACTGGTCTGATGGAACCTCCCACAACTCTTTTATGCCTATGCTAAAACTCTGGGGTGCTTTGCCTGTATCAAGATGAAATTTTTTGATCAGTTCTTTAGCCAGACTACCGCGGGCCCCTTCGGCAAAAATTGTATATTTTGCCAGAATTTCTATTCCACTCTGGAACCCCTCTTTCTTGCTGCCATCCCGATGACGTCCCATATCACCAGTTACTACACCGATAATGTTAGTATCCTGATCATACAGTATCTCAGTTGCCGAAAAGCCTGCATAAATATCCACGCCTGACGTTTCTGCCTGACCGGCGAGCCATTTAATGAGATTACCGAGGCTTACGATAAAGTTTCCATGGTTGCGAAAATTATCAGGAATCAATGCATCCGGCAAATTAATACATTTTTCATTCGTCAGTAACAGTAATTTATCCTGAGTAACAGGCTGTTTAATGGGTGCGCCTCTTTCCTGCCAATCAGGAATTAGTTCATTCAGCGCTCGGGGATCCATGACTGCCCCACTGAGAATATGAGAACCAGGCTCAGCTCCTTTATCAAGGACGATAATGGACAGTTCTTTTCCTGCGTCATTTGCCTGTAATTTAAGTTTAAGAGCTGCAGATAATCCGGCGGGTCCTGCTCCCACAATAAGAACATCACATTCTATTGTCTCACGTGATTGCTGGGTATTAGAAAGTGTATCGTTCATTATTAACTCCTTAATTTTTCAGCACCGTAGGAACAGCTATATTATGTAAATAAAATTGCATTCATATTGTAACCAATGAAATAAATATCATAGTGATAAAACAGATGAAATGGTATAGGAATGTTCAACCTTAGAAAAAGGTGCCTATAAGACTATATAGCCAGTTATCAACTATTAAAAAAATGTCGGTGATGATGAAGCATTCCATAACATTTATATTTAGCTTTCTCCCTCAGATGAAAAATAATATACACAAATCATTTTTAAGCCGTTCATCATAATTGCAGGAAAAGTCCCTATTTTCTTGGCATTCTATTATAGTTACCCGCGAGAAATAATCAGCCAACTGTCGGGTACAGAAGGGAGTGGCAATGACATGTTCAATCGAGACTATAATGACTCCGGACAGAGGTAACTGTTTCATAATATTTTTCCAATTGATTTGACATCAGAATGAACGTGGCATCTCCAGCACATGCTCAGCGATATAGCTCAGGATCAGGTTGGTAGATATGGGAGCAACCTGATATAAACGTGTTTCTCTAAACTTTCGTTCGATATCATACTCACAGGCAAAACCATATCCACCATGAAATTGCAGGCAGGCATTGGCTGCTTCCCAGCTGGCTTTCGCAGCAAGGTATTTCGCCATATTAGCCTGTGCTCCACAATCAAGATGCTGATCAAAAAGCTCGCACGCTTTAAAACGCATCAGATTAGCCGCTTCCACTGCAATAAATGCTTCTGCAATAGGAAACTGCACCCCCTGGTTCTGACCAATGGGACGACCAAAAACCTCACGCTCGCAGGTATAGCGGGTAACACGATCCATAAACCAATATCCATCGCCTATACATTCTGCCGCAATCAAGGTACGCTCTGCATTTAAACCATCAAGTATGTAATGAAAACCCATACCCTCTTCACCAATAAGATTTTCTTCGGGAATTTCCAGGTTGTCAAAAAAGAGCTCGTTGGTTTCATGATTGACCATATTGGGAATAGGTCGTACTGTCATTCCATTTTTCATAGCTTCTTTAATATCAACCATGAAAATAGACATCCCTTCGGATTTACGTTTTACATTTGCAAGCGGAGTAGTTCGAACCAGAAGAATCATCCAGTCTGAATGTTGAACACGTGAAATCCAGACTTTTTGTCCGTTTATCACATACCGGTCTTCTCTTTTTACAGCTGTAGTTTTAATTCTGGTGGTATCTGTACCTGCTGTGGGTTCTGTGACGCCCATCGACTGCAGGCGCCATTCACCAGTAGCTATCCGTGGCAGCCAGAATTCTTTCTGTTTATCGGATCCATGACGTAACAACGTATTCATGTTATACATCTGACCATGGCAGGCTCCAGAGTTTCCACCCGATCTATTGATCTCTTCCATGATAATAGATGCTTCAGTTAAACCAAGCCCTGACCCTCCAAATTCCTCCGGGATGAGCGCAGCCAGCCAACCAGCTTTGGTTAGTTTATTAACAAACTCTTCAGGATAGGCTTTTGCTTCATCTATCTTACGGTGATATTTATCATCAAATTCACTACATAATGAACGAACCGCATCACGAATATCCTGATATTTATCCTTTTCAATACTTTTCATAATTTTTTCCTCAATAAACCAGCGCCAACAGGGGGTAGAAAATGACCTTTTATCGGATGACCATCAGCAGATAGATCTGACTGGCGGTCGACAGGAAGAAAATAGAGCCAGTGCCATAATTCTGGCAGAACGCCCCCCTCTTTAAAGATTTTGATGTCTTTATCCAGAGTGGCGGCCAGCAGCTTAGCGGGACCGGGGTTAAGATAATCGGTGTTGCGCAGAATGCCAGGCTGCCAAATTTGAATATCAGTATATTGCATAAAAGTTACCTTTAAGGAGGAAAAAATATGATTTATAATTTATCGATAAGTTCAGGTACAGCTTTGAAAATATCAGCTACCAAACCATAATCCGCAATAGAAAAGATAGGAGCGTCAGGATCCTTATTAATAGCGACAATGACGCCTGACTCTTTCATCCCGGCAAGATGTTGTATGGCGCCAGAAATTCCCAGAGCAATATAAAGTTGAGGCGCAACGATTTTTCCGGTCTGGCCAATCTGATAATCATTTGGTGCATAACCAGCATCTACAGCAGCCCGGCTTGCCCCCACGGCAGCGCCTAATTTATCTGCCAGGTTATCAACAAGTTCTTTGAATGCCTGTGCACTTCCTACTCCTCGTCCACCTGATACTACAACTCTGGCGGATTGTAAGTCTGGACGGTTACTTTTATTAACATGTTGGCTAATAAATTTTACCTGATCTGAACCAAGAACAACCTCTGTAAATTCAATGGGGGCTTTTCCCTCATCTTCCGCAACCGCAGCCGCAGCCGCAAATGAGGTAGGACGAACAGTTATCACTTTATATTCATCATCACTGTGTACTGTGGCAATAGCGTTACCCGCATAGATTGGACGTTCAAAGGTATGTTGATCAATGACACGCGTAATATCACTAATCTGAGATACATCAAGTTTTGCTGCTAAGCGTGGCGCACAGTTTTTTCCAAAAGAGCTTGCAGGAAAAAGAATGGACTGATAATGATTTTTCCCACTATTCAAAAAATAGCTGATCTGTTTTTCCACATTCTCTGCCAGAAGGTGTTCGAATAGTGGGCTGTCAGCAACAAATACAGTGGATATCCCCTGAATATGACTGGCTTTAACTGCAATACTTTCTATACCATATCCTAACATAAGTATATCTATATCACTATTAATGGCTTTTGCCGCAGTGATAGTACTGAGTGTTGAAGGTAAAAGAGTATTGCCGTTATGTTCAGCAATAACTAAAGAAGCCATATTTTTCTCCTTAAATTACTTTTTCTTCGTTTTTTAATTTATCTAGCAGCGTGTTAATATCTGGAACGATTATGCCTGCTTTCCTTCTTGCTGGCTCATCAACTTTAATAATAGTCAATCTGGATGACGGGTTAATACCAAGTGAATCGAAATCTATCTCCTTAACAGGTTTCTTTTTGGCTTTAATAACATTCGGCAAGCTGATATTCCTCGGTGTATTCAGACGTAGATCTGTAGTGAGTACTGCAGGCAGGGATAAATTTAACGTTTCTAATCCTCCATCAACCTCACGAACAGCAGTTAATGAATTATCAGAAATAGTAATTTCACTAACATTAGTGGCTTGGGGAAGATCGAGTAATGCTGCCAGCATTTGGCCTACCTGATTACAATCATCGTCAATAGCTTGCTTGCCTAATAATATAATATCGGGTTTTTCATTCCGGGTAATAGCGGTGATAGTTTTGGCCACAATTAGTGGTGTAAGAGAGTTTTTTGTTAATATGTGTATTGCCCTGTCTGCCCCTGCTGCCAGTGCTGTACGCAATACATCCCCTACACCTGTGTTTCCTATAGACACTACAACAACCTCACTGATTAATCCCCGTTCTTTTAAACGTACTGCTTCTTCAACTGCAATTTCATCAAATGGATTGATACTGAGTTTTGAATCAGAAATATCAACATCAGAATGATCTTGCTTTATTCTAATTCTAACGTTATGATCGACAACTTGTTTTACACAAACTAAAGCTTTCATTGGTGACTCCTTCATATATTTACTAAATGCTATGAGCCAAAATCCTTTTTGCTTTTTCCAGTAACGGTTTATCCACCATTTGCCCTTCATGACTAAACGCTCCATGGGGATATTGAGCCAGTCGCATAATCTGGGGAACCCACTCGATTTCTTGTTTTAAATAGCTGAATGCTCTGTTTACATGTGAAATTTGTGGAGGGTGAATACATACCTTGCCACTGAACCCCATTTTACAGGAGTGAATAGCATTTTGTATTGTCAACTCGTTTTTCATAAATTCAGTTGTGATACCGTCAACAGAAGGATATGATCCAGCCAGGCGTGAAGTTATTACAATTTTTGCACGTACAGCAATCAGTACTTTTTCATCATTACTCATGAAATTCAGAGCATTTTCTCTGGCAATTATTTTTTTCTCAGATGACACCGCATTTTCTAAATCAAGGATTACGCTATCAGCACAACTGCTATTTGCTTTTTCAAATCGTTCAGGTTGGTCTCCCGTAACGAAAAGAAAAAACCGTTCTAACGTTTGCATTCTCGTCTCTCATTTGAATGGAGCATCTGATAATTCAATATATCTTAAAAAAATAATTTTCTGAATTAGCTTTTATCTAACCCCCCATTAAAATTGGTTCAGGTTCGCTGATAACAGAAAGAAACATGTAATTTATTGTTACAATAACAAAGATAAAAATAAAATTTAATTATTTGATATAAATAACGTTTCAGAATAGTAAACGGCCGACATTCCGTACCTGTTTCAGGAGTGAATTCGACTATACCGTTCCCTAAGAACATCAACGATTGTCTGGTGAACCGAATTTAGTCACCTTTGGCGGAGAACAGGCTGGCATATAGGAGAGCATGACAACCCGGGTCATTCCCTCCGTGATTTTTTAGTAACACGCTGAAAAAGTATCTGAAACTTCATTCTGCAAGTGAGACTTTCCCCGAAGTCGATCGATACGTTTTATCTTGTGCCTGACCGATGCTACTCCTGACAAATCACGCCCAATACTGAATAAGTGTAAGAGATGCACCGTTAATCACTACACTGGTAGCCTCAATCAGAGATTGACGGCGGTAAAGGTGCAAAGGCTCCAGTATATTTTTAAAGGATTTTTGGCATAATGAACGAGCAGGCATAGTGATGATTTCCTTGAAAGTGTTAGCGCAATCAATTAGATCACATAACACTATGCCTGTCCTGGTTTGCTGGGGATTCCTCAGGAGTCGCCTCCCCCTTATTCAGACCTGTGTAAGCGGTGAATGTGCTTTCAGACTCTGAATACTCAGCGTCAAAGTTGTCAGACAGTTTTCAAGTTTATCTGCGTTGACGGCAATAAAGGTCGGACAATCATGGTGTCCGCTCATTAAACAAACGGCGGCGGCTGCAAGCGCGCCTTCGGCACGGCGCAGCGCGTTCCACTCTTCCTGATCGAGATGCAGTCCCTGCCGTAAAGCGTGATCGTGGAGCTCGCGATTCAGTTCAAAAAAATTGTCACGCAGAGTGTCACTTTCGCTGACTGACATATACCCCTTCGCTTTTCGCAATTGCAGATAAGCGGCAAGATCGATACGCGCGTTTATCAGCTTGTTGAGAAGATCGGTTCTCAGTCTGTCAACGACCATACCTTTTTTCCTCCTCTTTTCTACCAGGGTTCAACTTAATAGTATGGTCGTTTTTTAGACAAAGGGGTGTCAGAGATCAAGAATTTTCTTAGAATTGCCCTTTTTCACCTTTTGCTGACAACCACAACGGTTGATGCCGCCGCTCCTGATGAGATTGCGATACAATTTTTGTTCGGATATCTGTAGAATCCCTGCCCTGACCATTCCAATAAATGAACACTTTTTAAGCTATGAGTAATGTAACCCACCAGCCAAAGATCGGCTTCGTTTCCCTGGGCTGTCCGAAAAACCTCGTTGATTCGGAACGCATCCTGACTGAGCTGCGTACCGAAGGCTATGACGTTGTGCCACGCTATGACGATGCGGATATGGTTATCGTTAATACCTGTGGCTTTATTGACAGCGCGGTACAAGAGTCGCTGGAAGCCATTGGCGAAGCGCTGAACGAAAACGGTAAGGTAATCGTCACCGGCTGCCTGGGCGCAAAAGAAGATCAGATCCGCGAAGTGCATCCGAAAGTACTGGAAATCACCGGGCCGCATAGCTATGAGCAAGTTCTGCAGCACGTACATCATTACGTACCGAAGCCGAAGCACAATCCATTTTTAAGCCTCGTACCGGAACAGGGTGTAAAACTGACGCCGCGCCATTATGCGTATCTGAAAATTTCTGAAGGCTGTAATCACCGCTGCACGTTCTGCATCATCCCGTCGATGCGCGGGGATCTGGTCAGCCGTCCGATTGGCGACGTATTAAGCGAAGCGAAACGTCTGGTTGATGCCGGGGTCAAAGAGATTCTGGTGATTTCGCAAGATACCTCCGCCTACGGCGTAGATGTGAAGCACCGCACCGGATTCCATAATGGCGAACCGGTGAAAACCAGTATGGTGAGCCTGTGCGAACAGTTATCAAAACTGGGCGTCTGGACACGTCTGCACTACGTCTACCCCTACCCACACGTTGATGATGTGATTCCGCTAATGGCGGAAGGCAAAATCCTGCCCTATCTGGACATTCCGCTGCAACATGCCAGCCCGCGGATTCTTAAACTGATGAAACGTCCCGGTTCCGTTGACCGCCAACTGGCGCGCATTAAGCAGTGGCGCGAAATCTGCCCGGAACTGACCCTACGCTCCACCTTTATTGTCGGCTTCCCCGGCGAAACGGAAGAAGACTTCCAGATGCTGCTCGACTTCCTGAAAGAGGCGCGCCTCGATCGTGTAGGCTGCTTCAAGTACAGCCCGGTGGAAGGCGCAGGCGCGAATGACCTGCCGGATCAGGTGCCGGAAGAGGTGAAAGAAGAGCGCTGGAACCGCTTTATGCAACTGCAACAGCAAATCTCCGCTGAGCGCTTGCAAGAAAAAGTGGGCCGCGAAATTCTGGTGATCGTCGATGAGGTTGACGAAGAAGGCGCTATCGGGCGTAGCATGGCGGATGCGCCGGAAATTGACGGCGCGGTCTATTTGAACGGCGAAACCAACGTCAAGCCGGGCGATATCGTGCGCCTGAAAGTGGAAAACGCCGACGAATATGATTTGTGGGGCAGTCGGGTTTAACGCCACCTCCCCCGGCGCGGGTGTCGGATGTGTTACCCCACCTGGCGAGCCCGTTCCAGGCCCGCCAGGCGTCAACGCCACCGGGCTGGCTTACCCCTTAATCTTCGGGTCCAGCGCATCGCGCAACCCGTCGCCTAACAGGTTAAACGCCAGCACAGTCAGGAAAATCGCCACCGCCGGGAAGAGCGCTACGTGCGGCGCGATGACCATATCCGCCCGCGCTTCATTGAGCATCGCTCCCCACTCCGGCGTTGGCGGCTGCGCGCCTAATCCGAGAAATGACAGGCTTGCCGCGGAAATAATTGACGTACCGATACGCATCGTAAAGAAAACCACAATTGACGAGACCGTTCCCGGCAAGATATGGCTAAACAAAATCGTCGTGTCGCTGGCGCCGATACTGCGGGCAGACTCAATAAACGTCTGCTGTTTTAAGACCAGGGTATTTCCGCGCACCAAACGTGCAAACGCCGGAATAGAGAAAATCGCCACCGCAACGATCACATTAGCAATACCGCTGCCTAACACCGCCACAACGGCAATCGCCAGCAAAATGCCGGGGAAGGCGAACAGCACATCGCAAATGCGCATAATGAAACGATCCCACCAGCCTTCATAATATCCCGCCAGCAATCCCAGCACCGTGCCGATTATCGCGCCGATAAATACCGCGAACACGCCCGCCGCCAGTGAGATCTGCGCCCCAACGAGAACCCGGCTAAAGATGTCTCTTCCCAGCGAGTCAACGCCAAACCAGTGCTGCAAAGAGGGGCCATTGTTCAGGCTATCGTAGTCAAAATAGTTTTCCGCATCGTAGGGCGTCAGCCAGCGGGCAAAAATCGCCACCAGAATTAACGCCAGTACGAATCCCCCGGCGACCAACGCGACATGCTGGCGGCGAAAACGACGCCAGAACTCCCGCCATGGCGTGCGTATCTGGTCGGGTTTTACCACCGGCATAGCATGTAAAATCGCCTGACGGCGCCAGTTAAATAATCGCATCCTTACTTATACCTGATAGCCGGATTAATGGCGGCATAGAGGACATCCACCACTAAGTTGATAAGAATAAATTCCAGAGAAAACAGCAGCACTTCCGCCTGAATCACGGGGTAGTCGCGCATGTCGACCGAGTCGACCAGTAATCGCCCAAGCCCCGGCCAGTTAAACACTTTTTCGACGACGATCGATCCGCCAAGCAGAAAGCCAAATTGCAGTCCCATCATGGTGACGACCGGGATCATCGCATTGCGCAGGCCATGTTTTAACACCACCCACGTTTCACTGACGCCTTTCGCCCGCGCGGTCCTCATGTAATCCTCGCTCAGGACATCGACAAACGAGGAGCGCGTAAAACGCGCCATGACTGATGCCACCGCCGCGCCAAGCGTCAGGGAGGGTAAAATATAATGTTGCCAGCTATCCGCCCCCACGGTCGGTAGCCAGCCCAGATCCACGGAAAAAATCTGCATTAACAACATTCCCAGCGCAAAAGCCGGGAAAGAAATGCCGGTCACGGCAAGCGTCATTCCTACCCGGTCAGGCCAGCGATTACGCCACACGGCGGCGGCGATGCCGATCGCCATGCCAAACAGAACCGCCCATATCATACTGGTTATCGTCAGCCACAGCGTCGGCAAAAAGCGGCTGGCGATCTCCTCAGAAACCGGGCGGCGGGAAACCATTGACGTACCGAAATCGCCTTGTAAAACATGGGTGATGTAACGCCAAAACTGGACATGAAGCGGCTGATCAAGCCCCAGCTGCTGACGAACCAGCGCGATCACCTGCGCGTCGGCTTCTGGTCCGGCTATCAGCCGCGCCGGGTCGCCGGGCAACAAATGAACAAATAAAAACACCAACACTGCCACAATCAACAGCGTAGGAATTAATCCCAGCAGGCGCTTGAGAACATAGTTAAGCATCACACGAACCTTTTACCGGATGGCGGACAACGCGCGCGCCATCCAGCCCCATCGCATTACTTACTTCAAATCCGCATCGTCAAAGCTGAAACCGGTATCCGGCATAATCCAGAAACCGGTCAAATTTTTACTGTGCGCAGAAACCAATTTCTCCACCACCAACGGTATCCAGGGCGACTCTTTCCAGATAATATCCTGCGCCTCTTTGTATAATCGTGTTTTCTCCTGCGGATCGTTGGTCTTTAAGGCCGCCGCCAAATCGCTGTCGACCTGCTTGTTGCTGTAAAAAGCGGTATTAAACTGCGTCGGCGGCCAGTTTTGTGATGCGAAGAGCGGCGATAACGCCCAGTCAGCTTCGCCCGTCGACGCCGACCAGCCGGTATAGAACATTCGCACGCCGCTCTCTTTTTGCCCTTTGCCCTCAACTTCCGCGGCGCGCTGGCCAGCGTCCATCGCGGTTATCCGGGCTTTAATGCCAATCTGCGCTAGTTGCTGTTGGGTAAACTGCAACACTTTTTGCGCGGTGCTATGGTTGTGCGATGACCACAGCGTGGTACTGAAACCGTCTGGATACCCCGCCTCTTTCAACAGTTCGCGCGCTTTAGCCGGATCATAGGGCCACGGCTGATAGCTTTGCGCATAGGCTATCGACGGCGGCACCACGCCCGTCGCCGGCGTGGCGTATCCGGCAAACGCCACTTTAACCAGCGCCTGACGATTAATAGCGTAATTCAACGCCTCACGCACCTTAGGATTATCAAACGGCTTCTGCGTCACATTCATACTGATATAACGCTGCATAATGGACGGGCTGGCGACCAGTTCGAGGTTTTTATTTTTCGCCAGTAACGCGGCCTGCTCATAAGGGATAGGAAAAGCAAATTGCGCTTCGCCGGTTTGCAGCATCGCCGCGCGGGTATTGTTGTCAGTAACCGGACGCCAGGTAATAGAATCCAGCTTGGGTAAGCCCTGCTGCCAGTAACCGGCGAACTTTTTCACTTTGACAAAGTCGGTCTGATTCCAGGTTTCAAGCTGGTATGGACCGGTACCGACCGGATGAAAACCAATATCCTTGCCATATTTTTCCAGCGCTTGCGGCGAGATCATCGCCGTCGCCGGGTGCGCCAGAATATTAATGAAAGCGGAGAACGGCTGTTTCAGGGTAATTTTTACCGTTGCCGGGTCGACAACCTCCGTTTTTGCGATATTTTTATACAGGTTATAACGCTTGAGGTGGTTATCCGGATTGCTGGCGCGATCGAGATTCGCTTTCACCGCCGCCGCATCAAAATCCGCGCCGTCCTGAAATTTCACCCCCTGCCGTAGGGTAATGGTGTAGGTCAGACCGTCATCAGAAACGGTGTAGCCCTCCGCCAGGACGTTTTTTACCTTCATGTCTTTATCCAGGCCAAACAGCCCCTGATAAAATGACTTCGCCACCGCCTGCGAGAGCGTATCGTTGGCGTCATACGGATCGAGCGTGGTGAAATTAGACCCTACCGCCACCACCACATCTTTGGCCGCCAGGGCCGGAAAAGCCGCAATGGATGAGGCCAGTCCCAGCGCCGCCAGCCATTTATGCGTAATAAATTGCGTCATGTTGTTCTCCTGAAACCCTGCCTGTCTGAATGTTATAAGCGCGAGAGCGCATTATCCTGCAGCGGCCGCGCAACATAATGTCCCGGCCCGACCAACTGCAATGAAACGGCGGGCGTCTCTTCGCCACGTTTATGAATATTGCTGGGTATATCATCTGATAGCAGAACGCGCCGCGGCCGGTGTCTGGAAGGATCGGCAACCGGCACCGCCGCCATCAATTTACGCGTATAAGGATGCTGCGGGTTTTCAAAAACGGCGCGCCGCGGCCCCATCTCAACAATTTGACCAAGATACATCACCGCCACGCGATGGCTAATTCGCTCCACGACCGCCATATCATGCGAAATAAACAGGTAGGCGATCCCCATTTCCCGTTGTAAATCGAGCAGTAAATTAATGATCTGTCCGCGAACGGAAACATCCAGCGCGGAGACCGCCTCATCGGCAATAATCACTTTAGGATTCAATGCCAGCGCGCGAGCTATGCAGATGCGCTGACGTTGACCGCCGGAAAACTCGTGCGGATAACGCCAGGCATGTTCAGGACGTAATCCGACACGCTCAAGCAACCAGGCCACGCGCTTTGCCGCAGCGTCCCCCTGCCCCAGGCCATGAATCCGTAAAGGTTCCATAATGGAATACCCCACGGTCTGGCGCGGGTCGAGCGAGGCGTAAGGGTCCTGGAAAATACATTGAATATCGCGGCGCAACGGCTGGAGTTTACCCGCAGACAACGTGTCAATGCGCTGTCCGTTAAAGATAATCTCCCCCTGCCGGGATTCAACCAACCGCAGCAGCGCGCGTCCGGTCGTCGATTTTCCGCTACCGGACTCGCCCACCAGCGATAGCGTTTCGCCAGGCCAGAGATCGAAACTGATATTCTCAACGGCATGAACTTCACGCGTAACGCGGTTAAAGAGACCGCTACGCAGCGGGAATCGCGTCACCAGCCCCCGAACCTGGAGAATAGGCTCGCCTTCCACCACCGTGTCTTGCTCAATCTGCGATTCATAAAGGGCCGGTTCGTCAGCGGAAATCAACGGGAAACGGCGTGGCAGCGAGTGGTCGTGCATCGCGCCAAGCTGAGGGACGGCGGCCAGTAACGTTTGGGTATAAGGATGCGTCGGCGCATGGAAAATCTGCTCTACGCTGCCGGTTTCCACAGCCTCGCCCTGATACATCACCAGCACGCGATCGGCAATATCCGCCACGACGCCCATGTCGTGGGTGATAAAAATCACGCCCATCGACATCTCTTGCTGCAACACTGTGATAAGTTGCAGAATTTGCGCCTGGATAGTGACATCCAGCGCCGTGGTGGGTTCATCGGCAATCAATACCGCCGGACGGCAGGATAGCGCCATCGCGATCATGACTCGCTGGCGCATCCCACCGGAAAGCTGATGCGGATAACGCGATAAAATCGCCTGCGACTCCGGGATCCGTACCTGATCGAGCATACGTTTCGCTTCCGCCAGCGCCTCTTCGTGGCTGGCGCCCTGATGCAAACGAATAGATTCGGCAATTTGCTCGCCAACGGTAAATACCGGGTTGAGCGAGGTCATTGGCTCCTGGAAAATCATGGCGATATCCGCGCCGCGCACACGCCGCATCTGCGCGTCACTCTGCTCAGACAGCTCAATCACCTGGCGATTACGCCGACGCAACAGCATTTCGCCGCAGCGCACGTTCGCGCCCGACTGCTCAATCAGCCGCATTAACGCCAGCGCCGTCACCGATTTTCCCGATCCCGACTCGCCGACAATCGCCAGAGTCTCTCCACGCTTCAGGCGTAATGACACATTACGCACGGCGTCTACCTGTTGCCCTTCGTGGTGAAACGCGATATTCAGGCCACTGACGGACAGAACATCGCGGCTATCCAGTTCATCGCTGTGCGGCACCTGCGGCTCCTTATTCCCGGTAAATTCCTGTGGTAGGGGTATCCCCGGCATATCCCCAGGCGCGATACATCCCTTCGCTGTTAAACGGCAACGCGACATTACCTTCGTGATCAACGGCGATTAATCCACCGCTGCCGCCCAGTGCCGGTAATTTTTCCATCACCACGCGCTCACAGGCATCGGCAAGGCTGAGTCCGCCATATTCCATCAATGCGGCGATATCGTAAGCCGCGAGCGTGCGAATAAAGACCTCTCCCGTTCCGGTACAGGAAACGGCGACGCTGGCGTTGTTGGCATAACACCCGGCGCCGACCAGCGGGCTGTCGCCGACGCGCCCGGGCAATTTATTGGTCATCCCACCGGTAGACGTTGCCGCCGCCAGATTGCCGAATTTATCCCGCGCCACCGCGCCGACTGTACCCATTTTTTTCGTTTCGTCCAGCGGCGCGCCGCTGTGATCGAGCGCCATTTCGCCCGCCGCACGCGCCGCCAGCAATTGCTCGTAACGCGCCGGGGTGGAAAAGATATCCGGCGAAACGCGCGCCATCCCCTGTGAAAAGGCAAAGTTTTCCGCCCCTTCCCCCACCATGAGTACATGCGGGCTGCGCTCCATCACCAGTCTGGCGGCGAGCACAGGATGGCGAACATGACTCACGCCCGCGACGGCTCCGGCTTTCAGGGTATTGCCGTCCATCACGCAGGCATCCAGTTCATGAGTCCCGTCTCGGGTATAGACCGCGCCGATACCCGCATTGAAGAGCGGACACGCTTCCAGCAGGCGCACCGCTTCCGTCACTACATCAAGCGCGCTGTCACCTGCTTCCAGCATCTTTTGCCCGCTTTCGACAATCTCTGACAGCGCCTGGATATAGCGTAGCTCCTGCTCATGGCTCATTTGCGCGCGAGCAATCGCGCCTGCGCCGCCGTGAATCGCAATCACTGCTTTATTCATTTTTAGGGTCCATTAACGGTGGCACACAACTTTTACTATAACTATCAGAATTGTTGTGAGTTATTCATTCGATTTTTGAATATAGAAAGATGCGTAAGGTATGTAAAGGCGCAAGGCCGTCTCTAAGACCGAGGTAGCATACTGCCCGCCACTGTTTTCTGACATAATAGCCGGATTCGATTTTGCCTCGCAGGAGTATGTTCATGGAATTTTCCGCCGGATTGATGCCGCTTGAAACGGCGCTGACCCAGATGCTTTCACGTATTACCCCGCTCACCGCCGTAGAAACGTTGCCGCTGGTGAACTGCTTTGGCCGCATCCTGGCGACCGATATCGTTTCTCCCCTCGATGTCCCCGGCTTTGATAATTCAGCTATGGATGGTTATGCAGTACGCGTGGCGGATTTGTCCGCCGATAAGCCGCTGCCCGTCGCCGGCAAAGCATTTGCCGGTCAGCCTTACCAGGGAGAGTGGCCTGCGGGCACCTGCATTCGCATTATGACCGGCGCCCCGGTACCGGCAGGTTGCGAGGCGGTAGTTATGCAAGAGCAGACGGAACAAACCGATGATGGCGTGCGTTTTACCGCCGATGTTCGTTGCGGACAAAACATCCGCCGCCGCGGCGAGGATATTCGCCAGGATGCGGTGGTCTTTCCGGCCGGTACGCGCCTGACTACTGCCGAACTGCCGGTGCTGGCGTCGCTGGGAATTGCCGATGCGCAGGTTGTACGTAAAGTGCGCGTAGCGCTGTTCTCGACCGGCGACGAGCTCCAGCTTCCGGGCCAGCCGCTGGAGGCGGGACAAATTTATGACACTAACCGTTTAACCATACATTTGATGCTGCAACAGCTTGGCTGCGAAGTGATCAATTTAGGCATTATTCCTGACGATCCTGGTAAGCTCCGCGCCGCGTTTATCGACGCCGACAGCCAGGCCGATGTAGTGATAAGCTCCGGCGGCGTCTCGGTTGGTGAAGCGGACTATACCAAAACCATCCTTGAGGAGTTGGGCGAAATCGCCTTCTGGAAGCTGGCTATCAAGCCAGGCAAACCGTTTGCCTTCGGCAAACTCAGTAATAGCTGGTTCTGTGGCCTGCCGGGGAATCCAGTCTCTGCGGCGCTCACTTTTTATCAACTGGTTCAGCCTTTACTGGCGAAGCTTGGCGGCAACACGGCAAGCGCTGTACCGCCGCGCCAGCGTGTACGCACAGCATCTCGCCTGAAGAAAACGCCGGGGCGTCTCGATTTCCAGCGCGGCATCCTGCAACGTAGCGCCAACGGCGAACTGGAGGTCACGACCACCGGGCACCAGGGTTCACATATTTTCAGCTCGTTTAGTCTGGGCAACTGCTTTATTGTGCTGGAGCGTGAACGCGGCAATGTTGAGCCGGGAGAATGGGTGGAAGTCGAGCCGTTTAATGCTCTGTTCGGAGGCCTGTAATGGCGGAACTTAGCGACCAGGAGATGCTGCGCTATAACCGACAAATTATTCTGCGCGGCTTCGATTTTGAAGGGCAGGAAGCGTTAAAAGATGCGCGGGTATTAGTGGTCGGGCTGGGCGGACTCGGCTGCGCGGCAACGCAGTATCTGGCCGGCGCTGGCGTCGGGCAACTGACGCTACTCGATTTTGATACCGTTTCCGTTTCCAATCTCCAGCGTCAAACCTTGCACAGCGACGCCACGGTCGGGCAGCCAAAGGTAGAGTCCGCCCGCGACGCGCTGGCGCGAATCAACCCGCATATTACCATTACGCCCGTTAACGCGCGGCTGGACGACGACGCCATGACCAGCCTGATTGCCGGGCATTCGCTGGTACTGGACTGTACCGATAACGTTAGCGTACGTAATCAACTTAACGCCGGGTGCTATACCGCGAAAGTGCCTCTAATCTCCGGCGCGGCAATTCGTATGGAAGGACAAGTTACCGTCTTTACGTATCGGGAAAACGAACCCTGTTACCGCTGCCTGAGCCGTCTGTTTGGCGAAAACGCTCTGACCTGCGTAGAGGCAGGGGTGATGGCGCCGCTGATTGGCGTGATCGGTTCGCTACAGGCAATGGAGGCCATTAAGCTGCTGGCGCATTACGGTCAGCCTGCCAGCGGAAAAATCGTCATGTACGATGCGATGACCTGTCAGTTCCGCGAAATGAAGTTGATGCGCAACCCCGGCTGTGAGGTCTGCGGTCAGTAGTCACTTTACGGATAAACATACCGAAGCACGGTTTATGGCCGTGCTGTATCAACAGATAATTACTGTCATCAGACGCAAAGCCAGCTTACCCAAGCTCCGACTGACGATCGGCTCAAGCAGCGCGGCATCATCTTAAACGCCATATCACAGCCTCAAACCGTGATGTTGTACCTCATTTAACGCCTCTTTATCAGAACCTCTCCATTCGTTGACGCACATCAAGATAACTTTCATTCGAAAGTAATTTAATCTTTATATGAAATAAGAGAGGCCGTTTATGATCTTCAATATTCAGCGCTATTCTACCCACGATGGCCCCGGTATCCGTACCGTAGTATTTTTCAAAGGCTGTTCGTTGGGCTGTCGCTGGTGCCAGAACCCGGAAAGCCGCGCCCGCGCTCAGGATCTGTTATACGACGCGCGGCTGTGTCTCGAAGGATGCGACCTGTGCGCGCAAGCCGCGCCGGACGTCATTGAGCGCGCGCTAAACGGCCTGCTCATCCATCGCGAGAAACTGACCGACGCCCATTTTTCCATCCTGGCGCATTGCTGCCCCACACAGGCGTTAACCGTGTGCGGCGAAATAAAAAGCGTGGATGAGATCATGGCGACGGTACTGCGCGATAAACCTTTTTACGATCGCAGCGGCGGCGGTCTTACGCTTTCCGGCGGCGAACCGTTTATGCAGCCGGAGCTGGCGGCAGAGCTGTTTAAAGCCAGCCATGACGCCGGTATTCATACTGCGGTTGAGACCTGTCTGCATGTCCCATGGAAATACATTGCGCCCTCACTGCCTTATATCGATCTGTTTCTGGCTGATTTAAAGCATGTCGCCGACGGGCCGTTTAAGCAGTGGACCGATGGCAGCGCCTCGCGGGTGCTGGAAAATCTCAGGAAACTCGCCGCCGCGGGCAAAAAAATGGTGATTCGCGTCCCGCTGATTCAGGGATTTAATGCCGATGAGGAGGCCATTAAAGCCATTACCGACTTTGCCGCCGACGAACTGCACGTCGGGGAAATTCATTTTCTGCCCTACCACACGCTGGGCATCAATAAATACCACTTACTCAGTCAGCCCTATCATGCCCCGGATAAACCACTGGATGCGCCGGCGTTACTTGATTTTGCCCAGAAGTACGCCTGCCAAAAAGGTTTAACCGCGACCCTACGAGGATAATTATCATGACCCAACTGAAACTGGACACGCTCAGCGACCGCATTAAGGCGCACAAAACCGCGCTGGTACATATCGTGAAACCGCCGGTCTGTACCGAACGCGCACAGCATTATACCGAAATGTACCAGCAGCATCTGGATAAACCGATTCCGGTACGCCGCGCGCTGGCGCTGGCCCATCACCTGGCGGAACGCACTATCTGGATAAAACACGATGAACTGATCGTCGGCAACCAGGCAAGTGAAGTCCGCGCCGCGCCGATTTTCCCGGAATATACCGTCTCGTGGATTGAAAAAGAGATCGACGACCTGGCGGACCGGCCCGGCGCAGGTTTTTCCGTAAGTGAAGAAAACAAACGTATTCTGCACGACATCTGTCCGTGGTGGCGCGGTCAAACCGTCCAGGATCGCTGCTACGGCATGTTTACCGATGAACAAAAAGGGCTTTTGGCGACTGGCATTATCAAAGCCGAAGGCAATATGACTTCCGGTGACGCGCACCTGGCGGTGAACTTCCCGCTGCTGCTGGAAAAAGGGCTTGATGGCCTGCGCGATAAAGTCGCCGAGCGCCGCTCACGCATCAACCTGACCGTGCTGGAAGATCTGCATGGCGAGCAGTTCCTGAAGGCGATTGATATAGTGCTGGACGCGGTAAGCCAGCATATCACGCGCTTTGCCGCGCTGGCGCGCCAGATGGCAAGCGAAGAGTCCCGTGAAAGCCGTCGTAAAGAACTACTTACCATCGCCGAAAACTGTGAGGTGATCGCCCACCAACCGCCGCAGACCTTCTGGCAAGCACTGCAATTGTGCTACTTCATTCAACTGATTCTACAAATTGAGTCTAACGGTCACTCGGTGTCATTTGGTCGTATGGACCAGTATCTTTACCCCTATTATCGTCGCGATGTCGAACTAAACCAGACGCTGGATCGTGAGCACGCCATTGAACTGCTGCACAGCTGCTGGCTGAAACTGCTGGAAGTAAACAAGATCCGTTCCGGTTCGCACTCTAAAGCTTCCGCGGGCAGCCCGCTGTATCAAAACGTCACCATTGGCGGTCAGAATCTCATCAACGGTCAGCCAATGGACGCAGTGAATCCGCTGTCTTACGCCATTCTGGAGTCCTGCGGACGTCTGCGTTCTACCCAGCCCAACCTCAGTGTGCGTTATCACGCCGGAATGAGTAACGATTTCCTTGACGCCTGCGTCCAGGTCATCCGCTGCGGCTTTGGGATGCCGGCGTTTAACAATGATGAAATCGTCATCCCGGAATTTATCGAGTTGGGGATCGAACCGCAGGACGCTTACGATTACGCGGCGATCGGTTGTATCGAAACCGCCGTCGGCGGGAAATGGGGTTATCGCTGCACCGGCATGAGCTTTATTAACTTCGCCCGCGTCATGCTGGCGGCGCTGGAAGGCGGTCGCGACGCCACCAGCGGCAAAGTATTTCTGCCGCAGGAAAAGGCGCTCTCCGCAGGCAACTTTAACAATTTTGACGAAGTGATGGCCGCCTGGGATACCCAAATTCGCTACTACACGCGCAAATCGATCGAAATTGAGTATGTGGTCGACACCATGCTGGAAGAGAATGTCCACGATATTCTCTGCTCAGCGCTGGTAGATGACTGTATTGAGCGAGCGAAAAGTATCAAGCAAGGCGGCGCGAAATATGACTGGGTATCCGGTCTGCAGGTCGGTATCGCCAACCTGGGCAACAGCCTCGCCGCCGTGAAAAAACTGGTCTTCGAACAGGGCGTTATCGGTCAACAGCAGCTTGCCGCCGCGCTGGCCGATGACTTCGACGGTCTGACTCACGAGCAGTTGCGCCAGCGTCTGATTAACGGCGCGCCGAAGTACGGCAACGACGATGACAGTGTCGATACCCTGCTGGCGCGCGCTTATCAGACCTATATTGATGAGCTGAAGCAATATCATAACCCGCGCTATGGTCGTGGCCCTGTCGGCGGCAACTATTACGCCGGTACGTCCTCTATCTCAGCAAACGTGCCATTTGGCGCCGCGACCATGGCTACCCCGGACGGTCGCAAAGCGCATACACCGCTGGCGGAAGGCGCAAGCCCTGCATCAGGTACGGATCATCTCGGCCCGACGGCGGTGATTGGTTCCGTAGGCAAATTACCTACCGGTTCCATTCTCGGCGGCGTGCTGCTCAACCAGAAACTGAACCCAACGACGCTGGAAAACGAATCCGACAAACAGAAACTGATGGTTCTGCTACGGACGTTCTTTGAGGTGCATAAAGGCTGGCATATTCAGTACAACATCGTGTCACGCGAAACGCTGCTGGATGCGAAAAAACATCCGGACCAGTACCGCGATCTGGTCGTGCGTGTGGCAGGCTACTCCGCCTTCTTCACCGCGCTGTCGCCGGATGCGCAGGACGATATCATCGCCCGTACCGAACATATGCTGTAATTTGCCCTGGCGCCATCGGCAATATGTCCGAATTGCCTGATGGCGCTACGCTTAACAGGCCTGCGCAGGCCTGTTAATCAGAAGGGATCGGTGCCGTCAAGCACGGCCTGAATGACGTTGAGCGCGCCTTGATGGTTATTATCATCAGTGTGATAGCGTGAAAGCGCTTTGATATTGTCTGCGGCATTGCCCATGGCAAAAGAGTAATGCGCCATTTTCAACATTTCCGCATCATTACCGCTGTCGCCAATGGCGACGACATTCTGTGGCGACCTGTTCCAGCGCTTTAACAGACGACTGATGCCATTCGCTTTATGCAGTCCCGGGATAATCAGGTCGATAAAACCGAAGCCGCTGGTGACGGGCTTCATGATGCCATCCAGAGATACGTGCAGTTTGTCGATAACCAGCGGAATTTGTTCATCAGGCAAATTCAGGGAGAACTTAAACAGGATATCGTCAATGTCGTGATAATCGTTTACCGGCTGCAGGCGGTGATAATGTTTGGCCATCAGCGCCACGAAAGTCTCGGGAGCGTTTTTGCTGACATAAGCGCTTTTCAGACCGCAGGCGACAAAATTAAGCTGCTTATCCTTCAGCAGTTCGCCAATCACAATACGCGATTCATGCCGGGTTAGCTCCCCGTGAAACAACTGTTTGCCATGTTCATACACCAGCGCGCCATTTTCTGCGACGAAGGAAATTTCGTCTTTCAGCTCGGGGAAGAAGGAGATCAACTGGTAGTACTGATTACCGCTAGCGACCACAAATTCGATATTACGTTTTTTCAGTTCCTGGTATTGCGCCATGAAGCGTACACGATCGTACTGCTTGGCATCGTCGAGAAAAGTGCCGTCCATATCGGTAACGACAACGTTAACGGTCATACTTAAGCTCCTGGCTGTAACTGCGACCAGAAACATTTTAATAACAATGTGAGCAGAACCACAAATTTATTTCGAATGAAAAGTGGCTGAACGAAAGGAATAGCCGCATAAGACATTAAGGCGTCCTGGCCACCTTACGTTTTCCTCTCGCTTCCCTCTTTGTGTTCCCCTGCAATATTTTAAACTTGCATTAACCTTATTTTAACTTAAAGTATCACATGTAACTAATTTTACTTTCGAACGAAAGATGATGAGGTTGATATGACGACTCCTTTTACCCACGAAACGCTGCCCGCCGACCCAAAAGCGGCCATTCGTCAGATGAAGCAGGCGCTACGCGCGCAAATCGGCGACGTACAGGCGGTGTTCGACCGTTTGAGCGCCACCATAGCAGCCCGGGTGGCGGAAATTAACGATCTGAAGGCGCAGGGACAGCCGGTATGGCCAATTATCCCTTTTAGCGAACTGGCGATGGGCAACATTAGCGATGCCACCCGCGCCGAGGTTAAGCGCCGCGGGTGCGCGGTGATTAAAGGTCATTTTCCACGCGAACAGGCGCTGGCGTGGGACCAGTCGATGCTCGACTATCTGGACAAGAACCATTTTGACGAGGTGTATAAAGGACCGGGGGATAATTTTTTCGGTACGCTGAGCGCCTCCCGGCCTGAAATCTATCCTGTCTACTGGTCGCAGGCGCAAATGCAGGCCCGCCAAAGTGAAGAGATGGCGCTGGCGCAGTCGTTCCTCAACCGTCTGTGGCAGGTAGAGCACGACGGCAAGCGATGGTTTAATCCGGATATCAGCATCATTTATCCGGATCGCATCCGTCGCCGCCCGCCGGGCACCACATCCAAAGGACTGGGAGCGCATACCGACTCCGGCGCGCTGGAACGCTGGCTGCTGCCAGCCTATCAGCAGGTATTCGCCAGTGTGTTTAACGGCAACATCGAACAGTACGATCCGTGGAATGCGGCACACCGTACCGAAGTTGAAGAGTATACGGTGGATAACACCACAAAATGCTCGGTATTTCGCACCTTCCAGGGCTGGACCGCGCTCTCCGATATGCTGCCCGGTCAGGGGTTGCTTCATGTCGTCCCTATCCCGGAGGCGATGGCGTATATTCTGTTGCGCCCGCTGCTGGATGATGTCCCGGAAGATGAATTATGCGGCGTCGCGCCGGGCCGGGTGCTGCCGATTTCTGAACAGTGGCATCCTTTACTGATGGCGGCGTTAACCAGCATTCCGCCACTGGAAGCCGGGGATTCCGTGTGGTGGCATTGCGATGTCATCCACTCCGTCGCCCCCGTAGAAAATCAGCAGGGCTGGGGCAATGTGATGTACATTCCTGCCGCGCCAATGTGTGAGAAAAATCTGGCCTATGCGCGTAAGGTGAAAGCGGCGCTGGAGACAGGCGCATCACCGGGCGATTTCCCGCGCGAGGACTATGAAACCACCTGGGAAGGGCGCTTCACGCTGCGCGATCTGAATATTCACGGTAAACGGGCATTAGGTATGGACGTTTGATGGTCGTACAGCCCTGCCCGCTTAACTGCGGTGCGCCCTTTGTCTGGGCGCACCCGTCTTACCGGACCTACGCGCCAGGATACGTAGGCCCGGTAAGCACAACGCCACCGGGCGTCAGTGTTTAGCTTTCAATCCCTTTACTACGCAAATAATCGTCGTAGTTGCCGCTGAAGTCCACCACGCGCTCCGGCGTAATTTCAATGACGCGGGTTGCCAGCGAGCTGACGAACTCACGGTCGTGCGAAACAAAGATCAGCGTGCCCTGATACAGCTCCAGCGCCATATTCAGCGATTCGATCGACTCCATATCCAGGTGGTTAGTCGGTTCGTCCATAATCAGGATATTCGGCTTTTGCATCATCAGTTTGCCGAAAAGCATACGGCCCTTCTCGCCACCGGAAAGGACTTTCGCAGGCTTTTTGATATCATCCTGGCTAAATAGCAGGCGGCCCAGAATACTGCGCACTGCCTGCTCGTCGTCGCCTTCCTGCTTCCACTGACTCATCCATTCAAACACCGTCAGGTCATTTTCGAATTCATATTCGTGGTCCTGCGCGTAGTAACCAATACGCGCGTTTTCCGACCATTTAACGGTGCCATGATCGGCGTCCAGATCGCCAACCAGCGTCTTCAGCAGCGTAGATTTACCCACGCCATTGGTGCCGAGTACCGCCAGCTTCTCGCCGACTTCGAGCAGCAAATTGACATTTTTAAACAGCGGACCGTTATCAAAACCTTTCGTCAGCGCTTCCACTTCCAGAGCGTTACGGAACAGTTTTTTATCCTGCTCGAAACGGATGAACGGGTTCTGACGGCTGGAGGCTTTCACCTCTTCCAGCTTGATTTTATCAATCTGCCGCGCGCGCGACGTTGCCTGACGCGATTTAGAGGCATTGGCGCTAAAACGGCTAACAAAAGATTGCAGCTCGGCAATTTGCGCTTTTTTCTTCGCATTATCGGCCAACAGACGTTCACGCGCCTGAGTCGCCGCCGTCATATACTCATCATAGTTACCCGGATAGACGCGCAAGTCGCCGTAATCCAGATCCGCCATATGCGTACAAACCATGTTCAGGAAGTGACGGTCGTGCGAAATGATAATCATCGTGCTATCGCGCTCGTTCAGCACCTGCTCCAGCCAACGGATAGTATCAATATCCAGGTTGTTGGTCGGTTCGTCGAGCAACAGGATGTCCGGATTAGAGAATAACGCCTGCGCCAGCAGCACACGCAATTTCCAGCCTGGCGCGACTTCACTCATCAGACCGTAATGCTGCTCCAGCGGGATGCCCACCCCCAACAGCAATTCGCCTGCACGCGCCTCAGCGGAATAACCGTCCATCTCGCCGTATTTTACTTCCAGATCGGCGACTTTATAGCCGTCTTCTTCGCTCATTTCCGGCAAAGCGTAGATACGGTCGCGCTCCTGCTTGACTTCCCACAATTCGCCATGCCCCATAATGACAGTATCAAGTACGGTGAATGCTTCAAAAGCGAACTGGTCCTGACGCAGCTTACCGATGCGCTCATTCGGATCAAGGGAAACATTGCCCAGCGTCGGCTCCAGGTCGCCGCCGAGGATTTTCATAAAAGTGGACTTTCCGCTACCGTTGGCGCCGATCAGGCCGTAACGGTTGCCGCCGCCAAATTTGACGGAAATGTTTTCGAACAGCGGCTTACTGCCGAACTGCATGGTAACGTTGCTGGAAACTAACACAGGCTTATCCTGAAAAAAGATGTGACAAACCGCTTATTATGCCACAAGTCTGAAATAAGATCGCGCCCTGTACAAAGGGCTACACTGAACCGTAAGGGAAAAAAACGTGATTTCGTACACATCTGAATTCCCTGTTTACTGGAATGCACCTATAATGCGCTCCCAACATGACAGAATTCTCAACCTACTAGCCTGCTTGGCACAGAATCTCGCATAACATGAATATGAAATTAACAACGCTTTTCGCGGCGGCTTTCGCTGTAGTTGGTTTTTGTAAAACAGCCTCAGCAGTCACTTACCCGCTGCCTACCGATGGTAGCCGTTTAATTGGGCAAAATCAGGTCATCACCGTGCCGGAGGGCAATACCCAGCCGCTGGAGTATTTTGCCGCGGAGTATCAGATGGGGCTGTCCAACATGCTGGAAGCCAACCCGGGCGTGGATACCTTCCTGCCGAAGGGCGGTACCGTGCTGAATATTCCGCAGCAGCTGATCCTGCCGGATACCGTACACGAAGGCATTATCATCAATAGCGCGGAAATGCGCCTCTATTACTACCCGAAAGGCACAAACACCGTTATCGTCCTGCCGATTGGGATCGGTCAGTTAGGTAAAGACACGCCTATCAACTGGACGACCAAAGTTGAACGTAAAAAAGCCGGTCCGACCTGGACGCCTACGGCAAAAATGCACGCTGAATATCGCGCCGCCGGCGAGCCGCTGCCTGCCGTCGTGCCTGCGGGCCCGGATAACCCGATGGGCCTGTACGCGCTGTACATTGGTCGCCTGTATGCTATTCACGGCACCAACGCCAACTTCGGCATCGGGCTTCGCGTGAGCCACGGCTGCGTGCGTCTGCGCAACGACGATATCAAATTCCTGTTTGAAAATGTGCCGGTCGGCACCCGCGTGCAGTTTATCGATGAACCGGTAAAAGCCACCACCGAGCCGGACGGTAGCCGTTACATTGAGGTGCATAACCCGCTGTCAACGACGGAAGCGCAGTTTGAAGGTAAGGAAGCGGTGCCGATCACGCTTAATAAGAGTATCCTGGCCGTCACCAACGAGCCTGACGTTGATCAGACCGTCGTACAACAGGCGGTTCAGGATCGTTCCGGGATGCCGGTTCGTTTGAACTGACAGACTCTGCCTGCGAAGCCCGATAGATACTATCGGGCTTCTCTTACGGTATCAGTTGCAATAATCCATATCCCACCAGCGCCGCCCATGCCAGCATCGGCAGTGAATAGAAATGAAATCGCCACCAGATTCGGCGATCGTTCGCCATCCGTAAAGCAATAAGATTTGCCAGCGACCCCGGCAGCAGACCAAACCCGCCGATATTCACCGCCCACGACAGCAGCGTCGAGGCCGGTACATAGTTCAGCAGGAGAATGGTACTGGGCACATTACTGATAACCTGAGACAAGCCGATAGCGGTTAGCCAAAGTCCTAGTTGAGACAGTGCGCCAACCTGGTTGAAAACGCCCTGCAACGCCGGCAATTGCGTTAGCAGATGGACATCAATAAACATCGCCATAAATACCAGCAGCAGCGTCCAGTCCACGCTGACTATCACCCTGCGCGCCAGCACAATAAACCCAGCCGCCACCAACACCAGTCCCCATAACTCTTGCCTGAGCTCCAGCGCGGTAAGAAAAACGACATATAATCCCAGGCAACTCCACACCAGACGGGGCTGCCACTGCGGCGAACGCGTACCGGTATGGTACTGTAACGCCCTACCCGGAAAACAAAACCAGCACAGGAGCAGTAACGTCAGCATCATCATGACGGCAAGCGGCGCCATTTGCCCGCTAAATTCAGCAAAGGTTAAGCCGGAGCGTCCCCACAACAGAATATTTTGCGGATTACCGACAGGCGTCAGCAGCGAACCGGCGTTCACCGCCAACGCCTCAAAAATAATCAATCGGTTGACCGGAATCGCACACAGCTTTTTCAACGTTATCGTCAGCGGCACAACGATAAACAGCGCGACATCGTTTGTCAGAAAGGTCGACAGCGCCGCCGCAGCCAGCACCAGGAACATCGCCAGTTGCCGCTCGGTATGAAATCGGCGCGTCATCTTGCGTCCCAGCACATCAAAATAGCCGCTCAGCTCAACGCCTTTAGTGAGCAACATTAACCCACTGAGGGTAATAATGGTGTGCCAGTCAATCGCGCCAGGCCAGGCGCGGGGCGCAAAAGGAACAAACAGGCTTAGCGCCATCCCCACAATGATCAACAACTGAAAAAAACGGTCACGCCGCAGCGCCCGTAAAAAGGCCAGATTCATTCTGCAGATGTTCCATGCTGTTGCGTGAAGGCCAAAAAGGCATCCAATGTCTCCTGGCTGACATGGTGTTCCATCCCTTCCGCATCACGACGCGCGATCTCCGGGCTTACGCCTAATACCAGTAAAAAATTTTCGACAATTTGATGCCGCTCGCGGCTTTCCTGCGCCAGCTTCTCCCCTTCCGGCGTCAGAAAAACGCCGCGCCAGGGGATCATTTGAATAAATCCTAACGATGCCAGGCGCTTAAGCATTTTGGCCACAGTCGGCTGGGAGACGCCGAGCCGCGCCGCCATATCCACCTGACGCGCTTCCCCTACCTCAATAATTAAATCGGAAATCAGCTCAACGTAATCGTCTATCAACTCACGGCGATGCGCCTCTCTGACCTGACGAAATCCTTCAACGTGTTCTTCTACGTTCACCAATTGCGTCACTTTTTTTGTTGTTGGCGTACCTGCGCGACGACCCATTTTGCTTCCTCGTTTCTGTGACGCGTTAACGCGTCAGCTGACAGAGCGCTCATTGTAAACCAGAGTTGTCCGGGCACAAAAAATTAACGTTTTAGCAATAGCTATAAAACATAGCCTGTGCTATATCTGTATGTAATGCAGACATCCCTCACGGATCGATGGGATAGAAACATCAGGAGGTTTATATGAACGAATTTAAGAGGTGTATACGCGTGTTCAGTCACTCTCCCTTTAAAGTCCGGTTAATGCTGCTCTCTATGTTGTGCGATATGATCAACGGCAAACCGGAACAGGATAACCCTTCCACGAAATAACGCGGCGGTGCGGTACGCCGCTTTATTTTGCATCCTCAACGGAAATGGCGCCCATTTCCCCTGTTTTTTTGTGGTTTTGCTATTCTCTTCGCAAAACATTTTCTTTCCGGCGGTTGACCTTCTTACCCGCACGCTCTATCTTCTGGCAGCCCTGAATATTTTGCGACTCGCCGTTGCGAACCCAATACCTTTTTTACGCATAATCAGGCAGGTAATGACCCTTCGCGCCAGGGTTAGCACATGGCGTTTTTGCAATAGTGGCATATGAATTCAACCCTTATCGATTCACTTCTCGCCCGTCGTCGGGCTGTAAGCCCGTGGACGGGCCTCTACTTTTTACAGTCGCTGCTGATTAACCTCGCGCTCGGCTATCCCTTTAGCCTGCTTTATACCGCGGCGTTTACCTGCCTGTTGCTGCTGCTCTGGCGCTACCTGCCTCGCGGACAAAAAGCGCTGCTCGGCATCTGTTCGCTGGTAGCCGCTTGCTATTTTCCCTTTGGCCAGGCTTACGGCGCGCCGAACTTTAATACGCTGCTGGCGCTGCACTCCACCAATATGGAAGAGTCGAGCGAAATCCTGACCATCTTCCCGTGGTATAGCTACCTGACCGGACTTTTTATTTTTGCGCTGGGTATTATTGCGCTTCGCCGCCGAAAAGAAGAGGTCAGGCCGCGCTGGAATAGCCTCGACAGCCTGTGCCTGCTGATTAGCGTCGCGGCATTTTTCGTCGCGCCGGTACAAAATCTGGCGTGGGGCGGCGTTTTTAAGGTTATTGATACCGGCTATCCGGTTTTTCGCTTCGCCAAAGACGTTATCGTCAATAACAACGAAGTCATTGAAGAGCAGCACCGTATGGCGCAGCTATCCGGCATAAAAGATAGCTGGACGGTTACTGCGGTGAAACCCAGATATCACATCTATGTCGTGGTGATTGGTGAAAGCGCGCGACGGGATGCCATGGGCGCTTTCGGCGGCCACTGGGATAATACCCCCTTCGCCAGCCATGTGAATGGCGACTTCTTTATGGATTACATCGCCGCCAGCGGCTCAACGCAAAAATCGCTCGGTTTAACGCTCAATCGCGTGGTGGATAACAAACCGCAGTATCAGGATAACTTCGTCACGCTGGCTAACCGCGCCGGTTTTCAGACATGGTGGTTTTCCAATCAGGGGCAAATCGGTGAATACGACACGGCCATCGCCAGTATCGCCAAACGCGCCGATGAAGCGCATTTCCTGAAAAACGGCGATTTTGAAGCGGATAAAAATACTCGCGACGACGCGCTGTTAAGCATGACGGCGCAGGTATTGGCGACAGAACGCACGCAACCGCAGTTGATTGTGTTGCATTTAATGGGGTCGCATCCCCAGGCCTGCGACCGTACTCAGGGAAAATACGCGACGTTTGTCCAGTCGAAAGAGACGTCTTGTTATTTATACACCATGACGCAAACCGATGATTTACTCCGTCAGCTCTATACTCAGCTTCGTCATAGCGGCGACAGTTTTTCGCTCGTCTATTTCTCCGATCACGGGCTGGCGTTTAAAGAGCGCGGCAAAGCGGTACAGTACCTGGCGCATGACGACAAATTCCAGCAAAACTTCCAGGTGCCGTTTATGGTGCTATCCAGCGACAGTAAAGCGCATCGGATCATTAAAGCTCGCCGTTCTGCGAACGATTTCCTGAGTTTTTTCTCGCAATGGACAGGAATTAGCGCTAAAGAGATCAAAAATCGCTATCGATTTATTTCGGAGCAGAAAGCCGGGCCCGTTTATATCACCAATTTCAAATTACAAAAAGTGGACTATAACCATCTGGGCAGCGATATTTTTTCACTAAAATAATGCACGTTTCAGGCAAAAAAAATCCGCCCCGAAAGGCGGATTTTTCATTTTCACCGACGTGATTAGAAGCGGTAACCCACGCCAGCAATCCAGGTGCCAACGTCAACGCTACGAATACGGCTCTGCTCGTAAGAGAAGTCCAGAGCAACATTTTCCATCGGGTTGAATTGCAGACCAGCGCCATAGGAGAAGCCATAATCGCTGGTGTCATGTTTGTAGGTTGGGTAATCGGTCGTCTGGAATTTACCGTAACCCACACCGACTACACCGTAGATGCTCGCCCAATCGTTCAGACGGTAAGCCGGGCCGGCAGTGATGCCGTAGTACTGACCTTTGTTGTAATCGCCCGCACCGTTAGTACGATCTTTTTCGGTGTAGGTGAAGGAACCGATTACGCCCAGCGGGTTGTCGTCCTGCTCATAACGATACTTCAGGTTAAAACCGCTCATTTTATTCGCTACGCCCTGCGCGTCGCTCTGAGCGTAACCACCGGTAACGGTAGAAGTAGCAGCTACTGCAGTACCTGCGGAAAAAGCCAGAACAGCGGCCAGTGCTGAAAGACATGCAATTTTTTTCATAACCACCTCAAATGTGCTTCAAGTAAGTCCTAAGTTTTAAATATATCAAAAATTAATGGGAAACTCTTTGCGATTCACGGTGTCTAAGGGCGCCTTTCATGTAACAGAACGTTTCCATATCGCGCTATCTTATTCAATTAACATCACTTTTCCGGCTGATTGCACCAATAATGCGCGTGCGGCGCGATACATTCATCCAGATTATTCCTAAACTAACAGTCTATTTATCCATCAATTTAAGTTCATTTTATGGAATCCTGGAAATTTTTTTTCAACGAATCCTCAACCGCCGCGGGGAATTTCCATTACACTGCCACCTTTACTCGTACTGACATTTTTTGACAGGAGAAAGGATGCCGGGGTCAACACGTAAACTACCAGTCTGGTTGCCCATTTTGGTTTTGCTCATTGCCATGTCCTCTATTCAGAGTGGCGCTTCACTGGCGAAATCGTTATTTCCTCTTGTCGGCGCGCCGGGCGTAACGGCGCTTCGTCTGGCGTTGGGAACGCTTATCCTTATCGCCTTTTTCAAACCCTGGCGTTTGCGTTTTGCCAAAGAGCAGCGGCTGCCTTTACTGTTTTATGGTCTGTCGCTGGGCGGGATGAACTATCTATTCTATCTGTCGATTCAGACGGTGCCGTTGGGTATTGCGGTCGCGCTGGAATTTACCGGTCCTCTGGCGGTCGCGCTGTTTTCATCCCGGCGGCCGGTAGATTTTATTTGGGTCGTACTGGCTGTGCTTGGGCTCTGGTTCCTGCTGCCATTAGGGCAAGATATGTCTCACGTCGATCTTACCGGGGCCGCGTTAGCGCTCGGCGCTGGCGCCTGTTGGGCTGTCTATATTCTTACTGGCCAGCGAGCAGGCGCGGAACATGGTCCGGCCACGGTGGCGGTAGGCTCGCTGATTGCCGCCATCATTTTCGTGCCGATTGGCGCAGTTCAGGCTGGCGACGCGCTATGGCACTGGTCGATTCTTCCCTTAGGGTTAGCGGTCGCTGTGCTTTCTACGGCGCTGCCTTATTCACTGGAAATGATTGCGCTGACGCGCCTGCCAACCCGCACCTTCGGTACGCTGATGAGCATGGAACCCGCGCTGGCCGCCGTTTCCGGGATGATTTTTCTGGGCGAAACGCTTACGGGCATACAAATCATGGCCCTGTGCGCCATCATTGCCGCTTCAATGGGATCTACCCTAACGATTCGCCGCGAACCGCAAATTAAACAAGTTGACGTAAAATAGTTTCTTATTCTGCATGATGTGCATAATCATGCAGAATATCACCTCGTTATTCACCTTTTATTATCGCGCTATTACTTCGTCATTTTTTGTCATATTTTTTCTCATTTTTTACATTAAAATGAGAATTATTACCCACCAAACAGCAAACTCGTCTAACTAATTGATTTTTAATCATAATAAATATTAAATCTTGTCTGTACTATTAAAGTGATAGGTAAATTCAAAAAAGCAAAGTTAAAAACCGGTGCTATACTTATTTTCGTTAATTACCTGGGACACAAACATCAAGAGGATATGAGATTATGAGTACCGCTAAACTGGTAAAAACAAAAGCGTCTAATCTGCTTTATACCCGTAACGATGTATCAGAGAGCGATAAAAAAGCGACGGTTGAGTTGCTTAATCGTCAGGTGATCCAGTTCATTGACCTGTCGCTGATCACGAAACAGGCCCACTGGAACATGCGCGGTGCTAACTTTATTGCCGTTCATGAGATGCTGGATGGCTTCCGTACCGCACTGACCGATCATCTGGATACTATGGCCGAGCGCGCCGTACAGCTTGGCGGTGTGGCGTTAGGCACCACGCAAGTTATCAACAGCAAAACTCCACTGAAAAGCTATCCGCTCGATATCCATAACGTGCAGGATCACTTAAAAGAACTGGCCGATCGCTACGCTGTTGTCGCTAATGATGTTCGCAAAGCTATCGGTGAAGCCAAAGATGAAGACACTGCCGATATCTTTACCGCTGCATCACGCGACCTCGATAAATTCCTGTGGTTTATCGAATCCAACATCGAATAAATCTATCTCTACCCTGAATACTTCGAGTTGCAGGAAGGTACAAACGCAGCGAATCCGCAGGAGCCTGACTTCCGTCGGTAACTGAAGCGAACGCACCTGCAACTTGATGTACACAGGTATATAAGTCATCCCTATACCCCTGCCTGTCACAGGGGTTTTGCACTTAAATAGTGCACACGTCTTGTACTCCCCTCCGATAAAAGTGAATTATTTGTAATAATTACATCACACAATCGTTAATTAAAGATTGTTTTAACAACAATTTTTACGCTAAATAGACCCTGTATCTCTACTTTGTTATTCATGCACTAAATCAGTGCCCCGAAACGGTGCAGCATACTGGTTTTGCCCGACTTATTGTGCACAGGAATGATTCATGCTTCTGTTAAAACAATGAGTTACATAATTGGCATGATTTTTTCATTACGCTACATGTTCTCGCAGGGGATCGCCCCGTGGATAGAAAAGGAAATGCTATGAAGTCTCTATTAAAAGTTTCACTGGCTGCACTTACCCTGGCTTTTGCGGTGTCTTCGCACGCTGCGGATAAGAAACTCGTTGTGGCAACCGATACGGCGTTCGTTCCGTTTGAATTTAAACAGGGCGACAAATACGTCGGTTTTGATGTTGATCTGTGGGACGCTATCGCGAAAGAACTGAAGCTGGACTACACCCTGAAACCGATGGATTTCAGCGGCATTATTCCGGCATTACAAACCAAAAATATCGATCTGGCGCTGGCGGGTATTACGATTACGGACGAGCGTAAAAAAGCGATCGACTTTTCCGATGGCTATTACAAAAGCGGCCTGCTCGTGATGGTGAAAGCCAATAATAACGACATTAAAAGCGTGAAAGACCTCGATGGCAAAGTCGTTGCCGTGAAGAGCGGAACCGGGTCGGTGGATTACGCGAAAGCGAATATCAAAACCAAAGATCTGCGTCAGTTCCCGAACATTGATAACGCGTACATGGAATTAGGCACCAACCGCGCAGACGCCGTTCTGCACGATACGCCGAACATCCTGTACTTTATCAAAACCGCAGGCAACGGCCAGTTCAAGGCGGTAGGCGAATCGCTGGAAGCACAGCAATACGGAGTTGCCTTCCCGAAAGGCAGCGATGAACTGCGCGAGAAAGTCAACGGCGCGCTGAAAACGCTGCGTGAGAATGGCACCTATAACGAAATCTACAAAAAATGGTTCGGTACAGAACCTAAATAAAACGACCTGATGTTGGCTTGTAGCCCGGTAGTGAGGACGCTCACCGGGCCTACAGCTCTTTTTCGTGACGGATAAGACACTTTCACGCCATTTCCGCGCCGGATAGAGCATTTGACTATTTACACCACGGTAACAGGAACGACATATGCAGTTTGACTGGAGCGCCATCTGGCCCGCCATTCCGCTTTTACTTGAGGGCGCTAAAATGACCCTGTGGATCTCGGTCCTCGGTCTGGCTGGCGGCCTGGTTATTGGACTGGCGGCAGGTTTTGCCCGTACGTTTGGCGGCTGGTTCGCCAACCATATCGCCCTGGTTTTCATTGAAATTATTCGCGGCACGCCCATCGTTGTCCAGGTCATGTTTATCTACTTTGCCCTGCCGATGGCATTTAATGATTTGCGTATTGATCCGTTCAGCGCAGCGGTCGTGACAATTATGATTAACTCCGGCGCTTATATCGCGGAAATTACTCGTGGCGCAGTACTATCCATTCACAAAGGCTTTCGCGAAGCGGGTCTGGCGCTGGGCCTTTCTCGCCGGGAAACCATCCGCCATGTTATTTTACCGCTTGCTCTGCGCCGTATGCTGCCGCCGCTGGGCAACCAGTGGATCATTAGCATCAAAGACACCTCGTTGTTTATTGTTATCGGCGTAGCCGAGCTGACCCGTCAGGGCCAGGAAATTATTGCCGGTAACTTTCGCGCCCTGGAAATCTGGAGCGCCGTGGCCGTCTTCTATTTGATCATTACGCTGGTGCTGAGCTTTATTTTGCGTCGTCTTGAAAGAAGGATGAAAATCCTGTGATTGAATTTAAAAACGTTTCCAAGCACTTTGGCCCCACCCAGGTGCTGCATAACATTGATTTAAACATCCGTCAGGGCGAAGTGGTTGTGATTATCGGCCCTTCCGGTTCGGGTAAATCCACGTTATTACGCTGTATCAATAAACTGGAAGAGATCACCTCCGGCGATCTGATTGTCGATGGTCTGAAAGTCAACGATCCTAAAGTAGACGAACGGCTGATTCGCCAGGAAGCCGGCATGGTGTTTCAACAGTTTTATCTGTTCCCGCATCTGACCGCGCTCGAAAACGTGATGTTCGGTCCTCTGCGCGTGCGCGGCGTAAAGAAAGAAGAAGCGGAAAAACAGGCGAAAGCTCTGTTAGCGAAAGTTGGACTGGCGGAACGGGCGCACCACTACCCCTCCGAGCTTTCCGGCGGTCAACAACAGCGCGTCGCCATTGCCCGAGCGCTGGCCGTGAAGCCGAAAATGATGCTCTTTGACGAGCCAACCTCCGCTCTGGACCCTGAACTGCGCCATGAAGTGCTGAAAGTCATGCAGGATCTGGCGGAAGAAGGCATGACCATGGTCATTGTCACTCACGAAATCGGCTTTGCCGAAAAAGTCGCCTCACGGCTGATTTTCATCGATAAAGGCCGTATTGCCGAAGATGGCAGCCCGCAGGCGTTGATCGAAAACCCGCCAAGCCCACGTTTACAGGAATTTTTACAGCACGTCTCCTGAGATATCGCCCTTCCTGCCCTGCGGCAGGGAGGGCATCATGGAATAGTCCCATTTCATTTTCCCTTCCCTGCGCCATCTATACTTAGTGTTTTGCGTCTCTTTTCTCACTGGAGGAGTCATGCGGTGGACCCTGTTCATCCTTTTTTGTCTACTGGGCGCGCCTGCCCATGCGGTCGCCATACCCGGCGTGACCACGGGGACATCAACCAGCCAGCAAGCAGCGCCAGAGCCCAGTCCTGAACAAAAAAAAGCGGCCTATGCGGCCCTGGCTGACGTACTGGAGAACGAGGCTTCACGTAACGAATTAATAGCGCAACTCCGCGAGGCCTCAACCACGCCGCCGACCGAGCCAGCGCCAGCGCTTGCGCCGCCTGCGGCCAAAGATGAGAAAACGGTACTGGAGAACGTCACCACCGTTACCCGTCAGTACGGCGATGCTTTCGCTACCCGTTTCGCCCAGCTTTATCGCAACATCACCGATGCGCCGCACAAGCCGTTTAACTCGCAAACCTTCACCAACGCGTTAACCCACTTTTTATTTCTGGCCGTCGCGGTATTTGGTTTTTATAGCGTGATACGGCTTTGCGCCCTGCCGTTATATCGAAAAATGGGCCTGTGGGCACGCAAGAAAAACCGTGAACGCAGCAACTGGTTACAGCTCCCGGCGATGATCGTCGGCGCGTTTATTATCGACCTCCTGCTACTGGCGCTCACCTTATTTATCGGTCAGATGCTCAGTGATAATTTCCATGCGGGAAGTCGAACTATCGCTTTTCAGCAAAGCCTGTTCCTGAATGCCTTCGCGCTGATAGAGTTCTTTAAAGCGATTCTGCGGCTTATTTTTTGCCCTAATGTACCGGAATTACGCCCATTCGCGATTCAGGATGCGACAGCGCGTTACTGGAATCGCCGTATGAGTTCGCTTAGCAGTTTGATTGGCTACGGGCTGGTTGTTGCCGTTCCGATTATTTCCAACCAGGTGAATGTTCAGGTTGGCGCGATGGCTAATGTGGCGATCATGCTCTGCATCACCATCTGGGCGCTGTACCTGATCTTTAAAAACAAAGCGGAGATTACGCAACATTTATTAAGTCTGGCGGAACGATCATTAGCCTTTTTTAGCCTGTTTATCCGCGCCTTTGCGCTGGTGTGGCACTGGCTGGCCAGCGCTTACTTTATCGTGCTGTTTTTCTTCTCGTTATTCGACCCAGGCAATAGCCTGAAGTTTATGATGGGCGCGACCGTGCGCAGTCTGGCGATTATTGGCATCGCGGCGTTTATCTCCGGTATGTTTACCCGCTGGATAGCGAAAACCATCACCCTGTCGCCCCATACGCAGCGCAATTACCCGGAATTACAAAAGCGGCTTAACGGCTGGCTCTCCTCGGCGCTAAAAGTCGCACGCTTTTTGACCGTCTGCGTCGCCGTTATGCTGTTGCTCAACGCCTGGGGATTATTCGATTTTTGGCACTGGCTACATTATGGCGCGGGGGAAAAGATGGTCGATATCCTCATCCGTATCGCGTTAATCTTATTCTTCTCCGCCGTGGGATGGACGATTCTCGCCAGTCTGATTGAGAATCGCCTGGCCTCCGATATTCATGGTCGCCCGCTACCCAGCGCCCGCACGCGCACGCTGCTGACGCTGTTCCGCAATGCGCTGGCAGTGATTATCAGTACCATAACCATCATGATCGTGTTATCGGAAATCGGCGTCAATATCGCGCCATTGCTGGCTGGCGCGGGGGCGTTAGGTCTGGCTATCTCTTTCGGTTCGCAAACCCTGGTGAAAGATATTATTACCGGCGTCTTTATTCAGTTTGAAAACGGGATGAATACCGGCGACTTAGTCACCATAGGCCCGCTGACGGGGACGGTCGAAAGAATGTCGATTCGTTCCGTCGGCGTGCGGCAGGATACCGGGGCATACCATATTATCCCGTGGTCCTCGATCACCACTTTCGCCAACTTTGTGCGCGGTATCGGCTCTGTTGTCGCCAACTATGACGTGGATCGCCATGAGGATGCGGATAAAGCGAATCAGGCGCTGAAAGACGCGGTAACGGCGCTGATGGAGACGGAGGATATTCGCGGGCTGATTATCGGCGAACCCACGTTCGCCGGTATTGTCGGTTTAACGAACACGGCGTTTACTTTACGCGTATCGTTCACCACCCTACCGCTCAAGCAGTGGACGGTGCGTTTTGCCCTTGATAGCCAGGTGAAAAAGCATTTTGATCTAGCCAATGTGCGCGCGCCGGTGCAAACGTATCAGGTTCTGCCCGCCCCCGCTGGCGGCCCGTCGCCTGATTCGCCGCCGCCGCGCGAACCGACGATTTAGCGTTTACGGGTGATAAAACGGCGACGCTGGTCGTCATCCATAAAGGTCCAGGCAATAAAGCGGCTTTGCTTTTGCCCCTGGGCCATCTCTTTTTTCACCACTTTCACCGCGCCAGCCTCCGTCAACGCCCGGTAAAGCGGCGGTAAATTCTCGCCGCGCGACACCAACGTCGTAAACCACAACACCTGACGGCGGAAGGATTGGCTTTCAGCAATCATTTTTTTAATAAAGGCGACTTCGCCGCCTTCGCACCATAGCTCCTGCTGTTGACCGCCAAAGTTCAGCGCATCATCTTTATTCTGCCCCAAATTGCGGCGCTTACGCTCGCTGCCCGCGCGGGCTGCGGCGGCGGAGTCGTGAAAAGGCGGGTTACAAAGCGTTGCGTCATAAAATTCATTTTTATGAATGATACCGGTAAAAATGGCCGCCGGATCTTTTTGCCGACGCAGACGAATGGCGCGGCTTAACCCCGTATTAGCCTGAATGATAGCCTGCGCGCTGGACATCGCTGCGTCGCTGACTTCACTACCGGTAAATCGCCAGCCATATTCATGAACGCCGATAAGCGGATAAATACAATTGGCGCCCACGCCCACGTCCAGAATAGTTGCCTGCGCCGGAATACTCCCTGTCGTTTCGCCAAGCAGATCCGCCAGATGATGGATATAATCCGCACGGCCAGGCACCGGCGGACATAAAAACCCTGGCGGAATGTCCCAGTGTGTGACGGCATAAAAATGCGCCAGCAACGCCTTATTGAGCGCTTTTACCGCTTGCGGATTAGCAAAATCAACGCTCTGTTCACCGGCGGGCGTGCGGATAAGAAAGGACGTCAATTCCGGCGTGGTCTGACACAGTGCGGCGAGATCATAACGGTGTTGATGGCGGTTGCGCGGGTGTAACCCCGATTTCTGGGCGGACATGGCATTCTCCTTTTAGCAGCGGCGTAAGATACCCGTATAACGCCACGGGGTAAATATACCACCGCGAATTCCCTGCCTCGCTCGTTTGATCGGATATCTGAATGACATTGGTTCTGCTCATGGTCTGAAAAGATCGCGCGATGCGATTTTTTCACCTGACGGCGCTACACTTAACCTCAGGTACCCTAAAATCAGGAGAGCGTGATGGCATCCGGCTGGGCAAATGACGACGCAGTGAATGAACAAATCAACAATACCATTGAAGATGCCGTTGCCCGCGCTCGCGGCGAACTTCCCCACGGCGAAAGTCGCGATGAATGCGAATCTTGCGGCGATCCTATCCCTGAAGCGCGGCGTAAAGCCGTACCGGGCGTTCGGTTATGCATATCCTGCCAGCAGGAGAAAGATTTACATAACGCAACATTTTCAGGATATAATCGCAGAGGTTCAAAAGACAGCCAGTTACGCTGACTTTTCTTTACCGAAACCGCCAGTATCATCCATTCCTTTACGCTCATGCTTTTTAGCATTCTGCGTCGCAGAATGTGCCGTTAACCTCGACTCTGTAAAGCCAGATGACAAGAACGGTAAATTCCACCGTTGAATTAATTAATAATCAATATGTTATTTGTCATTCAAAAATTTTGAGCAAGGCCGTCAATTCTATTCGATTTTATCTTTCGCAAAAAACCGTGATACTCATCACATCGACGGAACATCGTCCCATAAACAGAATAACCTGCGAGAGATTAATCATGAAAACCATTAAATATGCTGTTGCAGCCATCGCGCTCTCCACCCTTTCTTTTGGCGCTTTTGCCGCAGAACCGGTTAGCGCGTCTCAGACGCAAAACCTGCATAAAATCGGCGTAGTGTCTGCCGATGGCGCCACCACGCTAGATGGCCTGGAAGCTAAACTGGCTGAAAAAGCCGCCGCTGCTGGCGCAAGCGCTTATAACATCACCTCCGCCGTAGGTAATGACAAAATGAGCGGCACTGCGGTGATTTATAAATAATTTACCTGCCCGCCAGATTTCAGGCTGTAACATCGCTGTTGTTTGAATTCTGACGGGTATTACCCTCGTCTGTTTGCCAACAGACACCCACTGCTCCAACCCTCATTAACCCTGTTTGTTACCCTTATTTGCCCGTCCGTCACTGGACGGGCTTTTTTTATTCGCTAAAAGCCTGTTCGACGCGCGCAAGCCCGTCTTCTAACGTCGCCGCCTCTCTCGTCGCAACCAGACAACAGGCCATTTGCGTTTTTAATGATTGCGGCACCGGCTCGTGGCCGGCAAGGCAGCGCTCAATCCAGCGCGCGGTGATTTCAGGATCTTTAGTCGCAGGCAGTAAAAGCGGCTCGTCGTGCGTGTCGCTCTGACGCTCATGCAGTACCTGCACACCACGGCTATCAATCAGGCTGATTTGCGGACAGCGTTGCGGGTTGGCATAGACTTCGCCTTCGGTACCATGCATCAGCAAAGCCCGCCCGCCGATGCGGCTAAAAAAGGTCGCCACACGCGGGACATATTCAGGGTGAGAAACGCTTGATAAACGCAGCGCGGCATCCTCAGCAAATGGCGTCGCCAGCTTGGCCAGTGAATGCGCGCTGTTGCGCACGCCCATCCGCCAGCGCATCGCCAGCTGTTTTTCCAGCGGCGGGCAGAGCGCGCTCACCGGGATAAACACCGGCTGGTGCCCGTCCAGTTTGGCCTGCGCTTGTCCACCGTGTAGAGTGGGGACAATCCCCATCAGCGCAAATATTGTTTCCGTCAGTACACGGGTCGGATCTTCGCTGACGCCGTGTACTACGACTGGAAAGCCCAATTTATGCAGCAGGATAGCCAGCAGCGGCGTTAAATTCGCCTGTTTACGCGCGCCGTTATAGCTGGGAATAACGACCGGCAACGGCCTATCTGCGGGCGGTGTCAGTTTGATGGTATGATTCTGCGTGGCCTCATAAAAGCCCAGCATTTCGGCTTCGCCTTCGCCTTTAATACGCAGCGCCATCAATATACTGCCCATTTCCAGGTCGGGGATGTCGCCATTCAGCATTCGGGTATACAAACCGCGCGCGGTATCCAGATCCAAATCGCGGGCGTGATTTTTACCTCGCCCGATCTCTTTGATGATCTTGCGATAATCCATTGAAAGCTCCTTGAAGTGTGCTCACAGCATTAACGCCGTCGGCTGCGTGCAGGTTTTGCTTTTGGTTTTACTATAACGTCTGGCACGGCAGGCTGCTCTATCGGAAAAACAGGTAAGGCATTCAGTAAACGCTGTCCGTAGTTTTTGGTCAACAACCGCTTATCATAAATGACCACTTCTCCCCGACAAGCGTGGCTACGGATCAATCGCCCTACCTGCTGAATTAAATTAAAAGACGCGCTTGGTAAACTTTGTACCTCAAACGGATAACGATTCAGACTTTTTAGCCATTCGCCTTCGGTGATCACGACCGGGCTGTCGATCGGCGGGAAGGCAATTTTATGGATATGGACCTGCGTCAGCAGCTCGCCTTTAAGATCCAGCCCTTCGGCAAAAGACTGAAGCCCAACCAGCACGCTGCGTTCGCCGCTCTCCACCCGTTTACGGTGTAGCTCCACCAGCCGGTAACGCGGCTGGTCGCCCTGAACCAGGAGGAGTAAGCGCACATCAGCGACATGCTCCAGAAAACGCTGCATCGCCCGCCCGCTGGCAAACAGTACCAGCATACCATGATGTTTTTTGCTCTCCAGTTGCTCAAGAAAATAGGTCGCCATTTCGGCAATATGCTGCTCTTCGTTATCAATGGTGGGTTCGTAGCGCATTTGAGGAATCACCAGTTTCCCCTGTTCCACATGATTAAACGGCGAATCCAGCGCCACAAAGCGGTCGCCGGCTTTTTCTTTTAAGCCGCTCATTTCCTGCAGGCGCGAAAAGCTATTGAGCGAGCGCAGTGTCGCCGAGGTGACAATAATGTGCGGTACGCTGCGCCATAACAATCTTTCCAGCTGATCGCTGACGCGGATACCGACACAATGGAACCAGACGTGGAGTTGCCCTTCGCGTATTTCACGCGTCGCCCATTTGGACACCGGCGCGCCTGAAGACTGCGCCATCGAAGCCAGTCGCCATAATTTACTTTGCGCCTCGAACATTCCCAGCGCCCGATTCATCTGTAAAATCACCCGATGCAAACGCACAATATCGTGCGACCCGGTTTTTTCGCTGAGATCGTTGAGAAAGGATTCCGCCAGCCCACGCAGCGTCTCGGTCAGCTTCGCCAGTCGCTGACAGATTTCCATGACCTCATCAGGCAACTCGCCCATTGCAAAACGGTGCTCCGCCTCCTGCGCTGCGGGCATATACAGATTAAGAATGGCATTGAGCGAGGCGATCAGTTCGTATACCTCCTCGCAATGTGCGTTAAGTCGCTCAGGATTCGCTAACGGCGGCGTGGTTTTAGGGCGAAATTGCTCCATGCAGGTCGCCACCAGTTTGCTGAACAGATCCAGTTGCAAGCGATACCAGGAGGCGGTAATTTCCGCGCTCATCTCCAGCGCATCGCGAGCGACATCGGGCAGATGATGACCTTCATCCAGTACCAACAGCAGATGCTTTGGTTCCGGCAGTACGGCTTCACTTTCCATCGCCGCCATTACCAGCGCGTGATTCGCCACCACGACTTCCGCTTCCTGTATTTCACGTCGGGCGACAAAGAATGGACATTCGCGGTAATAGTGACAGTTGCGGTTCAGACAACTGGCTTTATCGGTACTTAATCGCCGCCACAGATCGTCGTCAATAGCAATGTCGGTATGATCCCGCAGACCATCCCATTTGTAACCGTCAAGATCCCCTTTCAGCCTGGCGCAGCGCTTTTGCTCTTCCTGGTTGTTAGGCGTCAGTTCGTCATCAAGAAAGGCGAGCAGATCCTGCTGCGTAGGCTCGCTACTGGCGAGCGCCGCCAGGTTTCGCGGACACACGTAGCGCCCGCGGCCAAAGGCGGCGGTAAAACGCAGATCGGGGATGATTTTTCGTAGCAGCGGCAAATCTTTGCTAAAGATCTGATCCTGTAACGCCACGTTAGCGGTACTGACCACCAGTGTTTTTTGCTCTTCCCGGGCAATGGCAATACCGGGAATAAGATAGGAGAGGGTTTTCCCGACGCCGGTCGGCGCTTCAATAGCCAGATGTCTCCCTTCTTCCCCGGCCAGCGTTCTGGCGACGTCAGCAATCATCTGCCGCTGCGGCGCACGGGGAATAAAGTCGGGAATCTGGTCCTGAAGCGCCTTATACCAGGCGGCGATTTGCGCTTTCAGCGCAGCGGTCAATGCCATGAGAAAACCTGAAGTACTGTATAAACAGCCACTATTGTGTCACATTTCAGGGGCGGGAAGTACCTTTTTTACCGGTTCTGGAAGGCGGCTCGCAACGCGATGTGTATTTTGCCGGATGACGGTGCAAGCACCTTATTCGGCCTACGTATTTGCATAGTCCGTAGGCCCGGTAAGCGTCGCGCTACCGGGCATGTTGCCGGATAAAATTTACTGGGCAGGCGTGATTCTGCGCGGGCGACGCGGCGGACGTGCTTTGTCGCCAGCGGGTTTCCCCTCGCCTGTGCGCGGTTTTGGTTTCGCCTTCGCCGCCCCGCTATCCTGACGTCGCGGCTGCTGACTGCGCCCCGCTCCCCCCTGATTTTGTCCGCGACCACGACCGCCGCCGCCGCGCTGCTGACGGCCATTCTGAATCGGCTCCGCTTTAATCGACGGGTCGGGCTCATAGCCCGGCGTCGTAATGCGTGGGATCTCTTTTTTCAGCAATTTTTCGATATCACGCAACAGTTTATGCTCGTCAACACAGACCAGCGACAGCGCCTCGCCAGTTGCCGCCGCGCGACCGGTACGGCCAATACGGTGTACATAATCTTCCGGCACGTTCGGCAGCTCATAGTTGACCACGTGCGGCAGCTCTTCAATATCCAGACCACGCGCCGCAATATCCGTCGCCACCAGCACGCGAATATCGCCGGATTTAAAATCGGCCAGCGCGCGGGTACGTGCGCCCTGCGATTTATTACCGTGGATCGCCGCGCTGCGAATACCGTCTTTGTTAAGCTGTTCCGCCAAATGGTTCGCGCCATGCTTGGTGCGGGTGAAGACCAACACCTGCTGCCAGTTGCCCTGGCCAATCATCTGCGACAACAGTTCACGTTTGCGTTTTTTATCGACAAAGTGCACGTGCTGCGTTACCTGCTCTGAGGCGGTGTTGCGGCGCGCCACTTCGATTTCCAGCGGGTTGCGCAACAGCTTTTCGGCGAGCGCTTTGATGTCGTCGGAGAACGTGGCGGAGAACAGCAGATTCTGACGCTTCGCCGGCAGTTTCGCCAGCACGCGACGAATGTCGTGAATGAAGCCCATATCCAGCATACGGTCGGCTTCATCCAGTACCAGAATCTCAATCTGATCCAGCTTCACGGCATTTTGATGTTCCAGGTCGAGCAGACGTCCCGGCGTCGCCACCAGCACATCCACGCCACCGCGCAGTTTCATCATCTGCGGATTGATGCTTACGCCGCCAAATACCACCAGCGAGCGAATATTGAGATATTTACTGTAATCTCTGACGTTTTCGCCAATTTGCGCCGCCAGCTCGCGGGTTGGCGTGAGGATCAACGCGCGCACCGGGCGACGACCTTTAGCATGCGGCTGATGGGTAATCAGATGCTGCAACAATGGCAGGGTAAAACCCGCCGTTTTACCGGTTCCGGTCTGGGCGCTGGCCATCAGATCGCGGCCTTCCAGCACGGCAGGAATCGCCTGTTGCTGAATAGGGGTAGGTTCACGGTAACCCTGCTCGGCAATGGCGCGCAGGATATCAGGGTTTAATCCCAGGGAATCAAAAGACATAACTACTCCGGACCGCCCCGACCGTTGCCGGTGTAGTTTTCAGGGAGATGCTCAAATTTGGAATGACAAAAACCACAATGTCATGAAGGGGCGGAGTGTAGCAGTTTTTGTGATGCGGCGCATAAATTATCCCGGAAGGTGGCAAAGACAAATTAATCGACCACACTGGACAAGTGCCATTATGAGTCATAGTCTTAATCAATCGATTGATTAAGAATTAGGGCGTGTGATGAATATTACCACCACGACCACCAAGGGCGAGCAGGCGAAAAGTCAGCTCATTGCCGCCGCGCTGGCGCAGTTTGGCGAGTATGGCCTCCATGCCACCACGCGCGATATCGCCGCGCTGGCGGGGCAAAATATTGCCGCTATTACTTACTATTTCGGCTCAAAAGAGGATTTATACCTCGCCTGCGCCCAGTGGATTGCCGATTTTCTTGGCGAAAAATTTCGCCCCCATGCTGAAAAAGCGGAACGTCTGTTTAGCCAGCCTGCCCCTGACCGGGACGCCATACGCGAGCTCATTCTGCTCGCCTGCAAGAACATGATTATGCTGCTGACGCAGGAAGACACCGTTAACCTGAGCAAATTTATTTCACGCGAGCAGCTCTCTCCCACGTCGGCCTATCAATTGGTTCATGAACAGGTTATCGATCCGTTGCATACCCATCTGACAAGATTGGTTGCCGCTTATACCGGCTGCGACGCCAATGATACGCGCATGATTTTGCATACCCATGCCTTACTGGGCGAAGTGCTGGCGTTTCGTCTCGGCAAAGAAACTATTCTGTTACGTACCGGCTGGCCGCAGTTTGATGAAGAAAAAGCGGAGCTGATTTACCAGACGGTAACCTGCCACATCGATCTTATTCTGCATGGTTTAACGCAAAGGAGTCTGGACTGATGAAAAAACCTGTCGTTATCGGACTGGCAATCGCAGCGATCGTCGCTGTGATTGCCGGTGGAACCTGGTGGTATCAAAGTCGGCAGGACGATGGGCTGACGCTATACGGTAATGTCGATATCCGTACCGTCAATATCAGCTTTCGCGTCGGCGGCAGGCTGGCGTCGCTGAATGTTGATGAAGGCGATGCCATCAAAGCCGGACAGGTGCTCGGCGAACTGGATCACGCGCCATACGAAAACGCGCTGATGCAGGCGAAAGCTGGCGTGTCGGTCGCGCAGGCGCAATATGATTTGATGCTGGCAGGCTATCGCGATGAAGAGATAGCCCAGGCCGCCGCCGCCGTCAGACAGGCACAAGCCGCCTATGACTACGCGCAAAACTTTTATAACCGTCAGCAAGGATTGTGGAAAAGCCGCACCATTTCCGCTAACGATCTGGAAAACGCCCGCTCATCGCGCGATCAGGCGCAGGCGACTCTGAAGTCCGCGCAGGATAAACTGAGCCAGTACCGTACCGGTAATCGTGAACAGGATATCGCCCAGGCGAAAGCCAGCCTGGAACAGGCAAAGGCCCAACTGGCGCAGGCGCAGCTTGATTTACAGGACACCACGCTTATCGCGCCTGCCAACGGAACCTTGCTCACCCGCGCGGTCGAGCCTGGCAGTATGCTGAACGCCGGCAGCACGGTATTAACGCTCTCGCTGACCCGCCCCGTCTGGGTGCGCGCCTATGTCGATGAACGCAACCTCAGTCAGACGCAACCGGGGCGCGACATTCTGTTGTATACCGACGGTCGTCCTGACAAACCTTACCACGGCAAGATTGGTTTCGTTTCGCCCACCGCGGAATTTACGCCGAAAACCGTCGAAACGCCGGATCTGCGTACCGATCTCGTCTATCGCCTGCGCATTATCGTCACCGATGCGGACGATGCGTTACGCCAGGGGATGCCAGTCACGGTGAAATTTAATGACGAGGCACGGCATGAGTGAGGCCGTTATTACGCTGCACGGTCTGACGAAGCGCTTTGCGGGAATGGATAAACCCGCCGTCGCGCCGCTCGACTGTACCATTCATTCCGGTTATGTCACCGGGCTGGTAGGGCCGGACGGCGCAGGAAAAACCACGCTGATGCGTATGCTGGCGGGCCTGCTCAAAGCCGATGGCGGCAACGCGTCCGTATTAGGCTTCGACCCGATACAAAACGACAGCGAGCTGCACGCGGTTCTGGGCTATATGCCGCAGAAATTCGGTCTGTATGAAGATCTTACCGTCATGGAGAACCTTAATCTCTATGCCGATTTACGCAGCGTTACCGGCGAGATACGGGAAAAGACCTTTGCCCGTTTGTTGGAGTTTACCGCCCTCGGCCCTTTCACTGGCCGTCTGGCAGGAAAATTGTCCGGCGGGATGAAGCAAAAACTGGGGCTGGCCTGTACGCTGGTCGGCGAACCGAAAGTGCTGCTGTTGGATGAACCGGGCGTTGGCGTTGACCCGATTTCACGGCGCGAGTTGTGGCAAATGGTTCACGAACTGGCGGGCGACGGGATGCTGATTTTATGGAGCACCTCCTATCTGGATGAAGCCGAACAGTGTCGCGATGTGCTGCTGATGAATGAAGGCGAGCTGCTCTATCAGGGCGAACCTAAAGCGCTGACGCAAACGATGGCCGGGCGTAGCTTTCTGATGAGCAGTCCACAGGAAAACAACCGTAAGTTACTACAGAGAGCGCTCAGACTGCCGCAGGTGAGCGACGGCATGATTCAGGGACGTTCGGTACGTCTGATCCTGAAAAAAGAGGCGACCGCAGCAGATATTCGTCAGGCCGAAGGGATGCCGGAAATCACCCTCAATGAGACCGCGCCGCGCTTCGAAGATGCGTTTATCGATCTGCTTGGCGGAGCGGGAACCTCGGAGTCTCCGCTGGGTTCAATCCTGCATACGGTTGAAGGCACTGCCGGCGAAACGGTGATTGAAGCGCAGGAACTGACAAAAAAATTTGGTGATTTCGCGGCCACGGACCATGTTAATTTCGTCGTACAACGCGGCGAGATTTTTGGCCTGCTCGGCCCGAACGGCGCGGGTAAATCAACCACCTTTAAAATGATGTGCGGCCTGCTGGTGCCGACATCCGGCAAGGCGCTGGTGCTGGATATGGATCTGAAAGTCAGCTCCGGCAAAGCCCGTCAGCATCTGGGCTATATGGCGCAAAAATTTTCGCTTTACGGCAACCTGACGGTTGAGCAGAACCTGCGTTTTTTCTCCGGCGTCTACGGTTTGCGGGGCCGCGCGCAAAATGAAAAAATTCAGCGCATGAGTGAAGCGTTTGGTCTGAAAAGCATCGCGTCGCATCCCACCGATGCGCTGCCGCTGGGCTTTAAACAGCGACTGGCGCTGGCCTGCTCGCTGATGCACGAACCGGATATTTTATTCCTTGATGAACCAACGTCCGGGGTTGATCCCCTCACCCGCCGTGAATTTTGGCTGCACATTAATAGCATGGTGGAAAAAGGGGTCACGGTAATGGTGACGACCCACTTTATGGATGAGGCGGAATATTGCGATCGCATCGGACTGGTTTATCGCGGGAAGCTTATCGCCAGCGGTACGCCGGACGATCTCAAAGCGCAGGCCGCCGATGAGCAACAGGCCGATCCGACGATGGAGCAGGCCTTTATCACTCTCATCAATGACTGGGATAAGGAGCATACGCATGAGTAAGTCTCTCTCCTGGCGCCGCGTGCGTGCGTTGTGCGTCAAAGAGACGCGCCAGATCGTGCGCGATCCCAGTAGCTGGCTGATTGCGGTGGTGATCCCGCTGCTGTTGCTGTTTATTTTTGGTTACGGCATTAACCTTGACTCCAGCAAGCTGCGGGTGGGGATTCTGCTTGAACAGCAAAGCCAGGAGGCGCTGGATTTCACTCATGCGATGACCGGTTCACCCTATATCGACGCGACCATTAGCGATAATCGCCATGAATTAATTGAAAAAATGCAGGCCGGACGCATTCGCGGACTGGTGGTGATTCCGGTGGATTTCGCGCAGCAAATGGCGCGCGACGGTGACAGCGCGCCGATTCAGGTGATTACCGACGGCAGCGAGCCAAACACCGCCAACTTCGTTCAGGGTTATGTGGAAGGCATCTGGCAAATCTGGCAACAGCAGCGGGCGGAAGATCGCGGCGACACCTTTGAACCGCTCATTGACGTCCAGACGCGCTACTGGTTTAACCCGGCGGCGATCAGTCAGCATTTTATTATTCCCGGGGCGGTGACCATTATCATGACGGTAATTGGCGCAATCCTCACCTCGCTGGTCGTTGCCCGCGAATGGGAGCGCGGCACGATGGAGGCGCTGCTCTCAACCGAAGTGACGCGTGTTGAACTGCTGCTGTGTAAGCTTATTCCCTATTATTTTCTCGGTATGCTGGCGATGCTGCTCTGTATGCTGGTATCGGTGTTTATTCTCGGCGTGCCGTATCGCGGTTCGCTGGTGATTCTGTTTATTATCACCAGTCTGTTTTTACTGAGTACGCTGGGGATGGGGCTGTTGATTTCCACCATCACTCGCAACCAGTTTAACGCCGCGCAGGTGGCGCTGAACGCCGCCTTTTTACCCTCGATTATGCTGTCCGGATTTATCTTCCAGATAGACAGTATGCCTGCGGTGATCCGCGCGGTGACCTATATTATTCCGGCGCGCTATTTTGTCAGCACCCTGCAAAGTCTGTTTCTGGCCGGCAATATTCCGGTCGTGTTAGGCGTTAACGTACTGTTTTTAATCGCCTCGGCGGTGATGTTTATTGGCCTTACGTGGCTAAAAACCAAACGACGGCTGGATTAACTCTGGCGCTCGTATTTTGCCCGGTGGCGCTATGCTTACCGGGCCTACGGGCCATGTAGGTCGGGTTAGCGTAGCGCCACCCGACATGAGGAAGGTTCTATGTTTCATCGCTTATGGACATTAATTCGCAAAGAACTGCAATCGCTTTTACGCGAACCACAAACGCGCGCGATCCTGATTCTGCCGGTGCTGATTCAGGTCATCCTGTTTCCATTCGCCGCGACGCTTGAAGTCACTAACGCGACTATCGCTATCTACAACGAAGATAACGGCAAACATTCGGTAGAACTTACCCAGCGCTTTGCCCGCGCGAAAGCGTTTACCCATGTGCTATTGCTGAACAGTCCGCAGGAGATCCAGCCGACTATCGATACGCAAAAAGCGCTGCTGCTGGTGCGCTTCCCGGCGGATTTCTCGCGGAATCTGGATACCTTCCAGCCTGCGCCGATGCAACTCATTCTTGATGGACGTAACTCTAACAGCGCGCAAATCGCCGCCAATTATCTGCAACAGATCGTCAAGGAGTATCAGCAGACATTGATGGACGGCAAGCCAAAGCCCAACAATAGCGAACTGGTGGTACGCAACTGGTATAACCCGAATCTGGACTACAAGTGGTTTGTGGTGCCCTCGCTGATCGCCATGATCACCACTATTGGCGTGATGATCGTCACTTCGCTGTCCGTCGCCCGCGAGCGTGAACAAGGCACTCTGGATCAGCTACTGGTCTCTCCGCTCACCACCTGGCAGATTTTCGTTGGTAAAGCGGTGCCGGCGCTGATTGTCGCGACCTTCCAGGCCACGATCGTGCTGGCTATCGGCATTTGGGCATACCAAATTCCCTTCGCCGGTTCGTTAGCGCTGTTTTATTTCACGATGGTGATTTACGGGCTGTCGCTGGTAGGCTTTGGCTTACTGATATCATCGCTTTGCGCCACGCAACAGCAGGCGTTTATCGGCGTCTTTGTCTTTATGATGCCGGCGATTTTGCTCTCGGGTTATGTCTCGCCGGTGGAAAATATGCCGGTCTGGCTGCAAAACCTGACGTGGATAAATCCTATCCGCCACTTTACTGATATTACCAAGCAAATTTATCTTAAGGATGCGAGTCTGGGAATTGTCTGGGGAAGTTTGTGGCCGCTACTGGTGATAGCGGCCACCACGGGTTCAGCGGCGTATGCGATGTTTAGACGCAAAGTGATGTAGCTTTTTATCTTTCGCCAGTAGCGAGACTACGGCGGGCCCGGCCAGGATAGCCAGCCCCGCCAGAGCCAGTAAGACATTGTTTTGCAATACGCGGGATAGCAGCCAGAGGACAATCAGCGCGGTGCCGAAGTACCAGGTGGTAGTCAGCTCTTCCAGCACATCCGCCACATCGCGCCAGCGTTGCTCATGATGGCGCTGCAACGCCAGCATCAGCAGTACCGTCACGCCATAAAGCACGCATAATCCCAGGCCGACGCGCACTAATGTGCCGCTCATCCAGCCTATTACCAGCATCGCCACTACCAGTAAATGCAACATAATCTGCCAACAACCGAGGCCGGTTGCGACACGAACGCGTTGTTGCCACTTCATGGCTTTTCTCCTGAAGCATTTTTCTCTCATTATTCAGAGTACCGAACTTTACGGAAAATTCCGTAAGACCGCATCTTTTTGTGACGACGACTACACTATTTCAATCAGGATAGTGACGCGGACAGGAAGAAAATGACTCAACACACGCGAAATTTTTCATTCAAAGTGCTCACAATTAATACGCACAAAGGTTTTACCGCCTTTAATAAACGCTTCATCCTGCCGGAGCTGCGCGACGCCGTCAGAACGGTCGGCGCCGATATCGTCTGTCTGCAAGAAGTGATGGGCGCGCATGAAGTACATCCGCTGCATATCGAAAACTGGCCGGACACTACCCACTATGAATTTTTGGCCGACACCATGTGGAGTGATTTCGCCTATGGCCGCAATGCGGTCTATCCGGAAGGCCACCACGGTAACGCGGTTCTTTCTCGCTATCCCATTGAACATTATGAAAATCGCGACGTCTCGGTCGGCGGTAGCGAAAAACGCGGCGTGCTCTATTGCCGCATTACGCCGCCCATGCTCAACCGCCCTATCCACGTCATGTGCGTACATCTCGGCCTGCGGGAGAGTCACCGCCAGGCACAGCTAACCATGCTGGCGGGATGGGTGAATGCCTTGCCGGAATCAGAACCGGTGCTGGTGGCCGGAGACTTTAATGACTGGCGGCAAAAGGCCGGCCCGCCGTTAAACGCGGCCGGGCTGGAGGAGATATTCACCCGTGCCCATGGCCGACCGGCGCGCACATTCCCGGTGAGTATGCCGCTGCTGCGACTCGATCGTATTTACGTCAAGAATGCGAACGCCAGTTCTCCTACGGCACTACCGCTGCGGAACTGGCGACATTTATCAGACCATGCCCCCCTTAGCGCGGAGATCCATCTATGAAATGCGGCTGGCGTGAAGGTAATCAAATTCAGCTACTGGAAAACGGCGACCAGTTCTATCCTGCCGTGTTTGAGGCTATCGCTCAGGCACAGCAAAAAATCATTCTGGAAACCTTCATCTTGTTTGAAGATGAGGTGGGTAAAAAACTCCATGCCGCTCTGCTAAAAGCCGCACAGCGCGGCGTAAAAGCCGAAGTATTACTCGACGGCTACGGCTCTCCCGATCTCAGCGACGCGTTTGTCGGCGAATTAACCTCGGCGGGCGTGATTTTCCGCTATTACGACCCCCGCCCGCGTCTACTGGGGTTGCGAACCAATATCTTCCGCCGAATGCACCGCAAAATTGTGGTGATTGATGATCGTATTGCTTTTGTCGGCGGCATTAACTACTCCGCCGAACATATGTCGGATTACGGCCCGCAGGCGAAACAAGACTACGCGGTACGGGTCGAAGGACCTGTTGTGGCCGATATCCTGCAATTCGAAGTCGAGAATCTGCCGGGGCAAAGCCCCGCGCGCCGCTGGTGGAAGCGCCATCACCAGGCTGAAGAAAACCGTCACCCCGGCGAAGCGCAGGCGCTGTTTGTCTGGCGGGATAACGAAGAGCACCGTGACGATATCGAACGTCATTATCTGAAAATGCTGACCCAGGCAAAGCGTGAAGTGATTATCGCTAACGCCTATTTTTTCCCCGGCTATCGCTTGCTCCACGCAATGCGTAAAGCCGCCCGCCGTGGCGTGAGCGTAAAACTGATTGTCCAGGGGGAACCAGACATGCCGATAGTCAAAGTCGGCGCGCGGTTGCTCTATAACTATCTGGTGAAGGGCGGCGTGCAGGTTTATGAATACCGACGCCGTCCGCTGCATGGCAAAGTGGCGCTGATGGACGATCACTGGGCCACGGTAGGGTCGAGTAATCTCGATCCGCTCAGCCTGTCGCTTAACCTTGAAGCTAACCTGATCATTCACGATCGTACTTTTAACCAGACCCTGCGCGATAATTTACAAGGCATCATCGTGAACGATTGTAAGCAGGTCGATGAGTCTATGCTGCCGAAACGCACCTGGTGGAACCTGACCAAAAGCGTGCTGGCGTTCCACTTTTTACGTCATTTCCCGGCGCTGGTCGGCTGGCTACCTGCGCATACCCCGCATCTGGCGCAGGTTCCCCCGCCTGCCCAGCCAGAAATGGAAACCCAGGATCGCGTTGATCCAGAAAATACAGGAGTGAAGCCCTAATGGCTAAATCGCATCCGCGCTGGCGGCTGGCTAAAAAAGTGCTGACCTGGCTGTTTTTTATTGCGGTCGTCGTTCTGCTGGTGGTTTATGCTAAAAAGGTCGACTGGGGTGATGTCTGGACCGTCATCCGCGACTATAACCGCACGGCGCTTTTAAGCGCTGTAGGACTGGTGATCGTTAGCTATCTTCTGTACGGCTGCTACGACCTGCTTGGACGGCTTTATTGCGGCCATAAACTGGCGAAGCGACAGGTGATGTTGGTATCGTTCGTCTGCTATGCCTTTAACCTGACGCTCAGCACCTGGGTCGGCGGGATCGGGATGCGTTACCGACTATACTCTCGCCTCGGGTTGCCCGGCAGTACTATCACGCGCATTTTCTCGCTCAGCATTACCACTAACTGGCTGGGCTATATTCTGCTGGGCGGCATCATTTTTACCTTCGGCGTTGTCCAGCTTCCCGACCACTGGTATATCGATGAAGGCACGCTACGTATTCTCGGTATCGTTTTATTGTTGATTATCGCGGTCTATCTGTGGTTTTGCGCCTTTGCAAAGCGGCGGCATATGACGATTAAAGGGCAGAAACTGGTGCTGCCATCATGGAAATTCGCGCTGGCGCAGATGGCGATCTCCAGCGCGAACTGGATGGCGATGGGCGCCATCATCTGGCTGCTGATGGGTCAGGATGTGAACTATTTCTTTGTGCTGGGCGTACTGCTGGTGAGCAGTATCGCGGGCGTCATCGTGCATATTCCGGCAGGCATCGGCGTGCTGGAGGCCGTATTCCTCGCGTTGCTGGCGGGCGAACATACGTCGCAAGGCACGATTATCGCCGCCCTGCTCGCGTACCGCGTGCTTTACTATTTTATTCCCCTGTTGCTGGCGCTGGTGTGCTACCTGATCCTGGAAAGCCGGGCGAAGAAGCTGCGGGCGAAAAACGAGCGGGCGATGGCGAAATAAATCTAAGCAGACGCGTTTTCGCTTTCCAGCACAACGCGTTTTATCCGGTAAAAATAAACATATGCTGAGAAAAAAGACGTATTCATCTGTAAGCGGGAAAAAAGCAGCAATGACCAGCTAAACAGCAGCAGGAGCACTTCGTGAAACTCGCCCATGAATACTGATGACAGGGTACAGAACGTTGCCAACGTAACGGAAATAATGGCCAGCAATAGCGCATACCGGTAAATAATGACCCCGTTCATATTCCCATGAAAATCCGGTAATGAAATGAGAAATCAGCGCTGGTGGGCATTTCTTATTAAAATCCTCGCCGCCATTTTTAATGGCGCGAGTGACGTCTTTAGCTTCACAAAACGCTAACCAAAATTGTTTGCCACATAATTTACTCATTATACCCATCATCACCAACCTGAATAAAAAACCTGCAACGCCTACGGCCTGAAAGATAATAGTATTTCCAGAATCATCAAAATGATATAACGACACAGCGTAACCACAGCATTAATAATGCCAAGGTAAAGCGTCAGCGCGCCAAATAAAGCGCAACGAGACAGGGATGAAAACTCGCTGTGGTATAACATGCGGGCATAACCATGAAGTGTCGATTTTTCTAGTGCTGTAATCAATGTCCACACCAATACCGTCAGTACACTGACTATCCAGACCAGAGTGCTACTGGCCACCAGGCTATTGACAACTATCGCAGCGATGATCCCGCTTACCGCCATAAAAATTAACGGCCTGAATAGACCAGAACTGATATTCAGGTAGAAAATAAATAAGGCATTAAGACTAAACATGATTCCAACAATCACGAAAATGGTCGCGCCACCTGAGAAAAGGTAAGCTAATGACACGCCGGTAAGCGTAATGATGGCAATATATATCAACGTTGCGACAACAGTGCCAAAGCGGGAAAGACAGGTAACGGCCCCATACCCCAGGCCAAGCAAAAGTGCTGATATCCACAAAACAACAACAGGTTGAACGTGAGGTATCAAAAAATGAGTATACAACGTTAACCATATAATGCCGGCGGTACACCATAGTCCCAACGCAGTATACCAATAGGTAAGGGATAACATTGTCGCGGGAATAAATGCTATTTGCCGTATACGTATTGCAGCCAGAGGGCCCACTTGTCATTTATCACTCTTCACATGATCACGGTGATAAGAATGGCAAGCGCAGGAAAACATTTCTAAGATATTTATGCTGTTTCGCCCTAAATATATTCCTAAAAAAATCCTGGCGCAGGGCCAGGATTTTAAGAGATCAATATAATTAGCGGCGATTGCCAAAAATACGCAGTAACATCAGGAACAGGTTGATAAAGTCCAGGTACAGCGTTAACGCGCCGAGAATCGAATATTTACGCAGATTAGCGCTATCGCGGGTATCTATTTGCTCGCCGATATTCTTCAGTTTCTGCGTGTCATAGGCCGTCAGACCGACAAACACCACCACCCCGATATAGGTTACCGCCCACATCAGCGCTTCACTCTTCAGCCAGAAATTGACCAGCGAGGCCAGAACGATACCAATAAGCGCCATAAACAGCATATTGCCGAAACCGCCAAGATCGCGCTTAGTGGTGTACCCGTACAGGCTCATGGCGCCAAACATTCCCCCCGTCACCACAAACGTGCTGGCAATAGAGGAGTAGGTGTAAACGATAAAAATACTGGATAACGTCAATCCGGTTAGCGCCGAATAGAGCATAAACAGCGTGGTCGCCATTCCGGCGCTAAGCTTATGCACCAGTCCCGACAGAACAAACACCAGCGCAAGCTGGGCAATAATTAAGCCAAAGAAGGTGATCTTACTGGAAAAGACAAACATCATGACGGCTGGCGTATTAGCCGCATACCACGCGATAAACGCGGTCAGTAACAGTCCGACCGTCATCCAGCCATACACTTGCGCCATATAGGTCTGCAGGCCGGACCGCGCCTGCACTATTGAATCAGATCGTGGAAATCTGTCCATGATGAACTCCTGTGTGGAAATGATACCCTAAAGCGTATCACATTCTGCTACCAACGTTTCGCCGACTGCTGGTCGCTGTCGCGCGCTTCGACCCAGCGATCGCCTTCCGGCGTGGCTTCACGCTTCCAGAACGGCGCACGGGTTTTCAGATAATCCATAATGAACTGGCCGGCGTCGAACGCGCTACTGCGGTGCGCGCTGGTGACGCCGACAAACACAATCTCATCGCCCGGCCATAATTCGCCAACGCGATGAATCACCGTGACCCGCCCCAGCGGCCAGCGGGAACGCGCCTTCGCGACGATCTCCGCCAGAGCTTTCTCAGTCATGCCGGGATAATGCTCCAGCGTCAGCGCCTTAACGCTATCACCCAGGTTATGATTGCGCACTTTTCCGGTAAAGGTGACGACCGCGCCGTCTTCGTCGCGCGCCGCCAGCCAGGAATATTCTTCCCCGACGCTAAACGGCGCAGGGCCGACTACAATTCGCGTTTCGCGCATGTTAGCCCCCCGTGACTGGCGGGAAAAACGCCACTTCATCGCCCGCCGTCAGCGGGTGGTCAAAACTTACCAGCGTCTGGTTGACCGCCGCCAACAGCTTGCCGTCTTCCAGCGCCAGCGCCCAACGATCGCTGTTTGTCGCCAGATGCTGTCGCAGCGACTCAACGGTGGAAAAATCTGCTGGAAGCTCCAGCGCGTCAGTTCCTGTAAGCTCGCGAACCTGGGCGAAGAAAAGCACCTTAATCATGCGCATCCACCTTAAAATCCCCCGATTTGCCGCCGCTTTTCGCCAGCAGGCGCACCGGACCAATTACCATATCTTTTTGTACCGCTTTGCACATGTCGTAGATGGTTAACGCCGCGACGGACGCCGCGGTTAATGCTTCCATTTCGACGCCGGTTTTACCGGTCAGACGGCACAGAGACTCAATACGCACGCGGTTATGCTCCGGCTCGGCCTGAAGCTGAATCTCCACTTTACTTAGCAGTAGCGGGTGGCACAGCGGGATCAGCTCCCAGGTGCGTTTGGCGGCCTGAATACCGGCAATACGGGCGGTCGCGAAAACATCGCCCTTGTGGTGTTTGCCATCAACAATCATCGCCAGCGTTTCACTACGCATGGTAACGAATGCTTCCGCACGCGCTTCACGAACGGTTTCCGCTTTCGCGGAAACGTCCACCATGTGCGCTTCGCCTGCGGCGTTTATATGGGTTAATTGCGACATCGTTATTTCTTTAAATGAGGGTGAAAATTACATGGGCGTGTACGGGCATCCAACTGCGGCGCAATGATATTCTCCCATGCGGTTCTGCACGCTTTTGTGGAGCCCGGCATGGCGAAAATCAAGGTGTTATTCGCCACGCCAGCTACCGCGCGCGACTGCAGAGTTGCGGTGCCGATCTCTTCAAACGAGAGCATGCGAAACACTTCGCCAAATCCTTCCACTTCACGATCGAACAGCGGCAACAGCGCTTCCGGCGCCTGATCGCCTTCGGTCAAACCGGTCCCGCCAGTTATCAATACGACCTGCACCTCATCACTGGCGATCCAGGCGGAAACCTGGGCGCGAATCGCGTAACGGTTTTCTTTAACGATGGCTTTCGCCACCACTTCATGCCCGGCCTCCTGCGCCGAATCACGCAGATAATGACCGGAGGTGTCGTCTTCTTCGCCGCGTCGGCTGGAAACAGTAAGAATAGCGATGCGGGTCGGGATAAATTCAGCGCTGACCTGACTCATCTGAAATCTCCTTATTAAGGATTAACCGCCAATGTAAGATAAATTTTGCGTAATACCAGTATTGCTCTGGTGAAGGAAATGGGTCTGCTTTTTCTCCCGCAACGCGTCGGAAATACGTTCCTCAAGCGCGTATTGCTGCGCATCATCCTGTAACAGGTCGCGTAAACTCACGCCGCCGTCGCCAAACAGACATAAATGCAGCTTACCGACGGACGAAACACGCAGGCGGTTACAGGTGGCGCAGAAATCTTTTTCGTACGGCATAATGAGACCGATCTCACCGGCGTAATCGGGATGACAAAAAACCTGCGCCGGGCCATCGCTACGCTGGCGGAGCTGGTGGATCCAGCCGCGCTTAATCAGCTCGTCGCGTAATACCTGACCCGAAATATGATGTTTGCGGAAGAGATCGCTCCCCTCGCCCGTCTCCATAAGTTCAATGAAGCGTAGCTGAATGGGGCGAGGCTGAATCCAGGCAAGGAAGGTATCCAACTGATGGTGATTCACGTCGCGCATCAGCACGGTGTTGACTTTCACCTTTTCGAAACCGGCGTCAAAGGCGGCATCGATGCCCGCCATCACCTGGCGGAATTTGTCCTGACCGGTAATCGCATGGAACTGACGCGCATCCAGACTATCCACGCTAACATTGACGCCCGTCAGCCCCGCTTCGCGCCAGTTCGCGGCATCGCGCGCCAGTCGATAACCGTTAGTGGTCACCGCGATCTGGCGAATAGCATCATTTTCACCTACGGCGGCAATGATGTCGGTAAAATCGCGGCGTAATGAAGGCTCGCCGCCGGTAAGACGCACCTTCTCCGTGCCAAGACTGGCAAAAGCGCGCGTAACGCGACGAATTTCATCGACGGTAAGGAAACCGTTGTTAGTAACGCCGCCAGGTTTGTAGCCATCCGGCAGACAGTAGGTGCAACGAAAGTTGCACACATCGGTAATCGACAAACGCAAGTAGTAAAACTTACGCGCGAAAGCATCGGTAAGTTGTGAAGCCATGTACACCTTTCCAAATACGGGAGGCGGAGTCATTTCTTCCTGCGCCCTGGTGGCAAACGTTAAACGTTGTCACGGCCAAAGCACCATATCAAAAATGACCCAGGTGCAGAGGCTAGAGTGTTTACTGTGGTTACGCCGATACTAGCGTGTAAATGACAATTTCGCCATCACGCTTTCGCTATATAAACATATACATAGCGATATGATCGTGCTATTTAGCGACAGAATACGTGAAAATCACACTTTTACATTGATATATATCATTTAGCCGTGGTAACGCCCTCGCTATAAAGGGGTAGTCGGGAATAATTAATTGTCTTTTAGCCGGTCGGCTAATTGCTGAAAACCCGCGACTTGCGCTACTGTAGCGCTGCTTATTTGACTTCAGGAATTTTTATGCGCAATCGTACGCTGGCTGACCTTGATCGTGTCGTTGCCCTCGGCGGAGGGCATGGATTAGGACGCGTCCTCTCCTCGCTTTCTTCATTAGGTTCGCGCCTGACCGGCATTGTGACTACCACAGATAACGGGGGGTCAACTGGCCGTATTCGCCGCTCGGAAGGCGGAATCGCCTGGGGCGATATGCGCAACTGTCTGAATCAGTTAATTACCGAACCCAGCGTCGCATCCGCTATGTTTGAGTATCGTTTTGGCGGTAATGGCGAACTTTCTGGTCATAACCTCGGAAATTTGATGTTAAAGGCGTTAGATCACCTGAGCGTGCGGCCTCTGGAAGCGATTAATTTAATTCGTAATCTGCTTAAAGTGGACGCGCAGCTGATCCCGATGTCGGAGCTACCGGTAGATCTGATGGCGATTGACGATCAGGGGCATGAGATTTATGGCGAGGTGAATATCGATCAGTTAGCGACGCCGCCGCAGGAGATCATGTTAACGCCAAACGTTCCGGCGACGCGGGAAGCGGTACAGGCCATTAATGACGCGGATCTGATTCTGATTGGCCCTGGCAGTTTTTATACCAGCCTGATGCCTTGCCTGCTGCTTGATGAACTGGCGCAGGCGCTGCGGCGCACCCCAGCGCCAATGGTGTATATCGGCAATCTGGGTCGCGAACTGAGTCTGCCCGCCGCCAGTTTAACGCTGGTCGATAAGCTGGCAATGATGGAGCAATATATTGGCAAAAAAGTCATTGACGCAGTAGTGGTTGGGCCGCGAGTTGACGTCAGTGCGGTGAACGATCGGCTGGTGATTCAGGAAGTGCTGGAGGCCAGCGATATCCCCTATCGCCACGATCGTCAGTTACTACACAATGCGCTGGAAAAAGCGCTACAGGCGTTGGGTTAAGCCCGTTTACCGACGACGCTGCGCTTATCAGATGCCTGTTTACACCGAAGGGTAAACAGGCTCTCTCCCCCTTCTGATAAACTGCGTTCAGCTATCGCCAGTAGGCGCTCATGAGCGAGCTCACCTCTTTTTTCAGCAATATATTCTCCATGATCCCAGTAAAGTGGGTCTGATTGATCTCTTCCATTATCCGCATCCCAGCCATGCGCTCTGCGTCAGGATCACCCGCTATTCCTAACGCTTCCAGTTCAGCATTGACCCGGATCTGATACTCATCCGTTTCAATATACTCAGCCCTTTTAGCCATCATTTCACGCCACTCTTCTGGCGCTATACGCTCCAGCACTTTATGCCACGGCCCCCACAGCGCAAACCATTTGTGAAAATCCCTATTTTCAGCAATTTTTATCCTTAATTCCGCCTCGTCAAGGTCAGACTCAGTGATACCCGAAACGTTATAAAATCGCATATCCTGGGTCATTGTTGTCAGCGACAGCGACTCTCGTAACTGATTCTGAAAACCCAGAAATACTTCGATTTCGTCAATAAAAAACAGCCGTTTTACCTTTTCTCTCGCGAGCGATTCTATTTGCTCCAGCCGAAAGATTTCACGCCCCGCCATAATCAGTTCCGCTAAGTGGCTATCAAAGACGCCTCTTTCAGCATCATGAACCAACGTCGCTTCCTGCATTTGGTGATATGCCAGTGTGACCCGATCTTCACAGCTTATCGTTGCATCCATCGCTATAATAAATGCGGTTTCTCTTAGTGTGCTATCATCAGCCAGGCGCATTAGCCAGGCGGAGACTTGCTCCTTAAAATCCGAATGTCGGGTGTTCTGCGTATCGCCAAGACGATCCAGAAACATGCTGAAGGCTGCCGCGTTTACTTCCGTCTCAAACGCCCGCCATTGGTTGACGTCTTCCTCCTCGAGATTGGTTAGCCACCCCCGGACAGCTTGATGCAGTGGTCGAGTTACCCGAACAGTTGAAAAGTCGCCCATGGCAAACAATACCCGGGGTCCCTGATAACCCGCAGAGGACATTAGCCGCTGCATATTCTGTATTGTTCGTTCTGAAAAAGGATTACGTTCTACGATTATTCTTGTAGGTTGAGGTCCTTCACCACGAAAATGGGGTAACGACTCCGGGAGACGGACCAGGCGATTGCGAGAGGCCTGCATTATTTGTAATGCCGCCGGGAGGTTTTCCGGTAGATTACTCAATGCGTTACGGGAAACGTCCAGCGTTGTTATCGTGGGAGGTAGTGTTTCAGGCAGAACAGTAATCTGATTTTTACTTACATCCAGGAACTGTAATTCTGGTGGTAACGATGCGGGCAGACTGGTTAAGGCATTTTCGCCGGCCTCCAGATTCTTCAGGCCCGGCGGCAATGTTTCAGGCAGAGCGGTTAACGAATTACTCTGCACATTCAAATGGGTAATCCCTGACGGAAGATGTTCTGGCAGTCACGCATCCGTTGTACGGCTTCTTCACGATTTGCTGCCTCTTCCGCTGGTGCCTCTTTTACCCACTCAGACCAGATTAACTCATAATTCACAGCAACTTTGGAGCCGGAAGCGCTACTCGCCTGCTCGCTTTCTGTTACACGGGTATAGGTGACTGACTTTCCCCCTCCCTCAACGGTATAGCCCTCTGTATTAAAAATTATAGACAGAATTTCCTGACTATTTTCATTCAAAATACAGTATTGGTCTGTCCCCCCTCTATTACTCTGAATATTATCCGCATACGCCGGGAAGGCTAACTCCCTCAAACATTCAAACTTGCTTTTGATCTCTTCTGGCGAGGCGGTTTCAGGTGGATGACAAAGATAAGCGATGCAGCTTTGTGCTTCAACCTGATGTTCTGAAGAGAAAAAGGCACTTATTTTATTCCATATCTCTTCTTTTAAAGGCACCTCTGTTGATGCCTCATTGCTAATACTTTGATGCCTTGCCGTAGATTGTATATTAGTAATATTAAACATATTTTCCCTACCTGATCTGAACGTAACCTAAAGTAACAGATAAGGATATTCTCAACTTTAAACAAGAGGTCATAGTCATCATTATTTCGGACAAATCATTCAGTATTTGCAGCGCTTGACTTATAAATGCTCGCGCTTCCATCACCTCTTTTTTAAGTAGAATGATGTAATCTGTTGCCATGACACGCTTTCAACGAACTCACATAAGATTAAAATGACGATCATAAGGATAGCTATACCGATAATACGGGGCGTTTTTTTTCATAGCCGAGGAGAGAGGGAAAATTAGCGTTGGGTTCAGCCTCAACGCTAATTTTCTTCAGTTGTGATTAAACTAGCTACCCCATTGATGTTTTGAGTTTTTCGACAATCCCGTTAGTCAAAGCCTGTCACTGTTTTTCATTCCTGACTGACTTAGCCCTTACTATTGCACTGAAATTCTCAAAAGCGAGCCATGGTAACGATGACTCGCTGCCGATCGACACATTGTCAGGACGCCGCGATAAACAACTCGCGTAACTGGTGCAACTGGTCGCGAATTTGCGCGGCTTCTTCAAACTCCAGATTTTGCGCGTGCTGCATCATTTGCCCTTCCAGTTCATGAATTTTCTGCTGCAACGCTTTCGGCGTCATATCCAGTTCGACAATTCCGGCTTTTGCCGTAGAACGGCCCTTGCCTTTCCCCTTCGCTTTGGTTTTCGCAATGTTCTGCCCCAGCGCCAGGATGTCGACCACTTTTTTATTCAGCCCCTGCGGAGTGATACCGTGCTCTTCGTTGTACTTCTGCTGCTTCTCGCGACGTCGCTCGGTTTCGCCAATCGCCTTCGCCATCGACGGCGTGATTTTATCGCCATACAGAATCGCTTTACCATTAACGTTACGCGCCGCGCGTCCTATGGTCTGAATCAGGGAGCGCTCGGAGCGCAGGAAGCCCTCTTTATCGGCGTCCAGAATCGCCACCAGCGAGACTTCCGGCATATCCAGCCCTTCGCGCAGCAGGTTAATCCCCACCAGAACGTCAAACTCGCCCAGACGCAAATCGCGGATGATTTCCATGCGCTCCACGGTATCAATATCTGAGTGCAGGTAACGCACGCGCTCGCCGTGTTCTTCCAGATATTCGGTCAAATCTTCCGCCATCCGTTTGGTAAGCGTAGTGACAAGGACACGCTCATTAATGGCCGCACGCTGACGAATTTCGGACAGCAGATCGTCCACCTGGGTCGCCACCGGACGCACTTCAATAATCGGGTCCAGCAGCCCGGTCGGTCGCACGACCTGATCCACCACCTCATCACCAGATTTTTCCAGCTCATAGTTGCCGGGCGTGGCGGAAACATAGATAGTTTGCGGCGCTAAGGCTTCAAACTCCTCAAACTTCAGCGGACGGTTATCCAGCGCCGAAGGCAGACGGAAGCCATACTCGACCAGCGTCTCTTTGCGCGCCCGGTCGCCGCGATACATGCCGCCTATCTGCGGGATGGTGACATGAGACTCATCCACCACCAGCAGTCCGTCGGCGGGCAGATAATCGAACAAAGTTGGCGGCGGTTCGCCCGGCCCGCGGCCCGACAGAAAGCGGGAATAGTTTTCAATGCCTGAGCAGTAGCCCAGCTCGTTCATCATCTCTAAATCGAACTGCGTGCGCTGGCTTAATCGCTGCTCTTCAAGCAGCTTATTATTTGCCAGCAAGACTTTACGCCTGTCCGCCAGCTCATCTTTTATCTCTTCCATCGCCTGCAGAATACGCTCGCGCGGCGTCACGTAGTGCGTTTTGGGATAGATGGTATAACGTGGCACCGTTGACTCTACCTGCCCGGTTAACGGGTCGAACAGCGACAGGCGTTCCACTTCTTCATCAAACAGCTCAACGCGTAACGCGATATCGTCAGATTCAGCCGGGAAGATGTCGATCACTTCGCCGCGCACGCGAAAGGTACCACGCTGAAAAGCTTGATCGTTACGGGTGTATTGCAATTCCGCCAGCCGACGCAAAATCGCGCGCTGGTCAATCAGCATTCCCACCGTCAGATGCAGCATCATTTTCAGGTAGAGATCCGGATCGCCCAGACCGTAAATCGCGGACACGGAAGCCACCACCACGACATCGCGTCGCTCAAGCAACGCTTTCGTTGCCGACAACCGCATTTGCTCAATATGTTCGTTTACCGAAGCGTCTTTTTCGATAAACGTATCCGAACTTGGCACATACGCTTCCGGCTGATAGTAGTCATAGTAGGAGACGAAATACTCCACCGCGTTTTCCGGGAAAAACTCTTTCATTTCGCCGTAGAGCTGCGCCGCCAGGGTTTTATTGGGCGCAAGCACCATCGTTGGCCGCTGCAAGTCCGCAATGACGTTGGCAATGGTGAATGTCTTCCCGGAACCGGTCACGCCCAATAACGTCTGATGCGCCAGCCCGTCCTCCAGCCCTTCTTCCAGACGACGTATAGCGTCCGGCTGATCGCCAGAAGGTTTAAAAGCGGAATTCAGTTTGAACGGTTTACTCATGAGCGGCTACCTGAAGGAGTGAGCGGGCAGGGGTGTAATTTTACTCTCGACGGTGAATATTGCCAATAAAAAATACTGGATGAAAAAACAGTAACACTCCAGTGTATAATGGCTATCGGCAGATACCCCACGCTATTTAGAGGTAAAACATAGACAGTCGCGGGGTAAAATTCCAGCAGTGTGCTGGTTATCCCCAGACCAGAGTCTTTTTTAACATTTGTCAAGTCGGATGATGAAAGTTTTATGTCAACGTATCCCCCTTCCTTTACAACCATTGATTTTATATAACTTGCTGTCTAGAAAGGGATATTTTCTCAAGCCGTCTTTCGCGCCAATTTAGTCGCAGGCCGCGTCGCCTCTCGCTTACGTTGTGTTTTCTAACTCTAATACACAAGGTTATCCACAGGAATAGTGGATAACTGCTTCCAGCCCGTATCCCCTGCCGCCTGGCAAAATCAGCCCCTGACGTTTTCGCCGGGCGATAAAAAAAAATTATCGCTATTTTTGGCAGATTATTGGCTAACGAGAAGGGAAAAATTGAGGCGTAGACGCTCACATTTTGCACATTTTTAGCCTGGCGACGTCAGGAGGGTCTGGCGAAAGAACAGCAGGATCGTCTGATCCTGCAAGAAGGCGGTTTTTAAGCGCGGTCAGGCGCGTTCCAGGGGGCTAAGGTCCAGATACTGTCCTGTCGCCGCCTGCGATGGAGAAACGCCCAGCCACGGGATTTCCCCTAACAGCGGGGCCGGGATGACGCGGCGAAGCGTCGCGAGATATTCACCATGACGCGCGCCCGGCGGCTGTATGTCGTTGGCTATCCATCCGACAAGCGGTAATCCGGCCTGTTCTACCGCCAGCGCCGTCAGCATGGCGTGATTAATACAGCCCAGCTTGACGCCAACAACCAGAATCACCGGCAGCTGCTCCGTCTGTACCCAGTCGGCAAACGTCAGCGTGGCAGAGAGCGGTGTAAACCAGCCGCCCGCCCCTTCTGTCAACACCCAGTCTGCCTGCGCCTCCAGCGTTCGCAATCCGCGTGATAATACCGCCGCGTCTATCGCCCGGCCTTCGTCGGCGCTAACGATGTGGGGAGAGGTAGGCTCGGCAAAAGTATAAGGATTGATAGCGGAATAAGGTTGCGGCAGGCTGCTGTTACGCTGCAAGGCCAGGGCATCGCCATTGCGTAGCCCGTCGGTTGTCATTTCGCTGCCGGAAGCGACGGGCTTATAGCCTACGGTTTGATAACCTAACTGCGTTGCGGCCTGCAATAAGGCGCAACTGGCAACCGTTTTACCGACTTCAGTATCAGTACCGGTCACAAAATAGCGTTTAGTCACGTTCAATCACTCCCATAAAAAGATGGTACGTCAGCGGATATTTCCCCTGCCGCTGCGGCCATGCCAGTTGAATCTGTCTAAGCCGGGCGCGGGTTAATACATCCGACTCCCGCCCTTCATGAAGATGGGTGGCGCCAATGCCTTTAAGCGAGCGCATCGCACTCAGGGCATCCTCAAACCACAATGTCATCGCCTGAGTATGACGAGACGCCCGCCAGCCGCGCAGCGCGTGGTCAATTGCCTCTTCCGGCAAAAAGCTATTCGCGTGAGCGCGATTATCGACGGCCTGCCATGCCTGACGCAGCTCCGGCAACGACCCCTGGCACAAGGTGGTAAACGCCACCACGCCGCCGGGCCGTACGACCCGGTACAACTCGCTCAACGCATCACGTAAATCGCCGCACCACTGGACCGCCAGGTTGCTCCAGGCCAGGTCAAAAACTTCGGCGTCATGGGGAATCGCTTCGATATCCGCCAGCAAATAGTGATGCGCCGCCTGACGATCGCGCGCCTGTTGCAGCATCGCCAGCGAAAGATCCAGGGCGGTCACTTCGCTCCCCCGCTCTCGCCAGTAACGACTCATACGTCCGGGGCCGCAGCCTGCGTCCAACACACTGGCAAACTGGCGGCCTGTCAACAGCGTCAGCAGCGCATCCGCGCTGTGTTGCTGCAAAGAGGCGTGTTGTTCATATTGCGATGCGGCCCGGCCAAACGCCGCCGCAATAGCCTGCTTATTCACCTGCGCCATGCAGCACCTCCAGCAGACGGTCTATATCGCACGCTTCATGCGCCTGCGTTAACGTTAAGCGCAGGCGCGCCGTACCGACAGGCACCGTCGGCGGACGAATCGCCATCGCCCAGCATCCTTGTTGACGCAGCGCCTCCGCCAGGCGCAATGCACGGCTGTTATCGCCCACGATTAACGGCTGGATGGCGCTATGGGCATTCAGTAGCGTAAATCGGGACGCGTTAACGCCGGCCCGAAAGCGCTGAACCAGAGCGGCGAGTTTTTCGCGCCGTTCACCACCTTCATCGCTACGGATCACCGCCAGCGAGGCGCTTAACGCCTGCGCCTGGGCGGGCGGCATACTGGTGCTGTAAACCAGATGGCGGGCGAATTGCAGCAGATAATCCGCGACGCTTTCCGAGCAGAGCACCGCTGCGCCGCTGACGCCAAACCCCTTACCGAAAGTCACTACCAGCAACTCAGGCTTCACCCCCCGTTGCCAGCAGGTGCCCCGCCCCTCATCGCCAGTCACGCCGATGCCGTGCGCATCATCAACCAACAGCCAGGCATGATGCCTGCGGGCAATGTGCTGGATTTCCGCCAGCGGCGCACTGTCGCCGTCCATGCTGTATACACCTTCTGTCACCACCAGTTGCTGGCCCACGCAGGGCGATTGCAGTAAACGCGACAGATGCTGCGTATCGTTATGGATAAAGCGGCGAAGCTGCGCCGGACTCAGATTGGCGGCCTCCAGCAGGGAAGCATGACTCAACCTGTCGGCCACAATCCGGTCATTTTTTTTCATTAAGGCGGTAATGACCGCCTGATTCGCCGCAAAGCCAGAGATAAACAGTAGCGCGCGCGGATATCCTAACCATTGCGCCAGTTCCTCCTCTAACGCCCGGTGCGCCACGGAATAACCGCTGATATGACCCGACCCGCCGCTGCCGACGCCAAAACGCGTCGCTGCCTGTTGCCAGGCGCGAATAATCTGCGGGTGTTGGCTTAAGCCGAGGTAATCATTGCTGGAGAAGTTAAGATACTGTCGCCCGTTCGCTACCAGCCAGCGTCCGGCGCCCTGCGACACCACATAGCGGCGGCGCAATGTATCCGTCGCCCGACGCGCCGTCAGCGCATCGTCGACGCGTTGTTGCCAACTCATAAGGCTGCCGCGTTGTTGCCAACTCATAAGGCTGCCGCGTTGTAATAATCATCGGTGTCAGGCGTCATCAGCGTCTGCTCCAGACGTTGCTGCTGCTCGTTATCGCCCGCCAGCACCCTGGTCTGCTGCGGATTCAGCCCCAGCTTACGGAATAACTGCAGATCCTTGTCCTCTGCCGGATTTGGCGTAGTTAACAATTTGCAGCCATAGAAAATCGAGTTCGCCCCGGCCATAAAGCACATCGCCTGGGTCTGCTCGTTCATCTGTTCACGTCCTGCGGAAAGACGCACGTATGAGGTCGGCATCATGATGCGCGCCACGGCGATAGTACGAATAAAATCAAACGCATCCACGTCATCGTTATCCGCAAGCGGTGTGCCTTTCACCTTCACCAGCATGTTGATTGGCACGCTTTCCGGCGGCGTCGGCAGGTTCGCCAACTGCAACAACAGTCCGGCGCGATCGGTAACCGTTTCGCCCAGACCCACAATGCCGCCGGAGCACACTTTAATCCCTGCTTCACGGACTTTTTCCAGCGTGTCGAGGCGCTCCTGATAGGTACGGGTAGTGATGATATTGCCGTAAAACTCCGGCGAGGTATCGAGGTTGTGGTTGTAGTAATCCAGCCCGGCGTTAGCCAGACGCTGCGCCTGGCTCTCGTTCAACATACCGAGCGTCATACAGGTTTCCAGCCCCATCGCTTTGACGCCCTGTACAATCTGCTCCAGATAAGGCATATCGCGTTCATGCGGATTCTTCCAGGCCGCCCCCATACAGAAGCGGGTCGAACCGGCGTTTTTCGCTTTACGGGCGGAGTCCAGTACCTGCTCTACTTCCATTAAACGCTCGGCTTCCAGTCCGGTTTTATAGCGCGAGCTCTGCGGGCAGTATTTACAATCCTCCGGGCAGGCGCCGGTTTTGATCGACAGCAGCGTACTAACCTGTACCTGCTGCGGATCGAAATGCTGGCGATGAATTTGCTGCGCTTCAAACAGCAATTCCAGCAGTGGTTTTTCAAATAATTCGGTTACTTGCGACAGTGTCCAGCGTGGGTGGCGAGCCATCGGGCTTCTCCAAAATATGTTGTTTGTTTTTGATATGGTGTAGACTCGTAAACCTAAATCTTTTTAATTTGGTTTACAAGTCGATTATGACAACGGACGATCTGGCCTTCGATAAACGCCATATTTGGCATCCTTACACTTCCATGACCTCGCCGCTGCCGGTATATCCCGTTGAGCGGGCCGAAGGCTGCGAGCTGGTTCTCGCCTCGGGCGAACGCCTGATTGAGGGGATGTCCTCCTGGTGGGCGGCCATTCATGGTTATAACAACCCGCAATTGAACGCGGCGATGAAAGCGCAAATTGACGCCATGTCGCATGTCATGTTCGGCGGCATAACCCATCAACCTGCGGTGAATCTGTGCCGTAAGCTGGTCGCGATAACGCCTGAGCCGCTGGAGTGTGTCTTTCTGGCCGACTCTGGTTCGGTGTCGGTAGAAGTGGCCATGAAGATGGCGCTGCAATACTGGCAGGCGCGGGGCGAATCGCGTCAGCGTTTTCTGACGTTTCGCCACGGTTATCATGGCGACACGTTCGGCGCGATGTCGGTGTGCGATCCGGATAACTCCATGCACAGCTTGTGGAAAGGCTATCTGCCGGAAAATCTGTTCGCGCCGGCGCCGCAAAGCCGGATGGATGGCGAATGGGATGAAAGCGACATCGCGCCATTTGCCCGCCTGATGGCCGCGCATCGCCATGAAATCGCCGCCGTGATTCTGGAACCTATCGTTCAGGGCGCGGGCGGGATGCGCATATATCATCCACAATGGCTCAGGCGTATTCGTAACATGTGCGATCGCGAAGGCATTCTGCTGATTGCCGATGAAATAGCCACCGGGTTTGGCCGTACCGGCAAACTGTTCGCCTGCGAGCACGCCGGGATCGCGCCGGATATTCTGTGTCTTGGCAAAGCCTTAACCGGCGGCACCATGACCCTCTCGGCAACGCTCACGACACGCCAGGTTGCAGAGACTATTAGCAACGGCGAGGCGGGGTGTTTTATGCATGGCCCGACGTTTATGGGGAATCCGCTGGCCTGCGCCGTCGCTTGCGCCAGCCTGACGCTGCTGGAAAGCGGCGAATGGCGCCAGCAGGTGGCGTCTATCGAGTCTCAGTTACGCGCTGAGTTAGCCCCCGCGCAAAGTTCGCCCTGGGTGGCGGATGTGCGGGTGTTGGGCGCGATTGGGGTGGTTGAAACCACGCATCCGGTCAATATGGCGGCGCTTCAACGCTTCTTCGTCGGGCAAGGCGTCTGGATCAGGCCGTTCGGCAAGCTAATCTACCTGATGCCGCCCTACATTATTCGACCGGATCAACTGCGCTGTTTGACCCAGGCGGTCAATGACGCGGTACACAATGAAACATTTTTTAGCCATTAATCAGCGGTAAGCGATGCTGCTTCTGGCTACACTTCTGGTGAGTCAAAAGGAGAGCGCATGAAACTTATCAGCAACGATTTGCGCGATGGAGATAAACTTCCTCATCGCCACGTTTTTAACGGTATGGGCTATGATGGCGATAATATTTCGCCGCATCTGGCCTGGGACGACGTGCCGATGGGCACCAAAAGTTTTGTCGTGACCTGTTACGATCCCGACGCGCCGACCGGCTCCGGCTGGTGGCACTGGGTGGTGGTGAACCTCCCGGCGGATACGCGCGTACTGACCCAGGGGTTCGGCTCAGGCCTGGTGGCCATACCAGACGGCGTCATTCAGACGCGTACCGATTTCGGTAAAGCGGGCTACGGCGGCGCGGCGCCGCCTAAAGGGGAAACGCACCGCTATATCTTTACGGTTCACGCGCTGGACGTCGAGCGTCTTGACGTTGATGAAGACGCCAGCGGCGCGATGGTCGGCTTTAACGTGCATTTCCATTCGCTCGCCAGCGCCTCGATCACGGCGATGTTCAGTTAAACGCTGTGCCGGATGGCGGCGTAAACGTCTTACCCTGCCAACGGGTTGGGTAAGCCGAATAAGCGCCTCGCCATCCGGCAGCATTCACATAAAGTCCGGCACCAGACGCTGTAACGCGCCTTGCGCCAGCAGCGCCGTCGCACACTCAATATCGGGTGCGAAAAAACGATCCTGCGTATAGTGCGCCACCCGCTCGCGCAGTGTCTGCCGCGCCTGTTCCAGTAACGGGCTGGAGGTTAACCCTTCCCGTAAATCTATCCCCTGACAGGCAGCCAGCCACTCCACGGCAATGATGCCGCGGGTATTCGCCGCCATTTCCCAGAGTCGCCGTCCTGCCGCCGGGGCCATTGAGACATGATCTTCCTGATTCGCCGAGGTCGGCAGGCTATCCACGCTGTGCGGGTGCGCCAGCGCTTTATTCTCGCTGGCGAGCGCTGCGGCGGTGACTTGGGCAATCATAAAACCGGAATTAACGCCGCCATTTTTCACCAGAAACGGCGGTAACTGCGACATATGTTTATCCATCATCAGCGCGATGCGCCGCTCCGATAGCGCGCCGATTTCCGCTATCGCCAGCGCCAGATTATCCGCCGCCATGGCAACCGGTTCAGCATGGAAGTTACCGCCGGAGATCACCTCCCCCGCATCGGCAAAGACCAGCGGATTATCGGACACCGCGTTGGCCTCAGCCAGCAGTACCTCTTTCGTCTGACGTAACTGGGTCAAACAAGCGCCCATTACCTGTGGCTGGCAGCGAAGGGAATACGGGTCCTGAACTTTATGACAGTGGTGATGTGATTCAGCAATGGCGCTGGTATCGGTCAGCAGATGCCGGAACAACCGCGCGACGTCAATTTGCCCCTTTTGTCCGCGCGCGGCATGAATGCGCGCATCAAAAGGACGGCGCGATCCCAGCACGGCTTCGGTAGTCAGCGCGCCGCAGACAACGGCGGAGGCAAATAACTCCTGTGCCTCAAACAAACCGCGCAGCGCGAAGGCCGTTGACGCCTGGGTGCCGTTAAGCAGCGCCAGCCCCTCTTTGGCCGCCAGCGCGACAGGCTCCAGTCCGGCCTTTTTTAGCGCCGTCTGCGCCGGAAGCCATTCACCCTGCCAGCGCGCTTTTCCTTCGCCAAGCAGCGTCAGCGACAGATGCGCCAGCGGCGCTAAGTCGCCCGACGCGCCAACCGACCCTTTTGCCGGAATCAGCGGATACACGCCGGCATTCACCAGAGCGATGAGCGCTTCTATCACGCTCAACCGAATCCCGGAAAACCCGCGCGCCAGACTATTGATTTTCAATACCATGATCAGACGCACCATCGCGTCATCCAGTGGGTCGCCTACGCCCGCGGCGTGAGACAGCACCAACGATCGCTGTAGATTTTGCAAGTCTTCATCAGCGATGCGCGTCTGCGCCAGCAGGCCGAAACCGGTGTTGATGCCGTAGGCGGTACGCCCTTCGGCAACGATATCATTGACGCACGCGACGCTGGTGTTAATGCCGTCAATGGCGCTGGCGTCCAGCCGAAGCTGTACCGGATGACGCCAGACATCGTACAGTTGAGAGAGGCTTAACTGCCCCGGAGTGAGTGTTATGGTGTTCATATCAGCCTTTCCCCTGCGTCGCCGCAACCATCGGTAAATTCAGACCTTGCTCAACAGCGCATTCCACCGCGAGATCATATCCGGCATCGGCATGGCGCATGACGCCCGTCGCCGGATCGTTGTGTAACACGCGGCGAATACGCGCGGCGGCCTCGTCAGTGCCATCACAGACAATCACCATACCGGCGTGTTGCGAAAACCCCATCCCCACCCCGCCGCCATGATGGAGCGATACCCATGTCGCCCCGCTGGCGGTATTCAGCAATGCATTTAACAGCGGCCAGTCGGAAACCGCGTCAGAGCCGTCGCGCATCGCTTCGGTTTCACGGTTAGGGCTGGCGACGGAACCGGAATCCAGGTGATCGCGGCCAATCACAATGGGCGCGGATACCTCGCCGCAACGCACCATTTCGTTGAACGCCAGCCCCAGTTTTTGCCGCCACTCCAGACCTACCCAGCAGATACGCGCCGGTAGCCCCTGAAAATGAATGCGCTCGCGCGCCATATCCAGCCAGTGATGCAGATGTTTATCCTCAGCCACTATCTCTTTGACTTTGGCATCGGTTTTATAGATATCCTGCGGATCGCCGGACAGCGCCACCCAGCGAAACGGCCCGATGCCACGACAGAACAGCGGACGAATATAGGCTGGCACAAATCCCGGAAAATCAAAGGAGTTTTCTACCCCCATCTCTTTCGCCATCTGGCGAATATTGTTGCCATAGTCAAAGGTCGGCACGCCCATTTGACTGAACGCCAGCATCGCCCGAACATGCGCCGCCATGGAACGTTTCGCTGCCTGCATCGTCCCGTGGGGATCGGATTGCGCGTTTTTCTGATACTCCTCCCAGCGCCAGCCGGAGGGTAAATAGCCATGTAGCGGATCGTGGGCGCTGGTCTGATCGGTCACCAGGTCCGGGCGCACGCCGCGATTAACCAGTTCCGGCAGGATATCCGCCGCGTTCGCGCACAGGGCGACGGACACGGCTTTCCCCTCGCGGGTGTAGCGCGTAATGCGGGCCAGCGCGTCATCCAGCGTGGCGGCCTGCTCATCCACGTAGCGAGTACGCAGACGAAAATCGATACGGCTTTGCTGGCATTCAATCGTCAGCGAACACGCTCCGGCCAGCGTCGCGGCTAGCGGTTGCGCGCCGCCCATGCCGCCCAGCCCGGCGGTCAGCACCCAGCGTCCCGCCAGCGTGCCGTTATAGTGCTGACGCCCCGCCTCGACAAAGGTTTCGTATGTTCCCTGCACGATTCCCTGACTGCCGATATAGATCCAGCTTCCGGCCGTCATTTGACCGTACATAGCCAGCCCTTTCGCATCCAGTTCGTTAAAGTGTTCCCATGTCGCCCAGTGGGGAACCAGGTTGGAGTTGGCGATTAATACCCGCGGCGCGTTGTCGTGCGTTTTAAATACGCCGACCGGTTTGCCAGACTGAATAAGCAACGTTTCGTCCGCCTCCAGCCGGGTGAGCGCATCAACAATAGCGTCATAGCATTCCCAGTTGCGCGCGGCGCGACCAATCCCGCCGTAGACCACCAGCTCATGCGGATTTTCCGCCACGTCAGGATCGAGATTATTCATTAACATCCGCAGCGGGGCTTCTGTCAGCCAGCTTTTCGCCGTTAATACCGTGCCTCGGGGCGCGCGGATAGTCTGCTGACGATACTTGCTTTCAGGCATAGCAATGACTCCTCATTGTTATCGGTCTGCCATCGCCAAATAACGCTAAAACGCCACTATCAGGCACCGCCGCAGACCCACAGATAAGAATCAGACATATACTTGTCTATACAAGTAAGCACAAGAATAGAATTAACAAAAATGATACAATTTTGTTATATTGTGTCAGCAATCACGTTTTCCGGCAGCAGTCCGCTCAGGAGATAAATCGTCCCTGTAGCCGGTAGCGCGACCCGGGGAAAAGTAAGCGGGCGTGAGAAACAATCCGCGACGCGGACCAGGTTGTACGACGAATGAGCAGACAAGGCTCATGCTCTTTGATAGTTAACCACGCGCACTCTTGCGCCGTGGCGCGCACCGCCTCCACAATATGTTCCCCTTCCGTTAGCGGCGCGATCCGCGACAAATAAGCGTGCGGCGTGGTCTGACGGTAATCTTGCGTCAGGTAATCCACGGCAATATCCGCATTCACGCAGCGATCTTCAATTTGTACCGGCAGATCGTTTTCATAATGCACCATGATGGAATGGAAAATGACATCGCTCTCATTGACGTTGAGAGCGCTGGCCTGGATGGCGTTTGCCCGCACGCGCTCCAGCGTGAGCACCTCACAACGATGCTGATGACGGCGGGCGGCAATCTCCTCGGCGATACTGCGGACTTCAAACAGCGCGGACTGGCCTTTTGGTTCGGCGACAAACGTCCCCACGCCCTGTAAACGCACCAGCCACCCTTCATCCGTCAGCTCACGCAGCGCCCGGTTGATGGTCATTCGGCTAAAGCCATACTGCGCGACCAGTTCAGCTTCCGACGGAATGCGATCGTGCGGCTGCCAGACGCCGTCGGCTATTTTTTTACAGATGTCCTGTTTCACCGTTTCGTAAAAAGGCGCAGGCGCAGAACGGGAGCGGGATGAATACATGCGTGAAGCCTTCCTTATGCGGATAGTGTTTTGCGGATGACAGATTAACGCCACCAGTGCGCGATTTGCCAGCCAAGCCGCGCCGCCACGCGCGCCGCTGCGCCATCTTCATCAAAGCGTGGATTAAATTCAACCAGATCCGCCGCCTGTAATTTTCCGCTGCGGCAAACCGGCTCAATTAAACGCAGAACCTGTATCAGTGGCACGCCCAGCGCTGCGGGAGCAGAGACGGCCGGCATTTCCCAGACAGGCAATACGTCGAGATCGATAGTCAGATAAATTTTATCCACCTTGTCGATAAACTGCGTCATCTGCGCCAGCGCGTCATGGCAGTCCAGATCCTCCACCACGGTAGCATTCCGCCACTGCGCTTCCCGCCACAACGCCTGCGTATTTGCCGCACGGCTCACGCCGAAACAGGCATAATGAAACGCGCGGCTCTGCGCGTCGCATAGCTGCGCCAGTTGACGAAACGGCGTCCCGGATGTTGCCCGGTCGGTCTGACGGAGATCCAGATGCGCATCAAGATTAATGATCCCTACGCTTTCCTGCGCAAACGCGTCCAGCACCCCCGCGCCGTGTCCAAACGCGGTTTCATGCCCGCCGCCCAGCACCAGCGTGCGCATCCCGGCCCGCAGACAGCGGCTTACCGCATCGCACAAGGCCTGCTGCGCGCCTTCCAGATCGGGCGTCGGCGCAACCCAATTGCCTAAATCTACCAGCCGTTCATGTCCCTGATGGCTGGCCATATTCGCCAGCGCTTTACGCAACGCGTCCGGGGCGCCTGCCGCGCCGGGACGGCCTGCATTGCGTTTTACCCCCTCGTCGCAGGCAAATCCCATTAACGCGATCTTTTGCTGCCAGTTTTCGGGGGAAAAGGTCTCGCTGCGCGTGACGGTCTGAAACAGACGCCGCGCATCCGGCGCTTCTATACTGTCATCGCGCCCCTGCCAAAGCGCCGGAGAAGCCGGATACCATTGCGTCATGAGATTTTTCCTCTGTATACCCGCTGATATAAAGGGTTACGCCCCGGCTCATACACTATCTCTACCGGCTGTTCAGCATCCCACACCACAAAATCCGCCCGGTAGCCGGCCCTGAGCTGCCCATGCGTCGCCTGTCTTCCCAGCGCGCGTGCGGCATGGCGCGTAACGCCCGCCCATGCCTCTTCCGGCGTCAGACCAAACTGTACGCAGGCCATATTCATCGCCAGATGCAAACTGCAAAACGGGCTGGTGCCGGGATTGAAATCGCTGGCGACGGCGACAGGCACCTGATAGCGGCGCAGCAGTTCAACCGGCGGGCGCTGCGTCTCGCGCAGAAAATAAAACGCGCCGGGCAACAACACGCCGACAGTACCGCTGTCACGCATCGCCGCGACGCCCGCTTCATCAAGATATTCGATATGATCCGCCGATAAACCCTGATAACGACTCACCAGCTGCGCGCCGCCCAACAGCGAAAGCTGCTCAACATGGCCTTTAACGGGAATACCTAACGCCTTCGCCGTCTGCAACACGCGCTCACTCTGCGCCACATTAAAGCCGACGCTCTCGCAAAAGAGGTCTACCGCATCAAATAACCCTTTTTGCCAGAGCTGCGGAATCATCGTCTCGCAGACCAGAGTGATGTAGCCGTCCGGGTCGTCACGATACTCCGCTGGCGTAGCATGAGCGGCCAATAGCGTGGGGCTAATGTCGATAGCGTTTTCGGCAGCAAGTTTTGCAGCGACGCGCAACAGCTTTTCTTCTGTCGCCAGTTCCAGACCATAGCCGGATTTAATCTCCAGCAGCGTAACGCCTTCGCTGGCAAGGCGCATCATGCGTTCGCGCGCCAGCAGGTAGAGCGTCTCCTCCGCACAGGCGCGGGTTGCTGATACCGTCGCGTTAATGCCGCCGCCCTGAGCGCTAATATGCTGGTATGACGCGCCGTTAAGCCGCTGTTCCCACTCTGCGGCGCGGTTACCGGCAAACACCAGATGCGTGTGGCAATCGATAAGTCCCGGGGTTACCAGTCGTCCCTGCATATCATGGATATTGTCCCCACTGACAGGAAGCTGCGTCTCTGGCACGATATCGCAAATATACCCTTCGCGTACAATCAGCGCCTGGTTATCCACCAGCCCATACGGGGCTTGCCGCTGCGGGTCCATTGTCGCCAGCCTGATGTTTCGCCAGACAGTATCGCCCGGTAAAAGTTGCCGCATTCCTGTCGCTCTCTTGCCTGTCATGAGTTGTATAGACATTTATTTTCTTTCTGCTCCGGATTGTCAACTCAAAGCGCGAAAGTTGTTGCTTAATTGTGATAAAACTATCTGATGCTACAGGTGTTTCCAGCCTGAAAAGGAACTTTTTACCTTTTCGCCTTCCCGTTTCGTTCAACTTAGTATAAAAAAGCAGGCTTCAATGGATGTCATTTAACTTTTTCAAGCCCGGAGCAACCTGTGAATACATTATCGGTTTCCCGTCTGGCGCTGGCACTGGCTTTTGGCGTGACGCTGAGCGCCTGTAGCTCTACGCCACCCGATCAGATCCCTTCCGATCAAACCGCGCCTGGCACCGCCTCGCGCCCAATTCTGTCGGCAAATGAAGCGAAAAACTTCGTTGCGGCGCACTATTTTGCCTCCCTGACGCCGAATACCGCCCCGTGGTCGCCGTCGCCGATTACCCTGCCCGCACAGCCTGACTTTGTGGTAGGGCCAGCAGGTACGCCAGGCGTTACGCACACCTCGATTCAGGCCGCGGTCGATGCGGCAATGGTTAAACGCACGAACAAACGCCAGTACATTGCTATTATGCCGGGCGACTATCAGGGGACCGTGTATGTTCCCGCCGCGCCGGGAAGTCTGACCCTGTACGGGACCGGTGAAAAACCGATCGATGTGAAAATTGGGATGGCGATTGATGGTGAAATGAGTGTCGCTGACTGGCGCCGCGCGGTGAATCCCGGCGGGAAATATATGCCTGGTAAACCCGCCTGGTATATGTTCGATAACTGCCAAAGCAAACACGCCGCGACGATCGGTGTGATGTGTTCTGCCGCGTTCTGGTCGCAGAATAACGGTCTGCAGCTACAAAATCTGACCATCGAGAACACGCTGGGCGACAGTGTCGATGCCGGAAACCATCCGGCGGTGGCGCTGCGTACCGATGGCGACAAAGTCCAGATTAACAAGGTCAATATCCTTGGCCGCCAGAACACCTTCTTTGTAACCAACAGCGGCGTGCAGAACCGTCTGCAAACCGATCGTCAGCCGCGTACGCTGGTGACGAACAGCTATATTGAAGGCGATGTGGATATGGTTTCCGGACGCGGCGCCGTGGTGTTCGATAACACCAACTTCCAGGTCGTCAACTCCCGCACACAGCAGGAAGCCTACGTCTTCGCCCCGGCTACGCTGTCCAATATTTACTATGGCTTTTTGGCGATCAACAGCCGCTTTAACGCCTCCGGCGATGGCGTTGCGCAGCTTGGCCGCTCGCTGGATGTCGACGCCAACACCAACGGTCAGGTAGTGATCCGCGACAGCGTGATTAACGAGGGCTTCAACGTTGCCAAACCGTGGGCCGACGCGGTCATCTCGAAACGTCCGTTTGCCGGAAATACGGGAACCGTGGATGACAAAGACGAGGTGCAGCGTAATCTGAACGACACTAACTACAACCGCATGTGGGAATACAACAACCGCGGTGTAGGCAGTAAAGTGGTGGCGGAACCTAAGCAGTAATCGCTGTTCCGGTTCAGGCTTATAAACGGGCCGCCGCAGCAGATGTGGCGGCCCGTGGTTTTACTACAAGCGATGTTTATCGAAATTAATCAGGCATCCTGCCCTGGTGAGCTCCAGCCCGCCGTCCTCCGGCACACAGCGCTTTAGTACGCGTTCACCACAACCCACATTGGCCCCTGGCCGACGGCATAACGGCCTTTTTCCGTCAGCAACCCCTGAGTGCCCGTAATTTCATAGACCGCGATATGATGTGATTTTTGACCCGCAGCAATCAGGTATTTTCCGCTATTGTCGATATTAAAGCCGCGCGGTTGGGCTTCCGTCGGCTGGAAGCCTTCAACACTCAGTACGCTGCCGTCTTCGGAGACACTAAAGACGGTAATCAGACTGGCGGTGCGGTCACAGGCATACAGATGCCGTCCATCCGGCGTAATATGAATATCCGCCGCCCAACGGGTATCGGAAAAATCGGCGGGCATCATATCCAGGGTTTGTACGCACTCTATCTCACCATGCGGATTTTTAAGCTGCCAGACATCCACCGAACTGTTCAGTTCATTGACGCAATACGCATATTGTCGATTCGGGTGGAAGACCATATGACGCGGGCCTGCCCCTTCAACTGTATTTACTTCCGCCGGCTCCTGGGCCACCAGATGGCCGTCAGCGCTTAGCGTAAACAGACAAATGCGATCCTGTTTTAGCGCAGGCACCCACAGGGTACGGTTATCAGGCGTAATATTTGCCGAGTGGCAGCCGTCCAGCCCTTCCACCACATCCACCAGCTCAACCGGCAGGCCATCCTGTAAGCGCGTCACGCTGACATTACCGGCGTTATACGATCCGACAAAGACAAAACGACCATGATGATCGGTAGAAATATGGGTCGGGCTACCCGGCAGGGCGGATTCGGCGGCAAACGTCAGCGCGCCATCATCCGGCGCAATACGATACGCCAGGACACGAAACTCCGGGCGTACGCCGACATAGAGGTAGCGTTTATCCGGACTGACCACCATCGGCTGAACCTGACCGGGCACATCCACGACCTGCACCAGCGTCAGCGTCCCTTCGTGGTTCAGGCTCCAGACGTGAATTTGCTGACTCTCAGGGCTGGCGGTATAGACTGTTTGTTTCATGAATACTCCTTTGCATATGGCATGTAGCTGCAATAACAGGACACAGCTTAACGTAGTCGCTTTTGACGGCGAATGCTGAATTCAGACGCAGAATTTTGTCTGCTTACCGTCCCGGTGTACCATGCCGACAGACGGAATTATTACTCTTAATCTGGAAAAAATTATGACTGCACGCGTGATTGCCCTCGATTTAGACGGAACGTTATTAACCCCGCATAAAACCTTACTCCCCTCCTCGCTTGACGCGCTATCACGCGCCAAAGAGGCGGGCTTTCAACTTATCATTGTCACTGGTCGCCATCACGTTGCTATTCATCCTTTTTATCAGGCGCTGGCGCTGGAAACACCTGCTATTTGCTGCAACGGCACCTATTTGTATGATTATCAAGCTAAAACTGTCCTGGATGCCGATCCTATGCCCGTGGATAAGGCGTTGCAGTTGATTGATTTACTGGATGAGCATCAGATTCACGGCCTGATGTATGTTGATGACGCTATGCTTTACGAACACCCAACCGGTCACGTCGTGCGTACCTCCCGGTGGGCGCAGACCTTGCCGCCGGAGCAACGTCCGACCTTTACACAGGTCTCTTCGTTGGCGCAGGCGGCGCGCGACGTGAATGCCGTGTGGAAGTTTGCGCTTACCGATGAAGATATTCCCAGACTACAGCGGTTCGGTCAGCATGTTGAACAGGCGCTTGGCCTGGAGTGCGAATGGTCATGGCACGATCAGGTGGATATCGCGCGCAAAGGCAACAGTAAAGGCAAGCGCCTTACCCAGTGGATAGAAGCGCAGGGAGGGTCAATGAAAAATGTGATCGCTTTCGGCGATAACTACAACGACATCAGTATGCTGGAGGCGGCAGGCACCGGCGTTGCGATGGGCAACGCCGATGAGGCGGTGAAAGCGCGCGCTGACGTTGTGATCGGCGATAACACTACCGATAGCATCGCCAAATTTATTTACACCCACCTGCTATAGTCAGGCGGTGATAGAAACGCTTTTCACCTGCGCGTAAAGCCACAGGCCAGGCTTGATATTCAGCTCATCCCTGGCCCACGGGCTTATTCGCGCCCACAGCGTTCTGCCGCCTATCTCAAGCTGGACTTCCACCTGTCCGTTATCGTCATAACAATTCGCCACTTTTGCCCGCAATACGTTGCGGATACTGGTCTGCTGCGGCGGCTGTAGTACCAGCGAGACATCCGACGCCTGTATACGAATACGCAGTGTGGATTGCAGCGGCTGATTGAGTTTATTTACCCACAGGTGCTGGTCGCCAAGCGCCAGAGCGGTCATGGCATAATGCGGGTGATGCTCCAGCACGCTGACTTTCAGAATACTGCTCTGTTGCTCTTTCGGCAGCCACGGGTGCATAACGCTGCTTCCCCAGACCTCCTCCAGCGGGCCAAACGCTTTAACCTGTCCATCCTCCAGCACCATGACTTTATCCGCCAGGTGGAGAATTTCATCGAGAGAATGGCTGACATACAGCATGGGAATATTGATTTCCCGCGCCAGCCGTTGCAGGTACGGCAGTAATTCGCGTTTTCGCGGGATATCCAGCGAGGCCAACGGTTCGTCCAACAGCAGCAACTCCGGGGCGGTGAGCAATGCCCGGCCTATCGCTACGCGCTGTTTTTCTCCGCCGGACAGGCTCCCCGGCAGGCGATCAAGCAACGCTTCAATTCCCAGCAGCGACACCAGCTTATCAAACTGACCGGTCATGCTTTTCGCCATACCGTAGCGCAAATTGCCGCGTACTTTGTAATGGGGGAACAGGCGCGCATCCTGGAAAACATAACCGATGCGGCGCTTTTCCGGCGTTAAACAGATACCGTTTTCCGCGTCATGCAACACCCGACCATTCAGCGCGATGCGTCCTTTTTGCGGGCGAGTCAAACCGCTGATGGCATTAATCAGCGAGGTTTTTCCCGCGCCGGAGACGCCAAAGATAGCCGTGATCCCACTGGCTGGCAGCGTTTCGTTGAGGGTTAAACAGTGCGTTCCCAGCGTCTGGGAAAAATTAAGCTCCAGCATGGTTAGCGCCCCGTCCGTTCACGGCTAATCCGCGCCAGCCATTCAGAAATCAACAGCGAAATCAGCGCTAATACAATCGAAATCACGCACAGCCTCGCCGCCGCGCTCTCCCCGCCAGGCGTCTGAATCAAAGTATACATGGCGGAAGGTATGGTGCGGGTTTCGCCCGGAATATTGGAAACAAAGGTAATGGTCGCGCCAAATTCGCCAAGCGAACGGGCAAACGCCAGCACCGTACCAACAATAATACCCGGCAGGGTAAGCGGTAAGGTGATAGTCAGAAAAACGCGCCAGCGCCCGGCGCCCAGCGTTCTGGCGGCCTGTTCAAGCTTGATATCCACCCCCTCCAGCGCCAGCCGAATGGCCCGCACCATCAGCGGGAAGGACATCACCGCCGCCGCCAGCACGGCGCCGCGCCAGCTAAAGGCAAACGTGAGACCGAACCAGTCATACAGCCACTGGCCAATAAACCCGCGTCGCCCCATCGACACCAGCAGCAGATAGCCGACCACCACCGGCGGCAGCACCAGCGGCAGATGCAGGACACTATCAAGTAAGGCTTTGCCCGGAAACCGGCATCGCACCAGTAACCAGGCAAAAAAGATCCCAAACGGCAGGCTAAACAGCACGGCCAGGGAAGACACTTTCAGGCTAAGAAGGACAGCCTGCCATTCTGGATCGGTCAGTATCATTACTTCGTCGTAAATCCATAACGTTTAAAGATTGTCGAGGCCTGCGGTCCTTTCAGGTAATCATAGAACGCGCTGACGGCCGCATTTTTATGCCCCTCCACGATAGCGATGGGGTATTCCACTTTTTTATGTGAATCTTCCGGGAACGTCGCCACCACGTTGACCCCCTTGCTGGCGACCGCATCAGAACCGTATACAATGCCTAAAGGCGCTTCGTTACGTTCGACCAGCGCCAACGCACCGCGCACATCCTCGCCCGGCGCCAGTTTCGGTTCAAGCGTTTGCCATGCGCCCAGCTTTTGCAGCGCTTCTTTGGCATAAATTCCCGCCGGTACGTGTTGCGGATCGCCCACCGCCAGACGCCCGCCGTTCAGCAGATGAATCCAGTCCGTTTTGTTGTCGATGGTAAACGGTTTCTGCTCGCTGGCTTTCGGCGCCACCACCACCAGGCTATTGCCGAGCAATGTTTCGCGCGTCGTGGTATCCACCGCTTTTTTATCGGCTGCGTAATCCATCCATTTCTGGTCAGCAGAGATGAACAGATCCGCCGGCGCGCCCGCTTCTATCTGGCGCGCCAGCGTTGAAGAGGAGGCGAATGAGGAGACCACATCCACATTTTTCTCTTTTTTATATTCTGCCGCAATGTCTTGCATCGCGTTCGTTAGCGACGCGGCGGCGAATACGGTGATCTTGCCTTCATCCGCCAGCGCATGGCCAGCGATGACGAAAGATAATGTCGCCCCTGCGACCAGGCGTAACCAGGAATGCGCCATCTGTAACTCCTTGTGCGTTTCGTTATGTAAACGACAATATAACGATAATCTCAGGGGTTTCCCAGCGGTTATTCATACCCATTAACGATTAAACACAGAAAATATCGGCAGGAAAAGCAGGATCTTGAGTAACAAAAACGCCCGACTGAGCGGGCGTTTGGGGAAATCAGCGGTTCTGTCTGGACTGGTCTTTCTGACCGATACCGGAAAAAATGTTGAACACCTCACCCAGACCGTAAATCAGACCGAGGATGATGGCCATCACTACCGGTACCATGATGACGGCGAATACCAGACTTTTTAATAACTCTAACATGGGCAACTCCAGATATAGTCCTTTTTGTATTTTAACCGCATCACACAGAAAAGCACTCCCCTTTTGTGCGGTCGGCTTTGCGCTGACGCGCTTTTCAGTCACAATAGTCTTTTTACCAGGAGCTGGTTATGCAGGCCGAAATCCTTCTTACCCTGAAACTTCAGCAAAAGCTTTTTGCCGATCCCCGACGTATCTCTCTGCTGAAACACATTGCGCTTTCCGGCTCGATTAGTCAGGGCGCGAAAGACGCGGGAATCAGCTATAAGAGCGCCTGGGATGCGATAAACGACATGAACCAGCTTAGTGAACATATGCTGGTTGAACGCGCAACGGGCGGCAAAGGCGGCGGCGGCGCGGTATTAACCCGCTATGGTCAGCGTCTGATCCAGCTTTACGATTTGCTGGGCCAAATTCAGCAAAAAGCGTTCGATGTGTTAAGCGACGATGACGCCCTGCCGCTTGACAGTCTGCTGGCCGCTATCTCCCGCTTTTCACTGCAAACCAGCGCCCGAAATCAGTGGTTCGGCACCATTACCGCCCGCGATCGCGATCAGGTACAACAGCATGTCGACGTGCTGCTGGCCGACGGCAAAACGCGGCTTAAAGTCGCGCTGACGGCGCAAAGCGGCGAGCGTCTCGGCCTGGAGGAAGGTAAAGAAGTGCTGATCCTGCTAAAAGCGCCGTGGGTTGGCATTACCCGGGATGCAGCCGTTGCGCGCGCCGCTGACAATCAGTTGTCGGGAACGATCAGCCATATCGAGCGCGGCGCGGAACAGTGTGAAGTGTTGATGGCGCTGCCGGACGGCCAGACGCTGTGCGCTACGATACCGACTGCGGATGCCGCCACGTTAAAGGAAGGCGATGACGTGATTGCCTGGTTTAATGCGGACAGAGTGATTATTGCAACGTTGTGCTAAGCACATTGACATCCGTTGCCGAAAGACGTATCCCTGTCATTCATCGCTGCAAAAAATGGGATGCAAAATGTCATCGTTGCAAATTTCGCAAGGCACGTTTCGTCTGAGCGATACAAAAACACTTCATCTGGATTCGCTGACGCTCAATGCGGGCGATAGCTGGGCATTCGTTGGGGCTAACGGGAGCGGGAAGTCGGCGCTCGCCCGCGCGCTGGCGGGTGAACTGCCATTATTAACAGGCGAGCGCCAGTGTCAGTTTACCCGCATTACTCGTCTGTCCTTTGAACAATTGCAAAAGCTGGTCAGCGATGAGTGGCAACGTAATAACACCGATATGCTCAGTCCTGGCGAAGACGATACCGGGCGCACTACCGCGGAAATTATTCAGGATGATGTTCACCATCCTGCCCGCTGTGCGATGCTGGCGCAGCAGTTCGGCATTTCCGCTTTACTCAACAGGCGTTTTAAATACCTTTCTACCGGCGAGACGCGAAAAGCGCTGCTGTGTCAGGCGCTGATGTCTGAGCCGGAGTTATTGATCCTTGATGAACCGTTCGACGGGCTTGACGTGACCGCCCGTCAACAACTGGCGCAACGCCTGACGGCGTTGAACCAGGCGGGTATTACCCTGGCGCTGGTACTCAACCGTTTTGATGAAATCCCGGACTTCGTGCAGTTTGCCGGCGTGCTTGCCGACTGTACGCTGGCGGAAACCGGAACGACGACAGAGTTACTGCAACGGGCGTTGGTCGCTCAACTCGCGCACAGCGAGCGTCTGACCGACGTACAATTACCCGAACCGGACGAACCTTCCGCCCGCCATGCGTTACCCGATGGCGAACCACGGATCGTACTTAACGATGGCGTGGTCTCGTATAACGATCGCCCTATCCTCCACCACCTAAGCTGGCGAGTCAATCCGGGCGAACACTGGCAGATCGTCGGTCCTAACGGAGCGGGTAAGTCTACATTGCTTAGCCTTATTACTGGCGATCACCCGCAAGGCTACAGCAACGATCTTACGCTGTTCGGGCGGCGGCGAGGAAGCGGCGAAACAATCTGGGATATCAAAAAACATATCGGCTACGTCAGCAGCAGTTTACATCTGGATTACCGCGTAAGTACCACGGTGCGCAATGTCATTCTCTCCGGCTATTTCGATTCTATCGGCATTTACCAGGCCGTTTCAGACAGGCAACGAAAACTGGCGCAACAGTGGCTGGATATTCTGGGAATCGATAAGCGTACGGCGGATGTCCCCTTCCACAGTCTCTCCTGGGGACAGCAGCGGCTGGCGCTGATCGTGCGCGCGCTGGTTAAACATCCGACAGTGTTGATTCTGGATGAGCCGCTGCAAGGGTTGGACCCGCTGAACCGCCAACTGGTACGCCGTTTTGTAGATGTATTAATTCGCCAGGGAGAGACCCAACTGCTGTTTGTTTCCCATCATGCAGAAGATGCGCCTGCCTGTATTACCCACCGGCTGGAATTTGTACCAGAGGGCGAACGTTATAAGTACGTTTCCGGACGATGCAATAATTAAATGTATTATCAGAATGGCGCCGCGCGCCATTCTGGAACCGCTCTCCTTTTATTAAGAATAATAATAACGGTCGATAAGCTTACTATCTCTTGAATCGCTGACCGCCTCATTGTCATAATAATCCTGAAATTTTCGACAATGATGTCGTATGTGAATATAAGGGATTCATTATGGCTTTTCGTTTTCCACAAATAATACTATTTTTACTGGCAGCCATGTTATTTTGCCCCGGCAGTTATGCTGAGCAAAAGCCGACCGCTGCGCAGGAAGCACGTAAAACCGCCGTTGAGGTCGCTGTTGAAGGCATGAGTCGCGCCGCCGTTGCGGGTCCGACAAAGATTAGTTTAGGTGATAAAGCCACGCTTAATCTGCCGGAAGGATTTACCTGGATACCCGCAAAAGAAGCGGCGGTATTTATGCGTGAAATTGGTAACTATGTTGACGATGAATATTTTTACGGTCTCGTATTTAAAAAGGAAATGAATGGATTTATTTCTATCGAATATGATGATTCTGGTTATGTAAAAGATGATGATGCAAAAAATTGGGATGCCGATGAATTAATGGATAACCTGCGCAAAGGCACAAAAGAAGCGAATAAAGATCGTATTGCAAAAGGCATTGAGCCGATAGAAATTATTGGCTGGATCGAGAAGCCTACCTACGATGCAACCAATCATCGTCTGATCTGGTCCGCCGCCATCCATGATATCGGCACCAACGAACCACTGAATGAACAAGGCGTGAACTACAACACCTATCTGCTGGGACGTGAAGGCTATTTTTCTTTAAATCTGGTGACCGACAGAGGTTCTGTTGACCACGAAATCCCGCTGGCGAAAAGAATTCTCAGTTCCGTCAAGTTCAACCCTGGACAACGCTACGCTGACTTCAACGAATCAACGGACAAAATAGCGGAGTATGGGCTCGCCGCGCTGATTGGCGGTATCGCGGCCAAAAAAGTAGGTCTGCTTGCTATGCTCGGTATCGCGTTACTTAAATTCTGGAAAGTGACCGCCATCGGCGTCGTCGCTGTCGGGGCGCTCGCCAGGAAGCTACTCTCGCGTAAAAAAGACTGACAGCTCCTGCCCCGTCCGTTTCATTCCCAGGCGCGTAACGCGCCTTTTTTTCGGATAAAAAGCAGAAGCATTCTCAAGCCAGATGATTTGTAATCATTTAATTGATATAAATGCGTAAAATCACCAGCGTGTAAACGATTCCACTAATTTATTACATGTCACACTTTTCGCATCTTTGTTATGCTATGGTTATTCCATACCATAGGCTTAACGGAGCGAATTATGAGAGTATTGGTTACAGGTGGTAGCGGTTACATTGGAAGTCATACCTGCGTACAATTGCTGCAAAATGGTCATGACGTCGTCATCCTCGATAACCTCTGCAACAGCAAGCGCAGCGTGCTGCCCGTTATTGAACGTCTGGGCGGTAAGCACCCGACCTTTGTCGAAGGCGATATTCGCAACGAAGCGCTTATAACCGAAATTCTGCACGATCACGCGATTGATACCGTGATTCACTTTGCCGGCCTGAAAGCCGTCGGCGAATCGGTCGCCAGGCCGCTGGAGTACTATGACAACAACGTCAACGGTACGCTGCGGTTGGTCAGCGCCATGCGTGCGGCCAACGTTAAAAACCTTATTTTTAGCTCCTCCGCCACCGTTTATGGCGATCAGCCCAAAATTCCTTACGTCGAAAGTTTTCCTACCGGCACGCCGCAAAGCCCCTACGGCAAAAGTAAATTGATGGTAGAACAGATCCTCACCGATCTGCAAAAAGCCCAGCCGGAGTGGAGTATTGCGCTGCTGCGTTATTTCAACCCGGTCGGCGCGCACCCGTCGGGCGACATGGGAGAAGATCCGCAAGGTATTCCGAATAACCTGATGCCCTATATCGCCCAGGTCGCCGTGGGTCGTCGCGAATCGCTCGCCGTTTTCGGCAACGATTACCCGACCGAGGATGGCACCGGCGTACGCGATTACATTCACGTTATGGACTTAGCCGACGGGCACGTCGTGGCGATGGAAAAACTGGCGGACAAATCCGGCGTACATATTTATAACCTCGGCGCGGGTGTCGGCAGTAGCGTCCTGGATGTGGTCAACGCCTTTAGTAAAGCCTGCGGTAAACCCATTAATTACCACTTCGCGCCGCGTCGCGACGGCGATCTCCCGGCGTATTGGGCGGATGCCAGCAAAGCCGATCGCGAGCTGAACTGGCGCGTCACCCGCACGCTTGACGAAATGGCGCAGGACACCTGGCACTGGCAGTCACGCCATCCGCAGGGATACCCAGATTAAGGATGTTGTTATGACCCCATTTAATCCCATCGATCATCCGCATCGCCGTTATAACCCGCTTACCGGCCAGTGGGTTCTGGTTTCGCCGCATCGCGCAAAACGCCCCTGGCAGGGGGCGCAGGAAACGCCGTCTCAGCAAATGCTGCCGGCCCACGATCCGGACTGCTTCCTGTGTGCGGGCAATACGCGTGTCACCGGCGATAAAAATCCCGATTACAAAGGGACTTACGTCTTTACTAACGATTTCGCGGCGCTGATGGCCGACACGCCGGATGCGCCGGACAGCCACGATCCGCTGATGCGCTGTCAGAGCGCGCGCGGCACCAGCCGCGTGATCTGTTTTTCTCCCGATCACAGTAAAACGCTGCCGGAGTTGAGCCTGCCCGCGCTGACGGAAATCGTCAGAACCTGGCAGACGCAGACCGCCGAGTTAGGCAAAACCTATCCGTGGGTGCAGGTCTTTGAAAATAAAGGCGCAGCGATGGGCTGTTCGAACCCGCATCCACATGGACAGGTCTGGGCCAACAGCTTCCTGCCGAATGAGGCCGAACGCGAAGATCGTTTACAAAAAGCCTACTTCGCCGAGCAGCGCTCGCCAATGCTGGTGGATTATGTCCAGCGGGAACTGGCGGACGGCAGCCGCACCGTGGTCGAAACCGAACACTGGCTGGCGGTGGTGCCTTACTGGGCGGCGTGGCCGTTCGAAACGCTACTGTTACCCAAAACGCATGTCCTGCGCATTACCGATTTAAACGACGAGCAGCGCGACTCTCTGGCGCTGGCGTTGAAAAAGCTGACCAGTCGTTATGATAACCTGTTCCAGTGTTCCTTCCCCTACTCAATGGGCTGGCACGGCGCGCCGTTTAACGGTGAAGAAAACGCACACTGGCAGTTGCACGCGCACTTTTATCCGCCGCTGCTGCGCTCTGCGACCGTCCGCAAATTTATGGTCGGCTATGAAATGCTGGCGGAAACCCAGCGTGATTTAACCGCAGAACAAGCGGCTGAACGCCTGCGCGCGGTCAGCGACATCCATTTTCGCGAATCCGGAGTATAAAAATGAATCTGAAAGAGAAAACGCGCGCGCTGTTTGCTGAAATTTTCGGCTACCCTGCCACCCACACGATTCAGGCGCCAGGCCGCGTCAATCTGATCGGCGAGCACACTGATTACAATGATGGTTTTGTTCTGCCCTGCGCTATCGATTACCAGACCGTAATTAGCTGTGCGCCGCGCGACGATCGTACCGTACGGGTGATTGCCGCCGATTACGACAATCAGGTGGACGAATTTTCACTGGATGCGCCGATCGTGACCCACGATAGCCAGCAGTGGTCTAACTATGTGCGCGGCGTAGTGAAACATCTGCAACAGCGTAACAACGCGTTTGGCGGCGTGGATATGGTCATCAGCGGCAATGTGCCGCAGGGTGCCGGGTTAAGCTCCTCCGCCTCGCTGGAAGTGGCGGTGGGCACCGTCTTCCAGCAGCTTTATCACCTGCCGCTGGACGGCGCGCAAATTGCGCTCAACGGACAAGAGGCCGAGAACCAGTTTGTCGGCTGTAACTGCGGCATTATGGATCAGCTCATCTCTGCGCTCGGCAAAAAAGATCATGCGTTGCTGATTGATTGCCGTACGCTCGGCACCAAAGCGGTTTCCATGCCGAAAGGTGTGGCCGTGGTGATCATCAACAGTAACTTTAAGCGCACTCTGGTGGGCAGCGAGTATAATACCCGCCGTGAACAGTGCGAAACCGGCGCCCGTTTCTTCCAGCAGCCGGCCCTGCGCGATGTCAGCCTTGAGGCGTTCAATGCCGTTGCCAGCGAACTGGACCCGGTAGTCGCAAAACGCGTTCGCCATGTATTGAGCGAAAATGCCCGCACCGTTGAAGCGGCAAGCGCGCTAGAGAAAGGTGATTTGCAACGTATGGGCCAACTGATGGCGGAGTCCCATGCCTCAATGCGCGATGATTTCGAAATTACCGTCCCGCAGATAGACACGCTGGTAGACATCGTCAAAGCGACCATCGGCGATCAAGGCGGCGTGCGCATGACCGGCGGCGGCTTCGGCGGGTGTGTTGTCGCGCTGATCCCGGAAGATCTGGTTCCCGCTGTTCAGCAGGCCGTTGCGCAACAGTACGAAGCGAAAACCGGAATCAAAGAAACCTTTTATGTATGCAAACCGTCACAAGGAGCAGGACAGTGCTAAATGAAACGCCCGCACTGGCCCCCGATGGTCAACCGTACCGCCTGCTAACCCTGCGCAACAGCGCAGGGATGGTGGTAACGCTGATGGACTGGGGAGCCACTCTTCTTTCCGCCCGTATACCGCTGTCTGACGGCAGCGTTCGGGAAGCATTACTGGGCTGCGCCAGCCCGGAACACTACCCTGAACAGACGTCGTTCCTCGGCGCCTCTATTGGCCGTTACGCGAACCGTATCGCCAATAGCCGCTATACGTTTGCCGGCGAAACCGTACAGTTAAGCCCAAGCCAGGGCGAGAACCAGCTACACGGCGGACCGGAAGGCTTTGACAAGCGCCGCTGGCAAATTGTGAACCAGAACGATCGCCAGGTATTATTCGCGCTCACCTCTGATGACGGCGACCAGGGCTTTCCTGGCCATCTTTGCGCCACGGCGCAATATCGTCTGACCGATGACAATAGAATCTCCATCACTTACCGGGCAACGGTCGATAAACCCTGTCCGGTGAATTTGACCAACCACGTCTATTTTAATCTGGACGGCGATCGGACTGACGTGCGCCAACATAAGCTGCAAATTCTGGCGGATGAGTATCTGCCAGTAGATGAATCCGGTATTCCACGCCAGGGGCTAAAATCGGTAGCCAATACCTCGTTTGACTTCCGAATGCCAAAAGTCATTGCCAGCGAATTTCTCGCCGATGACGATCAGCGCAAGGTTAAAGGCTACGACCATGCTTTCCTGCTACAGACGCAGGGTGATGGCAAAAAGCCGGCGGCCCGTCTGTGGTCACAGGATGGAAAGCTACAAATGATGGTTTACACCACCGCCCCGGCGCTACAGTTTTATTCCGGCAATTATCTGGCGGGTACACCTTCCCGCGGACCGGAACCTTATGCCGACTGGCAAGGGCTGGCGCTGGAGAGCGAACTGCTGCCGGACAGTCCGAATCATCCTGAATGGCCGCAGCCTGACTGTATCCTTCGCCCTGGCGAGGAGTACGCCAGCCTGACCGAGTATCAGTTTATTCCGTTCTAACGATATGCCGCTACGTGCCCGATGGCGCAAGCTTATCGGGCCTACGCGCCATTGCCCTGCTCAAACCTCCACCACTTAAAGACAAAATCGCAACTCTGAGTTCACAAGAACCTTACACTGCGCCACTATTTTCGCTATGGTTATGCGTAAGCATTGCCGCCAACACCTCGCGGCAATATAATGAGAATTATTATCATTACATATGATTTATAGGAGTGAGAGTATGGCTGTAACTAAGCTGGTTCTGGTACGTCACGGTGAAAGTCAATGGAACAAAGAGAACCGTTTCACCGGCTGGTATGATGTTGACCTGTCTGAAAAAGGCGTAAGCGAAGCAAAAGCAGCGGGTAAACTGCTAAAAGAAGAAGGTTTCAGCTTTGATTTTGCCTACACTTCCGTACTGAAACGCGCTATCCATACGCTGTGGAACGTACTGGATGAACTGGATCAGGCGTGGCTACCGGTGGAAAAATCCTGGAAACTCAATGAACGTCACTATGGCGCGTTGCAGGGGCTGAATAAAGCGGAAACGGCAGAAAAATATGGTGACGAGCAGGTTAAACAGTGGCGCCGCGGTTTTGCCGTGACGCCGCCGGAACTGACCAAAGATGATGAGCGTTATCCGGGTCACGATCCACGTTATGCCAAACTGAGCGAGAAAGAGCTGCCGTTGACCGAAAGTCTGGCGCTGACCATCGACCGCGTTATTCCTTACTGGAACGACACCATCCTGCCGCGTATGAAGAGCGGTGAGCGCGTGATCATCGCCGCTCACGGTAACTCATTGCGTGCGCTGGTGAAATACCTGGATAACATGAGTGAAGATGAGATCCTTGAGTTAAACATCCCGACCGGCGTGCCGCTGGTGTATGAGTTCGACGAAAACTTCAAGCCGATCAAACATTACTATCTGGGCAACGCTGACGAGATCGCTGCGAAAGCGGCTGCCGTGGCGAATCAGGGTAAAGCGAAGTAATCACCTTTGCCGGATGGCGGTATAACTGCCTTATCCGGCCTACGAGCAATGGGTAGGCCGGATAAGCGCAGCGCCATCAGGCAATATGTCTTAAACAGCGATCACGCCGTCCAGCACCACCTGCAATTTCCCCTGCGAACAGCGCTCCACGCGTCCTCGTACCCGGTACACTTCAGCCAGACGCTCCGCAGTAATCACCGTCTCCGGCGCGCCGCTGGCGACCAGCCTGCCGTCTTTTAGCATCAGGACATGGTCACCATGACGCAGTGCAATATTAATGTCATGCGCCACGACTATCGTTACCCTATTTTGCGCCTGGGTATCCCGACGCACGAGATCCATTACGTGAAACTGATAGTTTAAATCCAGCGCGCTGAGCGGCTCATCCAGCAACAGAAGTTCAGGGCGACGAATCAGCGATTGCGCCAGCCCCACTAACTGCCGCTGACCGCCGGAAAGCTGGTCGAGATACTGCAACGCCAGATGCGTTATGCCCAATTGCTCAAGGATAGCCAGCATCTGCGCTCTGCCCTGCGCATTGTCTCTGCCGCCTGATGCCCGCAGTACCACGATAATCGACTCCAGTACATGCAGATGCACGCCCTGCGGTAATGACTGCGGCAAAAACACAACTTTCTGCGCCCGCTCGGCAAACGATAACGACATGAGATCTTCGCCATCAAGCAGCGCCTCGCCGTCGGCGTTATTCAGCCCGGCCAGCGAACGTAGTAACGTCGATTTACCACAGCCGTTCGGCCCCAGCAAAATGGTAATTTTCCCGCGCGGCAGTAAGGGAACGTTGAGATCTGCAATAACCGGCTGAGTGGAATAGCCGGCGCTAAATGACCGGAGCATTAACCCGCGCATCAGAGACTCCCCCGATGTCGCAATACAATGCTTAAAAAGAACGGAACCCCGACCAGCGAGGTGACAATCCCCACCGGCACCATGACGCCCGGAATACTATTTTTCGCCGCAATAGAGGCCAGCGATAACACCAGCCCGCCTATCAGCACGCTGCCCGGAAGGTAGAAACGGTGATCTTCCCCCAACAGTATTCGCGCAATGTGCGGCGCAACGAGACCAATAAAACCAATCGGCCCGACGAAAGCTACCGCCAGCGCTGATAACAAGCTGATACGCAACAATGACAGCAGGCGTAAACGGCGGACATGAATCCCAAAGCTCATCGCCCTCTCTTCGCCCAAACGTAATGCCGTGAGTTGCCAGGCGCTTCGTAACGCGCAAAAAAGCACAGCAATAAACACCACGGCCAGTACGCCCAATTTTTCCCACGACGCGCGGACCAGGCTCCCCATCGTCCAGAATACCAGCCCCTGCAGCGTATCTTCATCAGCCACAAACTGCATAATGGCGACCAACGCGTTAAAGGTGAATACCAGCGCAATACCGAACAACACCACTCCGGATGCGGCGACGCCTGTCCAACGGGTAATACCGTCCAGTAGTAACGCGGATAAAAGTGCAAAGATGAACGCATTGGCCGGGATAAACCAGGCGGCTGGAATACCGGGAATACCGATCCCCAACACAATCGCCAGCGCAGCGCCAAAAGCCGCCGCGGACGATACGCCAAGGGTAAACGGCGTCGCCAGCGGATTATTTAAAATGGTTTGCATTTCGGCGCCCGCTAACCCTAACGCCATGCCTACCAGCAGCGCCATCAGGGCATAGGGTAAACGAATATCCCAGACAATAACGTGTATGCCCGCATTCACCTTTTCCGGCTGGAAAAGGGCCTGCCACAGCGCACTGAGCGGTAAACCAGAAGACCCACAGGTTACATCCACCATCAGTGAAGCCATCATCGCCAGCGCAATAGCTAACATGAGCACAGCCCGTTTGCGTATGATCTGGCGATAGCGCGGAATGACGGGCGTGGAAGCGAAACCGGGGGCTAAAAGTGATTTGTCCTGACAGGTCATGGTTCGGGCTACGTTATTAATCAGAGGAGAATTATAGCGCCGAATTATTTCGTTATATATTTATTTATATTTCGATTGATGACACGGTGGCCTATCTCACCGGTTTCCAAAATAAATATCCTCCGGCATAGCCGGAGGTTTTTCAGATGCGCCTGTAAGGCTCTCTTACCAGCCGCGCCCTAACAGG
>NZ_JBGDVS010000012.1:0-133159 GCF_046551635.1 Salmonella sp. SAL04157
TTGCATGTGTTAGGCCTGCCGCCAGCGTTCAATCTGAGCCATGATCAAACTCTTCAATTTAAAAGTTTGATGCTCAATGAATTAAACTTCGTAATGAATTACGTGTTCACTCTTGAGACCTGGTATTCATTTTTCGTCCGAGGACGTTAAGAATCCGTATCTTCGAGTGCCCACACAGATTGTCTGATAAATTGTTAAAGAGCAGTGCCGCTTCGCTTTTTCTCAGCGGCGCGGGGTGTGCATATTACGCTTTCCCGCTTCAGAGTCAAGCGTTTATTTTCGCTTTTCTCCGTGAGGTTCTGGTCTGAACCCCGCTGACCCGGCGGCCTGTATGCCGTTGTTCCGTGTCAGTGGTGGCGCATTATAGGGAGTTATTTCTGCCTGACAAGAGGAAATTTAAAATAATTTTTCAAGTGCCTGGTATTTACCCAAAACGCCATTAAACCGCCAGTTTTTCGAGCGTTTCAAAGCCATAACGCTGTAAAACGGGTAATAATTGTTCAGCTCCTGGCGTCATTGCCATGCAATAAGCAATATTGGCATCGGTTGATTTCGCATCCGGCGCTTCATGTTCCAACAGCCAGGCTGTACGACGCGCTATCGCCGCGCCGGAATCCACTAACCGCGTCCCTTCGGGCAGGACTTGCAAAAGCTCCTCCCGTAATAGAGGGAAATGCGTACACCCCAGAACGACCGTGTCAGGCGGCTCCGGCATTCGTAGCCATGGGCGTAATATGCGGCGCAATTCTTCCAGCGATACCGAATCGCCATGTAATTTAGCTTCCGCCAGTTCCACCAGTTCTGCCGACCCCAACATCGCTATCTGACATTCATTGGCGAAGCGCGCAATCAGCTCGTGAGTATAAGGACGTTTGACCGTCGCTCTCGTCGCCAGTAGCCCGACGACGCCATTGGCGGTCAGCCGCGCCGCTGGTTTAATCGCAGGCACAACGCCCACCACCGGGAAGGCAAACTTTTCACGTAATGCGGGAAGTGAGACCGTACTGGCGGTATTGCAGGCAATCACCGCCAGTGAAAGGGGATAGCGCTGCTGTACCGCAGTCACAATCTCGACAACGCGCTCGACGATAAACGTTTCGCTCTTTTCCCCGTAGGGGAAAGCCACGTTATCGAAAGCATATATATAGTGGAGATCCGGCTGGAGCCGCCGAATCTCATCATAGACCGACAATCCACCGACGCCGGAATCAAATACCAGCACGGTGGGACGTGGTTCAGAAGGTGTAGCTGCCAGACAAGGTGTATTCTCGTCCTGCAGTTTGGTAGCCATAAACTGTCTCGTAATCTTTGTCGAACAGGTTGGCTATTTTACCACGAACTGTCAGATGTGAGGTGACCGGATATGCAACCGTAAGATCCCATAAACTGACGCCGCCCATTTTTACTGTCCGGTATGGGTAAGCGGAGTAATCCGAATCATAGCGGGAACCAAGGTATTGATATGTCACCCCCCAGTCAAAATCGAAAACGTCCCAGTCAAGTTGATATTTTGCCATCTGTTTGGAACGCCGCGGTAATGGCGTATCGGTAATCGCATTACGCGCATCAACGTAATCATAACTGACCGTATGCGTTAACGGTCCGGTATCGAAATTCGCCGTCGCCTCAATACCTTTAATGCGCGCCTTACCTTCGTTGTAATATTTTTGCAGATGATCGTCATAATCGATCATGTCATTAATATCGTTACGATAACCTGAAATACGCCAGCTGACGCCAGCGGTTAGCCCTTCAAATGCGCCTTCCCACTGTTTACTCTTTTCAGGATTCAGGTTCGGATTACCGTAATAACCATACAGTTGGCCCAAATTAGGCGCTTTGTAGGAGGTTCCGTAGGAAGCAATAAAGCGATAACCTTCTATAAACTCCCATCCCGCGCTGGTTTGCCATGTACCGTGACGACCAAACTGGGAGTTGTCATCACTGCGCGCCGCCGCTTCCAGAGTGAAGTCACCCAACTGTTGTAATCCTGTCAGGTAAACCCCGGTATTACGCTGGTCATATCCCTCGGGCACATAGCCGGTACCTGGCGTGGTAGTCTGTTTCTGCCAGTCTACGCCCGCCCCAACATTACCGTGCCCCACGACCACACTGTTGGTCCATTGAACATTGTACTGTTTCATCTCATCCAGCGTGGCGGAGGTATCATACCGGCCATAGTGCGGATCATAGTTGTAATCTTTACTGTGGCTATAGCTTGAAACCAGCTGAGACTGAATACGTTCGCCATTAAAGCGCAGCCCGGCGTCCCAGCTTTGGCTATAAAGTTTGCGTGTATCAATCAGCGGCGAGCCCGGCGAGTAATAGGCGTCGTAATCGGTACGGTTATCGTAGCCATAACCACGCACGAATCCGCTCCAGCGCTCAGAAAAGGTATGCTCTAACGCGCCATAAAGCGTTTTACTCAAAAAGCCGTCCCGGTCAGGCTGCGCCTGCATCCCGGTACCGCCTTTCGCTACCACGTCAAACCCTTTGGTGTATTCGTAATCGCCGATCAACGTCGCCCGCGTGTTTTCGCCAAGTTGCTGTTGCGTCGAGATGTCGTAATTCTGGTAGCTATTGCTTCCCCATCCAGCGGTTAATTCTGTGCCTGGGTTATCGCGCGTCGTAATGATATTTACTACGCCGCCGATAGCATCGGAACCATAAATAGCGGAGCGCGGACCGCGAATATATTCAATGCGCTGTACCAGCGACACCGGGAACTGGCTGAGATCGGCGGACCCGCTCACGCCTGCTAAATTCAGACGCACGCCGTCAATCAATACCAGTACATGGCTGGAGTTGGTGCCGCGAATGAAAATGGAGGAGTTTTGTCCGGCGCCGCCGCTCTGCGCAATATCGACGCCAGGCAAACGGCGCAGAACATCATTTACGGAGGTCGATTGCCAGTGTTCAATATCCTGACGCGTCACGATGGTAACGGGCGCCAGAACCGCGCTGCGCGGCTGCTGAAAACGGTTGGCGGTGACAACCAGGGTATCCGGGCTAGTGTCCTGCGCCCAAGCGGAAAAGGCCGTGACGGAGAACGCCGTCAGCAGCGTAGCTTTTTTAATCATTGTAAAGCATCCACAATATAAGAAGGATGCCGCAGGCTTCATCGATAGTACGCGATGATGAAAAACCAGATGCGACGTTAGCCGGCAGGTCTTCGGGCTTGGAGGGTTATCCGTTGGCTGGATAGCAGAAATGATGACTTCCCGCCGGAGGCAGTGTCTGCTTACGCTCTCATCTCACCTTTCCTTACCGCTGCGCGTCAGCTCCAGATTTTCACTGGATTCCCTATTAACTCACAGGACCGGCCCACGGATGCTACCGTCTGTCACAACACCCTGTCCAGACCGCGCATCACAAATCAGAAATCATCAATAGCTGGACATCCACTGAGCAATCCCTACAATCCCCGCGTACTTTTATTATTCAGGATGCGATATGACCCCCGAACATCTTCCGACAGAACAGTATGAGGCGCAGCTGGCCGAAAAAGTGGCGCGCTTGCAGAGTATGATGGCGCCGTTTTCTGGCCTGGTTCCGGAAGTATTTCGCTCGCCGGTCAGTCACTATCGTATGCGTGCGGAATTTCGGCTGTGGCATGACGGCGATGACCTGTACCACATTATGTTTGATCAGCAGACCAAAAGCCGGATTCGCGTTGACACCTTCCCGGCGGCCAGCCAACTGATTAATACCTTAATGAAGGCGATGATTGCCGGCGTGCGCGATAATCATGCACTGCGGCATAAGCTGTTCCAGATCGATTATCTCACGACCTTGAGCAACCAGGCGGTAGTGTCGTTGCTGTACCATAAGAAGCTGGACGAAGAGTGGCGTAAAGCCGCCACTGCGTTACGCGATGCTTTACGCGCGCAAGGTCTGAACGTACACCTGATTGGCCGGGCCACTAAAACTAAAATCGAATTGGATCAGGATTATATTGATGAGCGTCTGCCTGTGGCAGGTAAAGAGATGATCTACCGCCAGGTCGAAAACAGCTTTACGCAGCCAAACGCCGCCATGAATATTCAGATGTTAGAGTGGGCGCTGGAGGTGACGAAAGACTCAAAAGGCGATCTGCTTGAGTTGTATTGCGGCAACGGCAATTTTTCTTTAGCGCTGGCGCGCAATTTTGACCGCGTGCTGGCAACCGAAATCGCCAAACCGTCCGTCGCTGCCGCACAGTACAATATTACCGCTAATCATATTGATAATGTGCAAATTATTCGCATGGCGGCGGAAGAGTTTACCCAGGCGATGAATGGCGTTCGTGAGTTTAACCGCCTGCAGGGGATCGATCTGAAGCGCTATCAGTGCGAAACCATTTTTGTCGATCCGCCGCGCAGCGGTCTGGACAGCGAAACGGAGAAAATGGTGCAGGCTTATCCACGTATTCTGTACATTTCCTGCAATCCGGAAACGTTGTGCAAAAACCTGGAAACGTTAAGCCAGACGCACACGGTGTCTCGCCTGGCGCTATTCGATCAGTTCCCGTATACACATCATATGGAATGCGGGGTATTACTCACCGCAAGGTAAAATGTACGTCGGATGGCCGGTTATACCGCCATCCGGCATTCGCACGCTATTCCGCGGTGTCCTGCTTGCGGTTACGCAGCTTAAAGCCAATCCAGAATACCAGAATCACCGACAGCACCGCCGGGAAGAAATTAGAGCCAATATCCGGATATTCTGCACGCACGACGGTGCTATACAGTAAAACGCCAAGAATGAAACAGGCGGCGGCCAACCCCGGCAAACCTACCGGCATAGTACGATTTTGGTAGCGCTGATGCAGACAATATACCGTCAGCACCAGCGAGATAACCGGGAATACGGAGAACGGCACAATAGCGCTAAACAGCGCCGCGAATGTGCCGTTAATCGATAAGCCAGCGATGAGCGCCAGCAACAGCGTACCTTTATCTTGACCTGACTGTTTCATTACTCGTCCTTCACGTTATTCGGAATGATGTGCCATTTTCTCTTGCTCACGGCGATACCAGTAATACGCCCCTTTCGCAATCATGCGCAGTTGCAATACCAGCCGCTCTTCTAATTGCCGACGCTGTTCAGCGCCGATGTCCAACGCCTCTGCGCCCGCGCTAAAAACAATAGTCACCATCGCTTCGGCCTGGGCTTCAGTAAACGCGCGCGGCATATGGTTTTCGAGTTCCAGATAGTCGGCAAGTTCCGCAATAAAATGCTGAATCTCCCGCGCGACGGCGGCACGAAACGCCGCTGAAGTGCCGGAACGCTCGCGCAACAACAGACGGAAGGCGTTGGGATTGTTGCCGATAAACTCCATAAATGTAGAGACCGACGTGCGAATGACGCTGCCGCCTTTCGCGATGCGCTGTCGCGCCTGACGCATCAACTGACGCAGCATCAGACCGCTTTCATCCACCATCGTCAGACCGAGTTCATCGACATCGCGAAAATGACGGTAAAACGACGTTGGCGCAATGCCTGCTTCACGCGCCACTTCACGCAAACTCAGGCTGGCGAAACTCCGCTCAGCGCTCAGTTGGCTGAATGCGGCTTCCACCAGCGAACGCCGGGTTTTTTCTTTTTGTTGCGCTCTAACACCCATCACAATGTCTGAATCCTTCCATATGCCTTATTCGGCACTATACCAGAGAATAAAAGTAACGGGTTCACACTGGATTGTGAATGATTGTTTACAGACAGTTTGTGCTCCGGCTTCGCAAAAAAGCACAACGATAATTGGGTTAAAGCTGGGCAAATGTTATCATCGTGTTTATTTTATGTATAAAAACAGGTGAGTAATACCATGCCACATTCCTGGGATTATGATGCAGTCGTCATAGGGTCAGGCCCCGGCGGTGAAGGCGCTGCAATGGGTCTGGTTAAGCAAGGAGCACGCGTCGCGGTGATTGAGCGTTATCATAACGTTGGCGGCGGATGTACCCACTGGGGCACCATTCCATCCAAAGCCCTTCGCCACGCAGTCAGCCGCATTATTGAATTTAATCAAAACCCGCTCTATAGCGACCACTCCCGTCTTCTTCGTTCTTCATTCGCCGATATCCTTAATCATGCCGATAACGTGATTAATCAACAAACGCGTATGCGTCAGGGGTTTTATGAGCGTAACCACTGTGAAATCTTGCAGGGCAACGCCCATTTTATTGACGAACATACCCTGGCGCTGGAATGCCATGACGGCACGGTTGAAACCCTGACGGCAGAAAAATTTGTTATTGCCTGTGGTTCGCGTCCTTACCATCCCAATGATGTGGATTTCTCGCATCCGCGCATTTATGACAGCGACTCAATCCTGAGTCTCCACCATGAACCGCGCCACGTTATTATTTACGGCGCCGGCGTTATCGGCTGCGAATATGCGTCCATCTTCCGCGGTATGGATGTGAAAGTGGATCTGATCAACACCCGCGATCGCCTGCTGGCCTTTCTCGATCAGGAGATGTCCGACTCTCTCTCTTACCATTTCTGGAATAGCGGCGTGGTTATTCGCCACAATGAAGAGTATGAGAAAATCGAAGGCTGCGATGATGGCGTCATCATGCACCTGAAATCCGGTAAAAAACTGAAGGCTGACTGCCTGCTCTATGCTAATGGCCGTACCGGTAACACCGATTCGCTGGCGCTGGAGAATATTGGTCTGGAAACAGACAGCCGTGGACAGCTCAAAGTCAACAGTATGTACCAGACCGCCCTGCCGCACGTCTATGCGGTGGGCGACGTGATTGGCTATCCCAGTCTGGCCTCCGCCGCCTACGATCAGGGACGTATTGCAGCGCAGGCGCTGGTGAAAGGCGAAGCGACCGCACATCTTATCGAAGATATCCCCACCGGGATTTATACCATTCCGGAAATCAGTTCTGTCGGCAAAACCGAGCAGCAGTTAACGGCAATGAAAGTGCCTTACGAAGTGGGCCGCGCGCAATTTAAGCATCTGGCGCGAGCGCAAATCGTCGGCATGAACGTCGGCACGCTAAAAATTCTCTTCCACCGCGAAACCAAAGAAATTCTGGGGATTCACTGCTTTGGCGAACGCGCCGCCGAAATTATTCATATCGGCCAGGCGATCATGGAGCAGAAAGGTGGCGGTAACACCATCGAATACTTCGTTAACACCACCTTTAACTACCCAACCATGGCGGAAGCTTATCGGGTTGCGGCGTTGAACGGCTTAAACCGCCTGTTTTAACGCCTTGTCGAAATGGCCATCCATTGCGCCACGGATGGCCTCTGCCAGTTGCTCATAACGGCTACGCAGCGGCGATCCCGGGCGATAAACCAGCCCCACGGTACGACGCGGCTCCGGCTTAATGCATGGCAGATAAACCACGCCGTCGCGCTTACGCTCCTGCGGTACGGCCAGCGCCGGGAGTAGTGTAATACCACTGCCCGCCGCCACCATGTTGCGCAGCGTTTCCAGACTGGTCGCCCGGAAATGGGTATCTTCATCCGCTCCCGCTTCAAAACAGAACCCCATCGCCTGATCGCGCAGACAGTGGCCATCTTCCAGCATCAGCAATTTCTCGCCCGCCAGATCGGACATCGGCACGCGATCGCGATTCGCCCACGGATGATCCTCATAAATAGCCAGCATCATGGGCTCATCAAACAGCGGCACTTCGATAAACGCCTCGCTCTCTTTCACCAGCGCCAGAATAGCGCAGTCAAGCTTGCCGCTATCGAGTTGCGCTAACAGCTGGTGCGTTTGCGCCTCATGCAGATACATTTCCAGCTTCGGGAAAGTCTGGTGCAACATTGGAATGATAAGCGGCAGCAAATAGGGACCAATTGTTGGGATTAAACCAATATGCAGCGGGCCGGACATCGTCTCGCCTTGTTGGCTTGCCATCTCCTTGAGCACCTTGACCTCACGCAGTACGGTACGCGCCTGATCCACCAGCAGTAAGCCCGCCTGGGTAAACAGCACCTTACGGCTCGTACGCTCCAGCAGCATAACGCCCAGCTCATCTTCCAGCTTACGTATTTGCCCACTAAGGGTTGGCTGGCTGACGTGACAGGAGTCCGCCGCTCGCCGGAAATGGCGATGTTCGGCTAACGCCACCAGATATTCAAGATCACGAATATTCATTATTCATCCTCCGTCGCCACGATAGTTCATGGCGATAGGTAGCATAGCAACGAACGATTATCCCTATCAACCTTTCTGATTAATAATACATCACAGAACGGAGCGGTTTCTCGTTTAACCCTTGAAAACACCACCCGTTCAGAGGGTATCTCTCGAACCCGAAATAACTAAAGCCAACGTGAACTTTTGCGGACCTCTGGTCCGCTTTTTTTTGCGTAAAAAAGCCCGGCGTCGCTGATGCTCGGCCGGGCAGTATTACCTGATAGCGCTACGCTTATAAGGCCTACAACGCGAGGCGCGCCCTGGCATCGTCGATGGCCTGCGCCACCTGCTGCGGAGAAACGCCGCCTTTTGCCGCCCGTTTATCCAGACACGACTGCAAAGACAATATCGGATACACATCGTCGCCAATCACGCGGCTGAATTTCTGTAAATCGGCCAGCGGCAACGCTTCCAGCGGCTTACCCTGGCGAATAGCTTCTACCACCGCTTCGCCGACAATATGGTGCGCTTCGCGGAACGGCACGCCTTTCGCGACCAGGTAATCCGCCAGCTCCGTGGCGTTGGCATACCCCTGTTGCGCCGCGTCCTGACAACGTAGGCGTTTCACCTGAATACCGTCCAGCACCAACGCCGCCATATGCAGGCAGTCAAGCCAGGTATCGAGCGCATCGAACAGCCCTTCTTTGTCTTCCTGCATATCTTTGTTATACGCCAGCGGCAGACCTTTTAAGGTCATCATCATGCCGGTTAGTGCCCCTTGTACGCGACCGCACTTACCGCGAATCAGCTCCAGCGCGTCCGGGTTTTTCTTCTGCGGCATTAACGATGAACCGGAAGTCACGCGGTCAGAAAGCTCTACAAAACCCGCTTCACCAGAATTAAAGAAAATCAGATCTTCCGCGAAGCGTGACAGATGCACCATGCCGATAGCCGCATCAGAAAGCAGTTCCAGTACGTGGTCACGATCGGACACGCTGTCCAGGCTGTTGCGGGTCGCAGACGTAAAGCCCAGCCAGCCTGCCAATTGTTCACGGTCAATTTCATAGGCCGTTCCCGCCAACGCGCCGCAACCTAGCGGACTCACGTCCAGACGTTTAAGCGTGTCCTGCAGGCGGCTTTCATCGCGCGCCAGCATTTCGACATACGCGAGACACCAGTGGGCGAAAGTCACCGGCTGCGCGCGTTGCAGATGGGTATATCCCGGCATTACCGCGTCCTGGTTCGCCTGCGCGGTTTCCACCAGCGCGCTCTGTAGCTGGCGGTTAGCGGTAAGCAGTTCCCTCACCGTCTCTTTGCACCACAGTTTCAGGTCCGTCGCCACCTGATCGTTACGGCTGCGTCCGGTGTGCAGCTTTTTACCCAACTGACCCACTTTGTCGATGAGCTTACCTTCCACCCAGCTATGGATATCTTCCGCATCGCTTTGCAGGATTTGCTGCGGATTCGCGCGAACCTCTTCCAGCAGCACGTTCAGCGCTTCTTCCAACTGTCGTTGCTCATCGGCAGTCAGTACGCCTACCGTGACCAATGCTTTGGACCAGGCCACAGAACCGACAATATCCTGCTCCGCCAGACGGTAATCGAAGCGCAACGAATCATTGAATTGTTTAAACCGCTGGTCTGCCGCCTGTGTAAAACGCCCACCCCAAAGTGCCATAATAGACTTCCTTAAATTCTTCGAATTTCACTGCCGGATGGCGCTACGCTTATCCGGCCTATAATTTCTGTTCACGTAGGCCCGATAAGGCGCAGCCGCCATCGGGCGAACAAATAGTTAAGCCAGAATACGCGTGCCAATCGGCGTGCCGTTAAACAGCGCCGGCAGTTGCTCCGCATGACGCCAGGAAGCGATATCCACAGGGCGACCCAGCGCCCGCGCAGCATCGAGGGCCGCATTCACTTTCACAATCATCCCGTCGGTAATAATGCCCTGGTCGATAAGCTGCTCGGCTTTGGACGCCGTCATTTCGGCGATACGCTGGCCTTTGCCGTCCAGAATACCGCTCACGTCAGAAAGCAGGATCAGATCGGCCCCCAGCGTCGCCGCCAGCGCGGTTGCCGCCTGATCGGCGTTGACGTTCATCAGTTGGCCGTCGTCTGTTACGCCAATGGAGCTGACCACCGGCAGAAAGCCATTTTCCAGCAGCATGTTAATCAGCTTCGGCGACCCCGGCTGTGCCAGCCCGACGTGGCCTAAAGCTTCATCGAGTTGGGTCACTTTTACGCTGTCGCCATCGCCCAGAAACAGACCAACAGAGGCGATATGGTGTTTCTTCGCCCAGGCCAGCAGAGTTTTGTTAGCGGTTCCCGCCAGCGCGCCGGTAATGATGCCAATCTGATCGGCAGGCGTCACGCGCAGGCCGTCTTTCTTTTTCACTGGCAAATTAAGCCCTTTCATCAGCTCATCCACCACGCAACCGCCGCCGTGAACAATCACCAGCGGACGCTGATGGGACTCACGATAGTTGACCAGCGCGGTAAAAAGACGTTCCAGAGCCTCTTCGCTATCCAGTAATACGCCACCCAGCTTGATAATTAATGGATTCATCATTTCACCCTTAAATAAGAGACTGCGTTTCAGCGAAGCCAAAACGAATATTAGCGCACTGCACCGCCTGCGCCGCTGCGCCTTTCAACAAGTTGTCTTCGGTTGCCACCACAATCAGATGTTCGCCCTGGACGGCAAAACCAATATCGCAGAACGGCAGCCCGACGACGTTCTTTAACGCCGGAACGCCTTTGTCATACAGGCGCACCAGCGGTTTGTCGCCATAGGCTTTTTGCAACACGTCGGCGACCTGCGCATGGGTTACTCCCGCTTTCAGGCGGCAGGTAATGGTTTCCAGAATCCCGCGCGGGAAATTCCCCAGATGCGGGGTGAAGATGACCTCCGCGCCCAGATGGGCGGCGATTTCCGGCTGATGACGATGCGTAAACACGCCATACGGTTGCAAACTCACTTCACAGAAACTGTTCGATATTGCCGCCTTGCGCCCCGCGCCGCTCACCCCGCTGGTGGCATTAATTACCGGCCACTGCGTCAGATCCAAAAGACCGCCGTCAATCAGCGGTTTTAGCGACAACTGCGCTGCGGTTGGATAGCAACCAGGAACCGCAATCAGATTCGCCGTGTTCAGTTTATCGGCATTCCACTCCGCCAGACCGTACACCGCCTGCTCCAGCAGCTCAGGATACTGATGAGTAAATCCGTAGTACTTTTCATAGAAGGCGCGATCATTTACCCGAAACGCGCCGGAAAGATCGAATACGACGCATCCGGCCTGTAAAAATTGCGGCGCCAGATCGTGGCTCACTTCATGCGCTGTCGCCAGGAACACCACATCAACATCTGCACTAAAATCACGTACATCCGACATCGGTTGCAATGGCAGGTCGACAATCCCTTTTAACTGCGGATGTAAATCAGAAATTAACTTTCCTGCATCATTGCTTTGCGCTGAGACGGTCAAAGCGGTTATGGTCATATGTGGGTGGCGATTTACGTAGCTTACAAGCTCTGCGCCCGCATAACCGCTAGCGCCTACAATCAGCGTATTCAACATCGGGTTCCTTTATGCTCAACGTTAATGTATTTTTATTCATAATTAATGCATGAATATTGATACTATCATGACCTGAGGTGTGTCAACAATGAAAAACGTTTTACCGCCATTTATCGAGATTTACCGCGCTCTGATTGCCACACCGTCGATAAGCGCAACCGAAGAATCCCTGGATCAAAGTAATGCGTCTTTAATCACTTTGCTTGCAGGCTGGTTCAGCGATCTTGGTTTCAACGTAGAGGTTCAACCGGTTCCAGGAACGCGAAACAAATTCAATATGCTCGCCAGCACCGGACATGGCGCGGGCGGTTTGCTGCTGACCGGCCATACCGACACGGTTCCCTTTGATGACGGACGCTGGACGCGCGACCCGTTCACGCTGACCGAGCACAACAATAAGCTCTATGGTCTGGGCACTGCGGATATGAAAGGCTTCTTCGCTTTTATTCTGGACGCGCTACGTGACGTTGACGTCACAAAGTTGAAAAAGCCGCTCTACATTCTGGCGACCGCCGATGAAGAGACCAGCATGGCGGGGGCGCGTTATTTTTCCGAAACCACGGCATTACGTCCGGACTGCGCGATCATTGGCGAACCGACGTCGTTGCAACCGATACGCGCGCACAAAGGGCATATCTCTAATGTCGTTCGCGTCCTGGGGCAGTCCGGCCATTCCAGCGACCCGGCGCGTGGGGTTAACGCCATTGAACTGATGCACGATGCGATTGGCCATATCATGCAACTGCGTGACTCGCTGAAAGCGCGGTATCACTACGAGGCGTTTACCGTTCCGTATCCAACGCTGAATCTGGGCCATATCCACGGCGGCGATGCCTCAAACCGTATCTGCGCCTGCTGCGAATTGCATATGGATATTCGTCCACTGCCGGGCATGACGTTAAACGACCTTAATGGACTGCTTAACGACGCGCTGGCCCCGGTAAGCGAACGCTGGCCGGGCCGCCTGACGGTGGCAGAATTACATCCACCGATTCCAGGTTACGAGTGTCCACCGGACCACCAACTGGTTGAAGTAGTAGAAAAACTGTTGGGAACAAAAACCGACGTGGTGAACTACTGTACTGAAGCGCCGTTTATGCAGACATTATGCCCAACGCTGGTGCTTGGTCCGGGCTCAATTAATCAGGCGCATCAGCCGGATGAATATCTCGAAACGCGTTTTATTAAGCCAACCCGGGAATTGATTACCCAGGTAGTACATCATTTTTGCTGGCATTAATGCATATTGCCCGGTGACACGATGTTTACCGGGCCTCCCCCGTCTTGTAGGCCGGATAAGCGCAGCGCCATCCGGCATCTCTACGCCACATGTTCATAAGCATTTCTTATTTGGCACGATGCGAATTAACTTTAATAAATTACCGCCATTTTTTCGTTTGCTGAACCGATTTCGCAGTAATTGACGCCACGGGTTTTACGTGGCTTTATAAAGATGAGAAGTGATGTGAAAAAGCTTGGTCCGAAAGATTTCGCGTTGCGGCAAGACGGCAAACGAGCACATCCCAGGGAGCTTACATAAGTAAGTGACCTGGGTGGGAGAGCGCAGCCAACGCCGCCGCAGCGTGAAAGATGCAGGACAATTACAACAGAGATGGGGTGTCTGGGATCATATGAACGAACAATATTCCGCGTTGCGTAGTAATGTCAGTATGCTCGGCAAGGTGCTGGGAGAAACCATCAAGGATGCGCTGGGAGAACACATTCTTGATCGCGTAGAAACAATCCGTAAGCTATCCAAATCTTCACGCGCCGGCAATGAAGCTAATCGCCAGGAGCTGCTCACCACGCTACAAAATTTGTCTAATGACGAGCTACTGCCAGTTGCGCGCGCGTTTAGTCAGTTCCTGAACCTGGCCAATACTGCCGAGCAATACCACAGCATTTCGCCAAAAGGCGAAGCCGCCAGCAACCCGGAAGTGATTGCCCGCACTCTGCGCAAACTGAAAAACCAACCGGACCTCAACGACGCAACCATCAAAAAAGCGGTAGAGTCGCTGTCTTTGGAGTTGGTGCTAACCGCCCACCCGACAGAAATTACCCGCCGTACGCTTATTCACAAGATGGGTGAAATCAATAACTGTCTGAAACAGCTTGATAATACCGATATCGCCGACTACGAACGCCACCAGGTGATGCGTCGCCTGCGCCAGTTGATTGCCCAATCCTGGCATACGGATGAGATCCGCAAGCAGCGCCCAAGCCCGGTGGATGAAGCCAAATGGGGCTTCGCCGTGGTTGAGAACAGCCTGTGGCAGGGCGTACCTAACTATCTGCGTGAACTGAACGAACAGCTGGAAGAAAATCTCGGCTACAAATTGCCGGTGGATTTTGTGCCGGTACGTTTTACCTCCTGGATGGGCGGCGACCGTGACGGCAACCCGAACGTGACGGCGGATATCACCCGCCACGTGCTCTTGTTAAGCCGCTGGAAAGCCACCGATCTGTTCCTGAAAGACATTCATGTTCTGGTATCAGAACTGTCGATGGTCGACGCCACGCCGGAGCTGCTGGCGTTAGTGGGCGAAGAAGGCGCGTCTGAGCCGTATCGCTACCTGATGAAAAAATTGCGCGCCCGTCTGATGGCGACCCAGTCCTGGCTGGAAGCGCGTCTGAAAGGCGAGAAACTGCCCAAACCGGATGGCCTGCTGACGCAAAACGAGCAGCTCTGGGAACCTCTGTACGCCTGCTACCAGTCGTTACAGGCCTGCGGCATGGGCATTATCGCCAACGGCGAGTTACTCGACACGCTCCGCCGCGTGAAGTGTTTCGGCGTACCGCTGGTGCGTATTGATATCCGTCAGGAGAGCACCCGCCATACCGAAGCGCTGGGCGAAATTACCCGCTACCTTGGTATTGGCGACTACGAAAGCTGGTCGGAAGCCGACAAGCAGGCCTTCCTGATCCGCGAGCTGAACTCCAAACGTCCGCTGCTGCCGCGTAACTGGGAGCCGAGCAACGATACCCGCGAAGTGCTTGAAACCTGCAAGGTTATTGCCGAAGCGCCAAAAGGGTCGATCGCCGCCTACGTAATTTCAATGGCGAAAACGCCGTCTGATGTGCTGGCTGTGCATCTGCTGCTGAAAGAGGCAGGTATCGGCTTTGCCATGCCGGTCGCGCCGCTGTTTGAAACCCTCGACGACCTGAACAACGCCGACGACGTGATGACCCAGTTGTTGAATATCGACTGGTATCGCGGGCTGATTCAGGGTAAGCAGATGGTCATGATCGGCTACTCCGACTCGGCGAAAGACGCCGGCGTTATGGCCGCGTCATGGGCGCAGTATCAGGCGCAGGACGCCCTGATCAAAACTTGTGAAAAAGCCGGCATCGAGCTCACCCTCTTCCACGGCCGCGGCGGCTCTATTGGCCGTGGCGGCGCGCCAGCCCACGCGGCGCTGCTTTCGCAACCACCAGGCAGTCTGAAAGGCGGCCTGCGCGTGACCGAGCAGGGCGAGATGATCCGCTTCAAATACGGCCTGCCGGAAGTCACCGTCAGCAGCCTGTCGCTCTACACCAGCGCAATTCTGGAAGCAAACCTGCTGCCGCCGCCGGAACCGAAAGACAGCTGGCGTCATATTATGGATGAGCTTTCCGTCATCTCCTGTGAAACCTACCGCGGCTACGTGCGCGAAAATAAAGACTTTGTACCGTACTTCCGCTCCGCGACGCCGGAGCAAGAGCTGGGCAAATTGCCGCTCGGCTCACGTCCGGCGAAACGTCGTCCAACTGGCGGCGTCGAATCGCTGCGCGCGATTCCGTGGATCTTCGCCTGGACGCAAAACCGCCTGATGCTGCCAGCCTGGCTGGGCGCGGGTACTGCGCTGCAAAAAGTGGTGGAAGACGGTAAACAAAGCGAACTGGAAGCCATGTGCCGCGACTGGCCGTTCTTCTCCACGCGTCTTGGGATGCTGGAAATGGTGTTCTCAAAAGCCGACCTGTGGCTGGCCGACTATTACGATCAGCGCCTGGTGGCGAAAACGCTTTGGCCGCTGGGCAAAGAGCTACGAGACCTGCTGGAAGAAGACATTAAAGTGGTGCTGGCGATTGCCAACGATTCGCACCTGATGGCCGACTTACCGTGGATTGCGGAGTCCATTCAGTTAAGAAACGTTTATACCGATCCATTAAACGTGTTGCAGGCCGAATTGCTGTATCGTTCCCGTCTGACTGAAGAGCAGGGCAAATCGCCCGATCCTCGCGTCGAACAGGCATTGATGGTCACGATTGCGGGCGTCGCCGCCGGTATGCGCAACACCGGCTAACGCCAAAAGAAAGCCGCCCTCACGCAGTTATGTGGGGGCGGCATGAAATACTGCTGTCATCCTGGTCATTTTTTCAATATATTCCTGTCTGCATTTTATGCATTTGTAAATCTTTCTTAGCAAAACGTGCGGCATAAAGCAGGTTTGCTTCAGATTCTTTTAAGGTTCAGGCGTTACGTTTGGCGCTACGATTAAAGACAGGCTCTCATTATGCAATCCACATTACTCCAGACTAAACCCGCGTTTAGCTGGAAAGCCCTGGGCTGGGCACTGCTCTACTTTTGGTTCTTTTCCACCCTCCTGCAGGCCATTATTTATCTCACCGGATACAGTGGGACAAACGGTCTGCGGGATTCGCTACTGTACAGCTCACTGTGGCTGATCCCGGTCTTTCTGTTTCCAGGCCGCATCCGGGTTATTGCTGCCGTTATTGGCGTCGTACTCTGGGCCGCCTCGCTGGCGGCGCTGAGCTATTACGTAATCTACGGGCAGGAGTTCTCGCAAAGCGTGCTGTTTGTGATGTTTGAAACCAACGCCAATGAAGCCAGCGAATATTTAAGCCAATATTTCAGTCTGAAAATTGTTCTTGTCGCGCTGGCTTATACGGTGGCGGCGATTTTGCTGTGGACACGTCTGCGCCCGGTTTATATTCCATCCCCCTGGCGTTATCTGGTGTCGTTTGCCCTGCTGTACGGGCTGATCCTCCATCCCATCGCGATGAATACCTTTATCAAGCATAAGTCGATGGAGAAAACGCTGGATAGCCTGGCGTCACGAATGGAACCCGCAGCGCCGTGGCAATTTATTACTGGCTACTATCAGTACCGTTTACAGCTCGCCTCGCTGAATAAACTGCTGAATGAAAACGATGCCCTGCCGCCGCTGGCTAACTTCAAAGACCACTCCGGCGATGCGCCGCGCACGCTGGTACTGGTGATTGGCGAATCGACCCAGCGTGGCCGTATGAGTCTGTACGGTTATCCGCGCGAAACCACGCCGGAACTGGACGCGCTGCATAAAACCGACCCCGGGCTGACCGTGTTTAATAACGTGGTAACTTCGCGACCGTACACCATTGAGATTCTGCAACAGGCGCTAACGTTCGCGGACGAAAAGAACCCGGACTGGTATCTGACGAAGCCATCGCTGATGAATATGATGAAACAGGCCGGGTATAAAACCTTCTGGATCACTAACCAGCAGACGATGACGGCGCGTAATACCATGCTGACCGTGTTCTCTAAGCAGACTGATAAGCAGTTCTATATGAACCAGCAGCGCACTCAAAGCGCACGCGAATATGACAGCAACGTGCTGGCGCCGTTTAAAGCGGTGTTAGCCGACCCGGCGCCGAAAAAATTCATTATTGTGCATCTGCTGGGAACGCACATTAAATACAAGTTCCGCTATCCAGAAAACCAGGGCAAGTTTGATGGTAAAACTGACCATGTTCCGCCGGGATTAAGCAGTGACGAGCTAGAATCGTATAATGATTACGACAACGCGAACCTGTATAACGACTATGTTGTCGCCAGCCTGATTAAGGACTATAAAGCGACCGATCCGAACGGTTTCCTGCTCTATTTCTCCGATCACGGTGAAGAAGTGTATGACACGCCGCCGCATAAGACGCAGGGACGAAACGAAGATTCGCCAACCCGTCATATGTATACGGTGCCGTTCCTGCTGTGGACCTCAGAGAAATGGCAGGCGGCGCATCCGCGCGACTTCTCACAGGATGTCGATCGTAAGTACAGCAGTTCCGAGCTTATCCATACCTGGTCGGACTTAGCGGGCCTGACCTATGATGGTTACGACCCGACGCGTTCCATCACCAACCCGCAGTTCAAAGAGACCACGCGCTGGATTGGCAACCCGTATAAGAAAAATGCGCTGATTGATTATGATACGTTGCCGTATGGCGATCAGGTCGGTAATCAATAGCCTATATGCTGCCCGATAACGCTAACGCTTATCGGGCCTGGCGTTCTTCTCTCCCGTAGTCCGGATAAGGCGCAAAGCGCCGCTATCCGGCAATAATCGCTTGAGGACATCGGTTTTCGACGTTACTGTTTCCTCTGTTTGCGATCGGCAGGGGATTATCATGTATCACGACGTCAGCCACCTTCTCTCCCGTCTCATCAACGGTCCGCTGCCGCTGCGCCAGATTTATTTTGCCAGCGCCAGCGGCCCAGCGCCGGAACTGGCGTACCAGGTGGATTTTCCGCGGCTGGAGATTGTGCTGGAGGGCGAGCTTACTGACATGAGCATTACCGCCCCGCTCATTCCTTGCGATGTTCTCTACGTTCCGGCTGGCGGCTGGAACATCCCGCAGTGGCAAACGCCCGTCACCACCCTGAGCATTCTGTTTGGCAAACAGCAGTTAGGTTTCAGCGTAGTCCACTGGGATGGTCAGCAGCATCAAAACCTCACGAAACAGCACGTTGCGCGCCGCGGCCCGCGTATAGGCTCGTTCCTGTTACAAACGCTTAATGAGATGCAGATGCAGCCGCAAGAGCAGCAAACGGCCAGATTGATTGTCGCCAGCCTACTAAGCCATTGCCGCGATCTGCTCGGCAGCCAAATCCAGACCGCCTCCCGCAGCCGCGCGCTTTTTGAAGCCATTCGGGAGTATATTGATGAACGCTACGCCGCGCCGTTGACGCGCGAATCGGTAGCACAGGCGTTTTATATCTCGCCAAATTACCTCTCGCACCTGTTCCAGAAAACGGGGGCCATCGGCTTTAACGAATACCTGAACCATACGCGACTGGAACACGCCAAAACGTTGCTGAAGGGCTATGACCTGAAAGTGAAAGAGGTGGCGCACCGCTGCGGCTTTGTCGACAGTAACTATTTCTGCCGCCTGTTTCGCAAAAATACGGAACGCTCGCCGTCGGAGTATCGCCGCCAGTATCACAGCCAGCTAACGGAGAAATAATCCACACGCCAATAAAGAGAATACAGTAGATAAAACGCGCATTTACTGGATTATTGTAATATCAATGCAAAAACCTCACTCCCCCACATGGCATACAACAGCACGTTATACGCTAATCATCACCAACTTGTGAAGTAAATCACACTTTACCAAGAGCATCACATTTGTCCAGTTTTTGGCAGATTTGTCACATAGCGCATCCGGGACACGCTCCTTTATCCTGTCCATAACGAAAACTCACGAAGAGAAAGACTATGGAACTCTATCTGGATACCGCTAACGTAGCGGAAGTTGAACGTCTGGCGCGCATTTTCCCGATTGCCGGCGTCACCACCAATCCAAGCATTGTGGCAGCCAGCAAAGAACCTATCTGGGATGTGCTGCCCAGGCTGCAAAACGCCATCGGCGAAGAAAGCACTTTATTTGCGCAGACCATGAGCCGCGACGCAAAAGGGATGGTGGAAGAAGCCAAACGGCTGAATAACGCCATCCCCGGCATTGTGGTTAAAATTCCGGTGACCGCCGAAGGTCTTGCAGCGATTAAATTGCTGAAAAAAGAAGGCATCGTGACGCTGGGCACCGCCGTCTACAGCGCATCGCAGGGCCTGCTGGCGGCGCTGGCGGGCGCAAAATATGTCGCTCCCTACGTCAACCGCGTTGATGCGCAGGGCGGCGATGGCATTCGTATGGTTCAGGAGCTGCAAACGCTACTGGAACATCACGCTCCCGACAGCATGGTGCTGGCGGCCAGCTTTAAAACACCGCGGCAGGCGCTGGATTGCTTACTGGCAGGTTGCCAGGCGATTACCCTTCCTTTAGATGTAGCGCAACAAATGCTCAATACGCCTGCGGTAGAGTCAGCAATAGAGAAGTTTGAGCAAGACTGGAAAAACGCTTTTGGTAATCTGAACCTGTAGGGGAGAAATGTATGGATCGCATTATTCAGTCACCAGGTAAGTATATTCAGGGTGCAAACGTCATCGCGCGTCTTGGCGATTATTTAAAACCAATGGCGAACAACTGGCTGGTTGTGGGCGATAAATTCGTGCTGGGATTTGCCGAAGAGACGCTGCGCAAAAGCCTGACGGATGCCGGTTTGTCAGTAGAAATCGCCCCGTTTGGCGGCGAATGTTCGCAAAATGAGATCGACAGGCTGCGCGCCGTCGCCGAAAAAAGTCAGTGTGGCGCCGTACTGGGTATCGGCGGCGGTAAAACGCTGGATACCGCCAAAGCGCTGGCGCATTTTATGAACGTCCCGGTCGCTATCGCGCCGACCATCGCCTCTACCGACGCACCGTGCAGCGCGCTCTCGGTTATTTATACCGATGCCGGTGAGTTTGACCGTTATCTGTTGCTGCCGCATAACCCGAATATGGTCATTGTCGATACGCAGATAGTGGCGGGCGCGCCGGCGCGTCTGCTGGCAGCCGGTATCGGCGATGCACTGGCGACCTGGTTTGAAGCGCGCGCCTGCTCACGCAGCGGCGCCACCACAATGGCGGGCGGCAAGTGTACACAGGCCGCGCTGGCGCTGGCGGAGCTATGCTATAACACGCTGATCGAAGAAGGCGAAAAAGCCATGTTGGCCGCCGAACAGCACGTCGTCACGCCAGCGCTGGAGCGCGTCATCGAAGCCAACACCTACCTGAGCGGGGTCGGTTTTGAAAGCGGCGGTCTGGCCGCAGCGCACGCGATTCATAACGGTTTAACGGCGATTCCGGATGCGCACCACTATTATCACGGTGAGAAGGTCGCTTTCGGTACGCTGACGCAACTGGTGCTGGAAAACGCGCCGGTCGAAGAAATCGAAACCGTTGCGGCGCTGTGCCATTCCGTTGGCCTGCCGATTACGCTGGCGCAACTGGATATTAAACAGGATATCCCGGCCAAAATGCGCACCGTCGCGGAAGCCTCCTGCGCAGAAGGTGAAACTATTCATAACATGCCTGGCGGCGCAACGCCGGATGAAGTGTACGCCGCGCTGCTGGTCGCCGACCAGTACGGTCAACGCTTCTTGCAGGAATGGGAATAAGGTCGGCTTGCAATGAAAAATCCCCGCAATTGCGCGGGGATTTTTTTGCCCGGTGGGCATATGAGACGGTAGGCCGGATAAGCGTTAGCGTCATCCGGCATAAGATTTACAACAGATCGAAACGGTCCAGGTTCATCACTTTCACCCATGCCGCGACGAAGTCCTTCACAAACTTCTCGTGCGCATCGCTACACGCGTAAACTTCCGCCAGCGCGCGCAGTACGGAGTTGGAACCAAACACCAGATCGGCGCGGGTAGCCGTGTATTTCACCTCGCCAGTCAGACGATCCCGGCCTTCGAACAGCTCATTAGATTCGTCGGTCGGTTTCCACTCGTAACGCATATCCAGCAGATTAGCGAAGAAGTCTGTGCTGAGCACGCCCGGTCTGTCGGTAAAGACACCGTTCTGGCTGCCGTCAAAGTTGGTTCCCAGCACACGCATCCCGCCAACCAGTACCGTCATTTCCGGCGCGGTCAACGTTAACTGCTGCGCTTTATCAATCAACAGCGATTCGGTCGTCGACACATCCAGACGCGCACGATAGTTACGGAATCCATCGGCAATCGGTTCAAGCAGCGAGAACATCTCGATGTCGGTCTGATCCTGACGCGCATCCACCCGGCCCGGTGCAAAAGGTACGCTGATGCTGACACCCGCAGCAGCGGCCGCCTGCTCGATACCGACCACGCCCGCCAGCACAATAATATCGGCCAGCGAAGCTTTATTCGTCGTTTTCTGGATCTCTTCTAATACCGGCAGAACGCGAGCCGCAACGGCGTTGACCTCCCAGTCGCGCTGAGGCGCTAATGCCAGACGCGCGCCGTTAGCGCCGCCACGCTTATCGCCGCCGCGGAAAGTAGACGCGGATGCCCAGGCAACCGAAACCATCTCGCTAATAGAAAGCCCGGATGCAGCGATCGCCGCTTTCAGGTTGATAATGTCTTCCTGCGTTGGCTGATAGAGCGGTTGCGGCAACGGGTCCTGCCAGATCAGATCTTCTTTCGGCACTTCCGGTCCGATGTAACGCGCTTTTGGTCCCATATCTCTGTGCGTCAGTTTGAACCAGGCACGAGCAAAGGCTTCATTAAAGGCCTGCGGATCGTTAAGGAAACGACGGGAAATCTTCTCGAACTCCGGATCAAAACGCAGCGTCAGGTCGGTGACCAGCATGGTTGGCTTACGTTTTTTCGACGGATCGAACGGGTCCGGGATGATGTCCGGCGCGTCTACCGCTTCAAACTGGATAGCGCCAGCCGGACTACGGGTTTGTACCCACTCATATTTGAACAGGTTCTCGAAGAAATAGTTGCTCCACTGGGTCGGCGTCTGCGTCCAGACCACTTCCAGCCCGGAGGTGATAGCATCCGCGCCAACGCCGCTACCATAGCTGCTGGCCCAACCTAAGCCCTGCGCTTCAATCGGCGCGGCTTCCGGATCGGCCCCTACATGGGATGCCGCTGCCGCGCCGTGGGTTTTACCGAGGGTATGCCCGCCAGCGATCAACGCCACGGTCTCTTCGTCGTTCATCCCCATATTGCCAAAGGTAGCGCGAATAGCGGCGGCGGCAGAAAGTGGTTCGCCGCTGTGATCCGGCCCTTCCGGGTTAACGTAGATAAGGCCCATCTCGGTCGCGCCCAGCGGCGCTTTTGCCAGCGCTTCAGGGTGTCGGTGAGTCAACCAGGCTTTTTCATCGCCCCAGTTCACATCCAGATCCGGTTCCCAGACATCTTCACGCCCGGCGCCGAAACCGAAGGTACGGAAGCCGGAGTTTTCCAGCGCCACGTTACCCGCCAGAATAAACAGGTCGGCCCAGGAAATTTTCTGGCCATATTTCTGCTTAATCGGCCACAACAAACGACGCGCCTTATCCAGGCTGACGTTATCCGGCCAGGAGTTAAGCGGCGCAAAACGCTGTTGACCACGACCTGCGCCGCCACGACCATCAATAGAACGGTAGGTGCCAGCGCCATGCCAGGCCATACGAATAAACAAACCGACATAGCTGCCCCAGTCGGCGGGCCACCACGGTTGTGAATCGGTCAGCAGCGCCTTGAGATCCCCTTTCAGGGCGGAGTAGTCTAACTTGCTAAACTCTTTGCGGTAGTCAAAGTCTTCACCCAACGGGTTAGAACGGTTGGAATGTTGATTCAAAAGATCCACACGAAGCTGGTTCGGCCACCAGTCGCGGCTGGCTGTCCCTGCGCCTGCGCTTCGGTCATGCCCCCCCTGATGGAAAGGACATTTTCCAGTGGATAACGTGTTATGGGTATCGTCGGTCGTGCTCATATCTCAGCTCCCTTTTAAAGTGTTACCGTTACGATATACACCAGGAGCAAATAGATATAGTTGAATTAATCCACAGATTCGATAGCTAATACCTTTTATATTTTTAGTTACAGAGATGTAGATCAATATGAGGTGTAATAAAGCTCCCGGCAGGGAGCTGGAGATTATAAACCGGGTCTTACGCCCAGCGTGTGGCAAATGGCATAACTCATTTCCGCACGATTCAACGTGTAGAAGTGGAAATCCTTCACTCCTTCGCGGCTTAAAATTTTCACCATGTCCATCGCAATGTTAGCGCCCACCAGCTTGCGGGTTTCTGCGTCATCATCCAGCCCCTCAAACATCAGTGACATCCAGGACGGAATGCGGACATTGGTCATATCGGCAAATTTTTTCGCCTGTTTAAAATTAGACACCGGTAAAATGCCGGGAATAATTTCTACGTCGATACCGGCGGAAACACAGCGGTCACGAAAACGCAGATAGCTTTCCACATCGAAGAAAAATTGGGTTATCGCGCGGTTAGCGCCAGCATCCACTTTACGCTTCAGATTAAGCAGATCGGCCTGCGCGCTTTTCGCTTCCGGATGTACCTCCGGATAGGCCGCTACTGAAATATCGAAATCGGCCACCTCTTTGAGCAAACCAACCAGATCGGCGGCGTACATCTCCGGCTTACCGCTGCCCGGCGGCAAATCGCCGCGCAAAGCAACAATGTGGCGGATACCGTTATTCCAGTAGTCGCGGGCGATGGTGCGCAGCTCATCGCGCGTGGCGTCAATACAGGTAAGGTGCGGCGCGGCCTCAAGCCCAGTACGCTCTTTAATGCCTTTAATAACGCTATGAGTGCGGTCACGTTCTCCAGAGTTGGCGCCATACGTTACCGAAACAAACTTCGGTTTCAGACTGCTCAGGCGATCGATGGAGTTCCACAGGGTTTGCTCCATTTCACTGGTGCGCGGCGGGAAAAATTCAAACGAAACGTTAATCTGACCCTGTACTTCCGCCAGGCTCTGATTCAGGGCTTCCCGCTGGTTGGCGTGAAAAAAGCTCATACCTTACCTCATCAATCGCATGTTATTATTTGTTGTGTTGTAAACATCTATCCGTTTAGACGTCCAGATGTAAAAATGACGGAAAAGCAGAAGGACGTCAACTGAAAAATCACGCCAAAGAATGAGGAATATTCAGCAAAGTTGAATTTTCTTCATGTCACGCCGCGACACTGAACGCGCCGCGGCAGGGGAAATTACTTCTTCACATCCGCAACGCGCATCCCTTTGAGCTGCTCATCCGTGATGGTGTTGCCCGCCTTGAAGTAATCGACTATCGCATTCGACACATAGTAGCCGCCGGAGGTATTCCGCGCCTGGCCTTCCGTGAACGCCGCAAAACCATCGCCGCCGTCGGCAAGGAAGCTGTTGGTGGCAATGTGATAAACTGTAGCATCGTCAATCGACTTGCCATTGAGCGTCAGCACGGTAACCCGCTGGCCGAGAGGTTTGCTGCTGTCATACTTCATCTCCAGCCCTTTAGACACCTGCAATACGCCGTTGCTTAATCCGGCGCCATGCTCCATCAGGCTGCGCAATTGTTTACCGGTTAAATCCATCGTGACCAGTTCATTAGGGAACGGGAAGGTACTGATTACCGCCCCCATCGTCACCGCGCCAGCCGGGATTTCGTTGCGGATACCGCCAGAGTTAGTAAGCGCTAACTGGGTGTCTTTCCCCGCCGTAAAAAGCAGCGCATCCGCCGCCAGGTTCCCCAGCGACGACGATTCGCCATACGCGCGGGTCAGCTCAACCGGCGACTGCGCCACCGTCTGCTGCACGACTTTATCGAGCTTTTTGTTCCAGCCGTCGATCACCTGTTTCGTTTGCGGATCGGGCTTCCACTCATCAGCAAAAATGGTCTTCAGCTCGAAGTTCTTCACCGTAAAGTGGTGTGGTTTCTCTTTGTAATCCAGCACCAGTTTACCCACATCAATACCGCCGCTGTCCGTTGAGAGGATCAGCGTATTACCGACTTTAATCGGTTCCGGCGTACCGACATGCGCGTGGCCGGTAATCAAAATATCCAGCCCTTTTACCTGACTTGCGGTCTGAATATCTTTATCCAGCGCGCGTCGCACATCGGTATTCCCCATGCTGGACTGGCGGGCCGGGGTGCCTTCGTGAATCAGCGCGACGGTCAGATCGACTTTACCTTTAAGTTCATCAATGTAACGTTGCAGCCACTTAATTTCATCGCGTGCCTCAATGCCCACGCGCGTCGCGGCGGATACCGTATCATTAAAAGCAAAGACACCGTGTAAGCCGATTACGCCAATCTTGACGCCATCTTTTTCAACAATGGTGTACGGCTTATCCCAGAAGGATTTACTGCTGTCCTCATAAAAAATATTGCCCTGCACGATAGGGAATTTTGCCCGGCTCAGTTGCAACAATGTATTGTCCCAGCCATGATCGAACTCATGATTACCGATAGTGGCAGCGTCATACTGCATGGTATTCAATATATCGATAATCGCTTTACCCTTCGTCAGGCTGCTGATATACGGTCCGGTAAAGTAATCTCCGGCATCAAAAAACCACGTCGCCTTATTTTTGGCTTTTTCCTGCTTCACAAGCGTAGTGATATTGGCCCAGCCGCCAATATCGCGTTTACCGTCAGCAATCCACGGCACTTTATAAGGCTCTACGTGAGCATGAAGATCGTTGGTGTAAATAATGGTGACATCTTTGGCGCAGGCCCAGAACGGCAGCGTGAACAAAATACCGGCAGCAAGCAGTTTTACTTTCATAAATAAGTCCCTTTCAGTCATATAAAGATTCGCTACGTTACGTTCTGAAAGGTTTTTTTATGTGAGAGTCCTCACATCCGCGTACCGTTTTATGAAGGCAGAATCAACGACCTGCCAAAATCGTTGGTAAAATGTATGCCGCCTCTGTTCACCATTAATGCCTGCAAAAGCGCTGGTTGTCGCAATCTTGGGCTGCCTGACTCGCCGGATTATGTGTGGCCGGACTATCGCCTGGGTTATCCGGCATTGCATTGTCGAGCCTGCGGCAGTTATCCACCGCTCTTCAACGAGGGGGAATTTCGCCGCTGGGCGTCTGCTTATATCGCGCAATATGCCAAAGAGCATGGTCACTTTTGCCCCGACTGCTATCAAAAAACATGGATTCGTTATGGACGTAATCCCGGCGGAACGCAGCGACTTCAGTGCCAGTACTGTAAGAAGGTCTGGACGCCAAAACAGCACGCGCTGAATGCCGCCGAAACGCCGGAACAGATTTGCAGTATTCCGCTGCTCGTACCGTTTCAGGGAGCGAATGCCTTCCAGCAATTGTACTTTTTATTCAGTTTTGACGCTGTTCGCGGCAATATTCTTCACCTTTCCAGCAATTTCACGTTACTTTCTGCCGGAAAGAGTTTGCATTACCACTGGAAAGGAATTGCGCCGCCCGAGGGTGAGAATGGGGATATTATTCACCGTATCGCCATTAAAGAACGGCAATTTTTACAGCGTAGTCAGTTCGATGAGATTCAGTATGGCCCGGCGGCGCTTAAACGTAACGCGCAAGGAACAATACTTCGCCCGGTCATTACGGCGCATGGTCATTTTCGGGTGCTGAAAAACCGCTTTCCTGATGTCGCGACACACATCATTGCCCATGAGTGTTTTTTGCGCGGCGCGGTCATTACGGCATGGGCGGAGCGGTTTCGCCAGCGTCTCTCCTCGCTGTGGTTCGTTGAGGAAGAGATAAACGATGACGATTGCCGCGCAGAGTGGCAACTGTTAGGCAAAACATGGCAGGGATGGTGGCAAAATCAGTGGCAACTCTGGGGGCAAGGTCACAACCGCAAAATGGTCTGTTCGTTAACTGGTTCCCACTTAGAACAAGGTGTCGCCGTTAATCTGGCGGCCAGTCGCCGCTTTGTTACCTGGCTATGGCAACAACCTGAATTCCAGCAAAGCGCCCACTACTCCGCCAAACGCGTCACGCAAATTCTGTATTTGCTGACGGAAAAATATAACTCACAATGGAATCACATTTAACCCAATGATGTAATGCCACGCATAAAAAATCACAGATTATCATTCAGGAGGCGCTATAGATTTAATCACCTCACATCCTGCTTTTATACGCTGAAAAAGAATAGAACTATTTGATAAAATGGCCCTTCGTTTTAAGTTAATATCGGCTATAAACGTTGTTCACATAATAAATATTTATTATCAATTTGAATAGTTCTATACATTCTTATTTTCTATGAAAAACAAGGGATAAATATGGAAATTACTTTACCGTCAATGTCAGATAAAAAATGGACCTGCGCCGATCTCCTGAGTAGCTATCGATTCTGGGGGATCACTTTTTTCTTTTTGGTGCTCTCTTTTATCAGTTCGCTGGGATCGTCGTATGGTGTTTATTTTTGGAGTAAATCACTGTCTATTCCAGCCGATCGTATTGGTGTTATTCTCGTTTGCGTAAATGGCCCATCTGACGTAGTCAGGCTTATCATAGCACAGCAATATTGTGTCTGACGCTTAGCGGCGAAATCCGAACATTGCTGGCGAATGCAAACGAAAATACGGGGATACAGAGCGGCTGGGCGCTATTTTGGGCCTTGCTGTTCCCCCCTGTCGGCATAGCCATTATTCAGGCGAAGATGAATCGATTTATCGTCGCCAATGCAGAAAACGCATCTGACGAAGAATAAACAGATACCCCGGTTTGCCCGCTGCCGGATCTGGCGAAGCCGCTATCCGGCAGGCAGGCGTATTACAATAGCTGCGCCAGGCGGTTGATATCCGACTGAATCGCCCCGGCGGTCACATCGCGACCCGCGCCCGGCCCACGGATCACCAACGGGTTATCGCGATACCAGCGGCTTTCAATAGCAAAGACATTATCGCACGGCAGCAGCGCCGCCAGCGGATGCTCCGGACGCACCGCTTCAACGCCGACGCGCGCTTTGCCATTGGCGTCGAAACGCGCCACGTAACGCAACACCAGCCCCAGTTCGCGGGCTGCTTCCAGACGCTGTACCATCTGTTCATTCAGCGCGTCGCCGTTTTCGAAAAAGTGATCGATAGACCCTTCTTCACAATGCGCCGGCACCAACGATTCTACACGCACCTGATCCGGCTCGATGTCGTATCCCGCCTCGCGCGCCAGAATCACCAGCTTACGCATGACATCTTTTCCGGAAAGATCGACGCGCGGATCGGGTTCGGTCAGCCCCTGCTGCCAGGCCTGATCCACCAGATCGGTAAACGGCACCGTACCGTCAAATTGCAGGAACAGCCAGGATAGCGTCCCGGAGAAGATCCCGCTGATCGAGAGAATCGTATCGCCGCTGTCAATTAGATCCCGCACCGTGTGGTTGATCGGCAATCCCGCGCCCACGGTGGCGTTATACAGCCAGTAACGCCCGGTTTTTTCAAACGCGTCATGAATCTGGCGATACTTATCGCTGGCGCTTGCGCCCGCCAGTTTATTAGCGCTAATCACATGAAAACCGTGGCTGGCGAAATCCAGATACTGATCGGCCAATTGCTCGCTTGCTGTCACATCCAGCACCACTAAATCATCATACGGATGCGCACGCATCCACAGGAATAGCGACTCTTCGTCCTGCTCAACGGCTTCATCATCAAAGAATGCCAGCGCGCGGCTGGCGTCCAGCCCCTCATAATTCAGCAGGCTACGGCGGCTATCCACCACGCCCGCCAGCACAAATTCAAAACCAGTACGCGCGGAAAGCGTGCTTTGTTCACGGGCAAACAGTTCCAGCCAACGGGAGCCGATGTTCCCCTTACCGAACAGCATCAGGCCGATGCGTTTTTCGGCGCGGAAAACCGACTGATGCAGCCCCTGAATCAGGCTCTCAGTCGGGCCGGTACGCAGCACCGCCACCAGACTGATGCCCTCCTCCGACTGCCAGGTAAATTCCACTGGCTGACCTTTAAGCTGCTGCCAGAAGCGATGGCAGTGTAGCGGATTGCGAGTGACGCCCGCACCGACCATCGCCACCAGCGCCAGCCCCTGCCGCAGGCGCAATTCGCCCGGCAGCCCGACATCGTCGAGGAGTTTCAGTACGCTATCCGCTACCTCGGCGGTATAGCAGAACTGCAATAGCTGGCGATCGCGATGCACGCCCACCGCCAACGGACGCGCCTGCGCCCGTTTTAAAATGTGGTCGAGCTCTTTATGCGCCAGCCTGAAATCCTGGCTGGCAGGCACCTGAAACTCAATCAGACAGATATCATCGTGACTGGTCACGATACGCGCGCCCGTCCCGGAAGCCAGCACACGTTCAATGCGCGTGGAGCCTTGATCCGGCGTGTAGCTACAGCGCAACTGGAGGTCAATATCGCTGCCGGAAACCGGCTGTAGCGTGCGGGCGTGCAGAACAGGCGCCGCCAGACGCGCCAGCTCGCTGGCTTCGTCCAGACGCAGCAACGGCAGCAGGCAGGCATCTTTCACTTTGCGCGGGTCGGCGCTATAAACGCCCGCGACATCGCTCCAGATGGTCACGCGGGAAACACCCGCCAGCGCGCCGATTTGCGTGGCGGAATAGTCGGAACCGTTCCGGCCTAACAGGACTGTTTCGCCGTCGTGATTGCGGCTGATAAACCCGGTCACGACCAGACGTTTGCCAGGATGCTGCGCCAGTAGCTGTTGCAATAAAGGATAAGATAGCCCTTCATCAACCTGCGGCTGTGCGGCGCGTTCGGCGCGTAAAAATGCGCGCGCGTCCAGCCAGGCGGCATCCAGCCCCTGCTGATTCAGGACGGCGGACATCAATCTCGCCGACCAAATTTCGCCGTGTCCGACAATCTCGGCATAGACGGCATCCGTTATGCCGCCGTCGAGCAAGGCGGCAAGACGTTCCAGATCGCTAATAAAAGCGCTGGTTAAATCATCTGCCGCGTCGGCGGGAAGCAGACCGCTAATCAGATCGCACTGGTAGCGGCGTAACGTCTGTAATACCTGATGCGCAGAAAGGCGATCGGTCTGGCTTAACTTGAGCCAGCTAATCAACTGGTTGGTGGTACTGCCTGCGGCGGACACTACCATCATATCGTCAGGCTGCGAATACTCCGCCATAATGCCTGCGACACGCAGGTAACACTTCACATCCGCCAGACTACTGCCGCCAAATTTATGCAGTTGACGACCTTTCGCCCCTGCCTGCGCAATCACACTCATGTTTACCCCTTGTTTGCAGCCCGGAAGCCATTTTCCAGGTCGGCAATTAAATCTTCGCCATCTTCAATACCGGTGGAGATACGCAGTAGCGTTTCGGAGATCCCGGCGGCGGCACGCGCCTGCGGCGACATACCGGCATGCGTCATGGTGGCGGCGTGAGAGATCAAACTTTCCACTCCCCCTAAAGATTCCGCCAGCGTAAACAAAGACAGCCCGCCCAGAAAACGACGCAGCGTCTCCTCATCCCCATCCAGTTCAAAACTCAACATTGCGCCAAAGCCTTTTTGCTGACGCGCGGCAATCTCATGTCCCTGATTATCCGGCAGCGACGGATGATACAGTTTTTTCACCAACGGCTGGGTTTGCAAATAATCCACAATCGCCTGCGCGTTGCGCTGCGCCAGCTCCATACGCGGCACCAGAGTTCGCAAACCACGCAGCAGCAGATAACTATCAAACGCCCCGCCCGTCACGCCAATATTATTCGCCCACCACGCCAGTTCAGTGACCATTTCCGGATCTTTAGCAATCACCACGCCGGCCACGACATCCGAATGACCGTTGAGATATTTCGTGCATGAATGCAACACCAGATCGGCACCCAACGCCAGCGGATTTTGCAGCGCCGGGCTTAAAAACGTGTTATCAACGACGCTCACTGCGCCCGCCTCGCGCGCCAGCCGACAGATTTTCGCAATATCCACCACGCGTAACAATGGATTACTTGGACTTTCTACCAGTACCAGCTTCGGTTTTTCTTCCAGCGCCGCCTGTAAGGCGCGTTCATCGCCCTGATCGACAAACCGCACACGATAACAGCCGCGTGTCGCCAGACTGTCAAACAGACGATAACTGCCGCCGTAGCAATCATGCGGCGCGACCAGCAGATCGCCCGGCTTGAGGAAAACGGTGGTGACCAGATGAATCGCCGACATGCCGGTATTCGTCAATACCGCGCCCGCGCCGCCTTCCAGTTCCGCTAATGCGCGCTGAACCACATCACGCGTGGGATTACCGCGGCGGGAATAATCATGCGCGCGCGGCTCATTGAAACCGGTAAAGTTATAGGTACTGGAGAGATGGATTGGCGGCACAACGCAGCCGTATTGCTCGTCGTCGTTTAATCCGCTACGCACTGCGATAGTGGCCTGTTTACGCGTCATATGAAGATATTCCTGGCTGAGTCGGTGAAAGTCAGGCCACAGATTAACCACTACCACAATAGACGTCAATACATCTGGACATCTAAACTTCTTTGCGTATAGATTGAGCAAACCGCAAATAGCCGTTAAAATTATATGCATTAGCGCACATCTGCGACCGCTAACTTCGTGTCAGGGCCGCGCCACTACGGTAAACTACGCGCGATTATGGTCCGGGCTCAGGTTCAGACCTCAATATTAATGACGAAGAGGATTAAGTATCTCATGGCTGAATGGAGCGGCGAATATATCAGCCCATACGCTGAGCACGGTAAGAAGAGTGAGCAAGTCAAAAAAATTACGGTTTCCATTCCTCTGAAGGTGTTAAAAATCCTCACCGATGAACGTACGCGTCGTCAGGTGAACAACCTGCGCCACGCCACCAACAGCGAGCTGTTGTGTGAAGCATTTCTGCACGCCTTTACCGGGCAACCCTTGCCGGATGATGCCGATCTGCGAAAAGAGCGCAGCGATGAAATCCCGGAAGCGGCAAAAGAGATCATGCGTGAGATGGGGATTGACCCGGAAACGTGGGAATACTGATAGCAAAGCATGCGGTCAGAACGCCTCTGGCCGCGCTTTTTTAACGATTCCCTTGTACACGGCTATCTCCGACATTTTTCTAAACGTTCATCTTCCCGAATAGCCCTCGATAGATAAATTTGTCAGACATGATAAGTTTCTCTTCGTTATTTTCCTGAAAAAAATCCCCGACATGCCATAACCGATATAATTTTATTATATTTAAACTTCCAATATTTGTTTAATGTTTCACGTAGCAAAGCGTACATAAATAATAATACACTGCCATATATTTACTGAATAAATAGCATAACGATGAGTATTGTTAAAAAGACCATGAACACCTCATATTTGTGACCAACATCATTATTCCCCTCCGCGGATTGCTTTACTTTTTTAAATGTTTTTTCATCTCCGATAAATAAGAAGGTTAATATACATTCATTTTATCGATAATATCGAATGGGGAAATAAATATGTTATTTACAAGGAAAGTCTTATCTGTATTATGCTGCCTGTGTTTGAGCGGCAGCGTTTTGGCCTCAGGCGTTTTAGACCCAAACAGGCCAATGGTCGCATCAGCAGATGTCATTCCAGTACATGAAGGGCCATTAGGTATGGTCGATGTCGCTCCCTACGGCGGCGTTTTCCCATTAACAGCAATCATTAATAAAGCCAATCATAATGTACAGGACGTGAAGGTTACCGTTTTAGGGAAAGGGGAAAAAGGCATCCCGATCAGTTATGATGTCGGCCCGCAGGCTATAAATACCCATGACGGCATACCTGTATTTGGCTTGTATCCAGATTATGTCAATAAAGTTAAAGTTGACTGGACTGAAGAAGGTAAAAAACAAACTTATACGTGGTCCATTTACGCCGCACCGGTATCATTACCCTCTACTACCGGGCAAACTGCCGTTCTTCCTACGGTAGAACCGGTTAAAGTCGATAGCTCGCTTAAAAATCGCTTATATCTTTTTAACCATATAACAGGGATGCCAAGAGCCGGCCACATTATGCATGTCGCAGGCGGCGCGGCGAACTGGGATTATACCGGTATCAACTGGATTAGCGATACGAATGGCGATGTTCGCGGCTATATGAATATTGATAAATTCCGTAACCAGGATGATATAACGCGCTTTGGTTCCATGATGAGCTTCCATCAGGTTAACGATGGCAATCTTATTTTTGGCCAGGGTCAACGTTACTTTAAATATGATTTCTTAGGCCGCGTTATTTCCGATAAACGACTGCCAAAAGGATTTATTGATTTTTCGCACGCCATTACCGAAACGCCGAAAGGCACCTACCTGCTGCGTGTCGCAAAAGAAAATTATCCATTAAATGGTAAATACACCATCAATACGGTACGTGATCATATTCTTGAAGTTGACCAGAACGGCGATACCGTCGATTACTGGGATCTGCCAAAAATCCTCGACCCCTATCGTGACGACGTTATTCTGGCGATGGATCAGGGAGCGGTATGTTTGAGCGTCGATGCCGAACATTCCGGTCAGGTCATGACCAAAGAGCAGCTTGCAAAGCAACCCTTCGGCGATATCGCGGGTTCCGGCCCGGGCCGCAACTGGGCGCATGTCAACTCCGTCAGCTACGATCCTCGCGACGACAGCATTATCATTAGCTCGCGCCACCAGTCTGCCATCATCAAAATTGGCCGCGATAAAAAAGTGAAATGGATACTTTCCGATCCATCCGGCTGGAAAGGCGAACTGGCGAAAAAAGTGCTGAAACCCGTAGACAGCAACGGTAAACCGCTAACCTGCGAAGCGCACCACTGCGACGGTGGATTTGATTGGACATGGACACAACATACCGGTTGGTTAGTGCCATCCAAAAGCACCGGAGGTAAAACCGTCGTGACCGCCTTTGATAACGGCGATGCGCGCGGCATGGAACAACCGGCCATGCCGTCAATGAAATATTCCCGCGGCGTGGAATATCAGATTGACGAAAAAAATATGACGGTTTCCCAAATGTGGGAATATGGTAAAGAGCGCGGTTTTGACTGGTACAGCGCCATTACTTCCGTCACGGAATATCGCCCGGAAACCAAAACGATGTTCATGTACTCGGCTACAGCGGGAATGAGCGGTACAAAACCGATCGTTTCCGTTCTGGATGAAGTCAAAGACGGTACTCAGGATGTGATGCTGGAGCTAAAAGTACACAGTAACCGTGCCGGTATGCTGGGTTATCGGGCGCTGATTATCGATCCAGAGCAGATGTTTAAAAAATAAAGCGAGATAGTAAAAGTAAAACAGGCGGAAGCTAACTTCCGCCTGAATGGTTAAAACGTATTGTAGTTATGACATTCGCCTTATTGCCCTCGAAGAGGAATGCAAAAATATCAATGAATTACCAATCCGGCACCGACCCGATAAACGCAGCGTCATTAGACAAACGCCACAACATACCGCGCCTTTGCTGGTGATATGTCATGAAAAATCTCTTTATCGCCTGGTTAAGTTTACTGCTATATGGCTGCACAACCTTTCCACAAGCCGTAAAACCTACGACAGGCGGACATCCCTCCCCGACGGAAATCTATATCGTCAGTCATGGCTGGCACACGGGAATTATTGCGCCGGCCCATGATGTTAATACCGCTCTGCCACAGCTTAAAAAACGGTTCGCTCAGGAGACGCAGTGGTATGAAATCGGCTGGGGCGATAAGGGCTTTTATCAGTCACAAGAAATAACCACCGCGCTTACGCTCCAGGCCATGTTCTGGTCATCCGGCGCGGTTATGCACATCGTCGCCTTTTCCGGTAAACCAGAACGCTATTTCGCCGGTAGCGAGATAAAATCACTGCTCCTGCACACAAACCAGCGTAACAGTCTGATGCGTTATCTGGGCCGCAGCTTTGCGCGTGACGCAGAGGGTAATCTGATTCCGTTAAAACAAGGAATTTACGGCGATAGCCAGTTTTACGCCGCGAATGGCCGCTACGGCATACTCAATACCTGCAATAAATGGACAGCGAAGGGGCTGGAAAGCGCGGGACTGACTATAAATCCTTCGTTAAAACTCACGGCAGGAAGCGTAATGAAAGCGATTACGGATCACAGAATGTGTCTGAACAAATACTGTTATCCCTAGAAAACAAAAAAAGCGCCCTGCGGCGCTTTTTTTCTGGCGGTAACTTATTTGCTGCCAGGGATGCTGAAGCGCTTGTTGAAGCGCTCAACACGACCACCGGTATCAACAACACGCTGCTTACCAGTGAAGAACGGGTGGCATTTGCCGCACACGTCCAGGTTCAGGTCGTGACCCACGGTAGAGTGGGTTTTGATAACATTACCGCAAGAACAGGTTGCAGTAATTTCTACGTAATTCGGGTGAATACCTTTTTTCATGGGGAACCTCAGTGTAAGGCCGCGTCGCTCTTCCAGCCCTAACGCCAGACACCACGCGAAGTTAATAGTAAAGGGTTTGATGCTCACAACACGCACCAAAGGCGGCGAATCATACAGAATTTGACCACCGTATGCAAACTGATCCGCGCTCCCTTATCGTAATGTGTATACTACCCGACGAAATTTCAAGTCAGGAAGATGCTATGTCCGTCGCGCACGTTGCCTTGCCCGTTCCGCTTCCCCGAACCTTTGATTACCTGCTGCCGGAAGGCGGGGTCGCCAAAGCCGGGTGCCGCGTGTGCGTGCCGTTCGGCAAGCAGCAAGAGCGCGTGGGCATTGTCGTCTCGGTTAGCGACCACAGCGAATTGCCGCTCGATGAATTAAAATCGGTCATTGAAATCCTGGATAACGAGCCAATCTTTTCTCCCTCCATCTGGCGCTTACTCCTCTGGGCGGCGGATTACTACCACCATCCCCTCGGCGACGTTCTGTTTCACGCTCTGCCGGTTTTACTGCGTCAGGGAAAACCAGCCAGCAACGCGCCCCTATGGTATTGGTTCGCCACCGAAGAGGGGCAAGCCGTCGACATCAACAGCCTGAAACGCTCCGCCAAACAACAACAGGCGCTGGCGGCGCTACGGCAAGGAAAGATCTGGCGCTATCAGGTAGCCGAGCTTGATTTTACTGACGCCACGCTGCAAACGCTGCGGCGTAAGGGGCTTTGTGAGCTTGCCAGTGAAACGCCCGCGTTTACCGACTGGCGGGAGCATTATGCCGTCACAGGAGAGCGCCTGCGGCTGAATACCGAACAGGCGACAGCAGTCGGCGCGATTCACAGCGCGTCGGACGGTTTCTCCGCCTGGTTGCTGGCAGGCGTAACCGGTTCCGGCAAGACCGAAGTGTATCTGAGCGTGCTGGAAAACATCCTCGCCCAGGGCAAACAGGCGCTGGTGATGGTGCCGGAAATCGGCCTGACGCCGCAAACGATCGCCCGTTTTCGCGAACGTTTTAACGCGCCGGTGGAAGTGCTGCATTCCGGGCTAAACGACAGCGAGCGTCTTTCGGCATGGCTGAAAGCGAAAAACGGCGAAGCGGCGATTGTCATCGGCACGCGCTCCTCGCTGTTTACGCCGTTTAAAAATCTTGGCGTAATTGTCATCGACGAAGAGCACGACAGCTCTTATAAACAGCAGGAAGGGTGGCGCTACCATGCCCGCGATTTGGCTGTGTATCGCGCCCATAGCGAGCAGATCCCGATTATTCTCGGCTCCGCCACCCCAGCCCTGGAAACGCTATGCAACGTGCGGCAGAAAAAATACCGGATGCTGCGTCTGACGCGGCGCGCAGGCAACGCCCGCCCAGCCCTGCAGCATGTGCTGGATTTAAAAGGCCAGCGTCTTCAGGCGGGACTGGCGCCCGCCCTTATCGCCCGTATGCGCCAACATCTCCAGGCCGACAATCAGGTAATTTTATTTCTTAACCGCCGGGGATTCGCGCCCGCGCTGCTTTGCCACGACTGCGGCTGGATTGCGGAGTGCCCGCGTTGCGATCACTACTACACGCTGCACCAGGCGCAGCATCATTTACGCTGTCATCACTGCGACAGCCAGCGTCCGGTACCGCGTCAGTGCCCCTCCTGCGGCTCCACACATATGCTACCGGTTGGGTTAGGGACGGAACAACTGGAGCAGGTGCTGGCGCCCTTCTTCCCCGGCGTGCCGATCTCACGAATCGACCGTGATACCACCAGTCGTAAAGGCGCGCTGGAGCAGCATCTGGCGGAAGTTCACCGCGGCGGAGCGCGCATTCTGATAGGCACACAAATGCTGGCGAAAGGCCATCACTTTCCGGACGTCACGCTGGTGGCGTTGCTGGACGTCGATGGCGCGCTTTTTTCCGCAGATTTTCGTTCGGCGGAACGCTTCGCCCAGCTCTACACTCAGGTTTCCGGCCGCGCCGGGCGCGCGGGTAAACAGGGCGAAGTGGTGCTCCAAACGCACCATCCTGAGCATCCCCTGCTGCAAACGTTACTGTATAAAGGCTATGATGCGTTTGCGGAGCAGGCGCTGGCGGAACGGCAAACGCTCCAGCTTCCGCCGTGGACCAGCCACGTCATTATTCGCGCAGAGGATCACAACAATCAGCAGGCGCCCGTCTTTCTCCAGCAGTTGCGTAATCTGATTCAGGCCAGCCCGCTATCAGACGATAAGCTGTGGATCTTAGGTCCGGTTCCGGCCCTCGCGCCAAAACGCGGCGGCCGCTATCGCTGGCAAATTTTACTTCAGCATCCTTCACGGATTCGCCTGCAACACATCATCAGCGGCACGCTGGCGTTGATCAATACGCTCCCTGAAGCGCGGAAAGTTAAATGGGTTCTGGACGTCGATCCGATTGAAGGATAGTCCTCACGATGCGAGGCGGATCGTAAAATTAAAGATCCATCACACTTTTTATGAAAATTCTGTAACCGCTTCCACGCACTATCTGATAAAAATGTTTTCGATGAGTGTTACCAGGGATAGATCTGCGCCAGCAGTTCCCAGGCGAGGAGAAAGAGTGAAATCGAACAAGCAGGTTACTGCCGCTACGATGAAGGATGTTGCGTTGAAGGCGAAAGTCTCTACGGCAACCGTATCCCGCGCGTTAATGAACCCCGATAAAGTCTCCCAGTCGACCCGTAGCCGGGTTGAACAGGCCGCGCTTGAAGTGGGTTATTTCCCGCAGTCGATGGGGCGAAATGTAAAACGCAATGAATCCCGTACGATTCTGGTGATTGTCCCGGATATTTGCGATCCCTTCTTCAGTGAAATTATCCGCGGTATCGAAGTGACCGCGGCAGAACAGGGGTATCTGGTGCTGATTGGCGATTGCGCCCATCAAAACCAGAAAGAAAAAACCTTTCTTAATCTCATCATCACCAAACAGATCGACGGCATGGTACTTCTCAGTTCCCGACTGCCCTTTGACGCCAGCGTTGAGGAGCAGCGCAATTTGCCTCCGATGGTGATGTCGAATGAGTTTGCGCCGGAGCTTGAACTGCCGACGGTACATATCGATAACCTCACCGCCGCGTTCAATGCCATGAACTACCTGTTGGATTTGGGCCACAAGCGGATTGGTTGTATTGCGGGGCCGGAAGATATGCCGCTCTGTCACTATCGCTTACAAGGTTACGTACAGGCATTAAGACGCAGTGGCATTGTGGTCGATCCGCATTACATCGCCCGTGGCGACTTTACCTTTGAAGCCGGGGCAAACGCATTAAAGCAGTTGCTTGAGCAACCGTTGCCGCCTACCGCCGTCTTTTGTCATAGCGACGTAATGGCGCTGGGCGCCCTCTCCTGGGCCAAGCGCCAGGGTCTGAAAGTGCCTGACGATCTGTCGATTATCGGCTTTGACAATATCGCGCTGGCCGAGTTTTGCGATCCTCCATTGACAACCGTGGCGCAGCCGCGTTTTGACATTGGTCGCGAGGCGATGCTGCTGTTGCTCGATCAGATGCAGGGGCAAAATGTGAGCAGCGGCTCGCGTTTAATGGATTGCGAGCTGATTATTCGCGGTTCTACGCGCGCTTTACCCTAAAGTAAATAGCTTTAAGACTCACCTGTCTGGTCAAAGGCCCGCCGCTTCAGTAACATGACGGGCTGACGAACGAATAAATACAGCGAAACGATAGTGGCACAACGAGATTATGTACGTCGCGGCCAACCGGCTCCTTCGCGGCGCAAAAAGAGCACCTCACGGAACTCACGGAAGAAGCAAAGCAACATGCCTGCCGTCTCGCCGGCAATGGTCGCGATTGCGGCAGCCGTCCTTGTGACCTTTATCGGCGGTCTGTACTTCATTACTCACCATAAGAAAGAAGAGTCCGAAACGCTACAAAACCAGAAAGTCACCGGCAATGGGCTTCCGCCAAAACCGGAAGAGCGCTGGCGTTACATCAAAGAGCTGGAAAGTCGCCAGCCGGGCGTGCGTACGCCAACGGAACCGTCCGCCGGCGGCGAAGTCATGAATCCGAATCAGCTCACCAGCGAGCAGCGTCAACTCCTGGAGCAGATGCAGGCGGATATGCGTCAGCAGCCGACGCAACTTAACGAAGTGCCGTGGAACGAGCAGACGCCAGAACAACGCCAGCAAACGCTACAGCGCCAGCGTCAGGCGCAGCAGCAGCAGCAGCAGCAGCAGCAGTGGGCTCAAACGCAGCCTGTTCAGCAACCACGTACGCAGCCGCGGGTAAACGAGCAGCCGCAAACACGCACGGTACAGTCCGCCCCGGCGCAACCCGCGCGCCAAAGTCAGCCGCCGAAGCAGACGGCCTCGCAGCAACCTTATCAGGATTTGCTGCAAACGCCGGCGCATACCAGCGCGGCAGCGCCGAAAGCCGCACCAATTACGCGCGCGCCTGAAGCGCCGAAGGCGACAGCAGAGAAAAAAGATGAGCGTCGCTGGATGGTGCAATGTGGTTCATTCAAAGGCGCCGAGCAGGCAGAAAGCGTCCGCGCTCAGCTGGCGTTTGAAGGCTTTGACTCCAAAATTACCACCAATAACGGCTGGAATCGCGTGGTTATCGGGCCGGTGAAAGGTAAAGAAAATGCCGACAGCACCATTAACCGTCTGAAGATGGCGGGCCATACAAACTGCATTCGACTCGCCACCGGGGGTTGAAACCCTCAAAATCTCCCCCATCTATACTTGCATTATGCCCCGTACGCCGTACGGGGCCGCAATTCAGCATTAGTAACCAAGGGGTCTGCTCGTGACAACAATAGTAAGCGTACGCCGTAACGGCCACGTGGTAATCGCCGGTGATGGTCAGGCCACACTGGGTAACACAGTAATGAAAGGCAACGTGAAGAAAGTCCGCCGCCTCTACAACGACAAGGTCATTGCGGGCTTTGCGGGCGGTACTGCGGATGCATTCACGCTGTTCGAGCTGTTTGAACGTAAACTGGAAATGCATCAGGGGCACCTGGTCAAAGCCGCCGTTGAACTGGCGAAAGACTGGCGTACCGACCGTATGCTACGCAAACTGGAAGCGTTGCTGGCCGTCGCGGATGAAACCGCCTCGCTCATCATCACGGGTAACGGCGATGTCGTGCAACCTGAAAACGATTTAATTGCTATCGGCTCCGGCGGTCCTTATGCCCAGGCTGCCGCTCGCGCTCTGTTGGAAAATACCGAGCTCGGCGCGCGCGAAATTGCTGAAAAGGCGTTGGATATTGCAGGCGATATCTGCATTTACACCAACCATTTCCACACCATTGAAGAATTGACCGCCAAAGCGTAAGGACCTCTCATGTCTGAAATGACCCCACGCGAAATTGTCAGCGAACTGAACAAACACATTATCGGCCAGGATAACGCAAAGCGTTCCGTGGCGATTGCATTGCGTAACCGCTGGCGTCGTATGCAGCTTGATGAAGAGCTGCGCCACGAAGTGACGCCGAAAAATATTCTGATGATTGGCCCGACCGGCGTCGGTAAAACCGAAATCGCCCGTCGTCTGGCAAAACTCGCCAACGCGCCGTTCATTAAAGTTGAAGCCACCAAATTCACCGAAGTGGGCTATGTCGGGAAAGAAGTGGACTCTATCATCCGCGATCTGACCGATGCCGCTGTGAAAATGGTTCGCGTACAGGCTATCGAGAAAAACCGCTATCGTGCGGAAGAGTTGGCGGAAGAACGTATTCTCGACGTACTGATCCCACCCGCAAAAAATAACTGGGGCCAGGCCGAACAGCAGCAGGAGCCTTCTGCCGCCCGTCAAACGTTCCGCAAAAAACTGCGCGAAGGCCAGCTCGACGATAAAGAGATCGAGATTAACCTCGCCGCCGCGCCGATGGGCGTAGAGATTATGGCGCCTCCGGGCATGGAAGAAATGACCAGCCAGTTGCAGTCTATGTTCCAGAACCTGGGCGGTCAGAAACAGAAACCGCGTAAGCTGAAAATTAAAGACGCGATGAAACTGTTGGTTGAAGAAGAGGCTGCTAAGCTGGTCAACCCGGAAGAGCTGAAACAGGACGCTATCGACGCGGTTGAACAGCACGGCATCGTGTTTATCGATGAAATTGACAAAATTTGTAAGCGTGGCGAAACCTCCGGCCCGGATGTTTCACGCGAAGGCGTACAGCGCGACTTACTGCCGCTGGTAGAAGGCTGCACGGTTTCAACCAAACACGGGATGGTCAAAACGGATCATATTCTGTTTATCGCCTCTGGCGCGTTCCAGGTGGCGAAGCCGTCTGATCTGATCCCGGAACTGCAGGGCCGTCTGCCGATTCGCGTTGAACTTCAGGCGCTGACCACCAGCGATTTCGAACGCATTTTGACCGAGCCAAACGCCTCCGTCACCGTGCAGTATAAAGCGCTGATGGCAACTGAAGGCGTCAATATCGAGTTCACCGATTCCGGTATTAAACGTATTGCCGAAGCCGCCTGGCAGGTTAACGAAACCACCGAAAACATCGGCGCGCGCCGTCTGCATACCGTACTGGAGCGTCTGATGGAAGAGATTTCCTATAACGCCAGCGATCTGCACGGCCAAAACATCACAATTGATGCGGAATATGTGAGCAAACATCTGGATGCGCTGGTCGCAGATGAAGATCTAAGCCGTTTTATCTTATAATCGCGTCCAATGCATTTTCATCACTGTTGATGGGGCTGAAAAGCCCCATTTTTATTGGCGCTAAATATGACTGAACAACAACAAATTAGCCGCACCCAGGCCTGGCTGGAAAGCTTACGACCCAAAACCTTACCCCTCGCCTTTGCGGCGATTATCGTCGGTACGGCCCTGGCATGGTGGCAAGGCTATTTCGATCCTCTGGTCGCACTGCTGGCCCTTATCACCGCCGGGCTGCTGCAAATTTTATCCAACCTCGCCAACGATTACGGCGACGCTGTCAAAGGCAGTGATAAACCGGATCGCATCGGGCCGCTGCGGGGGATGCAAAAAGGCGTCATCACCCGGCAGGAGATGAAGCGGGCGTTAATCATTACCGTCGTGCTGATCTGTATCTCCGGACTGGCGCTGGTGGCGGTCGCGTGCCATACGTTAACCGATTTTGTCGGCTTCCTGATTTTGGGCGGGCTGTCGATTATCGCCGCCATCACCTACACCGTGGGTACTCGGCCCTACGGTTATATCGGGCTGGGTGATATCTCTGTCCTGGTATTCTTTGGCTGGCTAAGTGTCATGGGGAGCTGGTATCTCCAGGCGCATACGTTGATTCCGGCGCTAATTCTCCCGGCCACCGCCTGCGGTTTACTGGCGACGGCGGTGCTGAATATTAATAACCTGCGCGATATTAATAGCGACAGAGAGAACGGCAAAAACACCCTTGTGGTACGACTCGGCGATGTCAACGCGCGTCGTTATCACGCCTGCCTGTTGCTAGGCGCGCTGCTCTGTCTGGCGCTGTTTAATCTGCTCTCGCTACACAGTCCGTGGGGATGGTTGTTTATTCTGGCCGCGCCATTGCTCATTAAACAAGCGCGCTACGTAATGCGCGAAAGGGAGCCTGCGGCAATGCGCCCGATGCTTGAACGTACCGTTAAAGGCGCGTTGTTAACCAACCTGTTATTTGTGATTGGGATACTCTTAAGTCAGTGGGCCGTTTAACTGACAAATATCAATTAACAATTGATGATTTTGCCAACAGTATACTTAGCGCGATATACTAAAAATTCTCGCAGCAACTGAACGTTAAGCCTATGAAATACGATACTTCCGAGCTTTGTGACATCTATCAGGAAGATGTCAACGTCGTGGAACCGCTGTTCTCCAATTTTGGAGGACGGTCGTCGTTTGGCGGACAAATCATCACGGTAAAATGTTTCGAGGACAACGGGTTGCTGTACGATCTGCTCGAACAAAATGGCCGTGGTCGGGTTCTGCTGGTCGATGGCGGCGGTTCTGTCCGTCGTGCATTAGTCGATGCGGAGCTGGCGCGTCTGGCCACGCAAAATGAATGGGAAGGGCTGGTTATCTATGGCGCGGTGCGTCAGGTGGACGATCTGGAAGAGCTGGATATCGGCATTCAGGCGATCGCCGCCATTCCGGTTGGCGCCGCAGGTGAAGGCATTGGGGAAAGCGATGTGCGCGTCAATTTCGGCGGCGTGACGTTCTTCTCCGGCGATCATCTCTATGCCGACAACACCGGGATTATCCTTTCCGAAGACCCGCTTGATATCGAGTGATCAAAAAAGGCGCCGTAAGGCGCCTTTTTTATGCGTTGTCGCTGATTGCCGGATGGCAGCTTACGCCTTATCCGGCCCACCGGTATCCGCGTTCTAAATCCTCTATAGATTTCGCGTCAGGGCAAGGCGGCAAGTAAGTGAATCCCCAGGAGCATAGGCCACTATGTGACTGGGGTGAACGCACGCAGCCAACGCCGCCATAACGTGAAATATGACGAGGATTAGACTTCTTCCATACGACCAAGCAGCGCCTGCAAACGTTCCTGCCAGCCGCTCTGCTGTTCCTTCAGAGAATTATTTTCACGCTCGAGTTCTTCACGCTGATGCTGTGCAGACTGCACTTCCTGCGTCAGGCTGTTGTTCTTTTCTTTCAGCTCTTCAATTTCCATCTGTAACAGGGTGATGGTGTCAATCGCCTGCTGTACTTTTGCTTCCAGTTTCTCAAACACTTCTAAAGACATGATCTTACCTCTCCTGAATTGCAAGGCGACGCTTCACGTAAACGCGCACAATATATAGTGTCGATTGTATGAAGCCCCGCTCTCGCTGTCCAGCGACATACCGCGTAGATCGCGGTTTGCAACAATTTTCATCCATCTCCTGGTAACATTCATTCAATAACTTAAAAGTGTTAACATATTGGTTAATGAAATGATTCAATTCACTCTCTTCTGCTGTCTCAAAATGCGCCTCATGGCGCGATAACGCTCATTTTATTGACGCAGTACACACATTTTGATTTCGATATTTCTCGTTTTTGCTCGTTAACGATAAATTAACAGTGTGCCTACAGGGCATCGTGGATGTCCATGACCTCCTCGCATACCAATAATCATTACATACTCTTCAGGATCCGATTATGAGTCAAACATCAACCTTAAAAGGCCAGTGCATTGCTGAATTCCTCGGTACCGGGTTGTTGATTTTTTTCGGTGTGGGTTGTGTCGCTGCGCTTAAAGTTGCCGGAGCTACTTTTGGACAGTGGGAAATCAGCGTCATCTGGGGTCTGGGGGTAGCGATGGCTATCTACCTGACGGCAGGTGTTTCTGGCGCACACCTGAACCCGGCAGTGACCATCGCACTCTGGCTATTTGCTTGTTTCGACAAACGTAAAGTTGTTCCTTTTATTATTTCTCAAGTTGCCGGCGCCTTTTGCGCAGCGGCGTTAGTTTACGGGCTTTATTACAATCTTTTTGTGGACTTCGAACAAACCCACCATATCGTCCGTGGCAGCGTTGAAAGTCTCGATCTCGCAGGCATTTTCTCAACTTACCCGAATCCTCATATCAATTTTGTGCAGGCCTTCGCGGTTGAAATGGTGATTACCGCTATTCTGATGGGGCTGATTCTGGCGCTGACCGACGACGGTAACGGCGTACCTCGCGGTCCGCTTGCGCCACTGCTCATTGGTTTACTGATCGCCGTTATCGGTGCCTCTATGGGGCCGTTGACCGGGTTTGCGATGAATCCGGCGCGTGACTTTGGCCCCAAAATGTTCGCCGGGCTTGCCGGTTGGGGTGAAATTGCATTTACTGGCGGTAGAGACATTCCTTACTTCCTGGTGCCGCTGTTTGGCCCCATCGTCGGCGCCATTCTGGGCGCGTTTGCTTATCGCAAATTTATTGGCCGTCATTTGCCGTGCGATACCTGCGTCGTGGAAGAGAAGGACTCCACCGCGACCACACAACAAAATGCTTCGCTGTAATCTGATTACGGGACAAAATTATGACTGAAAAAAAATATATCGTTGCGCTCGACCAGGGTACCACCAGCTCCCGCGCGGTCGTTATGGATCATGACGCGAATATCGTCAGCGTATCACAGCGTGAATTTGAGCAAATTTATCCTAAGCCAGGCTGGGTAGAACACGACCCGATGGAAATTTGGGCGTCCCAAAGCTCAACGCTGGTAGAAGTGCTGGCTAAGGCCGATATCAGTTCCGATCAGATTGCCGCTATCGGTATCACCAACCAACGTGAAACCGCGATCGTCTGGGAACGTGAAACCGGCAAACCGATATACAACGCTATTGTCTGGCAGTGCCGTCGTACCGCCGATATTTGCGAACAGCTTAAACGCGACGGCCTGGAAGATTACATCCGCGACAATACCGGTCTGGTCGTCGACCCGTACTTCTCTGGCACTAAAGTGAAATGGATCCTTGACCATGTGGAAGGTTCGCGCGAACGCGCGAAGCGTGGCGAGCTGCTGTTCGGTACGGTGGATACCTGGCTTATCTGGAAGATGACGCAGGGCCGCGTCCACGTTACGGATTACACCAACGCCTCACGAACCATGCTGTTCAACATCCATGATTTGGACTGGGACGATAAGATGCTGGACGTGTTGGATATCCCACGCGCGATGCTGCCCCAGGTACGTAAGTCCTCCGAAGTCTACGGCCAGACCAATATTGGCGGTAAAGGCGGTACACGTATTCCTATCGCCGGGATTGCCGGGGATCAGCAGGCCGCGCTATTCGGCCAACTGTGCGTAAAGGAAGGAATGGCAAAGAATACCTACGGCACCGGCTGCTTTATGCTGATGAACACCGGCGAGAAAGCGGTAAAATCGGAAAACGGCCTGCTGACCACCATCGCCTGCGGCCCAAGCGGCGAAGTCAACTATGCGCTGGAAGGCGCGGTGTTTATGGCGGGAGCGTCCATTCAATGGCTGCGTGATGAAATGAAGCTCATCAGCGACGCGTTCGACTCCGAATATTTCGCCACGAAAGTGAAAGATACCAACGGCGTCTACGTGGTTCCGGCCTTCACCGGTCTGGGCGCGCCGTACTGGGACCCGTATGCCCGCGGCGCCATTTTTGGCCTGACTCGCGGCGTGAACTCTAATCACATTATCCGCGCGACGCTCGAATCCATCGCTTACCAGACCCGCGACGTACTGGAAGCGATGCAGGCCGACTCCGGTATCCGCCTGCATGCTTTGCGTGTGGACGGCGGCGCAGTGGCCAACAACTTCCTGATGCAGTTCCAGTCAGATATTCTCGGCACGCGGGTGGAACGCCCGGAAGTGCGCGAAGTGACCGCGCTGGGCGCCGCCTATCTGGCTGGCCTGGCCGTCGGTTACTGGCAGAACCTGGACGAGCTGCAGGAAAAAGCCGTCATTGAGCGAGAATTCCGCCCCGGCATTGAAACCACCGAGCGTAACTACCGTTACAGCGGCTGGAAGAAAGCGGTTAAACGCGCAATGGCGTGGGAAGAGCACGACAAGTAAGGTCGCCATCCGGCAAAATCTTTGTGCGGAGGCAACTCCGCACACACATCAATTATTCCCTCCTTCCCCTGTGCTACACTGCGCGCCACTCCTTTTTGCTACGAGTTTGTTATGAGACGAGAACTTGCCATCGAATTTTCCCGTGTGACCGAAGCGGCGGCGCTGGCTGGCTACAAATGGCTGGGACGCGGCGATAAAAATACCGCGGACGGCGCGGCGGTCAACGCCATGCGTATCATGCTCAACCAGGTCAACATTGACGGCACCATCGTGATTGGCGAAGGCGAAATCGACGAGGCCCCGATGCTCTATATCGGCGAGAAAGTCGGTACCGGCCACGGCGATGCGGTAGATATCGCCGTCGATCCGATTGAGGGCACGCGCATGACGGCGATGGGTCAGGCGAACGCGCTGGCGGTGCTGGCGGTCGGCGATAAAGGCTGTTTCCTGAATGCGCCCGATATGTATATGGAAAAACTGATTGTCGGTCCGGGCGCCAAAGGGGCAATTGATCTCAATCTGCCGCTGGCGGATAACCTGCGCAACATCGCGGATGCGCTGGGTAAACCGCTTGGCGATCTGACCGTGACCATTCTGGCAAAACCGCGTCATGACGAGGTCATCGCAGAGATGGCCAAACTGGGCGTACGCGTGTTTGCCATTCCTGACGGCGACGTCGCGGCCTCAATTCTGACCTGTATGCCGGATAGCGAAGTCGACGTGCTGTACGGGATTGGCGGCGCACCAGAAGGCGTGGTATCCGCAGCGGTGATCCGCGCGCTGGACGGCGATATGCAGGGACGTCTGCTGGCGCGCCATGACGTGAAAGGCGACAGCGAAGAAAACCGCCGCATTGGCGAACAGGAACTGGCGCGCTGCAAAGCAATGGGCATTGAAGCGGGCAAGGCGTTATGCCTGGGCGACATGGCGCGTAGCGATAACGTTATTTTCTCCGCGACCGGCATCACGAAAGGCGATCTGCTGGAAGGAATTAGCCGGAAAGGCCATATTGCCACGACGGAAACGCTGCTGATCCGCGGCAAATCACGCACCATCCGCCGCATTCAGTCGATCCACTATCTTGATCGTAAAGATCCGGATGTGCAGGCGCATATCCTCTAGCGCATTTGTTAGTTAGAGCCTTCCAGCCTCGCGGGGCTGGAAATCTTTCTCCTGACGAACGAAGATAAGGTTAGCGATTCAGAACAGGAGAAAACCATGGCCGATTGGGTAACAGGTAAAGTCACTAAGGTGCAAAACTGGACTGACGCACTGTTCAGCCTGACCGTGCACGCCCCCATTAATCCTTTTACTGCAGGCCAATTTACCAAACTCGGACTGGAGATCGATGGCGAGCGCGTTCAGCGCGCGTATTCCTATGTCAATGCGCCTGACAATCCGAATTTAGAGTTTTATCTGGTGACGGTGCCGCAAGGAAAGCTCAGCCCGCGGCTGGCAGCGCTAAAACCTGGCGATGAGGTGCAAGTGGTCAGCGACGCGTCGGGTTTCTTTGTACTGGATGAAGTGCCTGACTGCGAGACGCTATGGATGCTGGCAACCGGAACCGCTATTGGCCCGTATTTGTCTATTCTGCAATATGGCCAGGATGTCGCGCGCTTTAAAAATCTGGTCTTGGTCCACGCCGCACGCTTCGCCGCCGATTTAAGCTATCTGCCGCTAATGCTGGAACTGCAACAGCGTTATGAAGGCAAGCTGCGCATCCAAACGGTGGTCAGCCGGGAGAGCGTGCCAGGCTCGCTTACCGGACGCGTGCCAGCGCTCATTGAAAACGGCGAGCTGGAAAAAGCCGTTGGATTACCGATGGATAAAGAGACCAGCCACGTCATGCTGTGCGGGAACCCGCAGATGGTGCGCGATACGCAGCAACTGCTGAAAGAGACCCGACAGATGACTAAACATCTGCGCCGCCGACCGGGGCAGATGACGGCTGAACATTACTGGTGATGTTTTACCGAATGGCGGCTGGGGCTTATCCGGCCTCCTGCAAATCATCACCAATCTGTGGGCCCGGTAAGCGTCAGCACCACCGGGCAAATTACGGTTTACCGCCCGTTTACGATTCTGCTTTAAACTTCACGTCCTGTGTCGCTTTCCCAAACTTATTTTCCCCCTGAACACCGACAAACGCGCCCAGATCGATAAGCATCATCACCAGGATCAGCGTCGGAATAAATCGCCCGACGACCCACTGCCACATCCCCGGCAGCATCACCCAGTTTCCGGCCAGCAGCATCCACGCCAGAATCATCAGCAACGCCCACGCGCCGGATCGCCCCCGGTCATGCAGACGTTTGACCATGACGGCGGCGGTCGGCCACAGCAGGCACACCAGGCAAAATGCCGCCGTTTGGATATCAAGCAGGTTTTTCCCCGCCAGCGAAAATAGCGCCAGCATCCCGGCAAACCAGAGGCCGATCCAAATCCAGAAATCACGGCGTCCGATACGCCCTTTAAATGAGAATAACCATTGCTGTATGGTCATGTAAGTTCCTTATATTTTGCCTTCCGCTACAGTTTACCCTTTTGACAAGCCCGACAGTTATCGTTTTAATCGTGAGCAGTCCTAACGAAAGGTAAGATTGATGAAGCCAGGATGTACTCTGTTTTTACTGTTGTTTTCTGCTCTCACCGCCAGCATAACGGCGCACGCGCAGCTCTCTTCATCGACCACGACAGCGCCCTATCTGCTGGCGGGCTCGCCAACCTTTGATCTTTCTATTAGCCAGTTTCGTGAGAACTTTAACCGCCAGAATCCCGATCTGCCGCTCAATGAATTTCGCGCCATTGAGAATAGCCGCGATAAGGCGAATCTGACCCGCGCCGCCAGTAAGATTAACGAAAATCTGTATGCCTCCACGGCGTTGGAGCGCGGTACGCTCAAAGTGAAAAGTATGCAGATTACCTGGCTGCCCATTCAGGGGCCGGAACAGAAAGCGGCGAAAGCGAAAGCGCTGGAATATATGGCCGCCATTATTCGCACTGTCGCCCCGTTACTGACAAAAGAGCAAAGCCAGAAAAAACTGCAAAAGATGCTTATCGCCGGTAAAGGTAAACACTATTACGCCGAGACCGAAGGCGCGGTACGTTATGTTGTCGCAGATAACGGCGAAAAGGGGCTGACCTTCGCGGTTGAACCGATTAAGCTGGCGTTATCTGAAAATCTGGAAGGGGCGAATTGATGACAAAAAGCAAAGCCTTTCCGGGGATGAATCTCTATACTGTTTCACAGACCATGCTGCTCTGACGAGCGGCCATCTTCCTTAATTCGCTGACTAAGCGTGGAGAAATGAAATGCGACATCCTTTAGTGATGGGTAACTGGAAACTGAACGGCAGCCGCCACATGGTAAACGAACTGGTGGCTAACCTGCGTAAAGAACTGACGGGCGTAGCAGGCTGCGACGTGGCAATCGCTCCGCCGGAAATGTATATCGATCTGGCGAAACGCGCTGCTGCCGGTAGCCACATTATGCTGGGCGCGCAGAACGTTGATCTGAACCTGTCTGGCGCATTCACCGGTGAAACTTCGGCTGAAATGCTGAAGGATATCGGCGCGCAGTACATTATTATCGGCCACTCCGAGCGTCGTACTTATCACAAAGAATCTGACGAGCTGATCGCCAAAAAATTCGCCGTACTGAAAGAACAAGGTCTGACGCCGGTACTGTGCATCGGTGAAACCGAAGCGGAAAACGAAGCGGGCAAAACAGAAGAAGTGTGCGCACGCCAGATCGACGCGGTACTGAAAACGCAGGGCGCGGCAGCCTTTGAAGGCGCGGTTATCGCTTATGAACCCGTATGGGCGATCGGTACCGGTAAATCTGCAACTCCTGCGCAGGCGCAGGCGGTTCACAAATTCATCCGTGACCACATTGCTAAAGCTGACGCGAAAATCGCTGAACAGGTCATTATCCAGTACGGCGGTTCTGTTAATGCCTCCAACGCAGCCGAACTGTTCGCGCAGCCGGACATCGACGGCGCGCTGGTTGGCGGTGCTTCTCTGAAAGCTGACGCTTTCGCGGTGATCGTGAAAGCAGCAGAAGCTGCTAAACAGGCTTAATTGCCGATCAATGTCTGATGGCGCTGTGCTTATCAGGCCTACCAGCCGAGTGCTTATGTAGGCCTGATAAGGTAAAGCCGCCATCCGGCATTTATGCTGTGGAGGGTAAGAAAGTAGTATCCCCGGCAACCTTAAACATCGCCCTCCAGCTCCGCGTATTCTCAACCAGCCGATCATCACGAAATAACGCACTACCAGAAACAACACGATCGATGCCCTGTGCAATCAGCGAAGGCAATTGATCCTGCGTTAACGACCCATCAATAACGATAATTTTACCTTCGCGTTTATCACCAAGTAGACAGAGAAGCTGCGCCACGCGCTCGTGCAAATCACTGGAGCGCATTTTACTGCCGTATCCAGGGTTCACTGCCAGTAGTTGAATAACCTCGATGTCGCTCAGAATGGGGATAATGACATCCAGAGGCGTTGCCGGGCATAAACTAATCCCCCGGATCACCGGCATTTCACCGCCAATAACGGGCACGGTCTGCTGACCAAGCCAGCTTAGCGTATGATGCAGATGAATATCGCCTTCAGCCTGAAGCGTGATGCAGTGTGCGCCCGCCTTCACGCAGGCTTGTGCCGCCGTCCATTGATCCGCTACCATCAAATGAACATCTTTGATAAAGGTTTGCGGCAGTTGCCCAACTGCCCATGGCCCAACGGTAAACTGCGGGCAAAATTGACCATCCATCAAATCCAAATGCAACAGCGGCTGGTTTAGCGCTTCCAACTGTTGCAAATAGCGATGTAACGCAATCCACTGCCCTGCCAGAATACCCACACTAAGCGGATATGACGCTAACAATGCCACACATGCTTCGCGCGTTAATCCGGCAAACTGGCTGTTCATGAGCGCTCCTTAAGGCATCAAACCCATAAAAACTTTTTTTGTCCGCGGACCGGTCATCAACGGTTCAAGCTGCTCCACGCAAGTTTTATAGTGTGGCGTTGTCTTATGAAAAGCGACGGCCTGTTCATCAACGTAGGCTTCATAAATATAAAATCGCGTAGGCACCTGCGGATCCTGCAGAACATCAAAACGCAAGTTACCCGGCTCTTTAATTGAGCCCAGATGATTTTGCCGAAAAACATCGATAAATTGTTCAACCTTGTCATCATGAACGTTAATTTCAACCAGCGTAACGTGCATCATTAACCCCCTGATTATTCCAAATAAAATAACAGTCATCCCCATCTCCTCGCATCGGTAAAAGATGGGGAAGCGATCTCATTTAACCTTTCTCACTCAAAAACAGCTCATAAGCACGCTCTGCTGTTTCGTTATGATGAACGACAGCATGTACCGCTTTAATCATGGCTACCGGATCTTCTGACTGGAATATATTACGCCCCATATCTACGCCAGAAGCCCCCTGGTCAATCGCCTGATAGCACATTTCCAATGCTTCACGTTCAGGCAGTTTTTTACCGCCGGCGATGACAATCGGCACCGGACAACCTGCCGCAATACGCTCAAAACCTTTATCGACATAATACGTTTTGATAATTTGCGCCCCCATTTCCGCAGCGATACGCGTTGCCAGTGAAAAATAACGCTGGTCGCGAGCCATATCTTTACCCACCCCGGTTACTGCCATTATTGGCATCCCGACGCGTAACCCGGCATCAATCAGTTGAATAATATTTTTAATCGACTGATGTTCATGCTCACTACCAATATAAACCTGTGCGGCAGCAGCACAGCTATTCAACCGCACAGCGTCATCCATCGCCACCGCAACCGCCTCATTGCTTAATTCAGTGAGAATAGAATTCGCCCCGGACGCGCGTAAAACGACTGGTTTATTAATTGCCGGAGGTACAACACTGCGTAATATGCCGCGAGTACACATTAAGACATCAGCATATTCAAAGAGCGGCGCAATATTGATATCAATACGCTCAAGTCCGGTTGTCGGCCCCTGGAAATATCCATGGTCAAAGGCCAGCATGACCGTTTTTCTGGTCTTGGGATTAAAAATCCTCGCCAGTCTGGACTGCATTCCCCAATCCAGCGCGCCACAGCCTTTTAATGCGAACAAAGTGTTAGTTTGTGGTTTATCGGTGTGAAAATCTTTGCCATCTTTAATATCATCTAAATCAGCCATTCTTTACTCCGTCGATACATAACAGTTATCAGAAATCATATTTGTCGATATTGTCTTTGTTGAAAATGACACGCTCCGGCAATAACACAATGCCGTTACCTTTTGCCTCATAGTGATATCCCTGCTCACTATTAGGTGAAACGGTGACTTTGCCGATGCCGGGAATATCCAGTGAGTCACCGACATTCATTGGCATATTTTTCAGCAACGCGTTGGCGACATATACGGAAATTTTTCCCTGTTGGACGACATCCCACAGGCCAAACTCTTTAACAGTGCCGCGCTGAACATAAGGGCGCATTACATTCGGCGTACTAAAACCAACAATCGCGAGATTATTGCGTTTAAGGTTCTCCGCCGCCTGTGCCGCAGCAGGTAAAGCGTTAGCGTCAGGCGCGATGATGGCATCCAGATCGGGATACGCTTTGATGATACCTTCCGCCGTCTGGAGCGATTTCGTGGCATCGTTATAGCCAAACTGGGTAGTGACTATCTCCCACCCCGGATGTTCCTGGCTAATTTTGGCTTTAGCTTCTTTCACCCACTGGTTCTGGTCGGTCACCGTTGGGCTGGAATAGAAGAAAGCGACTTTCGCTTTCTCTTTGTCCACCTGATGAGCGGCCATCTCTACCAGCATGCTGCCGAGCTGTTTTGGCGTCCCTTGATTGATATAGTAAGAACGGCACTCCGGCTTGGTATCGGAATCCCAGGTTAATATTTTCACGCCTCTTTGCATTGCCCGCTTCAACGCCGGGCATAGGCCATCAGGCGAAACGGCAGAAACGATAATGGCGTCATACCCCTGATTGACAAAGTTATTCACCAGTTGAACCTGGCCTGAGACGCTGGGCTCTGTAGGGCCATCGTAAGTTACGTCAATGCCCAGCGCTTTTCCCGCTTCCTGCGCGCCATTGCCGCCGCTGGTAAAAAAGCCCACGCCAACCAGTTTGGGAATAAAAGCAATCCGCTCTGCCGCCTGCACGGTCATTGCCGCAGATGCCAGACCAAACGCAGTGAGTAAGGCGATCATTTTAATGCTGTGTCTTGCCATTTTTTTCTCCATAAATTTCAAAAGGAAATCATGCCTGATGCGCATTGCGACGGCGTGAGTACCATTCAAGGATTTGGTGACGATGCAAACTGACGGAACGACCAACGACAACAACAATGAGAAGCGCACCGGACAATGCGCTGGAAATTTGATTCGGCACTCCGGCCATCTGTAGCCCCTGCTGTAAAAATCCCACCAGCAGCGCCGCCAACGCGGACCCCATAATCGACCCGGAGCCGCCATAAATATTGGCGCCTCCCAGCACAACCGCCGTAATGGCCGGCATCAGGAAAGAGGCGCCCAGATCCGAACGTGCGGAGCCAAAGTAAGAAACCAGTAATACGGCGGCGATAGCGGAGGCGCATCCGGTCATGGCATACACGGTATACAACGTGCGATTCACCGGGATCGCGCTGTACTGCGCGACACGGGCGCTCTGGCCAATCAGGAAAACGTTGCGTCCCATATGCGTGCGATGCATGAGCAGCCAGAAAAACAAACAGCACACAAGAAAAAAAATAAGCGGCATGGGAATACCAAGAAATGAAATATTGGCAAAGTCAGTGAACGCTGTGGGAAATCCACCAATACCTTCATAACCCGTGGCGCCAGCCATACCAGATAACAATAATGCGCTACCACCAAATAAATACATGGTTCCCAGGGTAATCACCAACGGGTTTACGCCGGTATAAATAATAAGTCCGGCATTTATCAGCCCACATATTGCGCCGAGTAGTAGGGTAATAATAATCGCTAAAGGTAGCGGCATACCGAGCTGAAACAGCACACCCAGGGTAATCGCGCATAGCCCGATTGTAGAACCAAATGAAATATCCATGCCACCGCTGACAATAACCATTGTTAGCGGCAAAGCGACAATACCGATACAAATAAAATCGCTAGTGCTAAAAAGTAAGACATTAATATCTAATAAACGTGGATTAATCAGACCGAAAGCCAGAATTTCAAAGATCAATAAGGCTGCCAGCGCAATTTCCCAGCTATAGCGTCGCCATGGATTCATCATGCCACCTCTTTGTTTTTATTCTGTTGTGCGTGCGTTTTTGCTTCCGCCTGTAGTGGAGTGGGTGGTGATATAAAACGGGCATATTTCTGGCGGCGCAGATTGCGTTGTAATGCGCAACGCAGCCGCCCATCGAATACCAGTACGCCCAACAATACCAGGCCAGCAATAAAATCGTTCCACCAGGCGGGGATGCGCAGCAGCACTAACACACTATCGATTTGCGTAAGAAAATAAGCGCCGAGAATAGCGCCGATGACCGTGCCTGACCCGCCTAACAGGCTAATTCCCCCCAATACGCAGGCCGCGATGGCTTTCATTTCCAGCCCCGTGCCGGTTTGATTGGGAATGAAGCCAATCTGCGAGGCAAACACGATTCCAGCCAATGCCGCCATACCGCCATTAAGTGAAAATGCCATGATGCGTACCATCTCGGTACGGACACCCAATTGCCGGGCGCCCTGCAGGTTATCGCCGGTGGCGTAAAAATTGCGGCCAAAGGCGGTTTTCGCCAGGAGCCAGGCCATAAGCAGCGCTAACACCAGGGTAAACCAGCCGATTGCGGAAATTCCCAGAAACACCGGAGCAGAGAGTTGCTTTAAGCCTGCGGGTAATCCTTCAATCCATTTTCCCCCTGTCCATAGCAGCATGATCCCACGATACAAGCCCAGCGTTCCCAGCGTGGCGACAATGGCGGGTATCTTCAACCAGGCAACCAGTACGCCATTAAAAAATCCGGCGACAATTCCTAATATTAGTGTGGCCAGGCAGGCGACCGGCAGGCTATAGCCGGCGTTTAACATCACTCCCAGCAATACCGCGCACATTCCTGTCGTCGAGCCCACCGATACATCAATATTGCGGGTGAGCATTACCATCGTCGCGCCAATTGCCAACAGCATCAAAATTTGCGCGCTACTGAAAACCATTGTCAGCGTTTGCACGCTCAAATACTGGCTATCCAGCGCGCCAGGAAACACGAATAAACAGACTATTGCCAGCAGTGCCGTCGCTTCCCGATTATTTTGGATGAATTTCAACATGTTGCCTCCGACGCACCATGTTCGCCAAACGCAACGTGCATGATGGTATCAACGTTAATTTCCTCGCCGCATAACGCAGGCCCCCCCAGTTCCCCCTGGTGCATGACATATACGCGATCGGCCATCTGCTCTATCTCTTCCAGATCGGAGGAAATAAACAGCACTGCGACATTTTGTTGCGCGATACTGCGCAACAGCTGATAAATATCGCTGCGGGCGGAGACATCGACACCGCGGGTCGGTTCATCGACAATCAGTAATTGCGGAGAGGCTTCCAGGCATTTAGCAATCAATACTTTTTGCTGGTTACCGCCGGATAAAGTACGCGCCGCCTGTTCGGCATTATTGAGTTTGATATTTAACGCGCGGTGGTAACGTTCAAGAGTGGCGTTATCCCGCTGGGGCTTTATCCAAAATCCTTTTTGGTTGTGGGTCAGCGAACAGACATTCCATGCCAGGGAAGCGTCAAGATACAGCCCGGATGACTGCCGATCTTCCGGCAAATAGACCAGGCCGAGCTGCAACCGCTGTTGGGTTGTCAGGGCGTTAATTTCTTCGCCATTGAACAGCATCCGCCCCACATTGACCGGTCTAATACCGTACAGCGTTTCAGCCAGTTCTGTGCGTCCCGCGCCGACTAACCCGGCCAGACCAAGGATTTCGCCTGCCCGCACCTCAAGGTTGATATTCATAAAACCTTCGCCCGTCAGTGACTCCAGCGCTAATACCGTCGCGCCGCGTTCGTTCTGCGGGCGGCTGCCAGGCAATTCCAGCCACAACTTTTGATTCGCGGAAAGACTGACGCCCTGCGTTGCCGGGGTGATAGCTTGAATAATCTCGTCGGTAGAAAGGTCATGCGTTTTTCCGAATAATGCGATTTTACCGTCACGCATCACGCTAACGCAGTGAGCTAACTGTCTAATTTCTGGCAGCTTATGAGAAATAAATACAATTCCGACACCCTTTTTCAGCAACTCTTGCAGACGCGTAAATAACCGATCAGTTTCGGCTGGCGTTAACGACGCCGTGGGCTCATCAAGAATTAAGATTCGCGAGTCGCGCATCAAGCCGCGCATAATTTCAACGATCTGGCGGTCTGCAACATCAAGCGTACCCGCAGCGCTCGCCGGATCGAGTTGGCATCCCATCGCCTTTAATAGCTGCTGCATTTTTTCCGTGGAGGCCTGACGTCCCTGCAAGCCAAACAAGATATTTTCCCGCACAGATAAACTCGGAAATAACAGAGGCTCCTGGGGAACCAGGTAAATGCCATACTGGTGCGCCTTCAGAGGCGTTAAATGACTGCAACGCACACCAGCAATATCGATAGTCCCTCCATCTGGCGGGACTATACCGGCAATAATCTTCATTAATGTTGATTTACCCGCACCATTGCCGCCAAGCAATGCGTGCACCTCTCCCGCATGCAGAGTAAAGTCAATTCCCTTTAGTACTTCGACGCCGGAATAACTTTTATAAATGTTCTGCACACAAATCAGAGGGGATGCAGTATTGTGACTGATTTGCATGTTGCCTCCGCTCCCTCAATGTTGACTGACGGGACTGAACAAATGTTTTTTGAAAAAGAAATTGTTCAAAACGGTAGTAGTTATTTGGTCAAAAAACTCTCATCCAGATCACGTTTTCTGAATAAATGAATTTTTAGATGATAAATGTTCAGATTTGACGCGTTTTTGTGGCGTTAATCACGGTTATTTCGGAGTGATAACTGAACAATTGTGTTAATGATTTAGAAATGTTCAAAGTAAAGCCAGGTTATGACAATGAGCGATAATACGTTGGTATCTGATTATGGAATGTGCGAAGAAGAGCAGGTGGCGCGTATTGCCTGGTTCTACTATCACGATGGATTGACGCAGAGTGAAATCAGCGAGCGTCTGGGGCTAACCCGGCTAAAGGTTTCTCGTCTGCTGGAGAAAGGGCATCAGTCCGGTATTATTCGCGTACAAATCAACTCCCGCTTCGAAGGGTGTCTTGAGTATGAAAATGCCTTGCGCAACCACTTCGCATTGCAGAATATCCGCGTGCTGCCGGCATTACCCGATGCCGATATTGGTCTGCGCTTAGGAATCGGCGCCGCCCATATGTTGATGGAGTCTCTGCGGCCACAGCAACTGCTGGCCGTCGGCTTTGGCGAAGCCACGATGACCACATTAAAACGCCTCAGCGGATTTATCTCGGCGCAACAAATCCGACTGGTCACGTTATCCGGCGGCGTGGGGCCGTATATGACCGGAATAGGCCAGCTTGATGCCGCTTGTAGCGTAAGTATTATGCCCGCGCCGCTGCGCGCATCATCGCAGGAAATTGCCTGCACGCTGCGCAATGAAAATAGCGTGCGGGATGTGATGCTCACAGCGCAAGCTGCCGATGCCGCCATCGTGGGGATTGGGGCAATTAACCAGAAAGATCAAGCCAGTATCTTAAAATCCGGCTATATCACTCAGGGTGAACAACTCATGATTGGCCGCAAAGGCGCAGTAGGCGATATTCTGGGCTATTTTTTTGATGCTCATGGCGAAATTATTCCAGACATCAAAATCCATAACGAATTAATTGGCCTGAAGTTAAATTCACTTTCCACGATCCCAACCGTGATTGGCGTCGCCGGCGGCGAACAAAAAGCAGAAGCTATTATTGCCGCTATGCGCGGTAACTATATCAATGCGCTGGTTACCGATCAGAAAACCGCAGGGAAAATAATTCAACTTATTGAAAAATAAAAAATAAAATAACACTTACCTCAATTCAATAAACAATAACTGACAGGATTTTATGTAACGATGTAAAAATAGCCGAGGATAAAAAAATGGCTCGACTCTGTACCCATACTGAATCAGGACATTACCTGATGGCTCTTGACGCCGGTACCGGTAGCGTCAGAGCAGTAATTTTTGATCTACAAGGAAAGCAAATAGCTGTCGGTCAAGCGGAATGGCAGCATCTGGCCGTGCCGGATGTGCCTGGTTCGATGGAGTTTGATCTTGCCAAAAACTGGCAACTGGCTTGCCAGTGTATTCGTCAGGCACTACAGAAAGCCGCCATTCCTGCAACGGCTATCGCTGCCGTATCGGCCTGTTCGATGCGTGAAGGCATTGTTATTTATGACAGTAACGGCGAACCAATTTGGGCCTGCGCTAATGTTGACGCCCGCGCGGCGCACGAAGTCAGTGAATTAAAAGAGCTGCACGATAACACCTTTGAGGAGGAAGTTTATCGTTGCTCCGGGCAAACGCTGGCGCTCAGCGCTATTCCGCGTCTGCTCTGGCTTGCCCACCATCGTCCGGATATTTATCATCGCGCGTCAACCGTCACTATGATCAGCGACTGGATGGCCTTTATGCTCAGCGGCGAACTGGCGGTCGATCCCTCCAACGCAGGCACGACGGGGTTATTGGATCTGGTGACCCGCAACTGGAAACGTAGCCTGTTACAGATGGCGGGCCTGCGTTCTGACATTCTCTCGCCGGTAAAAGAAACCGGGACGCTGCTCGGTCACATTTCACAGAAAGCGGCTGAACAGTGCGACCTGCAAGCGGGTACGCCGGTCATCGTTGGCGGCGGCGATGTGCAGTTAGGCTGTCTGGGGCTGGGCGTCGTACGCCCGGCGCAAACGGCCGTGCTGGGCGGAACCTTCTGGCAACAGGTCGTCAATCTTCCCACGCCGGTCACCGACCCAAACATGAACGTTCGCATCAATCCTCATGTGATCCCCGGTATGGTACAAACCGAATCTATTAGCTTTTTTACTGGGTTAACGATGCGTTGGTTCCGCGACGCCTTTTGCGCTGAGGAAAAACTAATCGCTGAAAGGTTAGGTATTGATGCGTATTCCCTGCTGGAAGATATGGCCAGCCGGGTGCCTCCCGGCGCGCACGGTGTGATGCCCATCTTCTCTGACGTTATGCGTTTTAAACGCTGGTACCACGCCGCGCCGTCGTTTATCAATCTGTCTATCGATCCTGAAAAGTGTAATAAAGCGACCCTATTTCGCGCGCTGGAAGAGAATGCCGCCATTGTTTCCGCCTGCAATTTACAGCAAATTGCCGCGTTTTCCGGCGTACAGGCCGACTCGCTGGTTTTTGCCGGCGGAGGATCTAAAGGCAAATTATGGAGCCAAATCCTTGCCGACGTTACGGGACTCACCGTTCACGTACCTGTCGTCAAAGAAGCTACCGCGTTAGGGTGCGCTATTGCCGCAGGCGTTGGCGTGGGTATCTGGCCGTCGCTGGCGGAAACGGGAGAAAAGCTAGTGCGCTGGGATCGGGAGCATAAACCTAATCCTGAAAATTTCGCTGTCTACCAGCAGGCCAGAGAAAAATGGCAGGCCGTTTATCAGGATCAACGCGCGCTGGTCGATGGTGGCTTAACGACATCCCTCTGGAAAGCGCCCGGCCTGTAACAGGAGAATAAGCATGCAAAAAACGAATGAGAAGAATCATGAATACCGCTTTGGCGATAATGGCCCTAAATACTTAATCCGTGGGCCGGGCTGCGATATGGGCGTCGTTATACTACAACCAGGGCAGTCATTCCCTAACCATCGCCATAATACCGCTTGTGAGGTTTTTTATACCCTAAGCGGTGAAGTGTGCCTGTATCTGGAAGGAACACCTCATATCCTGCAAACTGGAGATGTTTTACAGTGCGAACCTGGGGAGGCGCATTATCTCATTAATAACGGCGATAAACCCTGGAAAGGCGTGTTTATTAAATCGCCGCATCTGGAAAATGACAGCCACCCTGCAGATCCACCGGCCTGGTAACGCCCGCGCCATCGCCAGATTTTGCCGGATAGCGCCACGAGAGCCTTGTCCGGCCTCCAAACGGCATTCGTTAATGCAATATCAAGCTGTCATTTGATGACCTGTTGGTTCAAGATATCACACTGAGGATCCTGAATTTCCTCGGCAGAAGCGCGATTGAAGGTCAGTAAATTACGCTCGGTCGCCAGCAGGACAAAAGAGCCATCGCTTTGGCGTACCCCCGCCAGCGCGATACATCACAGCATCCCCGCCCGCGCAGGAACTTTCCCTGGTCCCATCGCCACCACAGCAGCAAAAAATAGCAGTGCGGTCATAAACTCCGGCAGTAGCGAAGTCGCCCACAGAAGGATAGTAACGCCAACGATGATGAAAGGGAGGAACAGAGGATGGGACAACCAGAGCGACATACCTGTCTCCTGACGATTTTTTCAGCAAGAATACGACGGACAGTCAGGCAGGTAAACGCCAGATATAGTGAGGTTATCGCAGGATTAAGCGGACAGATCAGTGATAATGAATTTCACCAAAGTATTCAGACAGCACGTAATAGCGGCAATACTCAAAAGGGCTGTCCTTCCCGGCCTGAAACGTCTGTCTGGCGACAGATAACAGCGGTTTATTGGCGGCGATTTGCAATTTTTCGCACAGGTCAGCGGAAGGTAAAATCGCCTCAACTTTTTCTATCGCCGAGTCGCTTGTGACGTTTAATAACGAATAAAGCGACGTATGCTCCAGCGCCTGCGGTGTAAGTTGCAGATCGGGAAAGAAGCTAAGATCGAGATAAATTTTCTCATGGTTAAATGGACGGTTATTCAGGCAACGAATACGCGAAATATAGAGATAGTGATGCTGTGCGGGCAGGCTCAAGCCGTCTGCCTGAGCGTCGCGCGCGCGGCGCGGCGCGATTTCCAGAATACGGTTCTCAATCGCCACGCTGGCGTCCTGGAGATCGCGGGTAATACCGCGAAACGTGTGGCCGTAGCTCACGCCTTCCGGTACCGAGCACACCACCGAACCACTCCCGCGCTGCGACGAAATAATGCCCGCATTGATTAATTCGCTCCAGGCCTGTTTAACCACAATCAGCGAGACGTTGTAGGATCTGGCAATCTCTTTTTGCGTCGGTAGTTGGCTACCCAAAGGCAAAGACCCGTTCTGGATCTGCTGACAGATGATAAAAAATAGTTGCTTATAAAGCGGAGTAAAGCTCGTTTTATCAACCTGCAAGCTGCGCACCTCACGTCTTCGCCAGCAGGGGACGTTTTACCGTCCCCGGCAGGGTGAATTCGCTACCCTGCGATTTGCCTGGCCAGTTCTGCCAAATCGAAATGATTCATACGATCCAAAGTCGTTAAATAATCGGCGGGAAAAGCCTCCACGCCATGGAATGCGCCGGAAATCGCCCCAACCATGGTGGCGACAGTATCAGTATCATTGCCGATATTAACGCCGGAGATAATAGCATCTACGGCAGAATTCGGACAACACGCGAACAGGCCAAAGGCCGCCGGCACCGCTTCACTCACGTGCAGCCCGGAGCCAATAATATCAGCAAGTTCCACCACCGCCGTTTCCCAATGGCGATGACGTTTACCGATATCTACGGCCAGCTCAATGCGTCGGGCAACGGAAGGACCTGCCACCATCATCGCACCTTGCTCCTGCGCCAGCAGATAGCCCCTTTGCGCACCGTAAATACCGGCGGCAATAATGCTGTCTGCGTTGGTCTGCGCTCTTAACGCCTCGCTGGTTGCCGCCGCCATCGCCGCTGCGCCGGACATCGCCAGCACGTTATTATGCGTAAAACGGCAAATCTGCAGCGCGCAGTCAATCGCCGCGTCAATATCACCCGGGTGCAGCACCGCCGCTGGCCAAATCTTCATGGCCGCGCCGTTGGTGGCTTCGGCATTACCCTTATTAATGATCTGTACCGATTGTTTTTCGCCTTCCAGCTCGCCCTGCAAAGAGGCGCGATTATCATTAAATATCGCTTTCATTGCCGCACGCGTCGTCGGACCGGTAAAGTTGGCGTAGAAAGGATAATCCAGCCACTGCTGGAAAGCCTCGCGCATCGCCTCGTCGCTGACCTGGCGTTGATGGCGCAGCAGCGCGTCCATAATGTACTTCGCCTGAATAAAATCATCCGTGCACATCCCTGCTTCGTTGCAGCGGCCAAACGTGTCCGCAGGCGGTTTTTGAAAGGTCGTCACCCAGCCGCCAAAATAGTCTTTTATTTGCTGCTGGGTGCGTACTTCCGTCGCGGCTCCCATCGCGTCCGCGGCGGCGGCACCCACCAGGCATCCCAGTATTTTGTTTTGATCAACGTGCATGATGACTCCTTATTTCACGGTCATGGCTTGTGCCAGCGAATGGCTGGACAGAAAAGTGTTTAGCTGGTCGGGAAACGGTAAAGCGGTCATTGCGCCCTTTGCCGTTACCGCCATGGCGCCGCAGGCATTGGCATTGCTGATGGCCTCCGCCAGCAGGGTATGATTCCAGCAATTTGCGCGGGAAAGGGTGAACAGCAGGCCGCCGACAAAAGCATCGCCGGCTCCCGTGGTATCGACGACATCGACGCGCGGTGTGGGAAAATGGAGCTCCCCCTCGGCGGTAATCAACAGCGCGCCATCGGCCCCCAGCGAAATGATGGTGGTGTCGCAGCCCAGATCGCGCAGGTAATAACGCGCATCCTGCCAGTGGCTGGCGCCGCTGAGCTGGCACAGCTCATCTGCCGAGACTTTACAGATAGAAGCCAGCGCGGTGGAGCGGGCGATCAGCTCAGGGATTTCATCGGTATTGCGCCACATTTTGCTGCGTAAGTTGACGTCAAACAGTACGTAACCACCCGCTTCACGCATTCTTCTCGCTCCCTCAAGGCACGCCTCGCGAGCGGGACTGTCGGTGAGGCCAATTGAGCTGAAGTAAAACCATTCGTACTGCCTGAACGGCGGCAGGTCCTGCGGCGAGACGTAGGTATCGGCACCAGGATGCACCAGATAGGTAAAACTACGCTCCCCATCAGCCGTCAGGTTGACGATCAGCACCGCGCTGGTCAGGTCCGCATCCAGCCGCAGCGAAGAGGCATCCACGCCGTTATCCTGGAAAACCTGGCGCAGGAAGCGGCCGGCGTCATCGTCGCCAAGACAACCGATAAAACCGCACTCCCCGCCCAGCCTGGCAACGCATACCCCCACGTTCGCCGACGCTCCGCCGGGGCATTTCAGATAGCTGTTCTGTTTTTCCGGCACCAGATCAACGGAAGCATCGCCGATAACCCAAACCTTATTCATGGCCTTCATTTGCGCCTCCTTATGCCTGTTTCTGCGCCAGGGCAAGCTGAATATCACGATAATATTCGTTGTTAATCAGATACTTTTTCATAAGCAGCCCAACCGCAAGGTGGAACAGCGCCGGAATGAGCGTCATCATCAGCGCAATACCGGTGAGCGAACGCGCGCTCTGTTCAACATCGGCCTGATAGCCAAAGTGGCTCAGCAGGAATCCGAGTATCCCGCCCGCGATCCCCATCCCAAACTTCTGGAAGAAGAGGATGCCGCCAAACGCCAACCCGGAAACGCGCAGACCGGTTTTCTTTTCTCCGTAATCCACCGCTTCGGCGATAGAGGACCAGAACACCGGCATTTGCATATCGCAGAAGAAATTAATAAGAAAATAGAACGCAAAGGCCAGGATAAGATTTTCACGCCCGACGGAGAAATACATCAGCGCGCTCAGGACAAAGGTAATAATCTGGGTGTAGCGGAACATCTTAATTTTGTCCCAGAACTTGGTTATCCAGGTGGTGGCGATCATCGCTAAAATTGAAGCGATGACGCCGGTAGTCAGGAAGGGTGAAATCAGGCTATCTCCGCCGTTCAGATAATACTTAGCGTAATAAGCGGCAACGGAACCGCGAATAACATAACCGCACATCAGCAGCAGAATAACAACGCCGAGAATAATCCACTGATCGTTACGTAACAGATATTTAAACTGTTTCCCCACCGATAGCGAGGTAATTTCCGGCTCGCTGCGTTCACGCGTGGTAAGAAAACAGAAGATAAACAGCAGGGCGCCCATCGCCCCCATCAGCCCCATCGAAAACTGATAGCCCAGCGCCTTGTTGCCCTGCCCCAGCCAGACGGCAAGCATCGGTACGACGATAGTCACCAGGAAAGCGGCAATCTTGGTCATCACAAAACGATAACCGTTGGCGCTTAACCGTTCGACGGGGTCGCTGGTAATCACGCCAATCATCGAAATATAGGGAATGGTGATCGCGGTATAGACCAGGGTCATAAGAATATAGGTGCCATAGGCCCATGCCAGTTTGGCCATATAAGCCATATCAGGCGTAATAAACATCAAATAAACGGCGAAGCCAAAAGGAATGGCAAACCACAGCAGCCACGGGCGGTAACGCCCCCAGCGCGTGTTCAGTTTATCGGTCAGAACCCCCATGGCCGGATCGATAATGGCATCAATCATCCGCACAACCACAAACAGTACGCCAACATCAGCGGCGCTCAGGCCGTAGATATCGGTATAGAAATAGGCGAGGAGCAGCTGCATGGCGATAATCACAACGTTTATCGCCATATCTCCCGCGCCGAAGCCGATTTTTTCCACGATAGAAAGTTTCATGTTGATATTCCTTTACGCTTAACAGCGCAAATCTGGTGAACAATTAATGATGTCACTACATGAAATAAAAACGTTTTTATATAAGCCATCCACCAGACAATCTATGGAGGCTATGAAGAGAGTGTAACTAACCACAAAAAGATATAAAGGTATACCTTTATATCTTTTGATTGGTTTCACATATTTTTATAGACACGATCTTACCCCAGTTTTAAACCGGGATAAGAATCAATAAGATAATGAGCAGGGGGTGGAACGAAAATCAGCGGGAAGACAAAATGGCGCAACTATGGTCCTGAATCTCTTCCGCCGATGCGCGGTTGAAGGTCAGTAAATTACGCTCGGTCGCCAGCAGGACAAAAGAGCCATCGCTTTGGCGTACCACCGCCAGCCCATAGCGTCCCATATGATCGCGCGCTTCCGGCACCTCTTCCGCCAACATCATAAACGGACTACGCTGCGCCAGTTCGCTCTCGGTTACCCGGCGCGCCAGGTATTCATGCCCCATCAGGTTGCCCGGTAGCGGAAGCCAGCGAGTGCTGATGCGCGTGAGATCGTTATCCAGTTGTTCCCGAACGTCAGGACGGATGCAAGAAATATGGATATGCAAATGGTCCTGTGAACGACCAAGCCGCGAATTAATCGCCAGCGAGACTGCGCTATCCGGAATATCATGCCCGTATTTTTTACTCATATAGCCGCGAGCCTGCCAGGCCAGCCAGAAAAAGTTGGGCGTAGCGGGTTCCAGCAATAGCGGGCTTTCTGTACCGTTGATACGGTAGGTGGGCATCAATAAATATTGCAACGGACCGTGACGATCTTTAAAGACGACATAGCCGGCGCGAGGTTTGACTTCCGCGCAAGGCGCTGGATTTTGATGCTGTAACTGATCGGGCAGGCATTGTTCAAGCACGATTTCCCGTAATGCATCAGGATTGCCGGAAAATTTCCAGTAACCGACGCCCGCCGCGGCAACAATCACTATCACCGCCAGTAAAAAGTAACCTGTTTTTTTCATGTTATGCGTTCCCTGTGACCCATAGACGGGGAAGAGTAACGCAAAATTGTGGCAAAGAAAAAACCCGGTAACATAATACGTTACCGGGTTTATAAACGGTTTAGCGTTTGCTGATTTGGTCGAACGTACCACCATTAGCGAAGTGATCTTTTTGCGCCTTCGCCCAGCCGCCAAACACCTCGTCAATGGTGAAAAGCTTCAGCTTCGGAAACGCATCGTCGTATTTTTTCACCACGTCAGCATCGCGCGGACGGTAGAAGTTTTTCGCTGCTATCTCCTGCCCTTCCGGCGAGTAGAGATACTTGAGATACGCTTCCGCTACCGCTTTGGTGTCTTTCTTTTCCACCACTTTGTCGACCACGGAAACGGTCGGCTCTGCGAGAATAGATTCACTCGGGGTCACTATCTCGAATTTATCTTTACCCAGTTCATTCGTCGCCAGTAGCGCTTCGTTTTCCCAGGCGATCAGCACATCACCGATACCGCGTTCAACGAAAGTATTGGTTGAGCCACGCGCGCCGGAGTCCAGCACTTCAACGTTTTTAAACAGGGCTTTGACAAAGTCCTGCGCTTTGGCCTGATCGTTATTGTTGTGGTGCAGGGCGTAGCCCCATGCTGCCAGATAGTTCCAGCGTGCGCCGCCGGAGCTTTTCGGGTTTGGCGTAATCACCGACACACCGGGTTTAATCAGATCGTTCCAGTCATGAATTTGTTTTGGATTGCCTTTACGGACCAGGAAAACGATGGTGGAGGTGTAAGGTGCTGAGTTATCCGGCAGACGCTTAATCCAGTTTTTATCGATACGACCACGTTCAGCAATAGCGTCCACATCGTAAGCCAGCGCCAGCGTCACGACATCGGCTTCAATGCCGTTAATAACGGAAGTCGCCTGTTTACCCGAACCGCCGTGCGATTGGCGGATCACGACGTTGTCGCCGGTTTCCTGCTTCCAGTGCGCGCTAAACGCTTTGTTGTACTGCTCGTACAGCTCACGCGTTGGATCGTACGATACGTTAAGTAACTGAATATCCTTTGCCAGAATGCTGGTTGACGCCAGCAATAATGTGAACCCCACGCCCCACTTTTTCATCGCCCGACTCGCTTATGTTGTGTTGTGATGAGCAAAGCGTGCCAGAAAGAGATCCAAACATTAAAGAATAAAAAAAGATTGGCTATAACTTCGAGGAATAAATCTGAGGGATTGCCGAATGGCGGCTAGCGCCTAATCCGGCCTACACGTTTCTGCAACCTGTAGGCCTGATAAGCGTAGCGCCATCAGGCGCGCAAAAACAATCAGTACAGTTTTTTCGCGCACTCCATCCAGTCGCTTTTGAACGGACGCTTCATGTTTTCAATCGCATCGATGATGTCATGATGAACAAGCTGCTCGTTCTGGATACCAACACAACGACCGCCATGGCCTTCCAGCAGCAGGTCAATAGCATACGCGCCCATACGGGAAGCCAGAATGCGATCGTAAGGTACCGGGGAACCACCGCGCTGAATGTGGCCGAGCACCGTCGCACGCGTTTCACGGCCCGTTTCTTTTTCAATAAAGTGCGCCAGTTCATCAACATCACACATATGTTCGGTGATAGCGACGATAGCGTGTTTTTTCCCTTTCGCGATCCCGGCTTTGATTTCCGCCACCAGATCTTCGCGATTAAATTCAACTTCCGGCACCACGATAAACTCACAGCCGCCAGCAATAGCCGCCGCCAACGTCAGGTCGCCGCAATAACGGCCCATCACCTCAACGATAGAGATACGCTGGTGAGAAGAGGAGGTGTCACGCAGACGGTCAATCGCTTCCACTACAGTGCCGAGAGCAGTGAAGTAGCCGATAGTGTAGTCGGTGCCTTTGATGTCGTTATCGATAGTGCCTGGCAGACCGATGCACGGGAAGCCCATTTCAGTCAGACGTTTTGCACCCATATAAGAACCATCGCCGCCAATAACTACCAGCGCATCGATACCGCGTTTTTTCAGGTTTTCGATCGCGACAGCGCGAATATTTTCGTCACGGAATTCCGGGAAACGGGCGGAACCGAGGAAAGTACCGCCACGGTTGATCATGTCAGATACGCTGTAACGGTCAAGCTGAACCATACGATCTTCATACAGGCCCAGATAGCCGTCATAAATGCCCATGACTTCCAGCCCTTCCGTCAACGCTGCGCGCACAACACCGCGGATTGCCGCGTTCATGCCCGGCGCATCACCGCCGCTTGTCAACACACCGATTTTCTTAATCATGACTACCTCTGAACTTTGGAATGCAAAATGAAATCTATTGCCGGAAGCCGATTTCGCACTTCGAAACGATCCAACGAATATACAGATAGTATAACAATCCCTTCCTGCTGAATTGATTCAGGTCAGGCCAAATGGCGGTAATTTATACACAAAATGCTGGCCTGGCTCACTTTTTAACAATCAATTATACAAGCTCGAACTTCCTGCCTTCCCTGGGGACGACTGAACAGGGATCCTGATGAATAATGACATCTGAACCCGGAAAACGCCGCAAAATCGCCTGCTCTACCTGGTCAGCCACAAAATGCGCCTGAACGAGCGGCAGATTATCTTCCATTTCCAAATGAATCTGAATAAAGCGGGTCGGCCCTGACTGCCGCGTGCGGAGATCGTGCGCGCCGCTGACTCCCGGCCATGACGTCACGATATCAATAATTTCCTGTCGTTCCGCATCGGGCAGCGCGCGATCCAATAATGACTGCACCGCCTCATACCCCATACGCAACGCGCTATACAAAATATAGATGCCGATACCTAACGCAAACAGAGCATCCGCACGATGCCAACCGTACCAGGATAATCCAAGCGCGATAAGAATCGCTCCGTTCATCATAACATCAGACTGATAATGAAGCATATCCGCCCGTACCGCCTGACTTTGGGTCTTGCGTACCACCCAGCGCTGAAACGTGACCAGTATAATAGTGCATATCAGAGCGATGACGGTAACGCCAATCCCCACGCCGGGGTCGTTCATTGGCGTCGGCTTAATCAGATTCTGGATACTGGTCAAAAACAGAAACAACGCCGAACCGGAAATAAACATACTTTGCGCCAGTGCCGCCAGCGACTCCGCTTTACCGTGACCAAACGTATGTTCATCATCTGCGGGTTGCAGCGAATAACGCACGACCAACAAATTCGTCAATGACGCGGCAATATCCACCAGCGAGTCCACCAACGCCGCCAGAATACTCACCGATCCCGTATACCACCACGCAAAAATTTTGATCAAAAGTAACGCTGATGCCATCGCTGTTGCCGCGATAGCCGCCCGGCTAACCAGCCGTCCATAGGTTTGATTCATAAATACTCCCGCTATCTTCTGCCGGTAGTATAACGGATGGTTTAAAACAGTAAGCTAATAACAGAATGACAAACTGGAGATAAAAAAAACCCCCACATCATGTGGGGGAAGACAGGGATGGTGTCTATGGCAAGGAAAACAGGGTTGTTACTGGGAACGTGAGTTGCTACTACTCAATAATTTCAACGATGAACTTTTTTGCCATTGCGCCACGTCGCGCAGTTGCTCCATTCGTTGCTGATGCTTTTCATTCAAAACCGCTTGCTGCTCCGGCGTTAACAGGCGATACATCTGGTTACGCACGCGGGCCATTTCGACCTGGCGGGCGACCTGCTCTTGCGCCATTTTTTCTGCCTGAGCGCGCACAGCGCTTTCATCAAATTTTTCTGCGGTGACAAGCCGATGCATTGTCTCCATTTCGCTAACATTAACAGGAGGCTGTTCGTGCCTTGCCTGTTGCATAAGATCTCGCATCTGCTGACGCTGATGTTCGGTTAAACTTATGCCGTCAAACATATGATTTTGCGCGCTACGCTGCGTGGCCCCGTCACCGGGGTGCCAGTTATCGCTTGTAACAACTTCAGCTGCGTGGCTTAAAAAACTGAATGCCAGCGTTGAGGCCATAACAGCAGCGGTAACTTTGCGCATCGCTTGCTCCCAAAATCTTTTCTGTCGCGATTCAACGAGAGACAGTTTACGATTCGGGCTGCAAACATGCGTCAGGGGGTGTAAAACAACGTAAAGTCATGGATTAGCGACGCCTGATGACGTAATTTCTGCCTCGGAGGTACGTAAACAATGAATAAAATCCTGTTAGTTGATGATGACCGAGAGCTGACTTCCCTGTTAAAAGAGCTCCTCGAAATGGAAGGTTTTAATGTCCTGGTGGCCCACGACGGCGAGCAGGCGCTTGAGCTTTTGGATGACAGCATCGATTTACTTTTGCTTGACGTCATGATGCCGAAGAAAAACGGTATCGATACGTTGAAAGCGCTTCGCCAGACACACCAGACGCCTGTCATTATGCTGACCGCGCGCGGCAGCGAGCTGGATCGCGTTCTCGGCCTTGAGCTGGGCGCGGACGACTATTTGCCCAAACCGTTTAACGACCGCGAGCTGGTAGCGCGCATCAGGGCTATTTTGCGCCGTTCCCACTGGAGCGAACAGCAGCAGAGCAGCGACAACGGCTCGCCGACGCTGGAAGTCGATGCGCTAAGCCTTAATCCGGGCCGCCAGGAAGCCAGTTTCGATGGCCAAACGCTGGAGCTGACCGGTACGGAGTTCACCCTGCTCTATTTGCTGGCGCAACACCTCGGCCAGGTGGTTTCCCGTGAACATTTAAGTCAGGAAGTGCTGGGCAAGCGCCTGACGCCGTTCGATCGCGCTATTGATATGCATATTTCTAACCTGCGCCGCAAACTGCCGGAACGCAAAGACGGTCACCCGTGGTTTAAAACATTGCGTGGTCGCGGCTATCTGATGGTTTCCGCTTCATGATAGGAAGTTTAACCGCGCGCATCTTCGCCATCTTCTGGTTGACGCTGGCGCTGGTGCTAATGCTGGTACTGATGTTGCCCAAGCTCGATTCACGCCAGATGACCGAGCTGCTGGACAGCGAGCAGCGCCAGGGATTGATGATAGAGCAACATGTAGAAGCTGAACTTGCGAACGATCCACCCAACGACCTGATGTGGTGGCGTCGCCTGTTCCGCGCGATCGATAAGTGGGCGCCGCCTGGACAGCGGTTATTACTGGTGACCTCTGAAGGACGCGTGATCGGCGCTGAACGCAGCGAAATGCAGATCATTCGTAACTTCATTGGTCAGGCGGATAACGCCGATCATCCGCAGAAGAAAAAATATGGCCGCGTAGAGATGGTGGGGCCGTTCTCCGTTCGCGACGGAGAGGATAATTACCAGCTTTACCTGATTCGACCGGCCAGCAGTTCGCAATCCGATTTTATTAATCTGCTGTTTGACCGCCCGCTTCTGTTGCTCATTGTCACGATGCTGGTCAGTTCGCCGCTCTTGCTATGGCTGGCATGGAGTCTGGCGAAACCGGCGCGTAAGTTGAAAAACGCGGCTGATGAAGTGGCGCAAGGCAACCTGCGTCAGCATCCGGAACTGGAGGCGGGTCCGCAGGAGTTCCTCGCCGCTGGCGCCAGTTTTAACCAGATGGTGACGGCGCTGGAACGGATGATGACCTCGCAGCAGCGTTTGCTGTCAGACATCTCCCATGAGCTGCGAACGCCCCTTACGCGCCTGCAACTGGGTACCGCGCTGCTGCGTCGTCGTGGCGGCGAAAGCAAAGAGCTGGAGCGTATTGAAACCGAAGCGCAGCGTCTGGACAGCATGATCAATGACCTGCTGGTGATGTCGCGTAACCAACAGAAAAACGCGCTGGTCAGCGAAACGATGAAAGCCAATCAGCTATGGGGCGAAGTGCTGGATAACGCCGCCTTTGAAGCCGAACAGATGGGCAAGTCGTTAACGGTAAATTATCCGCCGGGGCCGTGGCCGCTCTATGGCAACCCAAACGCGCTGGAAAGCGCGCTGGAAAATATTGTTCGTAATGCGCTGCGCTATTCACATACGAAGATTGAAGTCGGCTTCTCGGTGGATAAAGACGGTATTACGATCACGGTCGATGACGACGGGCCGGGCGTCAGCCCTGAAGACCGCGAGCAGATCTTCCGTCCGTTCTATCGCACTGATGAGGCGCGCGACCGTGAATCCGGTGGTACTGGCCTGGGTCTGGCGATTGTCGAAAGCGCCATGCAGCAGCACCGCGGCTGGGTTAAGGCTGACGATAGCCCGCTGGGTGGGTTGCGGCTCACGCTGTGGCTACCGCTGTACAAGCGAACCTAAAAACCATCGGCCTACGAATGCAGGCCGATTTTTTATCTCGCCGTCGAGATTTACCGGGAAATGTCTGGCGCTAAAATCCACTCGGCGCTGTCATTCCACACGTCCATCCGGGTAATTTTGCCATCGCGCACTTCGAAGCGGTCGATAAAGCGGTTATCGGCAAACGGGCGACCGTCGGGCCATTCGCCATACAACGTACCGTTGGAATAAATCACAACGTAATCATCATGCTGCACCGCATCAAACTCGCCCAGCGCCTTCTTCACCCACTTGTAGCGAGCGCCGTTAAACTGCGCGATATCTGCCGCGCCCGCCATCGCCCGGCCTCCGGTGAAGGTAATTTTCACCTCCGGGTGCATATACGTTGCGGCGCGTTCAGCATCAGGAATCATCGAGGCCACCAAAAATTCTTTTACGATCGCCACCGCATTTTCAGCTTCAGTCATAACCCTTCCTTTCATTTTGGCGGAGTTTTATCACCCCACAGCCGTCTGGCGCTATCTTCAATTTTGCCGCTCAAACGACGCTTCTGCATGGTGCGGCTCCAGCTCGCCGACAGCCCGGCGGCGCTCAGCAGCCGATGATATTGTTCGTCATCAAACGGCATAGACCAGGCGATAACACCCGCTTCATGAACCGAGACATCGCTCAGACGCGACGCCAGTTCCAGCGGCGCATCGCTGGAGACTTTACCTGGCGCAATGACCCGATACAGCCAGCCGGTTTTTCCGCTGTTCTGCATAAGGAGGGCCATGTCGCTGATGGCAAAGTGGAAATTAAGTTTAAAGCATGGAGAGCGCGGCTGAGTGACCTGGATCAACGCCTCGCCCCAGCGGTAGATGTCGCCAATAAACACGTTGTATTCGGTCATTCCGTCCGTCGACAGATTCTCGCCAAACGCCGGGGCGCAAAACAGCGTCGCCTGCTCGGGGAACTGGCGAATCCAATCAGCATAGTGTTCGCGGGGGTAATGGCATAGCGCGCGGTCGGGGCCGCCATGGATTTTCTTTTCGGCCTGCTGATCGCCTGCCAGACCCAGCTCGGTCAGCATAAGTTCGCCGTCGATTTGCACCTTGGCGATAGCGCTCGGGCGGCTGCCGTCATAGTCACGAATTTTGCCAATAAACACGTCAACCGGATAATGCATCTGCTGCTCCTTACGCGGATACAAAAAAAGCGAGTCATCAGACTCGCTTCTACAGACGTGCAATGCAAATTATTTTTTAGCGGCGAAACGCGCTGCTGCTTCGTCCCAGTTCACCACGTTCCAGAACTCTTTGATGTAGTCCGGGCGGCGGTTCTGGAATTTCAGGTAGTAAGCGTGTTCCCACACGTCCAGACCCAGGATCGGGAAGCCGGAAGCGCCGGAAATGGCTTCACCCATCAGCGGGGAATCCTGGTTTGCGGTAGAAACCACAGCCAGTTTGTCGCCTTTCAGCACCAGCCACGCCCAGCCGGAGCCGAAACGGGTTGCTGCTGCTTTTTCGAATTCAGCTTTGAAGTTGTCAACGGAACCGAAGTCACGCTCGATAGCCGCTTTCAGGTCGCCCTGCAGAGTGGTGCCTTTTTTCAGCCCTTTCCAGAACAGGCTGTGGTTAGCGTGGCCGCCGGCGTTGTTACGCAGCACGGTTTTTTTGTCCGCTGGCACCTGGTCCAGTTTAGTAATCAGTTCTTCAACCGGCAGGTCAGCAAACTCAGGCAGGTTTTCCAGCGCCGCGTTAGCGTTGTTGACATAGGTTTGATGGTGTTTGGTGTGGTGAATCTCCATCGTCTGCTTATCGAAGTGCGGTTCCAGTGCATCATAAGCGTACGGCAGGGATGGCAGTGTATAACTCATAATCATCTCCATTATTGTCGAGCGGCACAGTGTTAACGCCGCGTAAGCAGTTGGTTCATTATAGTTAATTAAATGATATTGAAAATGATTATCAATGCCGTACTTTTTCCATGGTTATAAACGTTACGGCATCCGCTGAAAAAAACCGTTTTTTACGCCTCCAACCGAAACCGTCTGTTGATGAATTCCTGGAAATCATGAAATGTGAAACAGGGTTTCAAAATCTTTCTTTTGGTGCCAAATTTTGTCATCGGTGGCAAAATCAAGAATGTTATAATTTCACCATGCAATTACATTCCCGGTAAATTATTACAATTGCGAGGGAATTATGAAGCAACCTGGTTTTATACGTCTGGCTACGTTGGCCTTACTCTCCACACTCTCTTTCTTCTCCCACGGCGAAACCATTTTGCGCCTGGCCTACGCTGAAAATAGCCAGCCGGTAAAAGATGCGTTGCACTTCCTGGGGCAGCAAGTTGAAGAGAAAACGGGCGGCGATATCAAAGTACAGTACTTCCCGGACGGACAGCTTGGCGGCGAACGCGAACTGGTGGAGTTGACGCAGGTCGGCGTCGTCGACATCACTAAAGTGTCGTCCGGGCTGATGGAGAGTTTTTCGCCTGAGTACGGCGTGTTCTCACTTCCCTACCTGTTTGCCAACGTCGAGGAATACTACCGCGTAATGGATAACCCACAGGTGATGGAGCCTGTCTATCAGTCCACCGCCGCGCAGGGGTTTGTCGGCGTAGGCTGGTATGATTCCGGCGCGCGTAATTTTTATATGAGCAAAGCGCCGGTTAAACGCATTGAGGATTTACGCGGGAAGAAGATCCGCGTCATGCAGAGTGAGACGGCGATCCAAACTCTCAAACTGCTGGGCGCTTCGCCTATCGCCATGAGCCAGGCGGAGGTCTATACCTCGTTACAACAAGGCATACTCGACGGCGCGGAAAACAATGAGTTCGCTCTCACCATCGCCCGCCACGGTGAAGTCGCCCGTTATTACACCTACGATATGCACACCCGCATTCCCGATATCCTGTTAATGAGTACCCTCACGCTGGAAAAGCTGACGCCGGAACAGCAGCGCATCGTCGAAGCCGCCATCAAGGCGTCGATCGAATTTGAGAAAGCCGCATGGGACAAGGAAATAGAGAAAACCAGGCTGGCGGCGGTAAAAGATTTCAACGTTGAATTCTACGAGATCGACAAAAAGCCCTTCCAGAAGGCAGTACAGCCTATTTACGACGGTCTGAAAAACAAGCCGCGGCTTTACGGGCTGTATCAACGTATCCAGACAGCAAAAAATTAATCTAATCAGGAAATTAAGATGAACACATTCAGAAAAGGACTTGATTTATTGCTGGGCGCTATCTGTTGCCTGGTGCTGGCGATAATGGTTGGCATCGCCTGCTGGCAGGTGGTGAGCCGCTACATTCTGGGCGTTCCCAGCACCCTTACCGAAGAGATGCTGCGATTTCTCCTGGTGTGGGTATCAATGCTGGGCATGGCTTTTGTCGCCGGTCAGAAACAGCATATCAGCCTGACTCTCTTACTGGATAAGGTGTCGCCGACGATTCGCGGCTGGTGGGATATTATTCTGCAGGTCATTTTTATCGCGTTTTCCATTTGGGTATTGATTATCGGCGGCTTAAAGATTTCTGCGATTTCTATGCTGCAAATCTCCCCTGCGCTGGGCATTCCGATGGGGAAAATTTATTACGCGCTCCCCTGCGCGGGCGTACTGATCATCCTCTATGGGCTGCTGAATATCGTTGACGCCCTGAAAGCTATCCATTCCGCCACGGATACCACTGAGCACACTCTGGAGAAATCACATGATTGACCCTATTTTTGCGTCCTGTACGCTAATTGCCGTCTTTGTTGTTTTACTGGCCATGGGCGCGCCTATCGGGATCTGCATCGTCATCGCCTCTTTCAGCACCATGATGCTGGTACTGCCTTTCGATATTTCGATGTTCGCCACCGCGCAAAAAATGTTCTCCAGCCTGGACAGTTTTGCCTTGCTGGCCGTGCCGTTCTTCGTTTTGTCCGGGGTGATCATGAATAGCGGGGGAATTGCCGCCCGACTGGTCAATTTTGCCAAACTGTTTACTGGCAAACTGCCCGGCTCGCTCTCTTACACCAACATCGTCGGCAATATGATGTTCGGTGCAATTTCCGGATCGGCAATTGCCGCCTCAACCTCTATCGGCGGCGTGATGGTGCCGATGAGCGCGCGCGAAGGTTACGATCGCGGCTTTGCGGCCGCGGTGAATATCGCCTCCGCGCCGACGGGAATGTTAATTCCACCCACCACGGCTTTTATCCTTTATGCGCTGGCAAGCGGGGGAACATCGATTGCCGCTCTGTTCGCTGGCGGTCTGGTCGCGGGAGTGCTGTGGGGCGTTGGCTGTATGCTGGTCACGCTGGTGGTCGCTAAGCGTCGAAATTATCGGGTTTTCTTCACCGTCCAAAAAGGCATGGCGCTAAAAGTTGCCGTTGAGGCCATTCCCAGCCTGCTGCTGATCGTGATTATTGTCGGCGGCATTGTGCAGGGGATTTTCACCGCCATTGAAGCCTCCGCGATTGCCGTGGTGTATACGTTATTGCTGACGATGGTGTTTTACCGCACGCTGAAAATTAAGGATTTGCCTTCGATTTTGCTCCAGACAGTGGTAATGACCGGGGTCATCATGTTCCTGCTGGCAACCTCTTCGGCGATGTCCTTCTCGATGTCGATCACCAATATTCCTGCGGCGCTGAGCGATATGATCCTCGGTATTTCCGCCAATAAACTGGTTATCCTGTTAGTCATTACCGTCTTTTTGTTGATTATCGGCGCATTTATGGATATCGGTCCGGCCATTCTGATTTTTACCCCGATTCTGCTGCCGATCATGGCTAAACTGGGCGTCGATCCGGTGCATTTCGGCATTATCATGATCTATAACCTGGCGATTGGCACTATTACGCCGCCAGTTGGCAGTGGTTTATATGTCGGGGCGAGCGTCGGTAAGGTCAAAGTTGAGGAAGTGATTAAACCGTTGCTGCCTTTTTACGGCGCGATTATCGGCGTTCTGTTATTAATTACCTACATTCCGGAAATCACACTGTTCTTACCCCGTCTACTGGGCATCATGTAAGCGCATAGTTTCCTGCACATCTCGTTGCCGGATGGCGATTCGCGTCTTATCCGGCCAACGCACGATAATAATTATCCGCAGGTCATCACCAGGTAAAAAAAACCGGCTACCTATAAAGTAGCCGGAAAAGGGAATAAATAATAAACAGGAATAATGATTAGAATGTGTAGCCTATACCCACGCGGAAACGGGTTTGTCTTTCATCGCTGTTGCTATTGACGGAAACATTACCTACCTCAACGAATGGCGACCATTGATCAATAATATAGGCAGTTCTGAAGTTATATTCATAGTTATCTTTGCCGCCATCGTAAAGATCATATTTATCAGCTTTCTTATAAATTCCTTCGATTGTCCAGTCAAAGTTGTTCCATTTATAACCCGCCCAGACATCCATACGATTGATGGTATCATCATCACGGATATCAGAAGAACGGCGTACATATTCAAAACGATAGCGCGCACCAACCCACCAGCTTTCATTTAATGTCCACGTCGCGCGGAAGTAAGGCTTATAGGTAGAGTAACCATTGCCGGTTTCCAGCACAAAACCCGGTTGCCAGGCGACATCACCGGTTTTAAATTGGTAGCTTATCGTATATTCGTTGCCCTGTGTTTCCAGGTCATTAAACGCTTTATTGGTGTCATCCCCGCCTGATTTTGAGATAGCTTCTATCGCAAAACCAACACCATTCGCAAACCGATGAGAAATATACGCACGGTCATAGTTAGCTTTACTATCATCAAGATATTCATGACGAACATCGACATATACTGCATGCGCATTTGTTACAACAAGAGGTAATAGTAAGAAAAGAGATTTTCTCATAACAGAATCCATTTAATTTAAAATTAAAACGTTGTTTTATGTCAGGCCGTTACAACCATAATACGCAATGTGAATGGCGACAATATAGGCAAAGATCTTTAATTTAAAATTGGGATAATGTTCAAAAAGCAAAATAAAATAAATGAAATTTATATTCGCCATATAACATAAAAATCAAAACACCATCAACAAAGCCAATATAGGGATTTCCCTATATTTATATTTCATTGATTCCTAACGTTAATTTCAATATATTTAAATTGTAAATACAAATAAAACAACTAAATAATTACTGTATAACTACCCTTTTATCAAACGGTAAGTCAGACTATTCCCATTACGTGATCTCACGCAGTGTTTTCTTTGCATTGTTGCCAGCTAAGTCGTTTCGTGTCGTTATGATGAAGGTATTTTAGAAAACCAATATTACCCACTGATTTAAATAACATCCAGACGGTCATGATGCGCTCCGACTTTTTTAAAACGTGAAGTTAATCACTTCATTAACGTGCTGATTGCCAGAATACACCCAACGGCGGCAATCGTTATAAGGTTACCAGGCGGCGTAATTTTTAAACTCATGCAAACGGAAGGGGTATCCCGTCCATAAAAAATAATGAGGAACATGTCATGAGTAACGCGATTACGATGGGTATTTTCTGGCATTTGATAGGGGCGGCCAGTGCAGCCTGCTTCTATGCTCCGTTCAAGCAAGTGAAACAGTGGTCATGGGAAACCATGTGGTCAGTGGGCGGCATCGTCTCCTGGCTTATTCTGCCGTGGACAATTAGCGCTCTGTTACTGCCTGATTTCTGGGCCTATTATGGACAGTTTAACCTCTCCACCCTTTTACCGGTTTTTCTGTTCGGCGCCATGTGGGGCATCGGCAATATTAACTACGGTCTGACCATGCGTTATCTCGGGATGTCGATGGGTATCGGCATCGCTATCGGCATTACGCTTATCGTCGGCACGCTGATGACGCCTATCATCAACGGTAACTTCGATGTGTTAGTCTATACCGAAGGGGGACGCATGACGCTACTTGGCGTTTTTGTCGCGCTGATCGGCGTCGGGATTGTGACGCGCGCCGGACAGTTAAAAGAACGCAAAATGGGCATTAAAGCGGAGGAGTTCAATCTGAAGAAAGGGCTTCTGCTGGCAGTGATGTGCGGTATTTTCTCGGCGGGGATGTCTTTTGCCATGAACGCCGCGAAACCGATGCATGAAGCTGCTGCCGCGCTTGGCGTTGACCCGCTCTATGTCGCGCTGCCGAGTTACGTGGTGATTATGGGCGGCGGCGCGCTGGTGAACCTCGGTTTCTGTTTTATCCGCCTGGCAAAAGTGCAAAATCTGTCGATAAAAGCCGACTTCTCGCTGGCAAGACCGTTGATTATCAGCAATATTCTGCTGTCCGCGCTTGGCGGTCTGATGTGGTATTTACAGTTCTTTTTTTATGCCTGGGGTCACGCGCGCATTCCCGCGCAATATGACTACATGAGCTGGATGCTGCACATGAGCTTCTATGTGCTGTGCGGGGGGCTTGTCGGTCTGGTGCTAAAAGAGTGGAAAAATGCTGGCCGCCGTCCCGTTGCCGTATTAAGCCTCGGCTGCGTGGTAATTATTATCGCGGCGAATATTGTCGGTTTAGGCATGGCCAGTTAATCGCTTTGATTACTGAGATGACGCCATTGGCTCGGCGTCATCCCGGTTTCCCGCGTGAACACCACTGAAAAATAATTACTATCTTCAAAACCGCACTGCATCGAAATCTCGCTAATCATCAGCGGGCTATGCTGAAGCAGATACTGCGCGTGGCAAATACGGACCTGGCGTAAATATTGATTAATCGTCATCCCGGTTTGGGCGCGAAACTGCTGCCGCAGCACCCGTTCGCTGCATTGTTCCTGCTGGCAAAACGCATCCAGCGCAAAGGGACGCTCAAGGCTATTAGCCAAAGCGGTAATTAATTTATCCAACAGGGTTTCTCTGGAGGTTGCCGGAAGATCGTCGGTCGCGTAGCGATGCCGTTTTAACGTCATCACCAGTTGACCAAACAGCAATTCCGCCATCTCATTCGCCAGCGGATCGCGCCCATTACTCTCATGTTCAAGCTGGTTAATGACCTGCCGCGCCTGATTCATTCCCATACTGCCCAGCCGCCAGTGAGGATACCACTGCGCTCCCTGAAAGCCGGGAATCATCGCCTGCCAGTTTACATTGAGTTTCAAACGCTCCGGGCAGTAAATGATATTTTGCAGCACCAGATCGTTAACGGAGGTATAGGAGTGTTTGTCTTCAGCACGAATGTAAAACAGATCGCCGCGGGTAATTCTGTATGGGCGCTCATTAAGAACGTGTAGGCCATTGCCCCGCCAGACCATCACCAGTTCACAAAACTCATGCGTATGTTCCGCAAAAACATCCTGTGGATAGCGATCGGCAACCGTAACGGCCTGCTGCTCATCAGTAAAAAAATCTTTTTTCAAAAGGATTAACTGATTTGCCACCGCAGCACCTCATGTTGAATGCTTGCCGGATGGCGCTACGCTTATTCTGTCTACCGCTCGCCGCCGTAGGCCAGGTAAGGCGCAGCCGCCATCCGGTATTAAAGGGTATAATTATCAGCATATTGGCGACGAAAACGTTGATAGCGTTCGCGTTACTGGATTATCGCATCGCGTCCCTGACGGATATCCCGCGGCGACCAGTTAAATTCTCGGCGAAACAGAGTCGAAAAGTGGTTACTGTCGCCAAAACCGCAGCGGTACGCGATTTCTGTCACGCTATGATCGCTATGGCGTAATAAATGCCGGGCTTTGATCAAACGCAGGCGATTAAGGTAACGTTGCGGCGTCAGCCCGGTATGCTGTTTAAGCTGACGATGCAGCGTGCGTAGCGACAGCGAAAACTGTTCAGCTACCGCCTCCCAGCAGACCTCCTCCGCAAAATGTTCTTCCAGCCATGCCATCAGTTGGTTGAGTTTGGCGTCGTTATTGGTTGCGCCTTCCATCAGGCTACTGCGGCGCAACAACACCAGTAGTTGCATAAACAAAATTTCGCGATTCGCCACGGCAGGCGCATCCATGCTGTCTCCGGCGCGCTCCATCAGACCGACCAACTGGCGCACCTGCTGCAACACACTCTGATTCACCCGCCAGTGCGAAGGATAGTAACCATCCTGCTCCTGCGGCAGCAATTGATCCAGCCCCGCCAGGAATTGGAAAGCGTCCGGCGAACGCCACAGTACATTCGTCAGGCATAGGTTGTCGGTATGTTCATATAAATGCCGGTCGTGATCGCGAACAAAACACACGGTACCGCCGCTGATGGTATACGGCTGCCCGTTGAATACATGAATGCCCGTACCGTGTTCCACAATCACGATTTCATGAAAATCATGATGATGTTCAGGGAAAGCGGCTTGCGGCAGACGGGGTTCAATCGCCACGGGCGCTTTACCTGATGGAAAAAAATCCACGCTATGCAGTACGGTCATGGTTGCTTCCTCCTGAATTCAACATGTCCGAATAGTAATTAAGGGCTATCGGCCTCACCTTAAATTTTTGACGCTAAAGCGCGCAAACATGGTCTTTTTTTCAAGAAAAGGCGGGAAAAAGCGGGAAATGCGGACGACATCACACCGGCCTATTAGTAGAAACTGTGAACGCTATCACGTTCATCTTTGCCTTGTTGCCAGCGGCTCATTTTCCTGTCAGTAACGAGAAGGTAGGTCTTTGAGGGCTTTTTTAGACTGTGCGCAATGACTCTAAGAAGGACCTGATTATGACTTTTCGCCATTGTGTCGCGGTTGATCTCGGCGCATCCAGCGGGCGCGTGATGCTGGCGCGTTACGACAGCAAACACCGTACCCTGACGCTACGTGAAATTCACCGTTTTGTGAACTGCCTACAAAAAACAGACGGGTTTGACACCTGGGACATCGACAGTCTGGAAAAGGATATCCGTCTTGGTCTGAAGAAAGTCTGCAATGAAGGCATTCTTATCGACAGCATCGGCATCGACACCTGGGGCGTCGATTATGTCCTGCTGGATAAACAAGGTCAGCGTGTCGGCCTGCCGGTATCCTACCGCGATAACCGTACCACGGGCATCATGTCGCAAGCGCTGGTCCAGATCGGCAAAAGCGAAATCTATCGCCGCAGCGGGATTCAGTTTCTGCCGTTTAACACCATCTATCAGTTACGCGCGCTGACGAAGCAACAGCCTGAGTTAACGGCGCAGGTCGCTCATGCGCTGCTGATGCCCGATTATTTCAGCTACCGCCTGACCGGTGAAATGAACTGGGAATACACCAACGCCACGACCACCCAATTGGTCAATATCAATACCGATGACTGGGACGATACCCTGCTGGCGTGGACTGGCGCGAAAAAGGGCTGGTTCGGCCGCCCCTCGCACCCTGGCAATGTTATCGGCGACTGGATTTGCCCGCAGGGCAACCGTATTCCGGTGGTAGCCGTCGCCAGCCACGATACCGCCAGCGCCGTTATTGCCTCTCCGCTGGCAAATAAACATAGCGCTTACCTGTCTTCAGGCACCTGGTCGTTGATGGGTTTTGAAAGCAAAATGCCCTACACCACTGACGAGGCGCTGGCTGCCAATATCACCAACGAAGGCGGCGCAGAAGGGCGTTATCGGGTACTGAAAAACATTATGGGTTTGTGGCTGCTCCAGCGTGTGCTGAAAGAACGGCGCATTACCGATCTGCCTGCGCTTATTGCCCAAACAGAAGCGCTGCCGGCCTGCCGTTTCCTGATTAACCCGAATGACGATCGCTTTATCAATCCTGACGATATGCGCGCTGAAATCCAGGCCGCCTGTCGCGAGACCGACCAGCCCGTTCCCGTCAGCGATGCCGAACTGGCGCGCTGCATTTTCGACAGTCTGGCGCTGTTGTATGCCGACATTCTGCACGAACTGGCAAATCTGCGCGGTGAAAAATTTACCCAACTGCATATTGTCGGCGGCGGATGCCAAAACGCGCTACTCAACCAGTTGTGCGCCGATGCATGTGGTATTCGCGTGATGGCCGGGCCGGTTGAAGCCTCCACCCTTGGCAATATTGGTATTCAGCTTATGACCCTCGACGAATTAAACAACGTCGATGACTTCCGTCAGGTCGTCAGCGCTAACTACGACCTGACAACCTATATCCCTAATCCTGATAGTGAAATTGCCCGCCACGTTGCGCAGTTTCAACCCAAACGACAGACAAAGGAGCTTTGCGCATGACCACTCAACTGGAACAAGCCTGGGAACTGGCAAAACAACGTTTCGCCGCAGTAGGTATTGATGTCGAGGAGGCGCTGCGCCAGCTCGATCGCCTGCCGGTTTCCATGCACTGCTGGCAGGGCGACGATGTTGCCGGATTCGAGAACCCGGAAGGTTCGCTGACGGGCGGAATTCAGTCAACCGGCAACTATCCGGGCAAAGCGCGTAACGCCACCGAACTGCGCGCCGATCTGGAACAGGCGCTGCGCCTGATCCCAGGCCCAAAACGGCTGAACCTGCACGCTATCTACCTTGAGTCGGATACGCCGGTTGCCCGCGACCAGATCAAACCGGAGCATTTTAAAAACTGGGTGGAGTGGGCGAAAGCGAACCGGCTGGGGCTGGATTTCAACCCCACCTGTTTTTCTCATCCACTGAGCGCTGACGGTTTTACCCTCTCTCATCCAGACGCGAAAATTCGCCAGTTCTGGATCGATCACTGCAAGGCCAGCCGCCGCGTCTCGGCATACTTTGGTGAGCAGCTCGGTACGCCGTCGGTGATGAACATCTGGATCCCGGACGGCATGAAAGACATTACCGTCGACCGTTTAGCCCCGCGCCAGCGCCTGCTGGAAGCGCTGGATGAGGTCATTAGCGAGAAATTCGACCCGGCGCACCACATCGACGCCGTCGAAAGCAAACTGTTTGGCATCGGCGCGGAAAGCTACACCGTCGGCTCCAATGAGTTCTACATGGGCTACGCCACCAGCCGTCAGACCGCGCTGTGCCTGGATGCGGGCCACTTCCATCCCACTGAAGTGATTTCCGACAAAATTTCCGCCGCCATGCTCTACGTGCCACGGCTGCTGCTGCACGTCAGCCGCCCGGTACGCTGGGATAGCGACCACGTGGTGCTCCTGGACGATGAAACCCAGGCAATTGCCAGCGAGATCGTCCGTCATAACCTGTTCGACCGTGTGCATATCGGCCTGGATTTCTTCGACGCCTCTATCAACCGTGTCGCCGCGTGGGTTATCGGTACCCGCAACATGAAAAAAGCGCTGCTGCGCGCTCTGCTGGAACCCACAGATCAACTGCGTCAGCTTGAAGCCAGCGGCGATTACACCGCGCGTCTGGCGCTGCTGGAAGAGCAGAAATCTCTGCCGTGGCAGGCCGTCTGGGAAATGTATTGCCAGCGTCACGGCACGCCGGCTGGCAGCCAGTGGCTGGACAGCGTTCGCGTCTATGAAAAAGAGATCCTGAGCAAACGTAGCTGACAGCGACACCTGATCTGTAGGCCGGATAAGACGCCCGCGTCACCATCCGGCAATAAATGAAACACGATTGCCGGATGGCACTGCGCTTATCCGGCCTACGTAAGACCCGAATAACCTTCGGGCAATGAATGGGAACACGAACATGCAAAATATTACCGATTCCTGGTTTGTCCAGGGCATGATTAAAGCCACGTCTGATGCGTGGCTGAAAGGGTGGGACGAACGTAATGGCGGTAACCTGACGCTGCGTCTGGATGAAACCGATATCGCGCCTTTTGCGGCTAATTTCCACGAAAAACCGCGCTATATCGCGCTAAGTCAACCCATGCCGCTGCTGGCGAATACGCCGTTTATCGTTACCGGTTCCGGCAAATTCTTCCGCAACGTGCAGCTCGATCCGGCAGCCAATTTAGGCGTGGTCAAAATCGACAGCGACGGCGCAGGCTACCACATTCTGTGGGGCTTAACCCACGACGCGGTACCCACCTCTGAACTCCCGGCGCATTTCCTCTCTCACTGCGAACGCATCAAAGCCACCCACGGCAAAGACCGCGTCATTATGCATTGCCATGCGACTAACCTGATCGCCCTCACCTACGTACTGGAAAACAACACTGCGCTGATCACCCGCAAACTGTGGGAAGGCAGCACCGAATGCCTGGTGGTATTCCCGGACGGTGTCGGCATTCTGCCGTGGATGGTGCCAGGCACCGATGAAATCGGCCAGGCCACCGCGCAAGAAATGCAGAAACATTCGCTGGTACTGTGGCCGTTCCACGGCGTGTTCGGAAGCGGACCTACGCTGGATGAAACCTTCGGTTTGATAGATACCGCAGAGAAATCCGCTGAGGTATTAGTCAAAATCTATTCGATGGGCGGTATGAAGCAGACCATCACGCGCGAAGAACTGGTCGCCCTCGGCAAACGTTTTGGCGTGACACCGCTGGCCAGCGCCGTAGCGCTGTACTGATACCTCCCAACTCAACGCCGGATGCAGCTTGCCTTATCCGGCCTACAGGTCGGTGCGCATTTTACCGTAGGCCCGATAAGCGTAGCACCATCGGGCAACAGGGAATTTTTTTAAGGAGAATAGTGATGAGCTTTATGTTGGCACTGCCAAAAATTAGCCTGCATGGCGCTGGAGCGATTGCCGATATGGTGAACCTCGTGGCGAATAAGCAATGGGGCAAAGCGCTGATCGTTACCGATGGTCAACTGGTAAAGCTGGGCCTGCTGGATAGCCTGTTTAGCGCACTGGATGAACATCAAATGTCTTACCACCTGTTTGATGAGGTGTTCCCAAACCCGACAGAAGAGCTGGTGCAGAAAGGTTTTGCGGCGTATCAGAGCGCAGAATGTGACTACATTATCGCCTTCGGCGGCGGCAGCCCGATCGATACCGCTAAAGCGGTGAAAATTCTGACCGCCAACCCAGGTCCATCTACCGCCTACTCCGGCGTCGGCAAAGTGAAAAACGCCGGCGTACCGCTGGTAGCGATTAATACTACGGCAGGTACCGCGGCCGAGATGACCAGCAACGCGGTGATTATCGACTCTGCCCGTAAGGTCAAAGAGGTGATCATCGACCCGAATATCATCCCGGATATTGCCGTGGATGACGCCAGCGTCATGCTGGAAATCCCGGCTTCTGTGACCGCCGCAACCGGCATGGATGCCCTGACCCATGCGGTGGAAGCCTATGTCTCCGTTGGCGCGCATCCGCTCACCGACGCTAACGCGCTGGAAGCGATTCGCTTAATCAATGTGTGGCTACCGAAAGCGGTTGACGATGGTCATAACCTCGAAGCCCGTGAGCAAATGGCATTCGGCCAGTACCTGGCGGGTATGGCGTTCAACAGCGCCGGTTTGGGGCTGGTTCACGCGCTGGCGCACCAGCCGGGCGCAACCCACAATCTGCCGCACGGCGTCTGCAACGCTATCCTGCTGCCAATTGTCGAGAACTTTAACCGTCCGAACGCCGTCGCGCGTTTTGCCCGCATCGCACAGGCGATGGGCGTGGAGACGCGCGGTATGTCTGACGAAGCCGCAAGTCAGGAAGCGATTAACGCTATCCGTACGCTGAGCAAACGCGTCGGCATTCCAGAAGGTTTCAGCAAGCTGGGCGTCACAAAAGAAGATATCGAAGGCTGGCTGGATAAAGCCCTCGCCGACCCGTGCGCGCCGTGTAACCCGCGCACCGCCAGCCGCGATGAAGTTCGCGAGCTGTACCTGGAGGCGTTATGATCCGCAAAGCCTTTGTGATGCAGGTAAATGCCGACGCGCACGAGGAGTATCAGCGTCGTCATAACCCAATCTGGCCGGAGCTGGAAGCTGTATTAAAATCTCACGGCGCGCATCACTACGCGATTTATCTCGATCAGGAGCGCAATCTGCTGTTCGCCACCGTTGAGATTGAATCCGAGGAGCGCTGGAACGCCGTTGCCAGCACCGACGTTTGCCAGCGTTGGTGGAAACATATGCGTGACGTTATGCCCGCGAATCCGGATAACAGCCCGGTCAGCGCAGAGCTAAAAGAGGTGTTCTATCTGCAGTAAGTCGTGTGCCCGGTGGCGCAAGCTTACCGGGCCTACGGTTTTATTTTTTGTCGGCCGGATAAGGCGGTTACGCCGCCATCCGGCAATTTCAATTCTGCTCCGCTACCAGGATAGCCTGTGTATCCGGTTCCAGCGCTTTAAAGATATGCGCCTGGTCGCCGGGATAACAAATGTAATCGCCCTCCGCCAGCTCTTCCGGCGCCTCGGTTAAGCCGACGAGGGCTTTTCCCTGCGTAACAATAATATGTTCCACCGACCCCGGCGGATGCGGGTGAGAGATCCGGTCGGCCCCCGGCTGCGTCAACAGCAGATAGATATCACGCCGCGCGCCGGGTGGACACGCCGCCAGTAATATCGCCTGATAATGCGCCTGCTCCGCCACGACTTTGGTGCCTTCTCCGCGGCGAATCACTTGCGTTTTTTGTACCTGCGGCTCCAGCAGCCTGGCAAAGGGAATGTCGAGCGCGACGCATAGCGACCATAACGTCTCCAGGCTGGGGTTGCCGTTCCCTGCTTCCAGTTGTGAAAGCGTAGATTTAGCGATGCCTGCGCGCCGCGCAATCTCCGCCAGCGACAGTCCGGTTCGCTGGCGTTCGCGCACCAGGCTTCTGGCAATGACGCTAATAGGTTGTGTCATAAAGCATCCAACGTTCACTATAACGAACGAAATGTTCGTCTTGTAAAGCAAATCTGTTCCGTTCATTATAATGAAAATTCGTTCGATATGACTAAAGAAGATGAAACACTATTTTTCCTGTCTCAAGGGAGACACGATAAAAGCGATATTTTTAGTGTGCCTGGCCGTGGGCGTCGTCGGCATGTCCTATGGCTCACTGGCGATGGCCTACGGCTTCCCACTGTGGGTGCCGTTTGTCCTCTCTATTTTTGTGCTGGCGGGCGCGTCCGAATTTATGTTTATCGGCATTGTTGCCAGCGGCGGCAATCCGTTAGCGGCGGCGGCGGCAGGACTGCTGGTGAATGCGCGCCACGTGCCGTTTGGCGTAACGGTGCGCGATTTGGTTGGCACCCGCGCCGCCAGCTTTTTCGGCTGCCATATTATGAATGATGAGAGCGTGGTGTTCGGCCTGTCGCAAAAAACACCCGAACAACGTAAAGCCGCCTACTGGCTATGCGGTCTGGGCGTCGCCCTATTCTGGCCGATTGGCACACTGATTGGCGCAGGTGTCGGCAAACTGCTCCCGGCCCCAGAAACCATCGGTCTGGATGCCGTATTCCCGGCAATCTTACTGGCGCTGGTGATCCCGGCGTTTAAAAACCGCACCACATTGATTCGTGGTTGCAGCGGCGCCGCGCTGTCGCTTGCCGCCGTTCCCTTTGTGGCTGCCGGATTGCCGGTGTTGCTTTCGCTGCTTGGCCTACTGGCGAGGAAAAAATAATGGGCAATATGACGCTATTTATTATCGGTATTGCTCTTTTATCTGCGGGAACCTATTTGATGCGCCTCGGCGGCGCGAAACTTGGCAGCCGTCTGGCGCTGTCTGAGCGTTCACAGGCGCTGCTCTCGGATGCGGCAACGGTGCTGCTATTCTCCGTCGCGCTGGCAACCACCTTTTACGAAGGCGAACATTTTGCCGGAATGGCGCGCGTTCTTGGGGTTGGCTTCGCCGTATTTTTAGCCTGGCGTAAAATGCCGCTTATTGTGGTGATTATCGCCGCTGCGGTAGTGACAGCACTGCTGCGGCTGGCGGGTATTAATTAACGTCTTACAGAACAGTTGGGCGTGACACCCTATAAGTGATGAAGGCTGGGCCGCCCTATGCTGAAGAGGCCCAGAATTTTCGCATCAGGCGGGATAAATGCTTTCCATATGAATGCCGATCCTCAATTACACTACCAGTACCTTCCAGCCTGACGTCAACATCTTGTGATAGCTTCAGATTACTGGTTTTTCTAATAACTCTCTTTAGTTAATGTTTACGTCAGCTATTTTTACAGATATTGCCTGATGAAGAATACATGAACGAAAAAAGCGCCTGATCGGCGCTTTTTATTGGCGTTATAGCGTAATTTTATAGGCGCTTGCGCCAGCCTGCACGCAGTTAATGTGCCGTCACTCAACGCAGGCGATTATAATCATCCACCATCTCGTTATAACTTCTCAACGACGCCGGATAAGAATCCGCAACCATCCATCCTGTTGCAGGGTCCTGCACCCGTTTCTTTTCAAAATCAGAATACTGAACATTGTCCCTGATGCGACGAATATATTTTTTAGCCTTTAGCTGATAATCCGCCGCAGAATTAACGAAAGGAAAATTCCGTCCATCAGTATCCGACTGTTTCAATTGCGCAATCATTGTTTCCAGTTCCGCGACTTTTTTCATCATCGCTTCGGCATCAAAGGTATCGGCAGAAATAACCTTGTTGATCTGCTTTGCCGAAATCATGACAGCCAGAGAATAATAGTTAAATGTTTTACCTTCCGATTCTTCTATTTTCTTCAACTGTGTCAATTGCCGTTTGTCATTTATTTCCTGAATAGCCTCATGATATTTTTCCGAGACGGGTTTAAAATCCTCAATATTCTTCAGTAATGTCTGATGCAGCGCCTTACCTTTAGCAAAGGCATCATCTTTATAGTTTTCCTGGGTATAATATTTTTCCATTTCGTTAATGGTATTACCCAGCGCGGCGGCGCTATCAATATAGCTAACGGCAACGCCATCAATAGGCTCAAGCAATGGCGTTAAGGCGGCCACCTGTTTCATCTCTTTCTGGCAATTCGTTATGTAAGACTCCGTAATACCATAAATGCCATAAACCAGGCTCTCTTTCCCTGTCGGACCTTTTTTAAAGTCTTTCACCCAATCCGCGTAACGCGCCAGACTGTGCTGAACGGGCAATTGAAGTTTATTAAAACAATCGATATAGACATCCATTTTTTCACTATAAACTTCTTCAGCGTCAACCTCCGGCTGAGCTGGCGTTTCTGGCTTCGCCGCCGGGGTCTGAGTTGCCGTTTCTGGCTTCGCTGCTGGGGGCTGCGCTGGACTTTCGCCAGATTGCGTTTCCGGCGCCTGAGAAGGCGCTGGCGTCGCAGGCTGACCGCTGGCGGCCGGAGTCGCCTCGGTTTTAACATTATTGTCATCACATCCTGTTGCGCCCAGGGTCATTAGCGCAATGATTATCGCTGAGGATAATAAATTCCTTTTCATTTAATTGCCTTTTGTATATTTACATTGGGGTTCTCTTATTTTAACGAAAATATGGCCTCGCCACTATACGTCATTCCGTTATTAAGAGAGGCTGTAAAATCCAGAAAATATATATTTCATACACCATCATTCTACATAAAATATATATTAAATTAATAATATATATTTTACGCAAATGTAGAGGGTACTATTTTAGTCTGCGATTAACCGCTGCGGATGGGTATAAATCGTCGCCCGACCCGGCTTACAGAACCCCACCAGCGTAAGATTACACCGTTCAGCGACGTCAACCGCGAGCGTGGTGGCAGCAGAAACCGCAAACAAAATTTCTACACCGCACATCGCCGACTTCTGCACCATTTCATAACTCGCGCGACTGGAAACCAGCGCCGCGCCTTGCCGCCATTCCTCACCTTCCGTAGCGCGGCGGCCGAGCAGTTTATCCAGCGCAACGTGGCGTCCGACATCTTCATGGCCCCCCGCCAGTTCACCCGACGGCATGACCCACGCCGCAGCGTGCGTACAACCCGTCAGCTTACCCGTCGGTTGAAAATCATTCAGATGTTTTAACGCGCGATCAAGGTTACCGAGATTAAACGTTTGGCTAAACGGCAGGGGTTGCACCGGCTTACCGATGTCATTGAGCTGTTCCACGCCACACACGCCGCAACCGGTGCGTCCGGCCAGCGCGCGACGACGCGCTTTCAGCCCCATAAATCGACGGCTGGAAAGATCAATCTGCACTTCAAGTCCGTTACAGGACGGTACAACGTCCATGCCATAGATTTCACGCGGGCTGTCAATGATCCCTTCCGACAGAGAAAACCCCATTGCAAAATGCGTCAGATCTTTTGGAGAGGCCATCATAACGACATGCGAAATACCGTTATACACCAGTGCCACAGGCACTTCCTCGGCAACATCATCAAGTTGGGGGGACTGCAAATCCTCGCGTTTCCAGAGAGCCAACTGGCGTGAGGTTGTGAAATCAGTCACATTTAGGACTTCTTCAGACAGTATATTGTTCACTTTCTTTTAACCATATAAGAACACACACACCAACATTATGGTATTCTGTTACAACTCCTCCCGGATGGAGGAAAATTTATCCAATTCTGAACCTTTGCGGGCCCGTCCGCAAAGAAAAATAACAACCACTCCCTGAGCGTTTCGGATAGAGAAATGTGAAAGAGAAGTGACAATGTCGAAACAAGGAGCAAACCATGCAGGTCAGCAGAAGGCAGTTCTTTAAGATCTGCGCTGGCGGTATGGCAGGCACCACGGCGGCGGCACTGGGCTTCGCGCCCGGCGTAGCGCTAGCGGAAACACGGCAATATAAACTGCTGCGCACCCGCGAAACCCGTAACACCTGCACCTACTGTTCCGTTGGCTGCGGGCTGTTGATGTACAGCCTCGGCGACGGTGCGAAAAACGCCAAAGCATCTATTTTCCATATCGAAGGGGACCCGGATCATCCGGTAAGCCGTGGCGCGCTGTGCCCGAAAGGGGCCGGTCTGGTGGACTTTATCCACTCTGAAAGCCGCCTGAAATTCCCGCAATACCGCGCGCCGGGTTCAGATAAGTGGCAACAGATCAGTTGGGAAGAAGCGTTTGACCGCATCGCTAAACTGATGAAGGAAGATCGCGACGCCAACTATCAGGCGCAGAACGCCGAAGGCGTTACCGTTAACCGCTGGCTCACCACCGGGATGCTGTGCGCTTCCGCATCCAGTAACGAGACGGGTTATTTAACGCAAAAATTCTCCCGCGCGCTGGGTATGCTCGCGGTCGACAACCAGGCGCGTGTCTGACACGGACCAACGGTAGCAAGTCTTGCTCCAACATTTGGTCGCGGTGCGATGACCAACCACTGGGTCGACATCAAGAACGCCAACCTCGTCGTGGTGATGGGCGGTAACGCCGCAGAAGCTCACCCGGTCGGGTTCCGCTGGGCGATGGAAGCCAAAATTCACAACGGCGCGAAGCTGATTGTGATCGATCCGCGCTTTACGCGTACCGCGTCGGTGGCCGATTTCTATGCGCCAATACGCTCTGGTACTGACATTGCCTTCTTGTCAGGCGTGATGCTGTATCTGCTGACCAACGAAAAATACAACCGTGAATACACCGAGGCCTATACCAATGCCAGCCTGATCGTGCGTGAAGATTTTGGCTTCGATGATGGTCTGTTCACCGGCTACGACGCAGACAAGCGGCAGTACGATAAAACCAGTTGGCACTATGAGCTGGACGAAAACGGTTTTGCCAAACGCGATACGACACTGCAACACCCGCGCTGTGTCTGGAATCTGTTGAAACAGCATGTCTCACGCTACACGCCGGACGTGGTAGAAAATATCTGCGGTACGCCGAAAGCGGACTTCCTGAAAGTGTGCGAGTACATTGCAGAAACCAGCGCAAAAGATAAAACCGCGTCGTTCCTGTACGCGCTGGGCTGGACGCAGCATTCCATCGGCGCGCAGAACATCCGTACTATGGCGATGATCCAGCTTCTGCTCGGTAACATGGGGATGGCGGGCGGCGGCGTTAACGCCCTGCGCGGTCACTCCAATATTCAGGGACTGACCGACTTAGGACTGCTGTCGCAAAGTCTGCCGGGCTACCTGACGCTGCCGAGCGAAAAACAGACCGACCTGCAAACCTATCTGGCTGCCAATACGCCGAAGCCATTGTTGAAGGATCAGGTCAACTACTGGGGCAACTATCCGAAATTCTTCGTCTCAATGATGAAGGCCTTCTTTGGTGATAAAGCGACAGCGGAAAATAGCTGGGGCTTCGACTGGCTACCGAAGTGGGATAAAGGCTACGACGTGTTGCAGTACTTCGAGATGATGAAACAGGGTAAGGTCAACGGCTATATCTGCCAGGGCTTTAACCCGGTGGCCTCATTCCCGAACAAAAACAAAGTGGTCGCGTCGCTTTCCAAACTGAAGTACCTGGTGACTATCGATCCGCTCAACACCGAAACGTCCACCTTCTGGCAAAACCACGGTGAGTCGAACGACGTTGATCCCGCGAAAATCCAGACCGAAGTGTTCCGTCTGCCTTCCACCTGTTTTGCCGAGGAAAATGGTTCCATCGTTAACTCCGGTCGCTGGTTACAGTGGCACTGGAAGGGCGCGGACGCCCCGGGAATTGCCATGACCGACGGCGAAATCCTCGCCGGTATCTTCTTACGCCTGCGTAAGATGTACTCTGAACAGGGCGGCGCCAACCCGGAACAGGTTTTGAATATGACCTGGAACTACACCAAACCATACGAACCCGCCTCTGAAGAAGTGGCGATGGAAAGTAACGGTAAAGCGCTGGCCGATCTTATCGACCCGGCAACCGGCGCGGTGGTGGTGAAGAAAGGTCAACAGCTCAGTTCGTTCGCGCAACTGCGCGATGACGGTACGACGTCCAGCGGCTGCTGGATTTTCGCCGGTAGCTGGACGCCGGAAGGCAACATGATGGCGCGTCGTGATAACGCCGACCCGTCTGGTCTCGGCAACACGCTGGGCTGGGCATGGGCATGGCCGCTTAACCGCCGCATCCTCTATAACCGCGCCTCCGCCGATCCGCAGGGTAATCCCTGGGACCCGAAACGTCAGCTACTGAAATGGGAAGGCGGAAAATGGGCCGGATGGGATATTCCGGACTACAGCGCCGCCGCGCCCGGCAGCGACGTCGGACCGTTTATCATGCAGCCGGAAGGGATGGGTCGCCTGTTTGCCATCGATAAGATGGCGGAAGGGCCGTTCCCGGAACACTACGAGCCGTTTGAAACGCCGCTGGGCACTAACCCGCTGCACCCGAACGTTATCTCTAACCCTGCCGCCCGTATCTTTAAAGACGATGCCGACGCGCTGGGTAAAGCGGATAAGTTCCCGTATGTCGGAACCACTTACCGTCTGACCGAGCACTTCCACTACTGGACCAAGCACGCGTTGCTTAACGCTATCGCCCAGCCGGAACAGTTTGTGGAAATTGGCGAGAAGCTGGCGAATAAGCTCGGCATCGCGCATGGCGATACCGTGAAGGTCTCCTCAAACCGCGGCTATATCAAAGCCAAAGCGGTGGTGACCAAGCGTATTCGCACGCTGAAAGCGGACGGCAAGGATATCGATACCATCGGTATTCCTATTCACTGGGGCTATGAAGGCGTGGCGAAAAAAGGCTTTATCGCCAATACGTTAACGCCTTTCGTCGGTGATGCGAACACGCAAACGCCGGAGTTTAAATCCTTCCTTGTGAACGTGGAAAAGGTGTAACGGAGACGACCTATGGCTTATCAATCGCAAGACATCATTCGTCGTTCCGCCACTAACGGTTTCACCCCCGCGCCCCAGGCGCGGGACCACCAGGAAGAGGTGGCGAAACTCATCGACGTCACCACCTGTATCGGCTGTAAAGCGTGTCAGGTGGCGTGCTCCGAGTGGAACGACATCCGTGATGAAGTGGGCAATAACGTCGGGGTGTATGACAACCCGGCGGACTTAACCGCGAAATCCTGGACGGTGATGCGCTTCTCGGAAGTGGAACAGAACGACAAACTGGAGTGGCTGATCCGTAAGGATGGCTGTATGCACTGCGCCGATCCCGGCTGCCTGAAGGCCTGTCCGGCGGAAGGGGCGATCATTCAGTACGCTAACGGTATTGTCGACTTCCAGTCCGAGCAATGTATCGGCTGCGGCTACTGTATCGCTGGCTGCCCGTTCAACGTGCCGCGCCTCAACCCGGAAGACAACCGCGTCTATAAATGTACGCTGTGCGTCGACCGCGTGACCGTGGGGCAAGAACCGGCCTGCGTGAAGACCTGTCCAACCGGCGCTATCCACTTTGGCTCCAAAGAGGCGATGAAAACGCTGGCGGGCGAGCGCGTGGCCGAGCTGAAAACCCGTGGTTATGACAACGCGGGTCTGTACGATCCGGCGGGCGTAGGCGGTACGCATGTCATGTACGTGCTGCATCATGCCGACAAGCCGAATCTGTATCACGGTCTGCCGGAAAACCCGGAAATCAGCGAAACCGTTAAGTTCTGGAAAGGCGTCTGGAAACCGCTCGCCGCGTTCGGTTTTGCCGCGACCTTTGCCGCCAGCGTCTTCCACTATGTCGGCGTCGGTCCGAACCGCGCGGAAGAGGAAGATGACAACCTGCATGAAGAGAAAGACGAGGTGCGCAAATGAAACGACGTGACACCATCGTGCGCTATACGGCGCCGGAACGCATCAACCACTGGATCGTCGCCTTCTGCTTCGTGCTGGCGGCGGTGAGCGGGCTGGGCTTTTTATTCCCATCCTTCAACTGGTTGATGCATATCCTGGGCACCCCACAACTGGCGCGAATTCTGCACCCGTTTGTGGGCGTGGTTATGTTTGCCTCGTTCATCATCATGTTTTTCCGTTATTGGCACCACAATCTAATCAATCGGGATGATATCTTTTGGGCGAAGAATATTCGTAAGATCGTCGTCAACGAGGAAGTGGGTGACACCGGGCGTTATAACTTCGGTCAGAAATGCGTATTCTGGGCGGCGATTATCTTCCTGGTGCTGCTGCTGGTGAGCGGGGTAATTATCTGGCGTCCGTACTTTGCGCCTGCTTTCTCAATCCCGGTGATCCGATTCGCGTTAATGTTGCATTCTTTTGCCGCAGTAGCGTTAATTGTGGTTATCATGGTGCATATCTACGCCGCCCTTTGGGTGAAAGGCACCATTACCGCGATGGTGGAAGGCTGGGTAACCCGGTCGTGGGCGAAGAAACATCACCCGCGCTGGTACCGAGAAGTCCGCAAGACAACGGAAAAAGAAACTGAATGAGTATTCGCATAATCCCGCAAGATGAGCTGGGGTCGAGCGAGAAACGTACGGCGGATATGATTCCGCCGTTATTGTTCCCCCGACTCAAAAACGTCTACAACCGCCGCGCCGAACGTCTGCGCGAGCTGGCTGAAAATAACCCGCTGGGCGATTACCTGCGCTTTGCCGCGCTTATCGCGCACGCACAGGAAGTGGTGCTGTACGACCATCCGCTGGAGATGGATCTGACCGCACGTATTAAAGAAGCGAACGACCAGGGCAAGCCGCCGCTGGATATCCACGTGCTGCCGCGTGATAAGCACTGGCAAAAACTGCTGCATTCGTTAATTGCCGAGCTAAAACCCGAGATGAGCGGCCCCGCGCTGGCGGTGATTGAGAACCTGGAGAAAGCCTCAGAGCAGGAGCTGGAGCAGATGGCCAGCGCGCTGTTTGCCTCGGATTTTGCCTCCGTCAGCAGCGATAAAGCCCCGTTTATCTGGGCCGCGCTCTCCCTTTACTGGGCGCAAATGGCCAGCTTGATCCCAGGCAAAGCCCGCGCGGAATACGGTGAAGCGCGCCAGTATTGCCCGGTGTGCGGTTCGATGCCGGTCTCCAGCATGGTGCAGATCGGCACCACGCAGGGGCTGCGTTATCTGCACTGTAACCTGTGCGAAACCGAATGGCATGTCGTGCGCGTAAAATGCAGTAACTGCGAACAGAGCCGCGACTTACACTACTGGTCGCTGGAAAATGAGCAGGCTGCGGTGAAAGCCGAAAGCTGCGGCGATTGCGGGACTTACCTGAAGATTCTGTATCAGGAAAAAGACCCGAAAGTAGAAGCAGTGGCCGACGACCTCGCCTCGCTGGTGCTGGACGCGCGCATGGAACAGGAGGGCTTCGCCCGCAGTTCCATCAACCCGTTCCTGTTCCCGGGGGAAGGGGAATAAGTTCTCTGGTATACCGGCTAGCAATCTACGTTAGCCGGATCATTGCTCAATAACGCAATGCTTGTATAACGTTTCTCGGGTCGTTGGCAATGGCGCGAAGTAATGCTTTGGCTGGCCCTGTCGGTGAGCGTCTTCCTTGCTCCCAGTTGCGCAGCGTATCCACGTTGACCGAAATCAGTTCTGCAAACTTAGATTGCGACAACCCAGATGCCTGCCGTATTTCTTTAATCTTCATTGCATCAATATGAAAGGTACGAGAAGGCTCACGGGTCCCTTCAATGATTTCATTCATTTGAGACATACTTTGAGTTAATCGCTCAAATAACACTTTATCCATCTACCACCTCTCATTCAGCATACGAAGTACCGCTTTTTCCTGCGGCGTGAGATCATCTTTAATGCCTTTTTGATAAATCAGAAGCAAGCGAATCTCATACCGTTGACTACGGTGAAAATAGATAATTCGCACGCCACTACGCTTTCCTTTGCCTCGCGCTCCCCAGCGCATTTTTCTCAGGCCGCCCGTTTCCTGAATGACATCACCACAATCTGGATGCTGAGCCATAAAAACCTGAAGCTTATGGTATTCATCATCATCGAGCAGTTTTTTAACATCTTCAGTAAAGAGTTCCGTTTCTATAAATTGCATATTCCATACGCCATTGGCTTATAGTAGTGAAAATAATCTATACGTCAATGGCGTATAGCATCATCGTTTCACAGTACAAAAATTAAAAACCCAGCGCCAACCGCATTCCATTTTTTGCGAACCTCTATCCAGAATCATCATCCCCTCGTTTCACCACTTTCCATCCCCAACGAACCAGGTTATAAACTGTACATACATACAGTCAAAGGAGCGTTATATGCCACTGGAAAAAGGAATTGCCGAACTGGTCGCTGGGTTTATCGCCGCGGGCCGTCCCTCTTCACGAGAGCAGAATATTGATGACCGGAGAGCGGGTTATATTGCCAGCACGTCGCTGGCGGGTGAGAAAGAAATTCGGGTGAGTTCGGAAGATATCGTGCTGGAAGGGATGACATTTCGCGTCGTTTCGCCGCCAAACGCATCCGGTTCTCTACCCTGTATCCTCTACTATCACGGCGGCTGTTTTGTTAGCGGCGGCTTTCTGACTCATGACCCCCAGCTACGGCAACTGGCCTGGAAAAGCGGCTGTAAGGTGATTGCCATTCAGTATCGTCTTGCGCCAGAACACACCTTCCCTGCGGCTCATGACGACGCTGAACGCGGGGCCAATATCGTCCATCAATACGCGGAGCAGTTAGGCATCGATCGTGAACGTATCACGCTTGCTGGCGACAGCGCAGGCGGGCACTTGGCATTGGTCAGCGCGCTACGCCTGAAATCCACCGCCCACTGGTCTCCGGCGAAGCTGCTGTTGATCTACCCGATGCTTGACGCTACTGCCAGTTTCCCCAGCTATGCCAGCAACGGGCAAGACTACATCATCACCCGCGACACACTACTATCAGGCTTCGAAATGTATCTCCAGGGTACCGACCTCCGTCACCCGGAAGCCAGTCCGATATGGCGTGAAGATTTTGCCGGTTTACCGCCGGTGCATATCCTCACCGCAGAGTTCGACCCACTGCGTGATGAAGGCGAAGCGCTATATCACCGTCTGAACGACCAGGGCGTGGCGTGTACTTGCCAGCGCTATCTCGGCGTTATCCACGGTTTTTTCCAATTGGGCGGCGTGAGCAAGACGGCACGAAGCGCCATGCGAGATGTGGCCTGGCGTGTTGTAAGTCCATCAACAGGCAAAATGACCTAAAATTCAATTTTGTTTTCAACTTGAAAACTGGATAACGTTGCGCTAAATTGTTTTCAGGTTGAAAACTTTGTAATGGAACTACATTGTGCATGTTATCAGCCGAAAACCGTTCAATGAAGCGATGCTCATGTATCCAAACCATGAGCTTGCCCTCACTGAGTTGCTGAATGTTCTTGAGAAAAAAACATTCACTCAGCCTGAAGAGATGAAGCGGTATATTCCTTCACTGGATAATTTTAAGTACAGAGATAAATGGTGGGTGATTGATGTTTCTGGTAACAGCCTGAGACTCATTTCCTACATAGATTTCAGGTTACATAAGATATTTGTGAAACATATCGTTTCCCATGCCGAATATGACAAACTGACCGCATATTATCGGGGTAATAAAGAATGAGAACTCATCGTCAGATGGATGCAACCAGCGCAAAAAAGATCGTTGATACCTTCAGCGATGCGGTAAAAAGCGTCCCACTGATGGGGGAAGACCGAAATGACAATGAGTATCGCAGGGCACTAGCGCTAGTGGAGTTTCTGGTCGACCACGACGATCTTGAAAACCCACTATTTGAATTGCTCTGTGCCCGAATCAGTGAATACGAAAAACATGCGCCGGAATTCAAAGCACTCAACCAACACCTGGAGAAAACGCCCCCTGGCGTTTCAGTATTGCGAACGCTCATGGATCAATACGGTCTCAAAGCAGCAGATCTTGCCAACGAACTTGGTTCTAAATCGAACGTCAGCAACATCTTAAATGGCCGCAGAGCACTAACGGTTAATCATATTAAAGCGCTTACACAACGCTTTAAACTACCAGCGGATGCCTTCATCGAGTAGTTGGATATGTCCAGCTACTCCTCCTCGTTGCCGCCCTCTTCATACGGGCCGAACGGTTTCGCAGGTAGTACGATATAAATGCCTTCGAAAATTGCCCCAGCGGTCTCGCCGCCCAACAGTTCAACCTGCAACTGGACACGCGCTTTTTTACCCCGCGCCAGCCTGTCCAAATCACCGCTTAGCGACCCCAAATCAGCCACGGCGTTTGGCTTTCCGCTAATCGGTTTACTGTAGCGAATATGGGCGTCAGCAAGAATAATCGTCCCGCCCAGGTGGCGTTCACGGAGCATCAGCCAGATAAGTCCCCATCCGGTCAGCGTCGCCAGGGAGAACAGGCTGCCGGCAAACACCGTGTGATGCGGATTTTGATTACCGGTTTCCGGCATCGTGGTAATAAATTTTTGCCCGGTGTACTGCTGAATGCGCACCCCCATCTTTTCGCTCAATGGAATGTGCTCATACCAGGCCTGCTGAAGCTGCCCGCACCAGTCGCCGCGATGCAGGATATCATCCAGCGATGCTACCGGTTTAATCATCAGAAAATGGCGGATTGGCGTGGTTGTGGGCGTAGTAATCTCCCCCTGATTGACAAATCCGAGTTTGGCAAAGAACTCAACCGCATCTTCGCGCGCGCTGCAGGTGACGCGCTTAACGCCTTCCTGGCGGGCAACAGACTCCAGAGTCATCGCCATTAATGTCCCCAGCCCTTTATCCTGTACCGAGGGATGTACAGCCATAAAACGAATAGACGCCTCGTTATCTGCATTGATATACAGGCGGCCCACTGCAACTAAGTTTCCTTCTTCGTCCACCACCATTTGATGGTGCGCCAACGCATCCCAGCCATCCCGTTCCGACCCTTTCGGCTGGTGCAGCGGTTTACGCAGCATCTCCCAGCGAAACTGGTAGTAACGTTCTAATTCTTCTTCTGTTTGCGGAACTCGAAGGTGATACATAGCCGTACTCTCTCTTGTTATCCGCGGCCACGCCGGAAGCTGACTCATACCTGGAGCCAGAATGTCACGGGACCGTCATTAACCAGCTCAACCTGCATATCGGCAGCGAAGCGTCCGGTTTGCGTGTTTATCGCCTGCTGGCGGCAGCGTTCAACAAAATATTCATAAAGCGCCTGCGCGCGATCCGGCGCAGCCCCGCCGGAAAAGCTTGGTCGCATACCGCGCTCGGTATCTGCCGCCAGCGTAAACTGCGACACCACCAGCACGCTGCCGCCAGCCTGTTGTACATTCAGATTCATCTTGCCGTCAGCATCGCTGAAGATACGGTATCCCAGCACGCGCTCGCACAGACGATTCGCTTTTTGTTCGTCATCTTCTTTTTCGACACCCAATAACACCAAAAGTCCTGGGCCGATTTCACCCGTCACCTCATCCTCCACGGTGACGCTGGCACGGGTTACGCGTTGAATTAATGCAATCATGGTTGGTCAGCTTCTTCTTGTTCTGCGGCTTGTTTGAGTTTTCGGTATTCCCCGAGAGTGACAGTTATTTCTGCGCCAAGCAAGACTATACACCAGGTCCAGTATACCCAGACAAACAGGATAGGGATCACTGCCAGTACGCCATAAATGAGCTGATATGACGGGAACATGGTGATATAAAGCGCGAAACCTTTCTTCCCGGCCTCGAACAGCAACGCTGCGACAAACGCGCCGACAAGGGCGTCACGGTTCGGTACGCGAGTTGTTGGGACAATACTGTAAAGTAACCAGAATGAGATCCACGAGAGCAGCAGCGGAAGGATGCGCAATACATTGTCGATGACCGTATTCAGATCGCTGGCCCAGCGTAAAGAAAGCAGGTAGGAGCTGATCGCCAGGCTGGCGCCAGCGAGAAGCGGGCCGAGCGTGAGGATCATCCAGTACACCGCAAAAGAGTACACTTTTGGCCGTGTGCGTTTGCTGCGCCAGATAGTGTTTAAGGCGCTATCAATGGCGTACATCAACAGCAATGCCGTCACAATCAGTCCACAGGCGCCCACCGCCGTCATTTTGTTGGAGTTAGCGACAAACTGCTCAATATAGCGCTGAATCACGTCTCCGGTGGCTGGCATAAAGTTAGCAAAAATAAAATGGCGTAACTGAATGCTGACATCAGAAAACATCGGAAAAGCAGCGAAAAGGGCAAAAACGACGGCAATAAGCGGTACTAAGGAGAGTAATGAGACATAGGCGAGATTTCCCGCCAGAGTCGTCATATTATCCTCATCGATACGCTGCCATAATAGCTTGAGCCAGGCCCGAACAGGGCGCGTATGGCGTCCAGCTTTTTGGTGAACGGTTTTTAGCATAACAGCTTCGCGAAGTAGTCAGGGATGGTGGCTTTATCCTTCACCAGAATGCTGGTGATCCCCAACTGGTTGGCCCCTTCTATATTATCGGCATTGTCGTCGAAAAAGACCGCATCGGCAGCGGAAAAACCTTCTTTCTGCAGGACGTGCTGATAAATACGCGCTTCCGGCTTACGCATTCCCAAATCCTGCGATAAATAGATATGGTCGGCGGCAGCGCGCACCTCCGGGTATTCCTCCGGCCAGAAGTGGGTATGCAGTCGGTTAGTATTGGATAGCACCACCACGCGATGCCCCTGCTCGCGCAGTTTATGCATGATAGCAATCACTTCGGGCCGTAATCCGACAAATACCGCCTGCCAGCCGTGCGCAAATTGTTCATAACTGAGCGATAACGCCATTTCATGACAGAAAGCTTCAGCAAACGCTTCGTCCGTTATCTCACCGCGTTCATGTTGGTGAAAAGTCTCGCCCATCGTAAATTTTTGCTTCAGCGAAGCCAGCGGTACTCGACTCAGATCGCTCCACACACCTAATACGCGGTTAAAGTCGATGTCGACAATCACATTACCTAAATCAAAGATGTAGAGCATGTCATTCTCCTTGCTAACCGGGGATGAATAACTGTAGCGGGAAAGGAGAAGTTTGACTATGTATCCCTTTATAAATCAATTAACAAAAAGACAATAGAAACGCAGACGATGCCCAATATCGCCTGCATCACAGCGCCGTTTTATTGGCCGGATAAAGCGCTGACGCGACCCTCCGGCGCAAGGGCGCTTGTCACGCTGAAACGGCGTCGTCCAGCGAAGGACTCACCTGAACCACTTCGATTTGCTGGGATTGAAGTAAATTCTGTAATGCCGGACCGGGATACTCGTCCGTAAACAGAGCGGTAATCTGTGACACATTGCCGATCTCAACCGCCGCAGAAGCATGGTATTTCGTATGATCGGCGGCCAGCAGAATATGTCGCGAGTGGGCCATCATGGTTTTCACTACGCTGGCTTCGTTGACATCAAACTCCAGTAACGCGCCATCGCTCTCTATCGCGCCTACGCTGGTGACGAGATAGTCAGCCCGGAACCCCGCCACAAACGCCGCCGCGGATGGCCCGATAATGCCGCTATTATGCGGGCGCAGCGTGCCGCCAGGCACCATCACTTCAAAGCGAGGGTTATTATAAAGAATGTGCGCGACGCGCAGGCTATTGGTGATAATGCGCAGATGATTATGGTTGAGCAGCGCGCGCGCCACCTGCTCAACCGTCGTTCCAATCGTGATAAATATCGTGGAGCCATCCGGAATATAGTCAGCCACGGCTTCCGCAATGGCTTTTTTCTCTTGCGTCCAGGAGACCTCTCGCTGCTCAAAGGCGGTATTGACCACACTGGACGCTCTGCCGGCGCCGCCGTGATGACGCGTAATCAGCCCCTGCTCGCTTAATTTACGAATATCGCGGCGAACCGTCTGGGTAGAGACCTCCAACAAACTGGCTAACTCATCGATATTCATATAGCCGCGCTCATCAATTAGCATTAACAGCCGATCGTGTCGCGGATTACCGGTCAGTTCGGTAAGACTCATGAGCATTCCTCTAAAAGCTTCCTACTGCTCATATTATACAAAAAGTGACAAGAAAGATCGGGTTTGCTCACAATCAGGGATACCCGCCCGGCCACCTGGGCGCGTACACTTCAGCGCGGCAACGCCGCTGGCGAATCTGACAGCCTCTTCGATGGCGTATCCTCTTGCCAGGCCAAATGCCAGTGCGCCATGAAAAACATCGCCCGCGCCGGTAGTATCCACCACCTCCACGGTAAAACCCGGTTGGTGGCGTACCGCCGCTTTTTCCAACCAGTTGCAGCCTTCACTGCCTCGCGTGACATAGACATGTCCATTTGTGAGCATTTGTGCTTTTTTTAGCGCATCAATGGCTTCGCTCATCCCCGTCAGGCGTGCCAGCCCTGGCTCGGAGAAGGCGGCGTGGTCGCTTAACGCCACCAGCTCGCTAATATCCTGCGGCGTAATATCGCCATCAAGAACAGTCATGACGCCAGCCTGACGCGCCAGCGTAAACGCCTGTTTTGCGCCGTCATGCCAGCGCACATCCGCCAACACCACATCCCACTGCGAAAAATCGATGTCGTTAAGCCAGCCGGCGTCAGGCAATAAATCCGGGCTGGGATAATTAACGATAATCCGCTCTCCTTTGGCATCCACCATAATCGCTGACTGCGACGACCTGGCCTGCGTGTAGCGGCGGGTATAGCGGGTATTTACCCCCAGGGATTCCAGTTCCGCCAGCAGGCTGTTTCCGGTGTCGTCATCGCCCACACGGCCAATAAAGTCCACCTGCGCGCCCAATTTCGCCGCAGCCACGGCAGCGGTCGCCGCAGGCCCGCCGCCCACTTCCGTATAGCGCTTCGCCACATATTTACCCCCTTCTGTCGGTAATCCTTCCACGTAATAGATGCGATCCATCACGGTAATACCTACACAAGCAATACGAACCATGGTCATTCCTCAAGCATTTTCGATGTGCTCATTTTAATTTCACGAAATGTTTAAAAAGTGACGGCTGTCAATTTTTTGACTATAAATTACAAATACGATCACAAACAGACAGAAAAAGGCTCATTAATGACAAAAAATGACACCACCGTGTTCAGGAGAACGATATGGCAGTTATAGCATTTATCGGGTTGGGACAGATGGGCTCTCCTATGGCGAGCAATCTGCTAAAGCAGGGCCATCAACTCAGCGTCTTCGATGTTAATCCCGACGCCGTACAGCGTCTGGTAGACAAAGGCGCGCAACCTGCAAGCAGCCCGGCTCAGGCAACCATCGGCGCTGAATTTGTTATCACCATGCTCCCGAACGGCGATCTGGTTCGTTCCGTTTTGTTTGGCGAGCAAGGCGTTTGTGAAACCCTTTCCCGTGAAGCGCTGGTCATTGATATGTCCACTATTCATCCGTTGCAAACCGATAAGCTGATTGCCGACATGCAGAGCAAAGGGTTCAGCATGATGGATGTGCCGGTAGGCCGGACATCCGACAACGCGATTACCGGCACATTGTTGCTGCTGGCAGGCGGTACGGCGGAGCAAGTAGAGCGCGCTACCCCTGTTCTGATGGCGATGGGTAATGAGCTGGTCAACACCGGCGGCCCGGGAATGGGTATTCGCGTAAAACTGATCAACAACTACATGAGTATTGCGCTAAATGCGCTCTCCGCCGAAGCCGCCGTGCTGTGTGAAGCGCTGGGGCTTTCCTTCGACGTGGCTTTAAAAGTGATGAGCGGCACTGCCGCAGGCAAAGGGCATTTCACCACCACCTGGCCGAATAAAGTGATGAAAGGGGATCTGTCTCCCGCCTTCATGATCGATCTGGCGCACAAAGATCTTGGCATCGCGTTGGATGTCGCCAATCAACTGCACGTACCGATGCCGCTCGGTGCCGCCTCCCGGGAAGTTTATAACCTGGCGCGGGCCGCAGGCCGCGGTCGGGAAGACTGGAGCGCCATCCTGGAACAGGTGCGCATCAGCGCCGGGCTGACCGCCAACGTAAAAAAGTAACGACTGTATAAAGGAAAATTGAATGAACAACTACACCATCAAAGACATTACGCGAGCGTCCGGCGGGTTTGCCATGCTGGCTGTCGATCAGCGCGAGGCGATGCGTTTAATGTTTGCTGCTGCTGGTGCGAAAACACCCGTTGCCGATAGCGTGCTGACGGATTTCAAAGTGAATGCGGCGAAAATTCTTTCCCCGTATGCCTCTGCCGTTCTGCTGGATCAGCAGTTCTGTTATCGCCAGGCCGTAGAACAAAACGCGGTCGCTAAAAGCTGCGCCATGATCGTCGCGGCGGATGATTTCATCCCGGGCAACGGTATTCCCGTTGATAACGTTGTCATTGATAAAAAAATTAATGCGCAGGCGGTAAAACGGGATGGCGCGAAAGCCTTAAAACTGTTGGTGCTGTGGCGCAGCGACGAAGACGCGCAGCAGCGTCTGGATATGGTCAAAGAATTCAATGAATTATGTCACTCCAATGGTTTGCTGAGCATTATCGAACCGGTTGTACGCCCGCCGCGCTGCGGCGACAAGTTCGATCGCGAGCAGGCGATTATCGATGCGGCCAAAGAGCTGGGCGACAGCGGCGCCGATCTTTACAAAGTTGAAATGCCGCTCTACGGCAAAGGCGCGCGTTCCGATCTTCTTACCGCCTCACAACGCCTGAATGGGCATATCAATATGCCGTGGGTCATCCTCTCTTCCGGTGTGGACGAAAAACTGTTCCCTCGCGCGGTCAGGGTCGCCATGGAAGCTGGCGCATCCGGGTTCCTGGCGGGACGCGCGGTCTGGTCATCAGTGATTGGTCTACCGGATACCGAGCTGATGCTACGTGATGTTTCCGCGCCTAAGTTGCAACGTCTGGGCGAGATCGTCGATGAAATGATGGCGAAACGTCGTTAATACGAGGATGAAAGAATGAAATGGTTTAACACGTTGAGCCACAACCGCTGGCTGGAGCAGGAAACCGACCGCATCTTTAATTTCGGTAAAAACGCCGCGGTGCCGACAGGCTTCGGCTGGCTGGGAAATAAAGGGCAAATCAAAGAAGAGATGGGCACCCATCTTTGGATCACGGCGCGTATGCTGCACGTTTATTCCGTGGCGGCGTCGATGGGCCGACCGGGCGCTTATGATCTGGTCGATCACGGTATCAAAGCCATGAACGGCGCGCTGCGCGATAAAAAATACGGCGGCTGGTATGCCTGCGTTAACGATCAGGGCGTGGTGGATGCCTCTAAGCAGGGTTATCAACACTTCTTCGCCCTGCTGGGCGCGGCCAGCGCCGTCACGACCGGGCATCCTGAAGCCAAGAAATTGCTGGATTACACCATAGAAGTGATTGAGAAATACTTCTGGAGTGAAGAAGAGCAGATGTGCCTGGAGTCCTGGGATGAAGCCTTTAGCAAAACCGAAGACTACCGTGGCGGCAACGCCAATATGCACGCCGTCGAAGCGTTCCTGATTGTTTATGACGTTACCCATGACAAAAAATGGCTGGATCGCGCGCTACGTATCGCGTCGGTAATTATTCATGATGTGGCGCGCAACGGTGATTACCGCGTCAATGAACACTTCGATTCACAGTGGAACCCTATCCGCGACTACAACAAAGATAATCCTGCCCACCGTTTCCGCGCCTACGGCGGTACGCCAGGTCACTGGATTGAGTGGGGCCGTCTGATGCTCCATCTCCATGCTGCGCTGGAGGCCCGCTTCGAAACGCCACCCGCCTGGCTGCTGGAAGACGCGAAAGGTCTGTTCCATGCCACTATCCGCGACGCCTGGGCGCCAGATGGCGCAGACGGCTTTGTCTACTCAGTCGACTGGGACGGTAAACCTATCGTACGTGAACGCGTGCGCTGGCCGATTGTGGAAGCGATGGGTACGGCCTACGCCCTCTACACCCTGACGGGCGATAGCCAGTATGAAGAGTGGTATCAGAAATGGTGGGACTACTGCATTAAGTACCTGATGGACTATGAAAATGGTTCCTGGTGGCAAGAGCTGGACGCCGATAACAAAGTGACCACCAAAGTGTGGGACGGCAAGCAAGATATTTACCATCTGCTGCACTGCCTGGTCATTCCTCGTCTGCCACTGGCGCCAGGCCTGGCTCCAGCGGTCGCGGCGGGTCTCCTGGATATCAACGCGAAATAGGTCATGAGGATGGCAGCCATGCACAGCGGTGGAAAAACTATTCAGCTTAATGCGGGCCATTACCAGGCGAAAATCGTCACGGTTGGCGCAGGTCTGGCGGAACTGACCCATCATGGACGCCATGTGGTCATCCCGCATAAACCGGAAGAAATACCCATGGCGCATCTGGGGAAAGTATTGATTCCCTGGCCCAATCGCGTGACAAATGGCTGCTACTCCTATAACGGCAAGGTTTTCCAGCTTGCCGTTAACGACCCGGTTTCGCAGACCGCCATTCACGGTCTGTTAGCCTGGCGAGACTGGCAGATTAATTATCAGTCGGCGACGGAAGCGTCGCTAACGATTTTTCTGCCGCCCTCTTACGGCTATCCCTTTGCGTTGATATCGGAAGTAATTTATCGGTTAGATGCCGCCAGTGGGCTGCGCGTATTGATTCGTACGCAAAACATTGGCGATGAATCAGCCCCTTATGGCGCGGGCGCACATCCTTATTTGACTTGTAATCTGCAAAGCATCGATAGCTGTGTATTAACACTGCCTGCAAGCGAAGAATTGCCCGCAGGCAGGGATTTTTCCGCATCATGCCTGCTCGGCGAAACGCGCCTTGATCATGCGGTTAAGACCGCGACTACCCCGGCTGAGTGGGAGGTCAGACTTACCAGCCCAACGCAGAACATGTCTACATTTTTACGCAGCAATCAACCCTGGCTACAGATCTATACCGGCGAAAAACTCAGCCGAAAAGGTCTCGCGGTAGAGCCTATGAGCTGCCCGCCCGATGCATTTAATTCCGGGATCGCGCTGATTCATCTTGCCCCAAAAGCGATCCATCAACTGCATTTTTCCATCGGCTGTGACTAGCCCAAATGGATTACCGAATTACCCTACATTCACGGAGATTACAATGAATTCTCTACCACAACGGTCAACCGATTTTGAACTGACAACATCACAGGATGGTTTTGCGCTTAGCTGGCAGCAGCGCCTGATTTTACGCCACAGCGCCGAAAACCCCTGTCTGTGGATTGGCGCGGGCGTTGCCGACATTGATATGTTCCGCGGCAACTTCAGCATCAAAGACAAACTTAACGAAAAGATTGCATTAACGGAGGCCACCGTCAGCGAGCTACCCGACGGCTGGCTGGTACAATTCAGCCGTGGCGCAACAATTAGCGCCACCCTTCGCATCTCCGCCGATGAGGCGGGACGCCTGACGTTGGATCTGCAAAACGACGACCTGCACCATAACCGTATCTGGTTACGCCTCGCAGCTAATCCAGACGACCATATCTACGGCTGCGGCGAACAGTTCTCTTATTTCGATTTGCGCGGCAAGCCGTTCCCGCTGTGGACCAGCGAACAGGGCGTTGGCCGTAATAAAACCAGCTATGTCACCTGGCAGGCAGACTGCAAAGAGAACGCCGGCGGCGACTATTACTGGACCTTCTTCCCGCAACCGACCTTTGTCAGCACGCAAAAATACTACTGCCACGTTGAAAATAGCTGTTATATGAATTTCGACTTCAGCGCGCCGGAGTATCACGAACTGGCGCTGTGGGAAGATAAAACTACGCTGCGTTTTGAGTGTGCCGACACCTACATCGCCCTGCTGGAAAAACTGACTGCGCTGTTAGGCCGCCAGCCGGAGCTGCCGGACTGGGTTTACGACGGCGTCACGTTAGGCATTCAGGGCGGTACGGAAGTTTGCCAGAAAAAACTGGATACCATGCGCAACGCTGGCGTAAAAGTGAACGGTATTTGGGCGCAGGACTGGTCCGGTATCCGCATGACCTCCTTTGGCAAGCGCGTGATGTGGAACTGGAAGTGGAATAGCGACAACTATCCGCAACTGGATAGCCGGATCAAACAGTGGAAAGAAGAAGGCGTCCAGTTCCTCTCTTATATCAATCCATACGTCGCCAGTGATAAAGACCTCTGCGCCGAGGCGGCGAAACACGGCTATCTGGCGAAAGACGCCACGGGCGGCGACTATCTGGTCGAGTTTGGCGAATTCTATGGCGGCGTGGTCGATCTGACCAATCCTGAAGCTTACGACTGGTTCAAAGACGTCATCAAAAAGAACATGATCGCGCTCGGCTGCAGCGGCTGGATGGCGGATTTCGGCGAATATCTGCCGACCGACACGTATCTGCACAACGGCGTCAGCGCCGAGATCATGCATAACGCCTGGCCTGCGCTGTGGGCGAAATGTAACTACGAAGCGCTACAGGAGACCGGCAAACTCGGCGAGATCCTGTTCTTTATGCGTGCGGGTTACACCGGTAGCCAGAAGTATTCCACCATGATGTGGGCAGGTGACCAGAACGTTGACTGGAGCCTTGATGATGGTCTGGCCTCGGTAGTACCTGCGGCATTGTCGCTGGCGATGACCGGCCATGGTCTGCATCACAGCGATATCGGCGGCTACACCACCCTGTTTGACATGAAACGCAGCAAAGAGTTGCTGCTGCGCTGGTGCGATTTCAGCGCCTTTACGCCGATGATGCGCACCCATGAAGGCAACCGCCCCGGCGATAACTGGCAGTTCGACGGCGACGCGGAAACTATTGCCCACTTTGCCCGCATGACCACCGTCTTTACCACGCTGAAACCGTATCTCAAGCAGGCGGTGGCGCAAAACGCGGCTACCGGTCTGCCGGTCATGCGTCCGCTATTCCTGCACTACGAGAACGATGCCGCAACCTACACCCTGAAATATCAATATCTGCTCGGTCAGGATCTGCTGGTCGCGCCGGTTCACGAGCAGGGGCGTTGCGACTGGACGCTGTACCTGCCGGAAGATCACTGGGTGAATATCTGGACCGGCGAAGTTCACCACGGCGGTGAAATTACCGTGGATGCGCCCATTGGCAAGCCGCCGGTCTTCTATCGCGCGAAGAGCGAGTGGGCTTCACTTTTTGCTTCTTTACGGAATATCTAATACGGCTCGCCCGCAGGGAAACCTGCGGGCAGATGGAGAAGAATAATGAGTCAAACATCATCGAATCCGGCAACCCTACGCTTGCCGTTTAAAGAAAAACTTGCCTATGGACTGGGGGATTTAGGTTCCAATATCCTGTTAGATATCGGGACCCTCTATTTACTCAAATTTTATACCGATGTGCTGGGTTTACCAGGGACTTACGGCGGGATCATTTTCCTTATCGCCAAATTTTTCACCGCATTTACCGATATGGGTACCGGCATTATGCTCGACTCGCGGCGTAAAATTGGTCCGAAGGGCAAATTCCGCCCGTTCGTGCTTTACGCGGCATTTCCGGTAACGCTACTGGCGATTGCTAACTTTGTCGGCACACCGTTTGAGGTGACGGGAAAAACCGTCGTCGCAACGATACTGTTTATGCTGTACGGGCTGGTTTTCAGCATGATGAACTGCTCGTATGGCGCGATGGTGCCGGCGATTACCAAGAACCCGGATGAACGCGCCTCGCTTGCTGCCTGGCGCCAGGGAGGCGCCACTCTCGGCCTGCTGCTGTGTACCGTTGGCTTTGTGCCGGTCATGAACCTGATCGAAGGCAATGCCCAACTCAGCTATATTTTCGCCGCCACGCTATTTTCATTGTTTGGCCTGCTATTTATGTGGCTGTGCTACGCCGGCGTTAAAGAGCGCTACGTCGAAGTGAAACCTGTCGATAACGCGCAAAAGCCCGGATTATTGCAGTCGTTCCGCGCCATCGCCGGTAACCGTCCGCTGTTTATTCTGTGTATCGCCAACCTTTGTACTCTCGGCGCCTTCAACGTCAAACTGGCGATTCAGGTTTATTACACCCAGTACGTTCTTAACGACCCGATCCTCCTCTCCTGGATGGGCTTCTTTAGCATGGGCTGTATTTTTATCGGCGTCTTTTTGATGCCCGGCGCAGTAAGGCGTTTTGGCAAGAAGAAAGTCTATATCGGCGGGCTGTTAATATGGGTGGCGGGCGATCTGCTCAACTACTTCTTTGGCGGCGGCTCGGTCAGTTTTGTCGCCTTCTCCTGCCTGGCGTTCTTCGGTTCCGCCTTCGTCAACAGCCTGAACTGGGCGCTGGTTTCCGACACGGTGGAGTACGGTGAATGGCGCACCGGCGTCCGCTCGGAAGGGACGGTTTACACCGGCTTCACCTTCTTCCGTAAGGTCTCCCAGGCGCTGGCAGGGTTCTTCCCCGGCTGGATGCTGACGCAAATCGGTTATATCCCGAATGTGGTGCAATCGGCAGGCACCGTCGAAGGCCTACGCCAGTTGATCTTTATTTATCCTTGCGTGCTGGCGGTCATCACCATTATTGCGATGGGCTGTTTCTACAACCTCAACGAGAAGATGTACGTGCGAATTGTGGAAGAGATTGAGGCCCGGAAACATACGGTTTAACAACAATAAAATATAACGCCCTGCGGGGCGTTTTGAGAGGCGATTATGTCTAATCATGATCCGCTAACGCTAAAGTTGAGCCTGCGGGAAAAATGCGCCTATGGCGTGGGCGATTTCGGCTCAAATCTGATGCTGTGTATCGGTACGCTGTATCTACTGAAGTTTTATACCGATGAACTCGGGATGCCTGCATATTACGGTGGAATTATCTTTCTGGTGGCGAAATTCTTCACCGCTTTTACCGATATGCTCACCGGCGTATTGCTGGACTCACGCCGTAATATTGGCGCAAAAGGAAAGTTTCGGCCTTTTATTCTGTATGCGTCATTTCCGGTGGCTCTGGTTGCTACTGCGCAATTCTTTGCCACTCACTTTACTTTACCCGTTAAAACAGCCTTCGCGACGGTGCTGTTTATGTTGTTCGGTCTGTTCTACAGCCTGATGAACTGCTCATACGGCGCGATGGTACCCGCTATTACCAAAAATCCGCATGAGCGCGCCCAGCTCGCCGCATGGCGACAAGGCGGCGCTACCATTGGCCTTCTTCTTTGTACCGTAGGTTTTATGCCCATTCAGGCGCTGTTTACCCGTTCCCCTTCGCTGGGTTATCTGATTGCAGCAGTCATCTTTTCGGTCTGCGGGCTGTTCAGCATGTGGTGGTGCTTTAGCGGGGTGAAAGAACGGTATATCGAAACCGTACCTGACACGCATAAACCCAGCATATTGAAGTCCTTCTGCGCGATTTTTCGTAATCCGCCGCTGCTGGTGCTCTGCGTTGCCAATTTGTGCACGCTGGCCGCCTTTAATATCAAGCTGGCCATTCAGGTTTATTACACTCAGTACGTGCTGAACGATATTCATTTGTTGTCATGGATGGGTTTTTTCAGCATGGGCTGTATCCTGATTGGTGTTTTATTAGTACCTGCTGCGGTAAAACGCTTCGGGAAAAAACAGGTTTATCTTGGTGGTCTGATATTGTGGGCCGTTGGCGATATCCTGAATTTTATCTGGGGTGGAACGTCATTCCTGTTTGTTATTTTCTCTTGTATCGCCTTCTTCGGTACCGCTTTCGTCAACAGCCTGAACTGGGCGCTGGTTCCGGATACGGTTGACTACGGTGAATGGAAAACGGGTATTCGCGCTGAAGGCTCGGTGTATACGGGTTATACCTTTTCCCGCAAAATTTCCGCTGCGCTTGCTGGCTTTTTGCCAGGTATTATGCTGACGCAAATCGGTTATATCCCCAACATAGCTCAAAGTGACACCACGTTGCTTGGTTTGCGTCAGCTCATTTTTTTATGGCCTTGCGGTCTTGCCATTATCGCAGCACTAACGATGGGCTTTTTTTATAAGCTCAATGAACAACGTTTCGCTTTTATTATCGAGGAAATTGCCCAACGAAAGAAAACAGGTAATCAAATTGTCGCGACTAATAATAAACAAAGTATTTCTACTGTAAATAATTAAACGACGCTTGCCGCTTTATCCATCCCGATGGATGGCGGCTTCCCTATATTTGAAAAATGGATTTATTATGAAATCTCTGAATACTCTAGTGATATTAACTTCAGTAATATCCACCTCTGTTTTTGCTGGCGCTTATGTAGAAAACCGTGAGGCCTATAACCTGGCGTCTGACCAAATGGAGTTTATGCTGCGCGTCGGCTATAACTCCGATATGGGTGCCGGAATTATGTTGACCAATACCTATACGCTACAGCGTGATGATGAATTAAAGCACGGTTATAATGAGATTGAGGGCTGGTATCCGTTATTTAAACCTACAGATAAATTAACCATCCAGCCTGGTGGGTTAATAAACGACAAAAGCATTGGTTCCGGCGGCGCCGTCTATCTGGATGTTAACTATAAATTTACCCCGTGGTTTAATCTTACGGTACGTAACCGATATAATCACAATAATTATAGTTCAACCGATTTGAATGGCGAACTGGATAATAATGACAGCTATGAAATCGGTAACTATTGGAATTTTATCATTACCGATAAATTTTCTTATACCTTTGAACCACACTATTTTTATAACGTTAATGATTTTAATAGTAGTAATGGTACGAAGCATCATTGGGAAATCACTAATACCTTCCGTTATCGTATCAATGAACACTGGTTGCCCTATTTTGAATTACGCTGGTTAGATCGTAACGTGGGCCCCTACCATAGAGAGCAAAACCAGATTCGTATCGGGGCGAAGTATTTCTTCTGATATTATCGCCTCTATTTTCCGAATCTGCATCACAGCGGGTAGTTGTTCTGCCCGCTCATTCATCCTGAATCAGACTCCCGATATCCCGCCCCTAAGCGCCATGATAATATTCGTAAAGCGTTTTACCATATTCATGCTTATAGAGAAGGGAAACAAATGAATAAGCGATTTAATATTGATTGGGACAATGAATTAACCCAGGAACAGCTCATTAATTTGATGTTAACCGATGAAGATCTGCCAAAGCTTCGCTCGCTGACCATTGTCATTGGTCGGCATAATACGCCAGCGATTGCTGATTTTTTGGCAACCTTATCCCTTTATCAATGTGAATAAAAAAACCCCGCCGAGTTTTCATTTCGGCAGGGTTTTTATCCGTAAGAGCGTTAATTACTCTTCTTTCTGACCACGGTTCGCACGGCGGCGATCGTTTTCCGTCAGGTGACGTTTACGGATACGGATAGAGGTAGGGGTGACTTCTACCAGTTCGTCGTCATCAATGAACTCCAGCGCTTGCTCAAGGCTCATTTTAATTGGCGGAACCAGAATCACCGCTTCATCCGTACCGGACGCACGCATGTTGGTCAGTTTCTTACCGGTCAGGCAGTTTACCGTCAGGTCGTTGGAGCGACTGTGAATACCAATAATCTGGCCTTCGTAAACTTCCGCGCCGTGACCCAGGAACAGCTTACCGCGATCCTGCAAACCGAACAGCGCAAACGCCACCGCTTTACCCTGACCGTTGGAGATCAGTACGCCGTTCTGACGCTGGCCCACTTCACCCGGACGAATATCGTCGTAATGGCTGAAGGTGGAGTACAGCAGACCCGTACCGGAAGTCATGGTCATAAATTCTGAACGGAAACCAATCAGCCCACGGCTTGGGATCACGTAGTCGAGACGTACGCGGCCTTTACCGTCCGGATTCATGTTTTTCAGGTCGCCTTTACGCTCGCCCAGCGCCTGCATGACAGACCCCTGGTGCTGCTCTTCGACGTCCAGCGTCACGTTTTCGTACGGCTCTTGTTTACGACCGTCGATTTCACGGAAGATAACTTTCGGACGGGAAACCGCCAGTTCGAAACCTTCACGACGCATATTTTCAATCAGCACGGACAGGTGCAGTTCGCCACGACCGGATACACGGAACGCATCCGCATCTTCGGTTTCTTCAACGCGCAGCGCCACGTTATGTACCAGCTCTTTGTTCAGACGGTCAAGAATTTGACGAGAAGTCACAAACTTACCTTCTTTACCGCAGAACGGCGAGGTGTTAACGCAGAAGAACATAGACACGGTTGGCTCATCAACGGACAGCGCCGGCAGCGCTTCAACGTTCTGCGGGTCGCAGATGGTGTCGGAAATGTTCAGCTCGCCCAGACCGGTGATCGCAATGATATCGCCCGCTTCGGCGATATCGCTGTCGATACGCTCCAGACCCAGATGCGTCAGCACTTTACCTACTTTCGCGTTACGGGTTTTCCCTTCACTATCGATGATAGTGACCTGCTGGTTCGGCTTCACTTTGCCGCGTTTGATACGGCCAATGCCGATAACGCCAACATAGTTGTTGTAGTCCAGCTGGGAGATCTGCATCTGCAACGGACCATCGAGGTCAACGTCCGGCGCCGGAACATGATCAACGATCGCCTGATACAGCGGGGTCATGTCTTCCGCCATATCTTCGTGGTCCAGACCCGCGATACCGTTCAGCGCCGAAGCGTAGATGATCGGGAAGTCCAGCTGTTCGTCGGTCGCGTCGAGGTTAACAAACAGGTCGAATACCTGGTCAACAACCCAGTCAGGGCGCGCGCCAGGACGGTCAACCTTGTTGATAACCACAATAGGTTTCAGGCCATGAGCAAAGGCTTTTTTGGTCACGAAGCGCGTTTGCGGCATCGGGCCGTCAAATGCGTCAACCACCAGCAGCACAGAGTCAACCATGGACATGACGCGCTCTACTTCACCACCGAAGTCAGCGTGCCCGGGAGTATCAACGATGTTGATACGGTAATCATTCCATTTAATAGCGGTGTTTTTAGCGAGGATAGTAATACCACGCTCTTTCTCCAAATCGTTGGAGTCCATCACTCGCTCTTGAGTTTCGGCACGCGCGTCGAACGTACCGGATTGCTGGAGCAGCTTATCAACCAAGGTAGTTTTACCATGGTCAACGTGCGCGATGATGGCGATGTTACGCAAATTTTCGATCACAACTTTGCCTCAGGCATTAGAAATAGCGCGTTATTGTACACGGATTAATCGCACTACAAAACAGGATCACAAACATCCTCCGCAAACAAGTATTGCAGAGTCTCTTTGTGATCGCTTTCACGGAGCGTTAAAAGGGTGGCTTGCGTTCTATTGCACCAATGTGGTGCTTAATGTTCACATTAAAGCACTATTTTGGTGCAACATAGTCACCGTGGTGCAGCCCTTTTGCACGATGGTGCGCATGATAACGCCTTTTAGGGGCAATGTGAAAGTTGGCACAGATTTCGCTTTATATTTTTACGGCGACACGGCCAGCAGAATTGAAGATCTCGTTACCACGACGACCGACCATGACCAATCCGGGAGAGTACAAGTATGTCCGCTGAACACGTTTTGACGATGCTGAACGAGCACGAAGTGAAGTTTGTCGATCTGCGCTTCACCGATACCAAAGGCAAAGAACAGCACGTCACGATTCCTGCTCATCAGGTAAATGCCGAATTCTTTGAAGAAGGCAAAATGTTTGACGGCTCCTCTATCGGCGGCTGGAAAGGCATTAACGAATCCGACATGGTGCTGATGCCCGATGCGTCCACTGCGGTTATCGACCCGTTCTTCGCGGACTCTACCCTGATTATCCGTTGCGACATCCTGGAGCCTGGCACTCTGCAAGGTTATGACCGTGACCCACGTTCCATCGCAAAACGTGCGGAAGACTACCTGCGCGCGACCGGTATCGCCGATACCGTCCTGTTTGGGCCGGAACCTGAATTCTTCCTGTTCGACGACATCCGCTTCGGCGCATCTATCTCCGGCTCACATGTGGCGATTGACGATATTGAAGGCGCCTGGAACTCCTCTACCAAGTACGAAGGCGGCAACAAAGGCCATCGTCCGGGCGTGAAAGGCGGTTATTTCCCGGTTCCGCCAGTTGACTCCGCGCAGGATATCCGTTCTGAAATGTGTCTGGTCATGGAGCAGATGGGCCTGGTCGTTGAAGCGCACCACCACGAAGTAGCGACCGCAGGTCAGAACGAAGTGGCGACCCGCTTTAACACCATGACCAAAAAAGCCGACGAAATTCAGATTTACAAATATGTCGTACATAACGTGGCTCACCGCTTCGGTAAGACCGCGACCTTTATGCCAAAACCGATGTTCGGCGATAACGGTTCCGGTATGCACTGCCACATGTCGCTGGCGAAGAACGGCACCAACCTGTTCTCTGGCGACAAATATGCCGGTCTGTCTGAGCAGGCGCTGTACTACATCGGCGGCGTCATCAAACACGCCAAAGCCATCAACGCCCTGGCGAACCCGACCACCAACTCCTACAAGCGTCTGGTCCCGGGTTACGAAGCGCCGGTGATGCTGGCCTACTCCGCCCGTAACCGTTCCGCCTCCATCCGTATTCCGGTGGTGGCGTCTCCGAAAGCGCGCCGTATCGAAGTTCGCTTCCCGGACCCGGCGGCTAACCCATATCTGTGCTTTGCCGCCCTGCTGATGGCCGGTCTGGACGGGATTAAGAATAAGATTCACCCGGGCGAAGCCATGGACAAAAACCTGTATGACCTGCCGCCGGAAGAAGCGAAAGAGATCCCACAGGTAGCGGGTTCTCTGGAAGAAGCGCTGAACGCGCTGGACCTGGACCGCGAGTTCCTGAAAGCAGGCGGCGTGTTCACGGATGAAGCGATCGATGCGTATATTGCGCTGCGTCGCGAAGAAGATGACCGCGTGCGTATGACCCCGCACCCGGTAGAGTTTGAGCTGTACTACAGCGTTTAATCGTATATTAAAAATCCGACGAATTTCGCGTTGCTGCAAGGCGGCAACTGAGCACATCCCCAGGAGCATAGATAGCGATGAGACTGGGGTAAGCGAAGGCAGCCAACGCAGCAGCAGCGTGAAAGGCGTCAGGAGTTTTTGAGTTGCCGTGGAAACTTTCAGCCCATCCCAGGATGGGCTTTTTTCTCCACCAACAATCTGATCTCACGCGCTTTTTAGTGGTAAAAAGCTATAATGCACTAAAATGGTGCAACCTTTTCCAGGAGACTGCTGAATGGCAAGCGGCATACAGCCCGATGCTGGGCAGATCCTCAATTCGTTAATCAACAGCGTGCTGGTGGTCGACGACGCGCTGGCAATCCATTACGCCAACCCTGCCGCGCAGCAGTTGCTCGCGCAAAGCTCACGCAAACTGTTCGGGACGCCGTTACCTGAACTGTTGAGCTATTTTTCGTTAAACATTGACCTGATGCGCGAAAGTTTAGCGGCAGGGCAAGGCTTTACCGATAACGAAGTGACGCTGGTGATTGATAGTCGCTCGCATATTCTCTCTTTGACCGCCCAACGTCTGCCCGACGATTTTATACTGCTCGAAATGGCGCCGATGGATAACCAGCGTCGTCTGAGTCAGGAGCAGTTGCAGCACGCGCAGCAAATCGCCGCCCGCGATCTGGTGCGCGGTCTGGCACACGAAATCAAAAATCCGCTCGGCGGCCTGCGCGGCGCGGCGCAGCTACTCAGCAAGGCGCTGCCCGACCCGGCGCTAATGGAATATACCAAAGTCATCATTGAACAGGCCGACAGGCTACGCAACCTTGTCGATCGTTTGCTGGGGCCGCAGCACCCGGGAATGCACATTACCGAGAGCATACATAAAGTCGCGGAGCGCGTGGTGGCGCTGGTGTCGATGGAACTGCCGGATAATGTCCGGCTTATCCGCGATTACGACCCCAGTCTGCCAGAACTGCCGCACGATCCGGAACAAATTGAGCAAGTACTGCTGAATATTGTCCGCAATGCCTTGCAGGCGCTGGGGCCGGATGGCGGCGAAATTACGCTGCGTACCCGTACCGCCTTCCAGTTAACGCTGCATGGCGAACGCTATCGCCTGGCGGCGCGTATAGACGTTGAAGACAATGGGCCGGGCATTCCTCCCCATTTACAGGATACGCTGTTCTACCCGATGGTCAGCGGTCGCGAAGGCGGCACCGGGCTTGGGTTATCTATCGCCCGCAATCTTATCGATCAACACGCCGGCAAAATTGAATTTACCAGTTGGCCGGGGCATACCGAGTTTTCGGTTTACCTGCCGATTCGGAAATAGAGGTGTTTATGCAACGAGGAATAGTCTGGGTCGTCGATGATGATAGTTCCATCCGTTGGGTGCTTGAGCGTGCTCTCGCCGGGGCAGGGTTGACCTGTACCACCTTTGAGAATGGTAATGAAGTACTGGCTGCGCTGGCCAGTAAAACGCCGGACGTCTTGCTGTCGGATATCCGAATGCCGGGAATGGACGGGCTGGCGCTATTAAAGCAGATTAAACAGCGTCACCCGATGCTTCCGGTCATCATTATGACCGCACATTCCGATTTAGATGCCGCCGTGAGCGCCTATCAGCAGGGGGCGTTTGATTATCTGCCTAAACCGTTTGATATTGATGAAGCCGTCGCTCTGGTCGAGCGCGCGATTAGCCACTATCAGGAGCAGCAACAGCCGCGTAATATCGAGGTTAACGGCCCGACAACAGACATGATAGGCGAAGCGCCCGCCATGCAGGATGTGTTTCGCATTATTGGTCGGCTGTCGCGTTCTTCGATTAGCGTGCTGATTAACGGCGAATCAGGGACCGGTAAAGAACTGGTCGCCCATGCGCTTCACCGCCATAGCCCACGCGCCAAAGCGCCGTTTATCGCGCTCAATATGGCGGCCATCCCGAAAGATTTGATTGAATCCGAACTGTTTGGCCATGAGAAAGGCGCTTTTACCGGGGCGAATACCATCCGGCAGGGCCGTTTCGAGCAGGCTGACGGCGGTACGCTGTTTCTGGACGAAATTGGCGATATGCCGCTGGATGTCCAGACTCGTCTGTTACGCGTGCTGGCTGACGGACAGTTCTACCGCGTGGGCGGGTACGCGCCGGTAAAAGTGGATGTGCGCATTATCGCCGCCACCCACCAGAACCTCGAACGACGCGTTCAGGAAGGGAAATTCCGCGAAGACCTGTTCCACCGCCTGAACGTGATTCGTATCCATCTTCCGCCGTTGCGCGAGCGCCGTGAGGATATTCCGCGCCTGGCGCGCCATTTTTTGCAGGTCGCCGCCCGTGAATTAGGCGTGGAAGCCAAATTATTACATCCGGAAACCGAAACGGCGTTAACGCGCCTGGCATGGCCTGGTAACGTGCGTCAGTTAGAAAATACCTGCCGCTGGCTCACCGTCATGGCCGCCGGACAGGAAGTATTGATCCAGGATTTACCGGGCGAACTGTTTGAAGCCTCGGCGCCGGATAGCCCGTCCCACCTGCCGCCGGATAGCTGGGCGACATTACTGGCGCAATGGGCGGACCGCGCCTTGCGATCCGGTCATCAAAACCTGCTTTCTGAAGCGCAGCCAGAACTGGAAAGAACGCTACTGACCACGGCGTTACGCCATACGCAGGGTCATAAACAGGAAGCCGCCAGGCTGCTCGGTTGGGGGCGAAACACCCTAACGCGGAAGTTGAAAGAGCTGGGAATGGAGTAAGCATTACCCGCGAGTGTAAAGATTAATAATTGAGCGCAAAACGCTGCTATTTTGCGCTTTACTGTTCCGATGAGTTCAGTATGATCATGCCCGGCAAACGGGGGGATTCATTATGTTAGAATCTATTATTAATCTGGTATCGAGTGGAGCGGTCGACAGCCACACGCCACAAACTGCGCTAGCCGCCGTATTGTGTGCCGCGCTGGTGGGACTGTTCAGCTGACAATGTGCCGGATGGCGCTAATGCTTATCCGGCCTACAGGTTGTCGCAACGTGTAGGCCCGGTAAGCGCAGCGCCACCGGGCAACCCGGCTAAATGACGCGCGAAAACTGCTGCATCCGCGCTTTCTGGCGCAGATAAGCATCAAAGCACATGCAGATATTGCGGATCAGCAAACGACCTTTCGCCGTCACCTGAATTCCCTTCTCGCTAATATCCACCAGCCCATCTTTCGCCAGCGGCGACAGTAACTGCAAATCTTCGGCAAAATACTCAGCGAAATGCAAACCCCACTGCTGTTCGACAGCGTTAAAATCCAGGCGGAAGTTACAAATCAGCGCTTTGATAACATCGCGACGAATGCAATCATCACGGGTCAGCGTAATGCCACGCCATAGCGCATTGCCCCGCTCATCCACTTGCTGGTAATAACGCTTCAGCTCTTTCTGGTTCTGCATGTAGCCATCGCCAATCATGCTGATAGCAGAAACCCCCATCCCCAGCAGATCGGTATCGCCCTGGGTCGTATAGCCCTGAAAATTACGGTGCAGCACGCCTTCGCGCTGCGCGACGGCCAGTTCGTCGTCCGGACGGGCAAAATGGTCCATCCCGATAAACTGATAACCGGCCTGAGTAAGCGATACGATCGTCTCCTGCAAAATATCCAGTTTCTGCTGCGCGCTGGGTAAATCGGCATCTTTAATTTTACGCTGGGCGGCAAAAAGCGTTGGCAGATGCGCATAGTTAAAGACGCTCAAACGATCGGGGTTCAGTTCCGTCACACGCTTCAGCGTGAAAGCGAAGCTTTCCGGCGTCTGTTTCGGTAGACCGTAGATCAAATCGATATTGGTCGAGGTAAAGCCGATATCGCGGGCGTGATTAAGCAACGCAAAGATGAATTCTTCATCCTGCTCGCGGTTAACCAGGCGCTGCACCTCTTTATTAAAGTCCTGCACGCCCATACTCAGGCGGTTAAAACCTTCCGCACGTAAATGATCGAGCACATCCAGCTCAATTTCACGGGGATCGACTTCGATCGAGATTTCCGCGTCGGTATTAAAGTGGAAATTTTCACGCAACAGCGTCATTAAGCGGCTGATTTGCGCTTTATTCAGGTAAGTAGGCGTACCGCCGCCCCAGTGAAGCTGGCTGACATGACGGTTTGCAAACAGCGGCGCGCGATGGCGAATTTCCTGCTCAAGCGCGTCAAGATACTGGTCAGCTTTATGCTGTTGGCGGGTGACAATCTTGTTGCAGCCGCAGAAATAACACAACTTGTGACAAAACGGGATATGCACATACAGCGAGAGCGGACGTTCAGGATAACGCGCCACAGCCTGCAAGAATGCGGCGTCCTCGAAGTCTTCAGAAAACTCCAGCGCGGTTGGGTACGAGGTATATCGTGGCCCGGAATAGTTATATTTCTGGATCAGGGCCAGATCCCAGTCTATTTGCTGTTCAGACATGCTCACTCCTTCCGATGGCGTCTCTGGCGGGTACGGCGTACCGGCTTCACGCCATGACGGGCGGCAAGCCGGCTGCGCAGCCATTTCTGTCGCCGCGACAATCGCTGTAGTTTAACGAATAACCACACCAGATAACATATAACCGGAAGGGTTATAAGCAGGACGGGCAAGCCCACGGTGTAAACCCGTTAGTTGCCGCCTCTTAGCAGGCGCATCATATCTTCCTGCTTCTCGTCCTCTTCGTCGTCTTCTTCGTCGTCATCGTAAGACAGACCAAGCTTCTGCATCAGTTCATCAATACGATCCAGTTTGGCATCTACCCAGGCTTGATCTTCCGCACTCAGGGTTTCGCCCGCTTCCAGACGTTCTAACAGCGCATCCAGGCGCTCATCCGTTTCCAGTAAATCCAACTCCGCCTGCGGTGAAAGCATAGGTTTCTCACTTTTCGGTTTATGCTGTTGGGTCACTTTTTCAGTCACGCCCAATGGAACAGGTGTTTTACTGCCAATACGTGGATCTTTTTGTTGATTCTGATTGCCGCCGCCCGAAGCGGAATTGCCGCCCGCCGCGCGACTTCCCGGCGCATGACCGCGATGTTTTTTCAGGCGTTTACGGTCGCGCGCCTCCTGGTTTAACTCTTCACGCGTTTTACGACGCTGTTTGCCAAAGGCTTTACTGCGCGGTGCAGAGGTTGGTTTTTTCATGATGTCAGATCTTTAAGCCGTTTTATTCAGTATAGAATTGAGGCGGAATCTAGCAGAAAGCAAGCAAAGAAAAAAGGCGACAGAGTAATCTGCCGCCTTTTTTCTTGACTCACGACCCTTAACGGGTTCCACCATCCCTGTTGGCTATCAACACGCCCTGTTTTTCCCTTAGCCTGGAACATTCCATGTTGTTTCCATTTCCTTTTACTAACGTCTCCGGACGTTTGTCTTCCTGACAATCCTGTGTCTTCGCCTCCTGGCGCTCCTGACCCTCATCCTGAGTCGTTGATCCTGTTAGCGTCCTCGCTATGTGCATTACTTTACTCTTTTGGGGTAAACTCACAAGATACCGACACGGCAAATCCCTTTTTTTCAGACAATTACCTTTCTATAAATTCATGATTTAACTATATTAACTGGCTTTGAGCCTGACAACGACTCTGTCATGTCGCATAAGTGCAATGGACAATGTCTCACAAAGCGTATGGCTTTTGCTTACAGCACCGACGCGCCGAAAAATCCGTCTTTTGCTGGCGTTCAGGTATAATCGCCACAATGCTTTGACTGACGGAGACGACCGCTTTGACTAACCTGAATTATCAACAGACGCATTTTGTGATGAGTGCGCCTGATATTCGCCATTTACCTTCCGATTGCGGAATTGAAGTGGCTTTTGCTGGCCGTTCCAATGCAGGCAAATCCAGCGCCCTGAACACGTTGACCAACCAAAAAAGCCTTGCGCGCACCTCTAAAACGCCGGGCCGTACCCAATTGATTAACCTGTTTGAAGTCGTAGATGGCAAACGGTTGGTCGACCTGCCGGGCTATGGCTACGCGGAAGTCCCGGAAGAGATGAAACGCAAGTGGCAACGCGCGCTGGGGGAATATCTGGAGAAACGTCAAAGCCTACAGGGCTTAGTCGTTTTAATGGATATCCGCCATCCGTTGAAAGACCTCGACCAGCAGATGATCCAGTGGGCTGTAGAGAGCAATATCCAGGTTCTGGTTCTGCTGACCAAAGCGGACAAACTGGCCAGCGGCGCGCGCAAGGCGCAGTTGAATATGGTACGTGAAGCCGTGCTGGCCTTTAATGGCGATGTGCAGGTAGAAGCGTTTTCCTCGCTGAAAAAGCAGGGAGTGGATAAGTTACGTCAGAAGCTGGATAGCTGGTTTAGCGAACTGGCACCGGTCGAAGAGATTCAGGACGGGGAATAATCATCCGCTATGCCGGATGGCGCCGCTGCGCGTCTTATCCGGCCTACGGTGCGAGCGAAACTTTTCTTACGCCCAATAAAAAACGCCCCAGTCATAAACTGACTGGGGCGGCTAAAATATTCAGCCAAATCCGATTACGTGAAGTAAAAGGTCTGAAAGATAGAACATCTTACCTCTGTACCCTACGTGAATAACTTTACTCTTTTTTGAGCAACACAGAAAGACCTTTTCGTAATTTTTTTTCATTCTTTACATAGGGAATTCTAATACCCATCACAAAACCCCCGTGCTTATGTTGCTTAATTACGAAAAAAGCGCGTTATTCCTTAAATGCTTAGTGCGCTTGATCCCAATTTTCTCCGCTACCGACTTCCACCAGCAACGGCACATCAATACGCGTGCAGTTTTCCATCAACTGATGGATACGTTTTGATACCGCATCTAAGTCGTCTTTATGCACCTCGAACACTAATTCATCGTGTACCTGCATAATCATCCGCACGCGCGGCTGCTCGGCCTGTAGCCAGGCATCGACGGCAATCATGGCGCGCTTGATGATATCGGCAGCCGTTCCTTGCATGGGAGCATTGATCGCCGCGCGTTCCGCCCCCGCGCGCCGCGCCGCGTTGCTGGATTTAATATCCGGCAGGTAAAGGCGGCGTCCCTCCAGCGTTTCCACATAACCTTGTTCTTTTGCCTGAGCGCGTGTGCGCTCCATATATTCCAGCACGCCAGGGTAGCGTTCGAAGTAGAGATCCATATACTTCTGCGCCTCTTTACGCGGAATATTAAGCTGGCGAGAAAGACCGAAGGCGCTCATCCCGTAAATCAGGCCAAAGTTAATGGCTTTCGCACTTCGGCGCTGTTCCCCGGTCACGCTATCCAGCGGCAAGCCAAAGACTTCCGCCGCCGTTGCGCGGTGAATATCCTTCCCTTCGGCGAACGCCGTAAGCAGTCCTTTATCACGGGAAAGATGCGCCATAATACGCAGCTCAATCTGTGAATAGTCCGCAGATACGATGAGATAATCCTCAGGCGCAATAAATGCCTGACGAATGCGGCGGCCTTCCTCATTGCGCACCGGAATATTTTGCAGGTTCGGATCGGTGGACGATAAACGTCCCGTCGCCGTTACCGCCTGATGATAGGAGGTGTGGACGCGCCCGGTTTTCGGGTTAATCATCAGCGGCAGCTTATCGGTATAGGTGGATTTTAGCTTCGCCAGACCACGATACTCCAGAATCACTTTCGGCAGCGGATAGTCCAGCGCTAGCTCCTCCAGCACCTCTTCCGACGTTGACGGCGCGCCGCCAGGCGTTTTCTTCAGCGGCTTAATACCCTGCTTTTCAAACAGGATGGTCTGCAACTGCTTCGTTGAGGACAGGTTGAACGCCTCGCCCGCAATGTCATGCGCTTTCTTTTCCAGTTCCGCCAGACGTAGTGTGATTTCTTCCGAATGTTTGTGCAGGACGGCAGGATCGATTTTTACGCCATTGCGCTCAACGCGTGACAGCACCGGCACCAGCGGCATTTCGATGTTTTCGAAAACATTCAGCGGGCCTTTGTGCTGCTGGAGCTCTGGCCACATTTTGAGATGCAACTGTAACGTGACATCCGCATCTTCTGCCGCATAGCGCCCCGCTTCCTCCAGTGCGATCTGGTTAAAGGTGAGCTGGTTTTTACCTTTACCGGCAATGTCTTCAAAGGTGATAGTTTTGTGCTTCAGCCAACGATCGGACAAGCTGTCCATATCATGGCGTCCGGCGACGCTGTTCAGAATGTAAGACTCAAGCATGGTATCGAAGGCGATACCGCGCAGCTCAATACCGTAATTTTGCAAGACGCCGCGATCGTACTTGAGGTTTTGCCCCACTTTGCGCACTTTTTCATCTTCCAGCAGCGGCTTCAGCAGTTCCAGAGCACGCTGGCGGGAAATTTGATCCGGAGCGTCCAGATAATCATGCGCGACAGGTACATACGCGGCAACGCCAGGTTCGATGGCAAACGAGAGGCCCACCAGGTTGGCGGCGATATTATCCAGGCTGTCGGTCTCCGTGTCGAAAGCAAAAACTGGCGCTTTTTTCAGCTTTTCAATCCAGCTTTCCAGCGTAACGTCGTCCAGAATAGTGACATAATTTTCATAAGAGAGCGCCGCTGCCGGTTCGCTGGGCGATTCATCAATAACGACCGTTTCCTGCGGTTTGGCCGCCGGTTTCGCGCCCTTTGCCTGTAGCCATTTGCCGGACTCAACGTCCGCCGTCCAGCGCTTAAACTCATATTTTTTAAACAGGCCCAGCAGTTCATCCGCAATCGGCTGCTGTACTTCAAGCTGTTCGCAGGTCAGCTCCAGTTCAACATCCGTTTTAATGGTGGCGAGTTTATAAGACAGGTACGCTACGTCTTTATTCTGCGCTAATTTAGCGGCCATCGTTTTGGCGCCGCGGAAAGTGAGGCCGGCAATTTTTTCCGGCTCGGCGTACAGCGTATCCAGGCCGCCCAATCCCTGAAGCAAAGCTTGCGCCGTCTTCTCACCCACGCCAGGTACGCCTGGAATATTATCCGAGGAGTCCCCCATCAGCGCCAGAAAGTCGATAATTAGCTCAGGCGGCACGCCGTACTTATTAACGACTTCATCCGGGCCGAGGATGGTGTTAGTCATGGTGTTGATCAGCGTAATATTCGGCGTCACCAACTGTGCCATATCTTTATCGCCAGTGCTGATTAATACCGGACGCCCCACCTTCTCCGCCTCTCGCGCCAGTGTACCGATAACGTCATCCGCTTCTACGCCAGAGACCGCCAGCAGAGGTAACCCCATGGCTTTAACCATGGCATGTAACGGCTCTATTTGCGCACGCAGATCATCCGGCATCGGAGGACGATGCGATTTGTAATGTTCAAAGAGCTCATCACGGAAGGTTTTTCCTTTGGCGTCAAACACCACCGCAGCATGCGTCGGCTGATACTGCATGATCAGGCTGCGCAACATGTTGAGGACACCATACATTGCGCCCGTAGGTTCTCCCGCGCTGTTGGTTAACGGCGGAAACGCATGATAGGCGCGATAGAGATAGGATGAGCCATCTACGAGAATAAGTGGGTTTTCTGGGATCTGAACCATAATGTCCGTGCCTGTTTAACAGATTATGGTTAAAGGATGCCACATACAGGAGGAAAACTTGAGTTTTTCGCCGCATTTGCGGAAAAGTTTTGTCGATCTTCAGGATCGCTCGCAAAAAAACCTGTGGATAACTTTGTGTGTAAATTCTTACCATTACTTTAAAATCAGCGCGATAGCCTTCTCCTCTTAATAATTACCCATTATTTTCAATGAGTTGTTAACATCACGTTTTTCTGATTATCTGATTCATGCCGTTATCATAATGTGGATAGTTGTTACGAGTGTTTCTATTTCACTCAGCGCCATCATTAGCATCGTTTTCTGATAGAATCAGCCTCTTGCGCCCTTTTCGCGCACCGTTTATGGCTAACTTTTGAATAATTTATTATGACGAGAATACTCGCGGCTATCACGCTCCCATTGAGTATCGTATTGACCATCCTGGTCACTATTGTTTGCTCAGTACCGATCATCATTGCCGGTATGGTAAAGCTCCTTTTGCCTGTTCCCGGTATCTGGCGCAAGGTCTCCATTTTCTGCAATTTCATGATGTATTGCTGGTGTGCTGGTCTTGCAGCGCTGTTACGCCTTAATCCGCACTTGCAATGGGATGTAGAAGGGTTAGAAGGGCTGAGCAAGAAAAATTGGTATTTACTGATTTGTAATCATCGTAGCTGGGCCGATATCGTTGTGCTTTGCGTTCTGTTCCGCAAGCATATCCCAATGAATAAGTACTTTCTTAAACAGCAATTGGCCTGGGTGCCGTTCATTGGCCTGGCGTGCTGGGCATTAGATATGCCGTTTATGAAGCGCTACTCCCGTAGCTACCTGCTCCGCCACCCCGATCGACGCGGCAAAGATGTTGAAACAACTCGTCGCTCTTGCGAAAAGTTTCGTCGGTATCCCACCACTATCGTTAACTTTGTTGAAGGCTCGCGATTTACGCATGAGAAACGCCAGCAAACGCATTCCCCCTATCAACATCTGTTGCCGCCAAAAGCAGCCGGGATTGCAATGGCGATTAATGTTTTAGGCTCACAGTTCGATAAGCTGCTTAATATTACGTTGTGTTACCCAAACAACGATCGCCACCCCTTCTACGATATGCTAAGTGGTAGGCTGACGCGTATTGTTGTTCGGGTGCAACTGGAACCCATAAATGAAGAACTGCACGGCGATTACGTGAACGACAAAACATTCAAACGCCGTTTTCAACGTTGGCTTAATACGCTGTGGGATAAGAAAGATATACAGATAGAAGAGATTAAAACATCTTATAAAAACGCCGGTCAGTGACCGGCGTTCTTTTTATTTTTTATCAACCAAATATTTCACGGTATCAGCATACTGCTGAACAAAAACATCCATGCTGCTGGTATCCATGCCTTGTGGGTTAATCTGGTATTTGCCATTGACGAACATCGCCGGAACGCCCTGCAGTTGCAGGTCAGCCGCGGCTTTCTCCTGTTGCGCAACCAGTGATTTCACCACGAAGCTGTTCCATGCCGCATCGTAATCTTCGCCTTTGACGCCCACATCAACGAACACTTTACGGATATCCGCGGCAGATTGTACTGTCTGGGTTTTCTGTACGGCTTCAAACAGCGGGACCGTGACTTTATCTTCTACACCCAACGCCATCGCCACCGCCCATGCCTGGGTGAGCTCCTTGCCCAACGGCCCCAGGAACTCAACGTGGTACTTGGTCATTTTGGTGCCTTCCGGCAGCTTTTTCTTCACATTGTCAGACACATGAAGCACTTCTTCAAACTGATAACAATGTGGGCAGTAGAAGGAGAAAAACTCCAGTACCTGGGGTTCGCCAGCGACCGGTTTATCCAGCGTGATATACTGTTTACCGTCGCTGATCTGTGCTGCCGAGGCGCTAAAAGCTAAAACCATACCAGCCAGCGCCAGCCAAATCTTTTTCATGATCAACTCTCTCCGATTAATACATTGGCGTTAATTGTAAAGGGGGTTCGTGCAAAATTTTAGTCTGCTCAATAAAAGTCGTTGTCTGTCGCTGCCAGTAATCTTCCCCTGTTAACCAGGGAAAGTTTTTTGGAAACGCAGGATCGCCCCAACGACGAATCAACCAGGCAAGATAATAAACTAAACGCATGGCACGTAAAGGTTCAATGAGGCCAATTTCAGCCGTATCGAACTCACTAACTTCTTCATAAGCTTCAATAATGGTTTCAAGCTGCATTCGCTGTTCGGCTTTGTCGCCGTTCAGCAGCATCCATAAATCCTGTATCGCCGGACCGTTACGGGCATCATCTAAATCGACAAACAGCGGTCCATCACGCCATAGAATGTTGCCGGCATGACAATCGCCGTGCAATCGCAGCGTGGCGAAATCGGTGCGCCAGCATTCGGTAACTGCAGACAGTAGAGTATCAGTGGCTTTCAGGAAAGCCGCTTTTTGCCCGGAGGGAATCAGTGCGGCATCTTCGAATACCTGACGAGGTTCAAAAAGATACTCTGCAAGCCCAATGTCAGGCCGGAAAGTGAAAGGACGTTTTCGCCCCGTCTGATGCAATCGACCAAGATAACGCCCTACCGCCTCCATCTGATCAATATTGTCTGCTTCAAACTGACGACCGCCTACGCTGGGGAAAATGGCATAATGATAGCCCTGATGCGCTAACAGCGTCTGGCCATTAAACGCGAGCGGAGCAGCAACCGGAACCTCATCCTTCACCAGTTCAAGCGCGAATTGGTGTTCTTCCCGAATTTGATCAACAGACCAGCGTTCAGGACGATAAAACTTAACGACAAAACGTCGACGGTCTTCATCCTGAAACTGATAGACGCGGTTTTCATAACTGTTTAGTGGAGTCAGCCCGGAATCCACCCTGATCCCCTGTTCAAACAGCGCATCCATGATGGTTTCCGGGTGTAGCGTCTGGAAAGTAAAAGCGTTGTCGTTCATCCCATCATCCGGAAAATACTACGAATGATTCAGGATATCATTTCGTGACGATTTCGGTGGCGCCGCTTACAAGGTTTTACTCTTTAATAACGCCGCGGGCGCGTAAAAGCGCCGTTTTAAAGTCCTCTTCATAGTCTTTTTGAATCCCCGGAATGGCGGCGTCTTTGGCGGAATCGCGCATTTTCAGATGGTAGATCAGGATATCATCAGTTAAATCTTCCAGTTTGCCGTCAAAACCTGACTCTTTCGCCAGTTTCTGCAAAAATTGCGTCAGATTAAGATCAGGCTCTTTCTGCCAGGCTGGCTGGAGGAGTTCAATGACTTCATTCAGGCGTTTACATTTCATAGCTGTGCTCCTTATTCTTGATACAGACACGGTAGCAGGGTCAATCCCACAATAAAAGAGGCGATATCGGTGAATCTGGATGAAGTAATAACCGGCGTGGTGCTGGCAGGCGGTAAAGCCCGGCGGATGGGAGGTGCGGATAAAGGTCTGCTTGAACTGGACGGGAAACCGCTCTGGCGACACGTTGCCGACGCGCTCGCGCCACAACTTGCTACGGTCGTCATTAGTGCTAATCGCCATCTGGATATCTACCAGGCCAGCGGCCTGAAAGTCATTCCGGATTCAATCGCTGACTTTCCCGGTCCGCTGGCGGGTATGCTTTCCGTTTTTCAGCAGGTAGCAGGCGACTGGTTTCTGTTTTGTCCCTGTGACAATCCCTGTATCCCCCACAACCTGGTCGATCGTTTAGCAGCGCAGCGTCATGGCGCACCCGTGGTTTGGGTTCATGATGGAGAACGCGATCATCCAACGATCGCGTTGATTAATCGTGCCGTTGAGCCCCAGTTGACAGATTATTTGCAAGCAGGCGAGCGGCGGGTAATGATTTTTATGCGCCGGGTAGGCGGACACGCCGTTGATTTCAGCGATTGTAAGGAGGCATTTGTGAACGTCAACACGCCGGAGGAACTCGCGCAATGGCAAAAGAGACCATGATACCGCTACTCGCCATTGCCGCGTGGAGCGGCACGGGAAAAACAACACTGCTGAAAAAACTGATCCCAGCACTTTGTGCGCACGGTATTCGGCCAGGGCTGATTAAGCATACCCATCATGATATGGATGTCGATAAACCGGGTAAAGATAGCTACGAATTACGTAAGGCCGGGGCGGCACAGACGCTGGTTGCCAGTCAGCAGCGCTGGGCGTTAATGACTGAAACGCCGGAGCAAGAAGAGTTGGATCTGGCATGGCTGGTGAGTCGGATGGATGCATCAAAACTGGATCTGGTGCTGGTAGAAGGGTTTAAACACGAAGCAGTTGCGAAGATCTTACTTTTTCGTCAGGGATGTGGGCACAACGAGGAAGAATTAATTCTTGATGAGCATGTTATTGCGGTTGCCAGTGATATTCCACTTGCCGTAGCGGTACCCGTTTTGGATCTTAATGATGTATCGCAGATTTCTGTCTTCATTTTGCGGTGGTTAGAGAAAGCACGTTCCTTGTAGGCCGGATAAGGCGAAGCTGCCATCCGGCGGTGCAGGTTGCCTGATGGCGCTGCGCTTATCAGGCCTACATTTTTACAGTTACCGCACACGCAAAAAAGCCCATCCGTCAGGATGGGCTTCTTCACTTATTTGATGCCTGGCAGTTCCCTACTCTCGCATGGGGAGACCCCACACTACCATCGGCGCTACGGCGTTTCACTTC
>NZ_JBGDVS010000013.1:0-123570 GCF_046551635.1 Salmonella sp. SAL04157
GTGAAACGCCGTAGCGCCGATGGTAGTGTGGGGTCTCCCCATGCGAGAGTAGGGAACTGCCAGGCATCAAATAAAACGAAGGGCCCTGTCGGAAGACAGGGCCTTTTGTTTTTGTCTGTTTCTGCCGGATGGCGGCTCCGCCTTATTCGGCCCACAGGAATTATCCCGCCTACGAAGCTGGTGTTCTTGTAGAACCGATAAGAGCACAACCCACCCAATCGTTAACGATGAACTATCCTTTACACGTGCTTATATAAGCAGTGAGGATTTTCATTGGCTATCAAACCTTTTAACTACCAGCAAGACTTTTCCAGCATCGACTTCCGCCAGCAGCCTGAATTGTATCAGGTTGGACGAGGCGAGCAGGGGGTGCTACTGGTTGAACCCTACAAAAGCGAAATTCTTCCTTTCTGGCGCTATAAAGATGAAGCATCGGCGATGAAATCCGCAGAGCAGATCTACCAGTTGTTCGAAGCTTACCGGCAGCAGGATGATTTCGTTGGTATGGACATGGCGCGTAAATTTATTCAGATGGGATACACCCGCGCCAGGCGATACGCTAACTATAAAGGCGGTAAAAAGTATGCAGAAGACGGCAGCCTGAATACACGGGGTAATGATCCTATTAAGGCCGCGGCGGCAACGGTTTTCAAAGGTTGGTGGGATAAAATTCGTCAGGACGAAGACTATCTGAAACGGAAACGCCAGCATCAGGCACGGTGGGGATAAAAATTAGCAAACAAATAATTAACACTTTATTTACTTTTTGGTCTCGCGTAATCTGAATCTCCAAAATAAAAGGCCGATTAAGCCTGGCAACAAGGAGAACAGTATGGCAGAAATTATTCAGCGTATAGATAAAAACAACGCTGAGGCTCCGGAGATGCGGCGACGCATATGGGCTATCGTGGGGGCATCTTCCGGAAACTTAGTGGAATGGTTTGATTTCTACGTCTACTCTTTCTGCTCGCTCTATTTTGCACATATCTTCTTTCCTTCTGGTAATACCACCACTCAGCTTTTGCAAACGGCAGGCGTCTTTGCCGCCGGTTTTTTAATGCGACCTATCGGTGGTTGGCTGTTTGGACGCATTGCCGATCGACGCGGGCGCAAAGCCTCAATGTTGATTTCGGTGTGCATGATGTGCATGGGGTCGCTGGTGATTGCCTGCTTACCTGGTTACGATACCATCGGCACCTGGGCACCGGCGCTGCTACTTATTGCAAGGTTATTTCAGGGGCTCTCGGTAGGGGGAGAGTATGGGACCAGCGCGACATATATGAGTGAAGTTGCGCTTGAAGGTCGTAAGGGATTTTTCGCCTCGTTTCAGTACGTTACGCTTATCGGTGGCCAACTACTGGCATTGCTGGTCGTTGTGATTTTGCAGCAGGTTCTGGAGGATGCTGAGCTTCGTGCCTGGGGATGGCGTATTCCCTTTGCGTTGGGCGCCGTGCTGGCGGTTGTGGCATTATGGCTACGTCGCCAGCTGGATGAAACCTCGAAGCATGAGACTCGCGCGTTAAAAGAAGCCGGTTCGTTGAAAGGTTTGTGGCGTAATCGCAAAGCCTTTTTGATGGTGCTTGGTTTCACCGCGGCAGGCTCGCTGTGCTTTTATACTTTCACCACCTATATGCAGAAATATCTGGTAAATACAGCAGGTATGCATGCCAATGTCGCCAGCGGCATTATGACGGTCGCGCTGTGTGTTTTCATGTTGGTGCAGCCGTTATTCGGCGCGTTATCCGATAAGATTGGCAGGCGCACTTCTATGCTATGTTTTGGCGCGCTCGCGACGCTTTTCACCGTTCCAATTCTCTCCGCGTTGCAGAATGTGACGTCGCCTTATGCCGCATTTGCTTTAGTGATGTGCGCGCTATTGATTGTGAGTTTCTATACCTCGATTAGCGGGATCCTGAAAGCGGAGATGTTTCCGGCGCAGGTTCGCGCCCTGGGCGTCGGTTTATCTTACGCGGTAGCAAACGCGTTATTTGGCGGCTCTGCGGAATATGTCGCGCTGTCGCTAAAATCTGTCGGTATGGAGAGTTCATTCTTCTGGTATGTTACCGCGATGGCCGTTCTGGCTTTCCTGGTTTCGCTGATGTTGCACCGTAAAGGAAAGGGCTTGCGCCTTTAGTATTGCGCCATTTGCCAGATAGCGTAACCGGTTGTCGCGCCAGCGACATCCCAGACAAAATCTTTCCAGCTCCAGCCGCTGCCTTCCGGGCGGCTGTCCCAGAGTTCTTTTGAGGCTCCGAGACTCAAAGAAAACATCAGCCCTATCGCTGCGCTGCGGTCAGGGCTTACTCCCTGGCGACGCGCATACTCATTACCGGCTGCCGATAGCATCGCTGATGCCATAAAATGCTGGGCTTTATCCTGACCGCTCCAGCGGTCGTTAGCCAGATGGCTGCACCCGGAGAGAAACAACACCGTAAAAGGAATCAACACGCGCACCAGTTCACTCCTAAGAGAAAACCCCGTACAGGACGGGGCTTCGATTACAGGATACGGCTAATTAATCTGTCGATGCGGATCCGGCGCAGACGGCGAATCAATTTACGCACTTTTATCGGATAGTCGGCAATGCTCTGCAGGTCACGATAATGTTTTACGATGGTTGTGTGCGTTCGGATAAGTTCCAGCTCTTTTTCCCGCTGAGGGGCAAGCTCTTGCTTAGGATCGTGGATCAGAATGGCGTTTTCCAGATCCAGACGCCAGGCGCGAGGATTCAGATTGTTGCCGGTGAGTAGCATCCATTTATCATCTACCCACATCCCTTTCAAATGATAGGTATTGTCGTCATCTTTCCACAGACGCACCACAAGCTGATCGGTATTGACGTAATACTGTAAACGGCTCAGGAAGCGGCGCAGGTTAATCTCATAGAGATAGGGTAACGCGCCAATGATCTTGAACGGTTCATCTTCCGGAATGTAAAAATCATTCGCGGTTTTATCGCCAACAATGATTTCGACTTTCTTTCCGTCGCGCAGTAGCTGAATAATATTCCGCACCAGTACCGCTGGTAGATTGAAGTAAGGGGTACAAATGGTGAGCTTATGCTCCGCACAGGGCATGAGATGGAAAATGGTTTTGTTCAGCAGACTGGATTTGCCAAGCCCGACCAGCGGCGTAACGGAGAGTTGCTCGTCATTAGCGTCACCCTGAAAATGATATGACGCATCACGCAGCTCCTGACGGTATAAGCGGATATCGTTTTTAATCTCCGGGCTTTTCGGACGCTGGGTATTATCCAGACGATTCACACCACGGCCATTCATCAGATTTTGCGTCACCCAGTCAAACATGATGTCTGCCATTTGCCGATTGCGAATCAGCTGGTAGCGATCGTAGCGATATTTGTCATGCTGATGGAGATAGACATCGTTCAGGCTGGCGCCGCTGTACAGGACGCTATCATCAATGATAAAGCCTTTAAAATGCAGTACGCCAAGCGCTTCTCGCGTATTAATCGGTACGCCGTAAACCGGGACATCAATGCCGGGGTTTTCCTGCGCCAGTCGGCAATACCAGTCTGCATTGGTATTCGAGGCTGCTGCGCCAATGCGCCCGCGTTGCGCGCGATGCCAGTCGACCAGCACCCTCACGTCCAGTTCAGGACGCTGCCGTTTAGCCGCATAGAGCGCGTCGAGTATACCTTTACCCCCATCGTCCTGTTCCAGATACAGGGCAACGATACAAATACGCTGCGTCGCGCTGGCGATTTTCTCCAGCAGTGTCTCCCGAAAAGTAGCAGGAGTATAAAAGAAATCTACATCATCAACTGACTGAGAAATCTTAGGGAGTTGGGCAAGGTGTTGTTGATGTTTATTACGCTTAAATTTTGACAACATCACAGTGCATTTCTTCTCTGTTCATTGAAGGGTCCTCTGTGCTATGCAGACGACATAAGCGAGCAATAATAACATCAGTACCCGTTAAAGTGGTCAACATTTCCAGTACATTACTCACGATTCATCACATTTGGCCAGATTCAGCGTCAATCCCACGATGCCCTCTTCGAGCTGGATATCGACCTGAAATCCCAGTTTTCTGGCCAACGCGACCATGCCGCGATTGTTCGGCATCGTAATACCGTTCAGCCGCTTCAATCCGTGATCGCGAGTATAGGCAATCAATTTCTCCATTAAACGGCGTCCTAAACCCAACCCTTTGAGATCTGAACGCACCAATACGGCAAATTCGGCATCTACGTTGTCAGGATCGGAGATCGCGCGCGTTACGCCGAGGATCTCTTCAGCGTTGTCCATCCGCCTCACGGCCACAAAGGCCATTTCTCGATCGTAGTCGATCTGCGTCATGTTGGCTAAATCTTCATGGGTGAATTCGTTGATCTCGCTGAAATAACGGTAGTAAAGATCCTCTTTGGTGACCTGGGCGATGAATTGTCGCAGTTGGGGCTCATCTTCCGGCAGGATCGGACGGAACAGGCAGCGATCGCCGTTTTTCATCTCCACCCACTCTTCGAGCTGGTGGGGATAGGGGCGTACCGCAAGTCGACTTTCGTTATCGCCATCAAACGGGGCAATATCCAGCGTCACATCCAGCGCGGTAAACTCACTGGCGGAAGCCAGCAGCGGATGGATATCCAGACGCTGAATTTCCGGACAGTCGACAATCAGGTTTGAAACCTGGACCAGCAGCTGGCTTAAACCGACAATATCCAGCGGACGCAGCGCGCTACGGGCGCGAATTTTCCGCTGTTTAATGCCCTGAATTACCAGATAGCGCGCCAGATTCATGTTGAGCGGCGGCAGCGCGACGACCGCCTGCTCTTCCGGACGCCACTCTACACCGCCTTCACCCAACATAATCAAAGGACCAAACACCGGATCGTGCTCGACCACCACACGCAGCTCCTGCGCGCCGGCGCGGTTAGCCATACTTTGTACCAGCAAACCGTGAATCCGCGCCTGCGGCCAGGCCATCTTTACACGATCGAAAATGGCGTTCGCGGCCTGTTGTACCTCGCTTGCGGTCCGCAGGTAAAGCATGACCCCCTGAACTTCAGATTTATGCGGAATGTCGGGCGAGCGCAGCTTGAGAGCTACCGGATAGCCTATCTGTTCGGCGATATGCACCGCTTCAGCGCTGTCGCTGGCAATCCAGGTTGGGAGCGTATGCAGCCCATAGGCGTGTAAAATCGGCTGTACTTCATGGGTATCCAGTGAGGTGGCGCCTTCCGCAATCGCCCGCTGTAACAGATTATGCGCCTCAGCGGTATTGGACGTCAGGTTACTCGGCAACGCTGGCGTTTCCCGCAGTTGCTTCTGGTTACGCCGGTATTCCACCATATGCATAAACGCGGTAATCGTGCCTTCCGGCGTGCGGTAGGTTGGTAATCCGGCTTCGCTGAATAGCCGTCTTGCTTCCTGAGACGAGAACTCGCCGCACCAGTTTGTCAGCAGCGTAACAAACTTGCCTCTGGGGTGGCGCTTAATCGTCTCGATCAGGGCATGGGCGCTTTCCGTACCCGGCGCGGCAGCGCTGGGAGAGTGGATAACCATAAGCGCGTCAAAATCCTGACTGGCGAGCAGGATATCCAGCGTTTTGACGTAATGTTCGCTGCTGGCGTCATCACACAGATCCAGCGGATTGGCAATATCAATGTGCGCGGGAAGCGCCTGCCGTAATTGCAGGCAGGTCTCTTCGCTCAACGTCGCCAGTTTGCCGTTACGCGACCACAACTCATCTAACGCCAGCGCGGCAGGCGCGGCGCCATTGCTGATGATCATCAGTCTGTCGCCGCGTAGCGGACGCATATGGCTTAGTGTTTCGACGGCGGAAAAAAGCTCGTGCGTATCCTGGACTCGCAGCAGGCCTGCGCGCTGGATGGCCGCATCCCACGCAGGGTCCATTCCCGCGCTGGTATTAAGTAAACGCTGGGCTGCCGGGCTTCGGCCGCTTTTAATCACCAGAATCGGTTTGTTACGTGAAGCGCTACGGGCGGCGGAAACAAAACGGCGGGCGTCGCTTAACTGTTCCAGATAGAGCAAAATTGCGCTGGTCTTGCTATCGCGCGCCAGATAGTCCAGTAGTTCATCGACATCAATATCCAGGCTATCGCCCAGCGCGATAAAGTAGGAAAAGCCCATTTCACGCTGTTGCGCCCAGTCAAGAATAGTATTGGAAACGGCGGCAGACTGGGAAATAAAAGCGAGCTTGCCCTGTTTAATCGGGACGGGAGAAAAGCTGGCATTCAGCCCTTGCCACGGCGCGAGGAGCCCAAGACTGTTTGGACCCAGCAGACGCATTTTATAATGCCGGGCACAGGCAAGAAGTTCTTCATGTTGCGACGTGGGAGCAGAAAGGATAATGCACGTTTTACACCCTTTCGCGCCAAGCGCGTCCACTAACGCCAGGTTACGGCTGGCGTTAGTGCATAAAATAGCCAGATCGGGGGTGAAAGGAAGACTGGCGATATCCGGCCAGGCCATGACGCCTAAAACGGCTTTCCAGGCGGGCGTCACGGGAAGGACGGGGCCATTGAATCCGCCCGCCAACAAGTTACGCATCATCAGGTAACCCGCGCGGTGGGGCTTCATTGATGCGCCAATCACCGCGATCGATTTTGGTCGCAGTAGCGCTTCCAGTCCTTGCTGGCTCATACCGGTTTCCCTTACACAGAAGTGACCGGATAATTTTAAACGCTTTCGCTATTTTATGCTGTGACGTTTCCCGGATGTTGCGTTTTTCCTGCCAGATAGCGCGTTTTAAAACGGGTAAAATGTTCACCTAAACTGGTTGCCGCCTCGGTATCTCCCGCCAGATCTAACAACGCTATGGCGACTTCGGCGGTACAATATTGCCCTTCGGCATGGATTTCACGCAGACGATAAGCTGAAAGACGCGATAAATCGACGGAAATGACCGGCAGATGATCCAGATAAGGGCTTTTACGAAACATTTTACGTGCTTCGGGCCAGGTGCCGTCCAGCATAATAAACAGCGGCGGTTTCCCGGCGGGCGGGGTGGAAATGACCTCGCGCGCTTCGCCGGCGTAGGACGCAGGAAAGACCACTATCGGCTGATAATCCGGATGCCGTACCAGCTCCAGCAACGCCTGCGGCGGCTCGGTACGCGACCACTGAAACGCCGCGGTATCCGGCAAAATATCGGCTATCAGCCGGCCGGTATTGCTGGGTTTCATCGGTTCAGTGTCAAACATGACCAGACAAAAACGGCTTTTCGCCTGAGAAGGCGTTAACGTATCACACAGGCAAGATTTTAGCGGCAGCAGGCAGCGTTGACAGCGGCGAACCCGATTGCCTCTGGCAAGAAAAGGGCGTGTAGCGCGCGCAAGCCGTTCGGCGCGTAACTGAAGGACAGCGTTATTGGTCATAGAAAGCGTTTGCGGAGAAAAACGCTATTGTGGCAGAGGTGAAAACGGGGCACAAGATGCGCCCCGTGGCGTTTACAGCGCTTCGTTCAGCCAGCTGTCGAAAGGCGCTTTAGGCACTGCGCCATTAAGCATATCGACCACCTGTCCATGTTTAAAAATCATAATCGTCGGGATGCTGCGAATACCGAAACGGGCGCTGAGTTCCCGTTCCGCCTCGGTATTTACTTTGACGAAACGGACTTTACCGCTGCGCTCTTCTGCGACATCCTCGAAGATTGGTGCAAAGTTACGGCAAGGGCCGCACCAGGGTGCCCAAAAGTCGATCACCACTGGAAGATCGTCCTTCAACAGTTTGTCCAGCGTTTCGCCGGTCGCATTAATGACTTCTCCGTCAAACAACTCATGACCGCAGCGTCCACATTTTGCCGCGTCCTGAAGCCGATCGTCGGGGATGCGGTTAATGGCCTGACAATGGGTACAAACGGTGTTCATAGCTAACCTCTGAATACGTCGGAAGACGTCCCGCTACGCGCGGGATGTTTCTATAATGTTACATATTATCGAGGAGTCTGTGCTAAACAACAATGTGTTTTATTCAATGAGTACAATAGTCGCAAGCTTTTAAACGAAATCATGGCTAACCGGATGCACATCGGGTAATCTTCGCGCTTCGCGCAGCGCTGGTGGAGAAAAGCATGAACGATGAATTAAAAAACAAAAGCGGCAAAGTCAAAGTGATGTATGTCCGTAGTGATGATGACTCTGATAAACGCACCCATAACCCGCGTACCGGGAAAGGGGGAGGCCGCCCAGCAAAGTCTCGCACTGACGGTGGACGTCGCCCCGCCCGTGATGAGCGAAATAATCAGAGCCGTGACCGTAAACATGAAACTTCGCCGTGGCGCACCGTGTCCCGTGCGCCAGGCGATGAAACGCCTGAGAAAGTCGATCATGGTGGTATTAGCGGTAAAAGTTTTATCGACCCTGAAGTTTTGCGTCGCCAGCGTGCGGAAGAGACGCGCGTCTACGGCGAAAATGCCTGCCAGGCGCTATTCCAGAGCCGTCCTGACGCCATCGTGCGCGCATGGTTTATCCAAAGCGTGACCCCGCGTTTTAAAGAGGCGCTGCGCTGGATGGCGGCGAATCGTAAAGCCTACCATGTGGTGGATGAAGCCGAACTGGCAAAAGCTTCCGGGACTGAGCACCACGGCGGCGTGTGTTTCCTGATTAAAAAGCGTAACGGTACGACCGTTAAGCAATGGGTAAAGCAGGCGGCGGATCAAGACTGCGTGCTGGCGTTGGAAGATGTCGCTAACCCGCATAATCTGGGCGGCATGATGCGTAGCTGCGCGCACTTCGGCGTGAAGGGCGTGGTGGTACAGGATGCGGCGTTGCTGGAGTCCGGCGCGGCGATTCGTACTGCGGAAGGCGGGGCGGAGCATGTCCAGCCGATCACTGGTGAAAGCATTGTTGACGTACTGGATGATTTTCGTCAGGCGGGGTACACCGTGGTGACGACGTCCAGCGATCGCGGTCAGGCGCTCTTTAGTACGACCCTGCCGGAAAAGATGGTGCTGGTCTTAGGCCGTGAATATGACTTCCTGCCGGAAGCGGCGCGCGAACCCGGCGATCTGTGCGTGAAAATTAACGGCACCGGGAACGTGGAAAGCCTGAATGTGTCGGTTGCGACAGGCGTACTCCTCGCCGAGTGGTGGCGACAGAATAAAGCGTAAGGGCTGCAGCCCGGTGACGCAACGCGCGCCGGGCCAATGATGTACTTCCTACCGCCCGGTCAGACAAGGCGCTTTCGCGCCGTTATCCGGGCGATAAAACGGCGAGTCGCCAACGTTATTCACTCTCAGCCGGTAATACTGGCGTCCAGTCGATAGTTTTCTCGCCGTGTTGTTCCAGCCATTGGTTCGTTAGCGCAAAATGGTTACAGCCAAAAAATCCGCGGTGCGCAGAGAGTGGCGAGGGATGCGGAGCTTTCAGAATATGGTGGCGCTGTGGATCAATAATCGCGCCTTTCTTCTGGGCGTGCGAGCCCCACAGCAAGAAGACGACCCCTTCGCGGTGTTGGTTAATCAGGCTTATCACTTTATCCGTAAAAGTTTCCCACCCCAGGCTGGCATGAGAGTGCGCCTGGCCTGCCCGTACCGTGAGCACCGTATTCAGTAACAGTACGCCCTGGCGCGCCCAGCTTTCCAGATAACCGTGCGCGGGGCGAACAAAGCCGGGAATGGAGGCTTCCAGCTCTTTGTACATATTCACTAATGACGGCGGGGGAGCGATCCCAGGACGCACGGAAAACGCCAGACCATGTGCTTGGCCGGGGCCGTGGTAAGGATCTTGTCCCAGGATCACCACCTTAACGTCGCCCAGTTCCGTGAAGCGAAAGGCGTTAAACACATCTTTTTGCGGCGGGTAGACCGTGATACCCGACTGACGCTCGCCAGCAACAGTGTGAAGCGTATTGATAAAGTAAGGTTGCTGTTTCTCATCAGCCAGCACATCGTGCCAGGTTAACTCAGTCGCCATCTCGCTCTCCTGCGAATTTCCAGTTCCCTTAGCTTAACTGCTTCTTTCTGCAGTGCAAAATCCTGCGTGCTACAAAAACGGTTACCTACAAAAGATAGTTGAAAATTTATGTAAAAAGTTTATAGGTCTGAATGGTGTAAGTTGATGTAAAACAATAAATTCCCTTCATCACCCTTTTTATGGTGTGGTTTTTATTGATTTAAATCAAAGAATGAAGGGTGATCGAAGGGTATATATACACTCAAGCAACAATGGTTTTACCAATTGGCCGGGATTAGGCCGACCGAAATCAAATAATTTTGCCTGGGGAGGCATCACATGATTACAGGTATCCAGATTACTAAAGCCGCTAACGACGACCTGCTGAATTCCTTCTGGCTGCTGGACAGCGAAAAAGGCGAAGCGCGCTGCATCGTTGCAAAATCCGGCTTTGCTGAAGATGAAGTCGTGGCTGTCAGCAAACTGGGCGAGATTGAATACCGTGAAATTCCGATGGAAGTTAAACCGGAAGTACGCGTTGAAGGCGGTCAGCATCTGAACGTTAACGTTCTGCGTCGTGAAACTCTGGAAGACGCGGTTAAGCATCCGGAAAAATACCCGCAGCTGACTATTCGTGTTTCTGGTTATGCGGTGCGTTTTAACTCCCTGACGCCGGAACAGCAGCGCGACGTTATCGCTCGTACCTTTACCGAAAGCCTGTAAGGCTTATCCGGTAATAACAAGCGGAAGAGGCCGGGCCTTTTCCGCTTTTATTTTATTTGGGTCAGTAAAAAATCCGCACCGCGCAGTACACCAGCAGTAATGCCAGAATGATATTTAACTGGCGACCATAATGGCGAAACGCCCGCTGAAACAGATGTCCCGCCAGCGCCCAACACACATTACCGAACGTGCCGATCAATGCCAGCAATATACTGACGCCGATGACCCAGTTCAGCGCCTGCGTTTGCGGTAAAACAAATGTAGACAGAGCGGTAATGCCGTACAGAATAATTTTGACGTTCACAAACTGCAGGCCAAAGCTTACCCAAAAGCCAACCGGTTTTGGTCTGGCGTTTTCATCCGCCGCTGGACTGGTGGCAATTTTCCACGCCAGCCACAGGATATACGCAGCCCCCACCCAACTGAGTAAATGAATGATTGCCGGATCGATAACCGCAAGGGAAAACGCGATCCCGGCGCACAGCAGCATGACGACCAAAAATCCCAGACTCATACCTGCCAGTACACGAATACTCTGCCGAAAACCATGTGCAGTTGCTGCGCTAAGCGCGAGAATATTGTTTGGGCCGGGGGTAAGGGCGGTGATTAATGTATAAGTCCAGAAAGCGCTTAAAAGCATCGGTGTCACTTGTCATCTCCTCTGTTTTAGCAGACAGTACCCGATATGAAATATTTAAAAAAATGAATGTTTTTTAATTCTGAATTCGAGATTTTCGATAGGTTGGTGGTTATGGATCTGCGTCGGTTTATTACGCTGAAAACGGTAGTGGAAGAGGGCTCGTTTCTGCGGGCTTCGCAAAAGCTGTGCTGTACTCAGTCGACGGTAACTTTTCATATTCAACAGCTTGAACGTGAGTTTTCCCTGCAACTGTTCGAGAAAATAGGGCGCCGAATGTGCCTGACCAATGAGGGGAAAAAGCTGATGCCGCATATCCATGAACTGACGCGTGTGATGGAGTCGATTCGTGAAGCCGCAAGACAGGATGCGGAACCCGGCGGAGAGCTGCGCGTGGCGACAGGTGAAACCTTACTGGCGTACAAAATGCCGCAGGTTTTACAACGATTTAAGCTGCGAGCGCCGAATGTCAGATTGTCGCTACAGTCGCTGAATTGCTATGTAATACGTGATGCGTTGCTGAATGACGAGGTCGATCTGGGCGTTTTTTATCGCGTAGGTAATGATGATGCGCTCACGATGCAGCAACTGGGGGAGCAGTCGCTGGCGCTGGTGGCCTCTCCACTGCTACAGGATGCTGATTTTACGCAGCCAGATCAGCATATTCCCTGTAGCTTCATCATCAATGAACCGCAATGTGTCTTCCGCCAGCTGTTTGAAAGTACGCTACGGCAGAGGCGGATTACGCTGGAAAACACCATTGAACTGTGGAGTATTGAAAGCATTAAACAGTGTGTGGCTGCTAACCTGGGCATCAGCTTTTTACCACGTTTTACCGTTGAACGAGAACTTAGTACCGGTCAGTTGAAAGAGCTGCCGTTTGGCGCGCCGTCGCTATCGATCATGGCGCTGTGCGCCCATCATGCCGGGAAAGCGGTCAGCCCGGCAATGCAGATATTTATGCAGTGTATGGAGGCGTGTTTTACCGTGGAAGATAAAAAAATGCCGGGTTAACGAACCCGGCAGTATCATCACTCTTCGCTGGATTGCTCCTGCATTTTCGTACCGCTTGGCTTGCGGCGCTTACCGATATTTTTTGTATCGCGGTGACGTTTCTTCACACGCGGCTTCTCTTTTTCTTTCTCTTTTTTCTTCTCGGCGCGTTTCGCCAGCACTTTTTTCGACGGTTTGCCGGTCAGCTTTTCGCTGGGCGCACGCGTGGTCGGGCGAAGCTCATCAATGACGCGCGCTTTTAGCGGCTCTTCGATGTAGCGACCGATTTTCAGCAGCAACAGATGGTCGTGGGCTTCTACCAGCGAGATTGCAGTGCCTTTGCGACCCGCACGGCCTGTACGACCAATGCGATGCAGATAGGTATCGCCACTGCGCGGCATGTCGAAGTTAATGACGTGGCTAACGTCAGGAATATCAATCCCGCGTGCCGCGACGTCGGTCGCGACCAGCACGTTAACGCGACCGTCGGTGAGACGCTTAATACCTTCGTTACGTTTGATCTGCGCCATCTCGCCTTCAAGATAGCAATTGTTGATCCCGGCCAGACGCAGCGTTTCAGCCAGTTCATGGACGCGTTCACGTTTACGTACAAACACGATAGAACGGGTTGCATCGTCTTGTTTTAGCAGGTGCTTCAACAGCGCAACTTTATGTTCGAAATTGTCGGCACGGTAGTACCACTGGTGAATTTTCTTACGCTCGCGGGTTGACGGATTGGCGGAAACCTCAACCGGGTCTTCCAGCAGACGCTCGGCAAAATCTTTAATCGCATCGCCTTCCAGCGTGGCGGAGAACAGCATCGTCTGTTTACGCCAGCGGGTCTCACCAGCGATATGTTCAATGTCCTGAGCGAAGCCCATGTCGAGCATCCGGTCAGCTTCGTCAAGGATCAGTGTTTCAACCGCCCGGCAGTCAAAGTTCTCTTCTTTTATATATTGCAGCAGACGGCCCGTTGTGGCGACCACGATATCCTGGTTTTCGCTAAACACTTCAGCATGGTTCATATAGGCCACGCCGCCGGTAATCGTGGCGATATCCAGATGAGTATGCTTAGCCAGTTCACGAGCGTGATCGGCAACCTGCATTGCCAGTTCGCGGGTTGGCGTCAGGATCAGAATACGCGGCGGCCCCGATTTTTTACGCGGAAAGTCGAGCAGGTGCTGCAACGCCGGCAGCAGATATGCCGCCGTTTTACCGGTGCCTGTCGGCGCAGAACCGAGTACATCACGGCCATCGAGCGCAGGCGGAATGGCGGCAGCCTGAATGGCGGTCGGGCGAGTGAAACCTTTATCCTGGAGGGCATCCAGCAGGCTTTCGTCGAGTTCAAGTTCGGAAAAAGTCGTTACAGTCATGTTCTACCTCTGTGTGGGGCGCTGATTATAGACGTTACGGCCACAATCTTCATCTGTTTGTATGGATATCCCTTCTCAGGTATTGTTTTCACCCGGCGCTGTCGCCGTTTTTTGCAAGGTTGTTTTTACATGTCTCAGTCTGGCTCCGTTCTTCGTCGTAACGGATTTACGTTTAAACAGTTTTTTGTCGCACACGATCGGTGTGCGATGAAAGTGGGAACTGACGGTATTTTACTCGGGGCGTGGGCACCGGTCGCGGATGTAAAGCGAATTCTGGATATCGGTACTGGAAGCGGTCTACTGGCGTTAATGCTGGCGCAGCGGACGGATGACAATGTGCCTATTGACGCCGTGGAACTGGATGCCGGGGCTGCCATGCAAGCGCAGGAAAACGTTGCTCACTCTCCCTGGCCGCATCGAATAACGGTGCATACTGACGATATTCAGCGTTGGGCGCCTCGCCAGACGGTACGCTTTGATCTTATTATCAGCAACCCGCCTTATTACGAACCCGGTGTGGAATGCGCCACGCCGCAGCGGGAGCAGGCGCGTTACACCGCTACGCTGGATCACCAGACGTTATTGGCTATTGCGGCGGATTGTATTACCGAAGACGGCTTTTTTTGCGTAGTCTTGCCGGAACAAATAGGTAACGCTTTTACACAGCAAGCGCTCAACATGGGATGGCATTTGCGATTACGTACTGACGTTGCGGAAAACGAAGCGCGCTTGCCGCACCGGGTTTTGCTCGCATTCTCCCCGCAAGCCGGAGAGTGCTTTAGCGACAGATTAGTAATTCGCGGGTCAGACCAGCATTATTCTGAAAGTTATACGGCGCTGACCCAGGCATTTTATCTGTTTATGTGAGGCGTTAACGGCGAAAGGATCGATGGGCCTGATTCAGCCAGTTGTTGCGGATAATCCAGCGTAAAGTGCAGCCCCCGGCTCTCTTTACGCATCATCGCGCAACGCACAATCAGTTCGGCCACTTGCACCAGATTGCGCAGCTCCAGTAAATTATTCGAGACGCGAAAGTTGGCGTAATATTCGTCAATCTCTTGTTGCAACATAGTAATACGCCGTAGGGCGCGCTCCAGCCGTTTCGTCGTGCGCACAATGCCCACATAGTCCCACATCAGCAGGCGCAGTTCATGCCAGTTATGCTGAATCACCACCCGCTCATCGGCGTTCTCCACGCGACTTTCATCCCAGGCGGGAAGGGCGTCAACGCTGTGGACAGAAGGCATTCGCCTGTCGATATCCATTGCTGCGGACCAGCCGTACACTAAGCATTCCAGCAACGAGTTGGACGCCATACGGTTAGCGCCGTGCAGACCGGTGTAACTGACTTCGCCAATGGCATATAAGCCGTCTACATCGGTACGACCATAATCATCGACGACCACGCCGCCGCAGGTATAGTGCGCGGCAGGAACAACGGGAATCGGTTCTTTGGTTAAATCCATCCCCAAATCGAGCAGTTTCGCATAGATCATCGGGAAGTGTTGGCGGACAAAATCGTCAGGCTTGTGGCTGATATCGAGAAACATACAGTCTGCGCCGAGTCGTTTCATCTCATGGTCAATAGCGCGGGCGACAATATCGCGCGGCGCCAGTTCCCCGCGTTCGTCAACGTCCGGCATAAACCGTGAACCGTCCGGACGTTTAAGGTATGCGCCTTCGCCGCGCAGCGCTTCGGTAAGGAGAAAATTACGCGCCTGCGGGTGATAAAGGGCGGTGGGATGAAACTGGTTAAATTCCAGATTAGCGACCCGACAGCCCGCGCGCCAGGCCATCGCGATACCGTCGCCGGAGGAAATATCCGGGTTAGTGGTATATTGATACACCTTTGAGGCGCCGCCGGTCGCCAGCACCACCGACTTCGCATGACAGGTTTCAACCCACTCTTTATTGCGATTCCAGATCCAGGCGCCGACGACCCGGCGAGGCCCCGGCAGACCCATTTTATCGGAAATAATTAAATCAACGGCGTTGCTGCGTTCCAGCACCTGAATATTAGGATGATTTTGTGCCCGACTGACCAACGTGGTTTCGACTTCCTTTCCGGTAGCGTCGGCGGCATGAAGGATACGGCGATGACTATGGCCGCCTTCACGCGTGAGATGATAGCTCTCCTTGCCGTTTGGCTGGACATGCGTATCAAACAGGACGCCCTGATCGATAAGCCACTGCACGCAGGTACGGGCGTTGCTGGCGACAAACTCCACCGCGTGGCGATCGCAAATTCCGGCGCCGGCAATCAGCGTATCTTCGACATGCGACGCTATACTGTCGGTTTCATCAAACACGGCGGCAATACCGCCCTGCGCATAAAACGTGGAGCCCTCGCTCACCGGCCCTTTACTCAGGACGATAATCTTATGTTTTTCAGCCAGACGCAGCGCCAGCGAGAGTCCGGCCGCGCCGCTGCCGATAATTAACACATCACAGGACAGTTCAGGAGTTGTCATCATGGTTCTTGTTTAATTTACTAAACATGGTTGCGGCAGATTAGCACTATATGGCGCTAAAAAGCACGTTATGATTTCAAAAGTGTTGTGCTTATTAAACATAAAATAAAAATACGGCGAGAGATAAACGGCAAAAAATATTTTATAGGGCAGGGTGTTAGCGTCGGATTTTGTAGTGAAATAAAGATGCTGTTAGGTTACTCTGCAAACGACGAAATGGGCATTTCTGTACAGATAGTGCGTTGTTCAGCATCTGTAGACTTATAATGGAAGATAAGACCTGTCTACAACATGACAAACAAAAACAAATGCGTAACGGAACTTTACGAAACATAGACACTCTAACCTGTTGCTTGCTCATAGTGCGGCTTATGGAGTGGCGTTTCGAAAGCGCGTGGAAATTTGGTTTGGGGAGACATTACCTCGGATGAGCGAGCAGTTAACGGACCAGGTCCTGGTTGAACGGGTCCAGAAGGGAGATCAGAAAGCCTTTAACTTACTGGTAGTGCGCTACCAGCATAAAGTGGCGAGTCTGGTTTCCCGCTATGTGCCATCGGGCGACGTTCCCGATGTCGTACAGGAATCATTTATTAAGGCCTATCGCGCGCTGGATTCTTTCCGGGGGGATAGCGCTTTTTATACCTGGTTGTATCGCATTGCGGTCAATACCGCGAAGAACTACCTGGTTGCGCAGGGGCGTCGTCCGCCTTCCAGTGATGTAGACGCGATTGAAGCAGAAAACTTTGAAAGCGGCGGCGCGCTGAAAGAAATTTCGAACCCTGAGAACTTAATGTTGTCAGAAGAACTGAGACAGATAGTTTTCCGAACTATTGAGTCCCTCCCGGAAGATTTACGTATGGCAATCACCTTACGGGAGCTGGATGGCCTGAGCTATGAAGAGATAGCGGCTATCATGGATTGTCCGGTGGGGACGGTGCGTTCACGTATCTTCCGGGCGCGGGAAGCTATTGATAATAAAGTTCAACCGCTTATCAGGCGTTGACGATAGCGGGATACTGGAAAAGGTATTAGGCATGCAGAAAGAAAAACTTTCCGCTTTGATGGATGGCGAAACGTTGGATAGTGAGCTGCTCAAAGCGCTTACGCACGACCCGGAAATGCAGAAAACCTGGGAGAGTTATCACCTGATCCGCGATTCAATGCGCGGGGATACGCCTGACGTTCTCCATTTCGATATATCCGCTCGCGTGATGGCCGCTATTGAAAACGAGCCAGTACGTCAGGTGTCGCCATTAATCCCTGAGGCCCAACCCGCTCCGCAGCAATGGCAGAAAATGCCGTTCTGGAAAAAAGTGCGTCCGTGGGCGGCGCAGCTTACCCAAATGGGCGTGGCGGCGTGCGTTTCACTTGCAGTTATCGTCGGTGTCCAGCACTATAATGGGCAATCTGAAACATCCCAACAACCTGAAACGCCGGTTTTCAATACCCTGCCTATGATGGGGAAAGCCAGCCCGGTAAGTCTGGGAGTGCCTTCTGAAGCAGCGCCTGTCGGCAGTCAGCAACAGCAGGTACAGGAGCAGCGTCGTCGCATTAATGCCATGTTGCAGGACTATGAACTGCAGCGCCGACTGCACTCCGAACAGCTTCAGTTTGAGCAGGCGCAAACCCAGCAAGCCGCGGTACAGGTGCCAGGAATCCAAACTTTAGGAACGCAATCGCAGTAATGAAGCAACTTTGGTTTGCCATGTCCCTTGTGGCGGCTAGCCTGTTCTTCTCAGTAAACGCCTCGGCCGACCCTGCGTCCGGGGCGTTATTGCAGCAGATGAACATCGCCAGTCAGTCACTGAATTACGAGCTGTCATTCGTCAGCATCACGAAACAAGGCGTTGAATCTCTGCGTTATCGACACGCACGCCTGGATAGTCGCCCGCTTGCGCAATTGCTACAGTTGGACGGTCCCCGCCGGGAGGTCGTACAACGTGGTAATGAAATCAGTTATTTTGAACCGGGCCTTGAGCCGTTCACCCTGAACGGTGATTATATTGTCGATTCTCTGCCTTCCCTGATTTACACCGATTTCAAGCGTCTGGCGCCTTACTACGACTTTATTTCTGTCGGACGCACCCGTATCGCAGACAGATTGTGCGAAGTTATCCGCGTTGTGGCGCGCGATGGTACGCGTTACAGCTATATCGTCTGGATGGACATGGACACCAAACTGCCGATGCGCGTTGATCTGCTGGATCGCGATGGCGAGACGCTGGAGCAGTTCCGCGTTATTGCGTTCACGGTGAGTCAGGATATCGGCAGCAACATGCAGGCGCTGGCGAAGGCGAATCTGCCGCCGCTGCTTTCTGTTCCCGGTGGCGAAAAAACGAAATTTAACTGGAGTCCATCCTGGGTACCGCAAGGCTTTAGCGAAGTTTCCAGCAGCCGTCGTCCGTTGCCGACGATGGATAACCTGCCTATCGAATCGCGGCTTTATTCTGACGGTCTGTTTAGCTTTTCCGTCAATGTGAACCGGGCGACGCAAAACAGCAGCGATCAGATGCTGCGCACCGGGCGCCGAACGGTTTATAGCAGCGTTCGCGACAACGCGGAAATCACCATTGTCGGCGAGCTTCCGCCGCAAACGGCGAAGCGCATTGCCGACAGTATCAAATTCAGGGCAGTACAATGATTAAAGAGTGGGCAACCGTTGTCTCCTGGCAGAATGGTCAGGCGGTGGTGAGCTGCGACGTTAAAGCGTCATGCAGCAGCTGCGCCTCCCGTGCGGGATGCGGCAGTCGCGTGCTGAATAAATTAGGGCCGCAAACCACACATACCATTGTTGTGCCAAGCGCGGAGCCGCTGGCGCCGGGGCAGAAAGTCGAATTGGGCATCTCCGAAAAAAGCCTTTTAGGTTCGGCATTGCTGGTCTATATGTCGCCTTTAGCGGGGCTATTTCTTTGTGCGGCGCTTTTTCAGATGCTGTTTGGATCTGACCTTGCCGCATTAAGCGGGGCCGTGTTGGGCGGCGTGGGCGGTTTTCTGGTTGCCCGCGGCTATTCCCGAAAACTGGCGGAGCGCGACGCCTGGCAGCCGGTGATTTTAAACGTTGCCCTCCCGCCGGACCTTGTTCGCGTCGAAACTACCTCAATCGAAACGCGCCAGTAAACGTTTTGCCCAACGGTACACCTGCCGCGTTGGGTTGTTGTCCCGATAAGCATGCGCTTTTCCTGCGTTGCGGTGTTTTACAGGAAAAAAGCGAGGCGTTTTCCAGTTCCCGTTCTCCTTACACTATGAACATTTCCTCGCCTTAGCGTTGTAGTGTAGAATGCGGCGTTTCAGTTAAAACAGACGTTAAGCTCAGAACAGCGACCTCTAAAGTCTGGTCAACCAGGCGTAAGGCATAATATTTATCTCTATGAAGAACATACGTAACTTTTCGATCATTGCTCACATTGACCACGGTAAATCGACGCTGTCTGACCGTATTATCCAAATCTGCGGTGGCCTGTCTGACCGTGAAATGGAAGCTCAGGTACTTGATTCGATGGATCTTGAGCGTGAGCGCGGTATTACTATTAAAGCCCAGAGTGTGACGCTGGATTTTAAAGCGTCTGATGGTGAAACTTATCAACTGAACTTTATCGACACGCCGGGACACGTTGACTTTTCCTATGAAGTTTCCCGTTCGTTAGCCGCCTGCGAGGGCGCGCTGCTGGTGGTGGATGCCGGCCAGGGCGTAGAAGCGCAAACGTTGGCGAACTGCTACACCGCGATGGAAATGGATCTTGAAGTGGTGCCGGTGCTTAACAAGATTGACCTGCCGGCCGCCGATCCGGAGCGTGTGGCGGAAGAAATCGAAGACATTGTCGGTATTGATGCGACGGACGCGGTACGCTGCTCCGCCAAAACGGGTGTCGGCGTGACGGATGTTCTGGAACGCCTGGTGCGCGATATCCCGCCGCCGCAAGGCGATCCGGACGGCCCGCTGCAGGCGCTGATTATTGACTCCTGGTTCGATAACTACCTGGGCGTGGTATCGCTGGTGCGTATTAAAAACGGCACCATGCGTAAAGGCGACAAAATTAAAGTGATGAGCACCGGGCAGACCTACAACGCTGACCGCCTGGGGATCTTCACGCCGAAACAGGTTGATCGTACCGAGCTGAAGTGCGGCGAAGTAGGCTGGCTGGTCTGCGCCATTAAAGATATCCTCGGCGCGCCGGTTGGCGATACCTTAACCTCAGCGCGTAACCCAGCGGAAAAAGCGTTGCCGGGCTTTAAGAAGGTGAAACCGCAGGTCTATGCAGGTCTGTTCCCGGTCAGCTCCGACGATTATGAAAGTTTCCGCGACGCGCTCGGCAAGCTAAGCCTGAACGACGCCTCCCTGTTTTATGAACCGGAAAGCTCCTCGGCGCTGGGTTTTGGTTTCCGCTGCGGCTTCCTCGGCCTGTTGCACATGGAGATCATTCAGGAGCGTCTGGAACGCGAATACGATCTGGATCTGATCACCACTGCGCCGACCGTGGTTTATGAAGTAGAAACAACGGCGAAAGAGACTATCTATGTTGATAGCCCCTCCAAGCTGCCGCCGTTGAATAACATTTATGAACTGCGCGAGCCTATCGCCGAATGTCATATGCTGTTACCACAAGCCTATTTAGGTAACGTTATTACGCTGTGTATTGAGAAACGCGGCGTACAAACTAACATGGTGTATCACGGTAACCAGGTCGCGTTGACCTATGAAATCCCGATGGCGGAAGTGGTGCTCGACTTCTTTGACCGTCTGAAATCGACGTCGCGCGGCTATGCGTCTCTGGATTATAACTTCAAGCGCTTCCAGGCTTCCGATATGGTGCGTGTTGATGTGTTAATCAACAACGAGCGTGTCGATGCGCTGGCGCTGATCACGCACCGCGATAACTCGCAAAGCCGTGGTCGCGAGCTGGTGGAGAAGATGAAAGATTTGATCCCACGCCAGCAGTTTGATATCGCGATTCAGGCGGCGATTGGTACGCATATTATTGCCCGTTCGACGGTAAAACAGTTACGTAAAAACGTGCTGGCGAAGTGCTACGGCGGTGATATCAGTCGTAAGAAAAAACTGCTGCAGAAACAGAAAGAAGGTAAGAAACGCATGAAGCAGATCGGTAACGTCGAGCTGCCTCAGGAGGCGTTCCTCGCCATTCTGCATGTCGGTAAAGACAATAAATAATCCCTAAGGAGTTGGCATGGCGAACATGTTTGCCCTGATTCTGGTGATAGCCACACTGGTGACGGGCATTTTATGGTGCGTTGATAAGTTTGTTTTCGCGCCAAAACGTCGGGCGCGCCAGGCTGCCGCGCAAACGGCGTCGGGAGATGCGCTGGATAACGCTACGCTCAATAAAGTGGCGCCTAAGCCGGGCTGGCTGGAGACCGGGGCGTCGGTTTTCCCGGTTCTGGCGATCGTTCTGATCGTTCGTTCATTTCTTTATGAACCCTTTCAGATCCCGTCAGGCTCAATGATGCCGACACTGCTTATCGGCGATTTTATTCTGGTGGAAAAATTTGCCTACGGCATTAAAGATCCGATCTACCAGAAAACCCTGATTGAAACCGGTCATCCAAAGCGCGGGGATATTGTGGTATTTAAATATCCGGAAGATCCTAAGTTAGATTACATCAAACGCGCCGTCGGTTTGCCGGGCGATAAAATCACTTATGATCCGGTTGCAAAAGAGGTGACGATTCAGCCTGGCTGTAGCTCCGGTCAGGCGTGCGAAAATGCGCTGCCGGTTACCTACTCTAACGTTGAGCCGAGCGATTTTGTACAGACCTTTGCCCGCCGTAACGGTGGAGAAGCGACCAGCGGTTTCTTTGAGGTTCCGCTAAACGAGACAAAAGAAAACGGCATTCGCCTGACCGAACGTAAAGAGACGTTAGGCGATGTAACTCATCGCATCCTGATGGTGCCGATAGCCCAGGATCAGTTGGGCATGTATTACCAACAGCCAGGACAACCGCTGGCGACCTGGGTTGTACCACCGGGACAATATTTCATGATGGGCGACAACCGCGATAACAGCGCGGATAGCCGTTACTGGGGATTTGTTCCGGAAGCGAATCTGGTCGGTAAAGCGGTCGCTATCTGGATGAGCTTTGACAAGCAGGAAGGGGAGTGGCCGACAGGCGTACGCCTGAGTCGTATCGGCGGTATTTACTAACTGTGACGAAATGATCGTTCACGCTGCCGTCTTTTTAGCGGCAGCGTGAATTATTTCCTGGATAAATTCCCTCAGACTAACGACATCCCCTGTCGTTGTGTATAGAATATTCCCCCGAAGTTTTAGGTTGGCGCCGTTTGGTCGCCACGGCACACGAAACAGCGTTGGTTATAGACAACCTTCTTTCCGCTGCAGCGATGCGGCAGGACAGATGGCGTGTATCAGGTCTGTTTCGTGTGCTGGATTGTTGACGCATTCATTTATTGGTATCGCATGAACCCCATCGTAATTAATCGGCTTCAACGGAAGCTGGGCTACACTTTTAATCATCAGGAGCTGTTGCAGCAGGCATTGACTCACCGCAGCGCCAGCAGTAAACATAACGAACGCCTGGAGTTTTTAGGCGATTCAATCCTGAGCTTCGTTATCGCTAACGCGCTTTATCACCGTTTCCCACGGGTGGATGAGGGAGATATGAGCCGTATGCGCGCCACGTTGGTACGTGGTAATACGCTGGCGGAATTAGCCCGTGAATTTGATTTAGGCGAGTGCCTGCGTTTAGGGCCGGGCGAATTAAAAAGCGGCGGATTCCGTCGAGAGTCCATTTTGGCGGACACCGTTGAAGCGTTAATCGGCGGAGTATTTCTCGATAGCAATATCCAGACCGTCGAGCAGTTGATCCTTAACTGGTATAAAACCCGTCTGGATGAGATAAGTCCGGGCGATAAACAAAAAGATCCTAAAACGCGCTTGCAGGAGTATTTGCAGGGTCGCCATCTGCCGCTGCCATCTTACCTGGTTGTGCAGGTACGCGGCGAGGCGCACGATCAGGAATTTACTATCCACTGCCAGGTCAGCGGCCTGAGCGAACCGGTGGTTGGCACGGGTTCCAGCCGTCGTAAGGCGGAGCAGGCTGCCGCCGAACAGGCGCTGAAAAAACTGGAGTTGGAATGAGCACCGACAAAACTTACTGCGGATTTATTGCCATCGTCGGACGTCCGAACGTTGGCAAATCCACCTTGCTGAACAAACTGCTCGGGCAGAAGATTTCGATCACTTCCCGTAAAGCGCAGACCACGCGCCACCGCATTGTCGGTATTCATACCGAAGGCCCGTATCAGGCAATTTATGTCGATACCCCGGGACTGCATATGGAAGAAAAGCGCGCCATTAACCGTTTGATGAATAAGGCGGCGAGCAGTTCGATTGGCGACGTTGAGCTGGTGATTTTCGTTGTGGAAGGCACCCGTTGGACGCCGGACGACGAAATGGTCCTGAACAAACTGCGCGATGGCAAAGCGCCGGTTATTCTCGCCGTTAACAAGGTGGATAACGTGCAGGAAAAAGCCGATTTGCTGCCGCACCTCCAGTTCCTGGCAAGCCAGATGAACTTTCTTGATATCGTACCGATCTCTGCTGAAACGGGTATGAACGTCGATACCATTGCCGGTATCGTGCGTAAACATTTACCGGAAGCTATTCATCACTTCCCGGAAGATTACATCACCGATCGCTCTCAGCGCTTTATGGCGTCTGAAATCATCCGTGAAAAGCTGATGCGTTTTCTCGGCGCCGAGCTGCCGTATTCCGTTACCGTTGAGATTGAACGTTTTGTTACCAACGAACGCGGCGGCTATGATATCAACGGGCTGATCCTCGTCGAGCGCGAAGGGCAGAAGAAGATGGTGATTGGCAACAAAGGCGCCAAGATCAAAACCATTGGTATTGAAGCGCGTAAAGACATGCAGGAGATGTTCGAAGCGCCGGTACACCTGGAATTGTGGGTGAAAGTGAAATCCGGCTGGGCCGATGACGAACGCGCTCTGCGCAGTCTCGGTTACGTAGACGATCTGTGAGTTAACACAGCGTGGAAGGGTGGCAGCGCGCATTTGTCCTGCACAGTCGCCCCTGGAGCGAAACCAGCCTGATGCTGGACGTCTTCACGGAAGAATCGGGGCGCGTGCGCCTTGTCGCCAAAGGCGCGCGATCTAAACGTTCCAATCTGAAAGGCGCGTTGCAGCCTTTTACGCCGTTATTGCTACGCTACAGCGGACGCGGCGAGGTGAAAACCCTGCGCAGCGCCGAGGCAGTTTCTCTGGCGCTGCCGTTAAGCGGTATTACGCTCTATAGCGGCCTGTATATCAACGAACTCCTCTCTCGCGTACTGGAATATGAAACGCGCTTCTCCGAACTCTTTTTTGATTATCTGAACTGTATTCAGGCGCTGGCGGGAACCACCGGCTCGCCTGAACCGGCGTTGCGACGTTTCGAACTGGCGTTGCTGGGACATCTGGGGTATGGCGTCAATTTCACCCACTGTGCAGGCAGCGGCGAACGGGTGGATGACACCATGACCTACCGTTACCGCGAAGAAAAAGGCTTTTTCGCCAGCGTCGTCATTGATAACAACACCTTTACCGGACGGCACCTGAAAGCGCTGGAGGCGCGGGAATTTCCGGATGTAGATACCTTGCGTGCCGCTAAACGCTTTACCCGTATGGCATTAAAGCCGTATCTTGGGGGAAAACCGTTAAAAAGCCGGGAGCTGTTCCGGCAATTTATGCCCAAACGCACAGTAAAAACGAAGAAAGATTAACGAGGATTGTCATGGCTGAATTACTGTTAGGCGTCAATATTGACCACATTGCCACGTTACGTAATGCGCGCGGCACCGACTATCCGGATCCGGTACAGGCGGCGTTTATTGCTGAACAGGCAGGCGCGGACGGCATTACCGTACACCTGCGCGAAGATCGTCGCCACATTACCGATCGCGATGTGCGCATTCTGCGTCAGACGCTGCATACGCGTATGAATCTGGAGATGGCGGTGACCGAAGAGATGCTGGCGATCGCCGTAGAAACCAGGCCGCATTTCTGTTGTCTGGTGCCGGAAAAACGCCAGGAAGTCACCACCGAAGGCGGTCTGGATGTGGCCGGACAGCGCGATAAAATGCGTGATGCCTGTGCGCGCCTGGCGGCGGCTGGCATCCAGGTTTCGCTCTTTATCGATGCCGATGAAACGCAAATCAACGCGGCGGCGGAAGTCGGCGCGCCGTTTATCGAAATCCATACCGGCTGCTACGCCAACGCAGAAACCGATGCGGAACAGGCAAAAGAGCTGGCGCGTATTGCCAGCGCCGCGACCCTGGCGGCTCGCCTGGGGCTAAAAGTAAATGCGGGTCATGGCCTGACCTACCATAACGTCAAAGCTATTGCCGCGCTGCCGGAAATGCACGAACTTAATATCGGTCATGCCATTATTGGTCGGGCGGTGATGACGGGCCTGAAAGAGGCGGTGGCTGAAATGAAACGTTTGATGCTGGAAGCGCGCGGCTAATGGCGATTCTCGGCCTGGGAACGGATATTGTAGAGATTGCCCGCATTGAGGCAGTGATCTCCCGTTCCGGCGAACGTCTGGCAAGGCGTGTGCTCAGTGACAACGAGTGGGCTATCTGGGAGACGCATCAGCAGCCGGTGCGTTTTCTCGCCAAGCGTTTTGCGGTCAAAGAGGCGGCAGCGAAAGCTTTTGGCACCGGCATCCGCAACGGTCTGGCGTTTAATCAGTTCGAAGTGTTTAACGATGAGCTGGGAAAACCACGTTTGCGGCTGTGGGGCGAGGCGTTAACGCTGGCGGAAAAACTCGGTGTGGCGCACATGCATGTCACGTTGGCCGATGAACGCCATTACGCCTGCGCTACGGTCATTCTGGAAAGTTAGATTTGCCGGATGGCGGCGTAAACACGTTATCTGACCTACAGGCCGATATATTGTCGGCCTGATAAGCATAGCGCCATCAGGCATTGTTGCGTTGGAAGTGCGTTAACCCGCTTACAGTTTATCTGCGTGATGCATCAGAACAAACTTATCCCACAACTGTTCTTCGCTTTCGACATGGGCGGGATCCTGCAAAATCGTATTGGGGATTGGGCAGACTTTCTGACAGGTCGGCGTTTCGTAATGGCCTACACACTCGGTGCATTTGTCGCTGTTAATCTCATAAATGCTGTCGCCCATTGAAATCGCCTCATTCGGGCACTCCGGCTCGCACATATCGCAATTGATACATTTTTTGGTGATTAACAGCGCCATCAGGAAATTCTCAGAAACAACACAAATCGGGCGGGCATTATACGCCTATTTTCTACTCGGGCCAGCTCTTTTCTGGCGCTGATTTGTTATCTACAGTGTAAAAATTTTTGATCTGCTTGAGCAGGCAGATGGTTGCGTTATCCAGTGAAAGGTCATTACTGTGCACCAGCATGACAGGAATAAAGAATGCGGGGATGCCCAGTGAAACCAGGCGAACATTTTTGGGTGTCGATAAATGGGTTAGCGAGCGGGTAATAAATGCGATGCCAATCTGCGCTTCGGCATACTCAAGGCATGAGTAGTGGTTATCCAGTTCGCAGATGACGTTAGGAACGACTTTGCGGTTATTAAATTCAGTGGTGATGATCCCTCTTAATAGCAGAGAGTCATTAAGCACGATAATGGGCTGGTCGTTTAAATCTTTTAGCTGCAGACGTTCGCGTGTCGCCAGAGGATGAGAAAGTGGGATTGCAGCGATAATTTCATCTTCAAACAGCATGGTCGAACTTAGCTGGGCAGGGAGCGCTGTTCGATAAACAATGCCAATATCAACGGCGCTATCCGTCAGCCTTTTAATGGTTTGCTCAGTTGAGAACTCTTTAACATTTAAAGATATTTCCGGATGGTGCGCCATAAAGCTGCGAAAAGCGGGCAGGACCAGGTAGCTGCCTGACACCCCGATTGAAATAGTATCGCGCTGTTGATCCTGATAGGGAAGAAGTTCATTTTCGGCATTTTTTAAATCCAGCATTATTTTGTTAGCGTGTCGTTGCAAAATAATACCTGCTTTTGTTAATTTAATTCCTCTACCTTTTCGCTTAAATAATATTGTTTTAAGTGATGACTCAAGTTGTTTGATTTGCTGACTTAATGATGGCTGAGTGATAAACAGGCGACTGGCTGCCCGACCATAATGTAATTCATCACACAATATCAGGAAGGAATGTAGTTGTTTGATATTCATTAAAATTTAATGCCAATCGATTGGGTTTTGTTATAACGATTATAAAAAATACCAAATTGTTTGCCTATTTTGCTTTTTTTAAACTGTGATCAGTGCATTTTAAAAAGGGAAAATTATGTCGGCATCAATCAACCGCTGGGGAATGCTTGCCGCTCACGTGTGCATCAATTTTGTGCTCGGGGGCGTCTACGCATTTAGCTATTTCAAAACACCACTCATGGCGCAATATCACTGGGATCCGGCTACGCTGGCGTTAGCATTCTCTATCAACATGGGGATCATTCCTTTACCGATGATTTGGGGCGGGAGAATGATCGACAATGGTAAAGGAAAGCAGGCGATAGTTATCGGCGGTATCCTGTTTTCTTTAGGTTTTATCTTGTCCGGGTTTGTGGATAATTTGCCCATGCTGTTTTTAACCTACGGCGTCATTGCCGGGTTGGGATCGGGCCTGGCTTTTACGGGTAATCTGAATAATATTCTGAAATTTTTCCCTGACCGTCGCGGTCTTGCCAGCGGTATCGTACTGGCGGGTGTTGGCGTCGGGACGCTACTTTGCACCCGCCTGGCCGAATATTTTATGGCGCAAACTCACGATGTTAGTCGGGCGCTGTTATATCTGGGCATTGTTTATCTGGTGGTTATTTTTATCGTCCAGTTCTTTATTCGTAGCGCGCCAGCAAAAGATAGCGGAGGAATTAAAGCATCGCCAATGGATAAAGACTATCGGCACATGCTGAAAGATCTGCGCTTCTGGCTGCTGTTTATGATTCTGGCGCTGGGCGTGTTCTCTGGGATGGTAATTAGCTCAAGCTCTGCGCAAATTGGTATGACACAGTACGGTTTACTGTCCGGTGCATTAGTCGTTAGCCTGGTATCGATATTTAACTCAATTGGTCGCCTGTTCTGGGGAGGGTTAACCGATAAATTAGGCGGCTACAATACTCTGGTTATCGTTTACCTTTTTACCTGCGTCTGTATGCTGCTATTGTTGTTCTTCAACGGCAATACTTCGGTATTCTATTTCAGCGCTCTGGGCGTGGGCTTTGCTTATGCCGGTATATTAGTTATCTTCCCTGGCTTGACCAGCCAGAATTTTGGTATGCGTAACCAGGGACTAAACTACGGCTTTATGTATTTTGGTTTTGCCGTCGGTGCGGTTATTGCTCCTTACGTCACGTCCGCTATTGCAAAATATACCGGAAGCTACAATACGGTATTTATTTTGACCACGGTGCTATTGCTTATTGGAGTCGTGTTGACCCTGATAACGAAAAAATATGTCGCAACGGTTTTAGCCAAAATTCATTAATCAGATAATAAGGAAATAAAAATGAAAATTGCAATCGCAGGTGCAGGCGCTATGGGATGTCGTTTTGGCTATATGCTGCTGGAGGCCGGGCACGACGTGACGCTTATCGATAGCTGGCAGGAGCATGTCGACGCTATTCGTAGCAAGGGGTTGTTTGTCGAAACGGAAACGACTCAGAAGTATTACCCCATCCCTGCTATGTTGGCTGATGAATCCCAGGGGGAGTTTGAGCTGGTTATTCTGTTTACCAAAGCAATGCAGCTGGATAGCATGTTACAGCGTATCAAGCCATTACTGCCAGCCGCGAAAGTAGTGATGATTTTATCTAACGGCCTGGGAAATATCGAAACGCTGGAGAAATATGTCGATCGGCAGAAAATCTATGCGGGTGTGACGTTATGGTCCAGCGAACTGGAGGGGGCTGGGCATATTATGGCCACCGGTACCGGAACGATTGAACTGCAGCCGATTGCCAGCCAGGATGCGGCTCAAGAGGCTAAGGTCATTGCCACCCTTAATAGCGCTGGATTGAATGCTGAAATAAGCCCTGACGTATTATTATCGATCTGGAAGAAAGCAGCCTTTAATAGCGTAATGAACACCTATTGCGCGCTACTGGATTGTAATGTCGGCGGATTTGGTCAGCGGCCTGGTGCTTTAGATTTAGCGCAAGCGGTAGTTGATGAGTTTGTGTTAGTTGCTGCCAGCCAGAATATTCCGTTGACTGAGCAAATGGTGATGAATACGGTGAAGAAAGTGTTCGATCCGCGTGAGAGCGGCCACCACTATCCTTCTATGCATCAGGATTTACATAAAGGCCGACTGACCGAAATCGACTATTTAAATGGTGCGATTGCGCGAATCGGCGCTCAGAACAATATTGCCGTACCGGTTAACACACTCCTGACGCAATTGATTCACGCTAAAGAAGCGCAATAAACTTGATAGCTCTTCTGCATGAGGCGGAAGAGCCATTTTCAAACCAGTTTTTTTACCAGCACCTCGCTATGGCGAATACGCTCCGGCGCCCGCTCTAAATCCTGTTGTACCAGCGCCATAAACAGTAAGTCGGTCAACATCATTTGCGCATGTGTCGAGGAGATAGCGGCGCTGCGCGTCGCCTGCTCTTCAGCAATCGTATACAGACAGCGGGTGGCGCGCTGCTGCAAGGCGTTGGGAGAAAAACCGGTAATGGCCAGGATCTTCGCGCCTGCGCGTAATGTTTCGTCCGCCGCCAGGTTCAGCTCGCGCCGTTCCCCGGAATAAGAGATCGCCAGCAGCAGATCCTCCGGCGCCAGCGCCTGCACCGTCGCCAGCAGGGCGTGCATATCGCGCTCAACCACCGCGTTAATGCCAATCTTCAGTAGCTTCCAGGCAAAATTTTGCGCCACCAGCCCAGAGGCGCCAATCCCGGTGATCACAATACGGCGGGCGTGGCGCAGCATCGTGACGCTTTCTAACAGCTTTTCTTCACTGTTAACGTCCAGCGTGGCGTGCATCGCCGCCACATTCTCTTTAATTAATTTTTCCCCGACCAGGCGCATCGGATCGTCGCCGCGAATCTGGTTATGAACGGGAACGGAATGCGGATTAGGATTGCTGGCCAACGCTTCGCTGATAGCCAGTTTCAATGCAGGAAACCCTTTAAACCCCAGTTTTTGCGCGAACTTGACTACGCTGGATTGGCTGACGCCCGCTTCGGCCGCCAGTTGCTGCGAGCTCAGATGCCGCGCCGTATCCGGTTGCGCGAGCAGATAATCCGCCAGTTTCCTGTCGCTTTGCGCGAGATCCGGATAACGCTGGCGAATACGAATCAAACAGTTCATGGGCAGCTCCTGCGAAACGTGATGGCGACGACAAAACGAAATTTCACTCGCCTGGGGGAATATTCTATTCCATCATGGACGCTTATTATGAATTAAAAATTCCAGAGGGACAAAAATGAATCTTGGTACCTTAGTGTCTGAAACCCGTAACCCGCAAACGATGGATCTGGATGCGTTGCCTACCCCTGAATTAGTTAAGCGTTTTAATGAACAGGATACGCTGGTAGCGGAAGCAGTAAAAGCCACTCTGCCTGACGTCGCGCGTGCGGTGGATGCCGCAGCGGCGGCGCTGAAGGCTGGCGGACGTATCATCTATATGGGCGCGGGCACCAGTGGTCGGCTTGGCGTACTGGATGCCTCAGAATGCCCCCCGACGTTTGGCGTTCCGCACGGTCTGGTCGTCGGACTGATTGCCGGCGGGCCGGGCGCGTTGTTGAAAGCGGTCGAAGGCGCGGAAGACAGCCAACAGGCAGGCGAAGACGATCTTGTCGCGCTAAATCTGCAAGAACAGGATCTGGTCGTGGGGCTCGCGGCGTCGGGTCGTACACCCTATGTGATTGGCGGCCTGCGCTATGCGCGACAGTCCGGTTGTACCACTGTTGCCGTCTCCTGTAATCCAGATTCGCCTATTGCGCGGGAGGCTAATATCGCTATTTCGCCCGTTGTCGGGCCGGAAGCGCTTACCGGCTCCACGCGGCTGAAATCCGGCACCGCGCAGAAAATGGTGCTCAATATGATTTCTACCGGCGCGATGGTGAAGTTCGGCAAGGTCTATCAAAACCTGATGGTGGATATGAAAGCCACCAACGTCAAACTGGTCGATCGTGCGTGTCGGATGGTCGTTGAAGCGACCGGGATAGGTCGTGAAGAGGCGGAAACGTTGCTGAAACAGACCGATTTTGAGGTTAAGCCCGCCATTTTGATGGCGCTTACGGGGCTGGATGCTGCAGCCGCCAGGGAAAAACTCGCCGCTCATCAGGGCTTTTTAAGGGCGGCGTTAGAACACTAAAGAGGTGTGTATGGATAAGACGGCAGCGCTCGCCAGCGACATTTTACGTGGTATCGGCGGAGAGCAAAATATTCTGCGCCTGGAAAACTGTATGACGCGAGTCAGGGTGGAGGTACAGGACGACAGCCAACTGGATATTCCGCGCTTAAAAGCGTTGCCTGGCGTCAGTGGATACGTAAAGCAAGGGGAGCAACATCAGCTGATCGTTGGGCCGGGGAAGGCTGCGCAGGTGGTTGATGCGATGCGCGTGCAGATTGCCGCAGGTGGTGTAAAGCCGGACGACGCTATGGCGCGTACCAAATCCGAGGTGAAAGCGAAGTATAAAGCGCCGATGAGCGATGCGTTGCGTAAGCTGGCGAATGTTTTTATTCCGCTTATCCCCGCCTTTATCGCATCCGGCTTGATTACCGGCATTATCAACATTCTTAAACGTCCAGATATCGTCGGCGACGTTGCCGTCCACTATCCTAACCTGCTGGGCCTGATGGGGATATTTGGCAGCGCGGTATTCGCTATCATGAACATTCTGGTTGGCGTCAATACCGCGAAAGTCTTTGGCGGATCGCAGGCGTTAGGCGGCGTGATGGCGGGGATCCTTTCCAGCCCGCAACTGGCGCAGATTACGCTCTTTGGCGAGGCGCTTCAGCCGGGACGGGGCGGCGTCATCGCCGTCCTGCTGGTGGTGGCGTTAATGTGCTGGATTGAGCGCCAGTTCCGTAAGCTGCTGCCGGGGTCGCTGGAGTTAATTCTTAACCCTTTATTGACGACTGTTATCACCGGCGCGGTAGCGATTGTCGCTCTGCAACCGCTTGGCGGCTGGATTTCAGACGCTATCGCTCACGGCGCGTCCTGGGCTATCGATCGCGGCGGTTTTCTGGTGGGCGCGGTGTTAGCCGGAACCTTCCTGCCGTTGGTACTGACCGGGCTACATCAGGGACTGGTGCCTATTCATGTGGAGCTGGTACAAGCGCACGGCTATAACGCGTTGTTTCCCATCCTGGCGATGGCGGGCGTTGGTCAGATAGGCGCGGCCATTGCCGTACTGATGAAAACCCGCAATGCGCGACTCAAAAAGGTGATTAAAGGCGCGCTTCCGGTCGGACTGCTGGGAATTGGCGAGCCGCTGATTTTTGGCGTCACGCTGCCATTGGGTAAGCCATTTATTGGCGCTTGTCTTGGCGGTGCGGTAGGCGGGGCGTTGATCAGCTACTGGAAAGTGGCGACGGTAATTACCTTTGGTATTTCCGGTTTGCCGCTGGCATTAACAATTGTTGCCGGAAAAGTCCTGTTCTATCTGTTAGGCTATTTAATAGCGGTAATTGCCGGGTTTATTTTTACCTGGCTGCTGGGGTTCAATGATCCAGAGGAGTAAGGTTTGGTCAGCCACGAGCGTCGTGTCGTCTTTTTTGATTTGGATGGAACGTTACATCAACAGGATATGTTCGGCAGTTTTCTGCGTTATTTGCTGCGCCGTCAGCCGCTAAATGCGCTGCTCGTACTGCCGTTGTTACCCATTATCGGTATCGGTTTACTGGTAAAAGGGCGTGCGGCCCGCTGGCCGATGAGTCTGTTGTTGTGGGGCTGTACTTTTGGCCATAGCGAAACGCGTTTGCAGGCGCATCAGGCGGATTTTGTCCGTTGGTTTCGCGCTAACGTCACGGCATTTCCGGTTGTACAGGAGCGTCTGACCACCTATCTATTGAGCTCTGACGCGGATATCTGGCTTATTACCGGTTCTCCGCAATCATTGGTAGAGCAAGTCTATTTTGATACGCCGTGGTTGCCGCGCGTTAACCTCATCGCCAGCCAGATGGCGCGACGGTATGGCGGCTGGGTATTAACCGTGCGCTGTCTGGGCCATGAAAAAGTCGCGCAACTGGAACGTAAAATCGGTACGCCGCTGCGTCTTTATAGCGGCTACAGCGACAGCAAACAGGATAACCCGCTGCTTTATTTTTGCCAGCATCGCTGGCGGGTGACGCCGCACGGCGAGTTGCAGCAGCTCGAATAGTGAAACGCATAGCGTCTGTGTATAATGCCGCCCGCTTTCATTACCGGAGTTATCTCTTTGTCTGATGTCGAATTAGATCACGAATACTGGATGCGCCACGCGCTGACGCTGGCGAAACGCGCCTGGGACGAACGCGAGGTTCCGGTTGGCGCGGTATTGGTGCATAACCATCGCGTCATTGGCGAAGGCTGGAATCGACCCATTGGCCGCCACGATCCTACTGCGCATGCTGAAATAATGGCGCTGCGTCAGGGCGGTCTGGTATTGCAGAATTATCGGTTACTGGATACCACGCTGTATGTCACGCTGGAACCCTGTGTGATGTGCGCAGGCGCTATGGTGCATAGCCGCATTGGACGCGTTGTCTTTGGCGCGCGCGATGCAAAAACCGGCGCGGCCGGATCGCTAATTGATGTGCTGCACCATCCGGGAATGAATCACCGGGTCGACATTATTGAAGGGGTGCTGCGCGATGAATGTGCGACGCTGCTCAGTGATTTTTTCCGTATGCGTCGTCAGGAAATTAAAGCCCTGAAGAAAGCCGACCGTGCGCAAGGCGCGGGGCCGACAGTATAGCGCAATGCCGGATAAGAGGTTACGCGTCGCCATCCGATAAGACCATCACGCTATTTTTCTTCTTTCTTCTGCGGCGTAAACAGTAAAGACGGCGAATGCGTCAGGTAGCCTGATGACTGCGATAAAAACGACAGGAGGGGGAAGGGCGCTTTATTCAGCTCCTCCGGCGACACCGCCGGGTAATCCTGCGCCAGTTTCATGGCTTCCGCTTCCTGCTTTTCTTTTTCCTGCAAATACCCCACTAAACTTATCTGGTATTTACGGATATTTTCCACATAAGCATAAGCCTCATGTCCACGCGCGTAACCGTAGGTTAGCTTACTGTAATACGGTTTTTGGCTTAACAGCGGCAAACGCTGCTTCACATCGGTCCAGCTATCCGGATTGCCTTTGGTTTTTACCGTTAGCGATCTGGCGTCGAGCATGTGCGCATAACCCATATTGTAGGCGGCTAAAGCAAACCAGATACGCTCGTCTTCCGGAACGGTTTCGGGAACTTTAGCCATCATATCTTCAAGATAGCGAGCGCCGCCGCTGATGCTTTGCTCCGCATCGGTACGGTCGGTCAGCCCCAGACTTTGGGCAGTATTTTTAGTCAGCATCATCAGGCCGCGCACGCCGGTTGGCGAGGTCGCCAGCGGGTCCCAGTGCGATTCCTGATAAGAAATCGCCGCCAACAGACGCCAGTCTATCTGTTTGGCATATTTTTTAAATAACGGTTCCAGCTCCGGCAGGACGTTATCCACCGCTCGCAGGAAAGAGCGGGTATCAACGTAGTCGAAATCATCGCCATGCCCCAGATATTTCTCTTCGATCCGCGCCAGAGAACCGTCTTCATTGATCGAATTGAAAAAATCGAGCAGCGCGGCGGAGAGCGTATTATCGTCGTCCAGTCGGCTAAACCAGGTCACGGGCTGTTCATCCGTGACATCCAGCGCCACGGCCAGTTCGGGATGGACGCGCTGAAACAGACTGATCGCCACTGAATCGGCAATGGTGTAATCCAGCTTGCCGCTGATGACCTCTTCCAGCAGCGTCGTCGAGCCTTTTTTATCATCCACTTTCCAGCTCAGGTCGGGAAACTTTGTCTCTTTTAAACGCTGTAAATCATTGACCACGACGTGCCCTGGCGCAATGGTAAGCTGATTCTCGTTAACGGTCGCCAGCGAGCGTGGGCGATATTGTCCGACCCGGTAGACGAGCTGTTGCGAAACTGAATAATACATGGGGCCGGGCTGATAGTTTTTAACGCGTGCGCTGTCGTAGACCAGCCCAGCCGCGAGCAGGTCGGCATTGCCGTTATCCAGATCGTCAAACAACTGGCTGATATTCTGGCGCACCGTCACTTTCAGCTTCACGCCGAGATAGTTGGCGAACTGCTGCGCCAGTTCATAGTCCAGACCATATTTTTTACCGTTGATAACGGAATAGGTTAATGGCGAGTCGATCGTACTGACGCGCAGTACCCCCCGGGCTTGAATCGCGGCGATATGGTTTTCGGTTTTACCGAACCAGGGGATTGAGGGCCAAAGGGCTGCTGCCAGCAGCAGCGTCAATATGCCGATGAACAGATAATTAATCTTTAATTTTTTCAATTAGTTAATTCTCTGGATCGTGCGTTGCCTCGGGCTGAAAAAGATGTTTTGCTGCAATAGATAAGTCATTAATGAGCGGCATTTTGCGTAACAATGCGCCAGTTGGCAACTTATTCGCAACGATAGCCGCACCGTATGACAAGAAAAAGCGGTGATTTTATTTCTACGCAAACGGTTTCGTCGGCGCGTCAGATTCTTTATAATGACGGCCGTTTCCCCCCTTGCGCACACCAAAGCTTAGAAGACGAGAGACTTATGATGGAAATTCTGCGTGGTTCGCCTGCACTGTCTGCATTCCGTATCAATAAACTGCTGGCGCGCTTTCAGGCTGCCAACCTCCAGGTCCACAATATATATGCTGAGTATGTCCATTTTGCTGACCTGAACGCCCCGTTAAATGATAGCGAGCAGGCGCAGCTTACCCGTCTGTTGCAATACGGCCCGGCGCTTAGCAGCCATACGCCGGCGGGTAAACTCCTGTTGGTCACACCGCGTCCTGGTACCATCTCCCCCTGGTCTTCAAAAGCAACGGATATCGCCCACAACTGCGGCCTGCAACAGGTTGATCGGCTGGAGCGCGGCGTAGCGTACTATATCGAGGCTTCGACGTTGACGGCGGAACAGTGGCGACAAGTGGCCGCAGAGCTGCACGACCGTATGATGGAGACGGTGTTCTCTTCTTTAACCGATGCGGAAAAACTGTTTATCCACCATCAGCCTGCGCCGGTTTCCAGTGTCGATCTGCTGGGAGAAGGCCGTCAGGCGTTAATTGACGCCAACCTGCGTCTCGGTCTGGCGCTGGCGGAAGATGAAATCGACTATTTGCAGGAGGCGTTTACCAAACTGGGGCGCAACCCGAACGATATCGAATTGTACATGTTCGCCCAGGCGAACTCCGAGCACTGCCGCCACAAGATTTTTAACGCCGACTGGATTATCGACGGTAAACCGCAGCCGAAGTCGCTGTTTAAAATGATTAAAAACACCTTCGAAACCACGCCGGACTATGTGCTCTCTGCCTATAAAGACAATGCCGCGGTGATGGAAGGATCTGCGGTGGGGCGCTACTTCGCCGACCACAATACCGGCCGTTACGATTTTCATCAGGAGCCCGCGCACATTTTGATGAAGGTCGAAACGCATAACCACCCAACCGCCATCTCTCCGTGGCCGGGGGCGGCGACCGGTTCCGGCGGCGAAATTCGTGATGAAGGCGCCACCGGGCGTGGCGCGAAACCAAAAGCCGGGCTGGTGGGCTTCTCCGTTTCCAACCTGCGTATTCCGGGCTTTGAACAGCCGTGGGAAGAGGATTTTGGCAAGCCGGAACGTATTGTCACCGCGCTGGATATCATGACCGAAGGTCCGCTGGGCGGCGCGGCGTTTAACAACGAATTTGGTCGCCCGGCGCTGACCGGTTACTTCCGTACTTATGAAGAGAAAGTGAACAGCCACAACGGCGAAGAGCTGCGCGGCTACCATAAGCCGATCATGCTGGCGGGCGGGATCGGTAATATCCGCGCCGATCACGTGCAGAAAGGCGAGATCGTCGTCGGCGCGAAGCTGATCGTCCTTGGCGGCCCGGCGATGAATATCGGCCTCGGCGGCGGCGCGGCATCGTCAATGGCTTCCGGCCAATCTGACGCTGACCTCGACTTTGCTTCCGTACAGCGCGACAACCCGGAAATGGAACGCCGCTGCCAGGAGGTGATCGACCGCTGCTGGCAGTTGGGCGACGCCAACCCAATCCTGTTTATCCATGATGTGGGCGCGGGCGGTCTCTCCAATGCGATGCCGGAGCTGGTGAGCGACGGCGGGCGCGGCGGGAAGTTCGAACTGCGCGACATTCTTAGCGACGAGCCGGGCATGAGCCCGCTGGAAATCTGGTGTAACGAATCCCAGGAGCGCTATGTGCTGGCGGTCGCGGCTGACCAGTTGCCGCTGTTCGACGAACTGTGTAAGCGCGAACGCGCGCCGTATGCGGTCATTGGCGACGCTACCGAAGAACAGCATCTCTCGTTGCATGATAACCATTTCGACAATCAGCCGATCGACCTACCGCTGGATGTCCTGCTGGGCAAAACGCCGAAAATGACCCGCGATGTGCAAACATTGAAGGCGAAAGGCGATGCGCTGAACCGCGCGGATATCACGATTACCGACGCGGTAAAGCGTGTTCTGCATCTGCCGACCGTGGCGGAAAAAACCTTCCTTGTCACTATTGGCGACCGTACCGTCACCGGTATGGTGGCGCGTGACCAGATGGTTGGCCCGTGGCAGGTCCCGGTGGCTGACTGCGCGGTCACTACCGCCAGCCTCGACAGCTACTACGGCGAAGCGATGTCGATTGGCGAGCGCGCGCCGGTGGCGCTGCTGGACTTTGCCGCCTCCGCCCGTCTGGCCGTCGGTGAAGCGTTGACTAACATTGCCGCGACGCAGATTGGCGATATCAAGCGCATCAAACTTTCCGCTAACTGGATGGCGGCAGCCGGTCATCCTGGCGAAGATGCCGGTTTGTATGACGCGGTTAAAGCGGTGGGAGAGGAACTCTGTCCGCAGCTTGGCCTGACGATTCCGGTGGGCAAAGATTCGATGTCGATGAAAACCCGCTGGCAGGAAGGCAACGAACAGCGCGAAATGACCTCGCCGCTGTCGCTGGTAATTTCCGCGTTTGCCCGCGTGGAAGACGTGCGTCACACCCTTACGCCGCAGCTGTCAACGGAAGATAACGCCTTGCTGCTGATCGATCTTGGCAAGGGCCACAACGCGCTGGGTGCAACGGCGCTGGCGCAGGTCTATCGTCAGCTTGGCGACAAACCCGCGGACGTGCGTGACGTCGCGCAACTGAAAGGCTTCTATGACGCCATGCAGGCGCTGGTCGCTGCGCGTAAATTACTGGCCTGGCACGACCGTTCCGACGGCGGTCTGCTGGTGACGCTGGCCGAGATGGCCTTTGCCGGCCACTGCGGCGTGCAGGTCGATATCGCCGCGCTGGGCGATGACCATCTGGCCGCACTGTTCAACGAGGAGCTGGGCGGCGTGATTCAGGTACGCGCTGAAGACAGAGACGCGGTCGAAGCGCTGTTGGCGCAGTACGGCCTTGCTGACTGCGTCCACTACCTTGGTCAGGCTCTGGCTGGCGATCGCTTTGTGATTACCGCTAATGATCGGACGGTATTCAGCGAAAGCCGTACTACGCTGCGTGTCTGGTGGGCGGAAACCACCTGGCAGATGCAGCGTCTGCGCGACAATCCGCAATGTGCCGACCAGGAACACGAGGCGAAAGCGAATGATGCCGATCCGGGCCTCAACGTGAAGCTGTCGTTTGATATTAATGAAGATATCGCCGCGCCGTACATTGCGACAGGCGCACGACCGAAAGTCGCTGTACTGCGCGAGCAGGGGGTGAACTCTCACGTGGAGATGGCGGCGGCGTTCCATCGTGCGGGCTTTGACGCGATTGACGTCCATATGAGCGACCTGCTGGGCGGTCGTATCGGTCTGGGTAACTTCCACGCTCTGGTGGCTTGCGGCGGCTTTTCCTACGGCGACGTGCTGGGGGCGGGCGAAGGCTGGGCGAAATCCATTCTGTTTAACCATCGGGTGCGCGACGAATTCGAAACCTTCTTCCATCGTCCACAGACGCTGGCGCTTGGGGTGTGCAACGGTTGTCAGATGATGTCGAATCTGCGTGAGCTGATCCCGGGCAGCGAACTGTGGCCGCGTTTTGTACGTAACCATTCTGACCGCTTCGAAGCCCGCTTCAGCCTGGTGGAAGTGACGCAAAGCCCATCGCTGCTGCTGCAAGGAATGGTAGGCTCACAGATGCCGATTGCGGTTTCCCATGGGGAAGGGCGCGTTGAGGTGCGTGACGATGCGCATCTTGCCGCGCTTGAGAGCAAAGGCCTGGTCGCCCTGCGCTATGTAGACAATTTCGGCCACGTGACCGAAACCTATCCGGCTAACCCGAACGGTTCGCCGAACGGCATCACGGCGGTGACGACCGAAAACGGTCGGGTGACGATTATGATGCCGCATCCGGAACGCGTATTCCGCACCGTCGCCAACTCCTGGCACCCGGAAAACTGGGGCGAGGATAGCCCGTGGATGCGTATCTTCCGTAATGCGCGTAAGCAGCTTGGTTAATTAGCCCGATAGCCATTAAGCCCCTCTTCACGAGGGGCTTTTTGTAGACGGCGCTTATCAGGCCCACGGGGAAGCGCGGTTGTAGCTACCGTCTTGAACGTCAAGCGGTAGGCCGGATAAGGCGTTTACGCCGCCATCCGGCAATAAACTAGCGCTTATGCCGCAAGATTAAAGTGTCGGGAAATCCCGACATGAGCGGGGGGTAGGTTGTCGCCAAAAAGAGACATTTAACAATTTGATTTTAAATGATTTTATTTTTAGGTGTTGTAGGTGTTGCTGATTGGAGACAGAAAGGGTAAAAAACAGGCAGAGCCATTTTGAGCATGAATAACGATATTTTTCATATCTATCATTATGTTAACAAAGTCTTTTGAATGTTGGCACAATTACTGCATAATGGTAACCAGTGGCTCATTCACCTTCTTATGTCAGCCCCTTAGGGATGCGCTACATAAACTTCGAATGACGCACAACAAGGTGCCTGCCGTCCAACTTCTGATAATAGCGTAGCTTTATCAACCTCCGGGCGAAACGTCGAGTTAGGCACCGCCTTATTCCATAACAAAGCCGGGTTTAGCCCGGCTTTGTTGTATCTGGCGCTTCCCTCGGTTAGCATCTTTTTTATTCTTCTTTTATGTGAGCGACACGTTGAAGCGCTGGTCTGTTTTCCCCCGTTCTTTACGACAATTGGTCATGCTGGCCTTTTTGCTAATCCTGCTGCCGTTGCTGGTTCTGGCCTGGCAGGCGTGGCAAAGCCTTAACGCGTTAAGCGATCAGGCTGCGGTGACTAACCGCAGCACGCTTATTGACGCCCGGCGCAGCGAGGCGATGACCAACGTCGCGCTGGAGATGGAGCGAAGCTACCGACAGTATTGTGTGCTTGACGATCCGACGCTGGCAAAAGTGTATCAAAGCCAGCGTAAGCGCTATAGCGATATGCTGGACGCCCATGCCGGCGTCTTGCCGGATGATAAGTTGTATCAGGCGTTACGCCAGGATTTAAACGCGCTGGCGCAATTGCAGTGTAAAGATAGCGGCCCGGAAGCGGCAGCGGCCGCGCGTCTGGAGGCCTTTGCCAACGCTAATACGGAAATGGTGCAGGCGACGCGTACTGTGGTTTACTCGCGCGGGCAGCAGTTACAACAAGAAATCGCCGAGCGCGGACAATTTTTCGGCTGGCAGGCGCTGGTGCTATTTCTGGTGAGTCTGGCGATGGTGCTACTTTTTACCCGCATGATTATCGGGCCGGTGAAAGGAATTGAACGGATGATTAATCGCCTGGGCGAAGGCCGTTCTTTGGGGAATACCGTCACCTTTACCGGTCCGCGTGAATTACGATCGGTGGGGCAGCGCATTATCTGGCTGAGTGAGCGTCTGGCGTGGCTGGAATCCCAGCGCCATCAGTTTCTACGTCACCTGTCCCATGAGCTGAAAACTCCGCTGGCCAGTATGCGCGAGGGGACAGAGCTGCTGGCCGATCAGGTGGTTGGGCCGCTGACGCCGGAGCAAAAAGAGGTGGTCGATATTCTGGATGACAGCAGTCGTAATTTACAAAAATTGATTGAGCAATTGCTTGATTACAACCGGAAACTGGTAGACAGTGCCACAGAGCTGGAAGCGGTCGATATCGCGCCGCTTGTGGATATGGTGGTTTCCGCCCACTGTTTGCCTGCCCGCGCTAAAATGATGCATACCGATGTCGACCTGGAGGCCGAACGCTGCATAGCAGAGCCCATGTTGCTGATGAGCGTGCTGGATAATCTCTATTCCAACGCGGTGCACTATGGCGCTGAATCCGGTAACATTTGTATCCGTAGTCGTTCTCAGGGCTCCACGGTTTATATCGATGTGGTTAATAGCGGCGAACCGATTCCGCAAACCGAAAGAGAAATGATTTTTGAGCCTTTTTTCCAGGGAAGCCACCAGCGAAAAGGGGCGGTAAAAGGCAGTGGGTTAGGGCTGAGTATCGCCAGAGATTGTATTCGCCGAATGCAGGGAGAGATCCAACTGGTGGATGACAAAGCGCAGGAAGTCTGTTTTCGCATCTCGCTGCCATTGCCTGCATCTGACAAACACTAATATGAATTTAAGCCTGGTGCGTATGTCACACGTTTTAGTCCAAACTATTAAACGATGCCTTTTGCGGTGGGGAATACCGGTGGGCATATCGTGTCTGGCGCTGACCGCATGTGTTCCCCATGCTTCACAGCAACTGCCCGATAGCGCAGCGCAGGACACGCTCCCCCATTATCAACTGGCGGATTATCTCCCGACGGCGTGCGCGGATATCTGGTCGCTACGCGGGCAGGCGGTAGAGACGAATCCGCTGTACTGGCTACGCACGATTGACTGCGCCGATCGTCTGATGCCGGTTCAGTCGCGCGCAGAGGCGCGCGCGTTGACGGATGATAACTGGCAGAATGCCTTCAGGCGCGGGATCTTACTGGCGGATGCAAAAATTACGCCGCCGGAGCGGCGCGCCATAGTGACCCGTCTGGAGGCGTTAAGCGCGCAAATACCGGCTCAGGTACGGCCCGTCTACCAAATCTGGCATGACGGTCAGGCGCTGCAATTAGCGCTTTCTGCCGAACGTCAGCGTTATAGCAAACTCCAGCAAACGTCAGATAGTGAGCTGGATGCGCTGCGCCAGCAGCAACAGGCCTTGCAAACGCAGCTCGATCTTACCACTCGTAAGCTGGAGAGTTTAACCGATATTGAGCGCCAGCTTTCGACACGAAAACCGGCAGGTAATTACAACGCCGATACGCCGCATACCAATGACAAACCCGCGATGTCTGAAGATGGTGCGGCGCCGTCGCCGTCACAAGATGAGGTAACGCCATGATAAGCCGTAAACCGGCGCACCTGTTGCTGGTCGATGACGATCCCGGATTACTGAAATTGCTCGGTATGCGCCTGACCAGTGAAGGATACAGTGTCGTGACCGCAGAGAGCGGTCAGGAAGGACTGCGGGTACTGCATCGGGAAAAAGTGGATCTGGTAATAAGCGACCTGCGCATGGATGAAATGGATGGTATGCAACTGTTCACAGAAATTCAGAAAGTACAGCCGGGAATGCCGGTTATCATTCTGACGGCGCATGGTTCCATTCCGGATGCGGTGGCCGCTACCCAGAAGGGCGTATTCAGCTTTTTGACAAAGCCGATCGACAGAGACGCGTTATATAAAGCGATAGATGAAGCGCTGGAGCAGTCCGCTCCCGCGACGGACGATAGCTGGCGCAACGCTATCGTTACCCGTAGCCCGCTGATACTGCGACTGCTTGAACAGGCGCGCATGGTCGCGCAGTCGGATGTCAGCGTATTGATTAACGGACAAAGCGGTACCGGAAAAGAGATTTTCGCACAGGCGATTCATAATGCCAGCCCGCGCAGTAACAAGCCGTTTGTCGCCATTAACTGCGGCGCGTTGCCGGAACAGTTGCTGGAGTCCGAATTATTCGGCCATGCGCGCGGCGCCTTTACCGGCGCAGTGAGCAATCGTGAAGGGTTGTTCCAGGCGGCGGAAGGCGGCACGCTGTTTCTGGATGAAATTGGCGATATGCCCGCGCCGTTACAGGTGAAGCTGCTGCGGGTGTTACAGGAGCGCAAAGTCAGACCGCTGGGCAGCAATCGCGATATTGATATCGACGTGCGAATTATTTCCGCGACGCACCGCGATCTGCCGAAGGCGATGGCGCGGGGCGAATTTCGTGAAGATTTGTACTACCGGCTGAATGTCGTGAGCCTGAAAATTCCGGCGCTGGCGGAGCGTACCGAAGATATTCCGCTGCTGGCTAATCATCTGCTCAGACAGTCGGCACAGCGGCATAAACCGTTTGTTCGCGCCTTTTCTACTGATGCAATGAAACGCCTGATGACGGCAAGCTGGCCGGGCAACGTGCGCCAACTGGTCAACGTCATTGAACAATGCGTGGCGTTAACCTCTTCGCCGGTGATCAGCGATGCGTTGGTCGAGCAGGCGCTGGAAGGCGAAAACACCGCGCTGCCCACCTTTGCCGAAGCGCGAAACCAATTTGAACTGAACTATCTGCGCAAGTTACTGCAAATTACCAAAGGTAACGTGACGCACGCGGCAAGGATGGCGGGGCGCAACCGCACGGAATTCTATAAGCTACTCTCCCGCCACGAACTGGATGCGAATGATTTCAAAGAGTAGTTTTCATGCCGTAAAGTAGCGCGAAATATGTTACGTTTAACCGATCAAAACACAGGCGACCTTTTCAAGGAATAGCATGAAAAAGATTGATGCGATTATTAAACCCTTCAAGCTGGACGATGTCCGTGAAGCGCTGGCCGAGGTAGGTATTACCGGCATGACGGTCACCGAAGTCAAAGGCTTTGGCCGTCAAAAAGGCCACACCGAGCTGTATCGCGGCGCGGAATATATGGTGGATTTTCTGCCGAAGGTAAAAATTGAAATCGTTGTGCCTGACGATATCGTGGATACCTGTGTTGACACCATCATTCGTACCGCGCAGACGGGGAAAATCGGCGACGGTAAGATCTTTGTCTTTGATGTCGCCCGCGTTATTCGTATCCGTACTGGCGAAGAAGACGACGCGGCTATCTGATGTGCCGATTCGCTGCCCGTCTCCTCCTTGTGGGCAGCGAACCACCGTTTAATCGCCCTGCGGTAGCGCCGATGTAGTCCGGGTGCAAACCCATCTCAGGCCGACAATGGCGACGATCAGCGCCACGCAACTTAGCGTCCATTCGCCCATTTGCGAGAAAAAGTGTCCGTAGGCGGCTACCGCCGTATCACTAATTTGCGATTCCGTGGTTTGTTGCGCGACGACGCCAGCCAGCCAGTTAGCGACCGCGCCGGTCGCCAGCATATAAATACCGGTTAGTACGCCCGTGACGCCAGGCAGGTTGAGGCGGGTAATTTGCGCCATCGCGACCGGATCAATAAACAGCTCCGCAAAGCCCATCAGCGCCAGCCCTGCGATCATCATTCCCATTGATGCCTGCCCGTCTAACCGGGCCTGATGCGCGTTTAGCGCCAGCAGCATAAAACCGCCGCCCATTAATACCAGCCCCACGGCAAATTTAAGCCAGACGCGCAGCACCGAGCGGGCGCTCTCTTTCGGGCTGCTCAGCCACGCCAGCACCACGCCCGCCGCCATCACCGCAATCGCATTGACCGACTGGAACAATGCGGTGGGGACGGTCATATTCAGCCAGTGGCGGTTGACAAAACGGTCGATGAATAAACTGATCGAACTTCCGCCCTGCTGCGCCAGAACCCAGAAGAGAGTGCCGGTGATCATTAACAGAACGATTTGCCACAAGGCGCGACGGTGTTCGGGAAATTTAACCATAATACGGGCGATAAGTTGCGCCGCGAAGACGCAGACAATGGCCAGCACATAGCCAGACCAGTTATTTTCCAGCAGGAGGGTGAAGAATACCGGCGCGATACACAGCATTAATACCAGCCAACCCCAGGTTGGAAGGGCGAATTTAACCGCCCGCAACGCGGGGCGATTAACACCGCGCGTCTGCTGAAAGTGGCGATGACCGCTTAAAAAGATGAGCAGGCCGATGAACATTCCCACGCCCGCCAGCGCAAAGCCGACATGCCAGCCATACCACTGCGCCGCCAGACCACAGGCGATCGGCGCGGCTATCGATCCAATATTCCCGGCGGCGTAGAGCAGCGAGAATCCCCCGTCGCGGCGGTTGTCATCAGGGGCGTAAAGTTCGCCCAGCAGACAGCTAATATTGGATTTAAACAAGCCGTAGCCGCAGATAATAATGGCCAGCGCCGCATATAAACTCAGCGTTGAATCAGATTCTAAGCCCAATACCACATGACCCAGCGTCATCAATAAGGCGCCGGTGATAACCGCCACGCGGTTGCCAAGCAGGCGGTCGGCAAGCCAGCCGCCAAGAATAGGGGTAACGTAAACTAAAGAGGCGTAGGCGCTGAAGAGGTTGATCGCGTGGCTGTCATTAAAACCAAGCTGGTGGGTAAGATAAAGGATGAGTAAGGCACGCATGCCGTAAAAGCTGAAGTATTCCCAAATTTGAATCGCCACGATGTAAAAAATCGCGCGCGGTTGTGAGGGTGTTTTCATAAAGTCTCCTTGCTGCGTGAAAAAAGGGAAGTGGCAAGCCACTTCCCTTTGGTACTTATTTCGTATTTTCTTTCAGCACCTTAACGGTGTAACGTCCGTCTGCCTGACGATAGGCGCCGTGGATATCGGTTTCGAAGCCCGGATAGTGGGCGCCGATTTCGCACAGCATTTGCAGGAATTCCAGTACCGGACGGCTTTCCTCGGTGATCATTTCACCAGGCATCACCAGCGGCACTCCCGGAGGGTAAGGAAGGATCATGTTGGCGTTGACGCGACCAACCATCTCTTCAAGATACACCTCTTCCGTTTCGCCATGCAGCTCTTTCTGGAACGCAGTATACGGCGTCATCACCATTTTCGGCAGCACTTCAAACGCACGGTACATTAAGTCCGGCAGATTATGATGTTCGACCAGTTTATGAATATTCTGCGCCAGTTCCTGGATGCGCATATTTTCATAAAACTCAGGCGCTTCGCGGTACAGTGCTGGCAGAATGTTTTTGACGCGCAGGTTCAGGTCAAAGGCGCGTTTAAATTCAGTGAGCGCGCGCAGCAGGCTCAGAGCTTTGGTTTTGTCGATACCAATGCTGAACAGGAACAGCAGGTTGTATGGACCGGTTTTTTCTACGATGATGCCACGTTCATCGAGATATTTGGCGACCAGACTTGCCGGAATACCGAACTCATCCATCGTACCGTCTTTTTTCATCCCCGGCGTCAGGATAGTGACTTTGATCGGGTCGAGGTACATGTGTTCGTTATCGATATTTTTGAAGCCATGCCATGCGCTATCTGAACGCAGCGGCCAGCACTCAGCCCCATCGATATGTTCCGGCTGCCATACGTCAAAGAACCAGCCGTCGGATTCGCTTTTCAGGCGTTTAATTTCTTTACGGAATTTAATCGCACGTTCAATAGAACCGTTAATCAGGCGTTTACCCGCATTACCTTTCATCATCGCCGCTGCGGTTTCAGTAGACGCTACGATACCGTAGTGCGGAGAAGTGGTGGTATGCATCATGTAGGCTTCGTTAAAGGTTTCTTCGTTAATGTCGCCTTTAACATGAATCATGGATGCCTGTGAAAACGCCGCCAGCAGTTTATGCGTGGACTGGGTTTCATAAATGATTTTGCCTTCTACACGGTCGCCGCTCATACCGCATTTACCCTGATAAATAGGGGAGAAATTGGTATAAGGCACCCAGGCGGAGTCAAAATGAATGGACTTCACATCCAGAGTTTTCTTGATGTAGTCAGTGTTATACAACAAACCGTCATAGGTTGAGTTAGTAATAACAGCATGGACCGGCCAGGTTGCGTTAGGCGTCTCTTTTACCCGTTTAGCGATAGTGGCGTGCTGGAACTCGCTTTGCGGAATACCGCCAAGAATACCGTAGGCGTTACGGGTTGGGCGGAAATAAATCGGCGTAATGTCGCTCATCATCATCAGATGGGTCAGCGATTTATGGCAGTTACGGTCAATCAGTACCGTGCTGCCTGCCGGCGCGGAGTACATACCGACGATTTTGTTCGCCGTAGAGGTGCCGTTCGTCACCATGTAGCTACGTTCGGCGTTAAAGACGCGGGCGATATACTCTTCCGCTTCTTTATGCGGGCCGGAGTGGTCCAGCAGCGAACCCAGTTCGGAAACGGAAATCGAAATATCGGATTTCATCGTGTTCGGGCCGAAGAAATCATAAAAGATGCTGCCGACGGGGCTTTTCTGGAAAGCGGTCCCGCCCATGTGGCCAGGCGTACAGAAAGTATATTTCCCTTCGCGCACATATTTGAACAACGCTTTTGTCAGCGGCGGCAGAATATTGTCGATGTATTCATCGGTATTCTGGCGAATTTTCGCCGCGATATCGGCTGCGGCGCCTAAAGCATATTCAAAGAAGCGAACCTGCATTCTCAGATCGTTGAGGCTGACGTCCAGCGTAGAGTAGCTGTTGGCGAAGGCGTACAGCGGCATATACTCGTTCAGCTTGCTAATCTCTTCGCAAAGCTCAAGGTTATATTTATCCCAGTCGAAAATGACGCCGCAAAGGCGGGAGTTATTTTCAATCAGCTTCAGCAGGTCTTCTCGGTCGTTTGGATAGACGATACGGAAATTTAAACCTTCCAGTGCACGATGCAGTTCACGAATAGGCTCTTCTTTAAAGTAGACGCCCATGTGGTTCATGATAGCAATAACGTTCATAGTCTTGTTCCTGGTAAAGTGGGCCCCTCCCGCTACGCTATAGCAGGTGACGAAAGGGGCTTTGAGAAAAAGGAGTTAGCGGTTAAAGCGCTTCAGCCGTATTGTTGTCGCTGTCGTTGTTCTGGCGCTGGTGCATTTTGCGACCGTAGAACATCAGGATGATCAGACTGACGATAAAGGTGCCGGAGAGTTCGAAGGAGCTGGCGCCCATCAGTGCGATGAAGCAAAATGCGCAGCCCAGTACAGAACAAATCAGGCTTACCGAGTTACGGATGTTGAACCCTTCGAAGCGAATCAGGTCAACACAGGAGTAGAAGTACGGCAGCATGGTAAGCAGTACGGCAATCCCGGTCAGTTCGCCGAACAGGTCGGATGCTTTACCGCCGCTGGAGTTCATGATGGTGATCAGAATCATCAGCGCCGTCATTTTCACCGCAGCCAACAGCAGACCTTTTTTCGGAATACCGTTTTTATCCATTTCACCGTAAATTTTCGGGAAGTTGCCGTCGTTGGCGGCGCGAACCCCAGCCTGGCCGACCAGCATCATCCAGGAGCCCAGAGACGTCAGGCAGGCGAAAGCGGTAAAGGCGGAAACCAGCGGCGCAGCCCAGCCCCCCAGAATCGTGGAGGTACTGATAGCGAACGGCGCGCCGGAAGAGGCCATAACGGAAGCTGGGAACATCCCGGCGATAACCTGAGTCGCGGCGATATAGATGATGCCTGCCAGCGCGGTACCCAGCATGGTTGCCAGCGGTACGGTGCGTTTCGGGTTTTTCACCATGCCGGTGCTGACGGCGGCAGACTCAACGCCAACGAACGCCCACAGGCAGAGCAGAATACTTTTAACAATGGCGTGAGAGTCGGTCGTCGTGGACGTGTTCCAGTTCGCGTGATAGGTCGCGATATCGAACCAATGCCAGCCGGCGACTGCGGTCAAGACTACCGGGATCAGCACCAGGAATAGGCCAATCGTTGTTAAGCGGCTGACCCAGGCCCCGCCCAGCATATTAATAAAGGTGAACAGCCAGACGATAGCAATACAGGCAATACCTGCCGGTATTGGATTATTTAATGCCGGGAAGAATGTAGAAAGATAAGAAACAGCGGTAATGCCGATGGCTAAGTTACCAATCCAGTTTGCGTGATAATAAAGAACGCCGGTCTGGAAACCAAACGCCGGAGATATTTCCCCAGCATAAGCGATAGGGCCACCCTGTTGAGGGTTTTTGGTTGCCAGCCTCGCATAAACATAAGCCAGCGACATTGCCCCAATAATAGAAATTACCCAGCCCCAGATGGCAATGCCACCAATACTGGCAAGGTTGGCGGGTAATAATGCAATCCCGCTCCCCATCATATTACCGGCAACGACGCCAGTACAGGCAAATAGCCCGATCTTTTTGACAGAACTCATGTTCATTTCTCCTGAGCTGTATTTTTAAGAACCGGGCTTATGCTTCATATATGCTGCGTGCCCGTTCAACTGTCGACAAGATTAACGAATGGGTTGAGATAAGTCCTAAAGAAAAAGTGAAATAAACACAAACATGAAAAAACTGATAGATTGATTTTTTTGAATTAACATATAAATATCATGAAAAATATCATGAAAGGATAAACATCGTTTAATTACAAAGAGTTATATTTACATATCTTTGCGATGAATATGTTGCCAAAATTAACATAAGCTATTTTTGGCAACATGTTTTTCACAAAATAAAAGCGAAAAATTTAATATCTTTTCGCTTTTATTTGTCATGGTTCAGCGTTAAATTTAATCTTCTGCCAGAAAACTATTCAGATAAGGGACAATTTTCTGAACGGATGTCTGAAATACGCCGTTCTCGATCCAGTACAGAGTGTTTTCACCTGGACGTAAATTAAAGGCGGTCAGATAGGCATCAGCGGCCAGACGATTCTCACCTTTCATTTCGTAAACTTTCCCCAACAGGACATAGTTAAACCACGACATTTCAAGCTCGATGCTTTTATTGATTTCCTCATACGCTGCATCGATATCACCTTTGCCTAACAGATCAACGGTCTTGATTTTATAATAAACAGACGTTTTCTCAACGCCCGGAATTTGATCTATTTTTTTAAACTCTTCGTTCAGTGCGGCCACTTGTTCTTTATCAAACGGCTGCTGTGATTGCCGTAATACATCTACCAGCACTTTATATTCATAGGCATAGTTGAAATCAGGCGTTTCCTTAATAATGCCATTCAGAATATCGCTGGCTTTACCTAGCGCCTGCGCATCGCCGCTCAGAATAAGCTGGCGCGCCTCATAAAAACGCATCAGCGCGGTATTTTGCGGCGTTCTGAACAGGGCCAGTTGTTCTCGCATACGATCAGGCCAGGGCTGTGTTAAAACGAAAGACAGACTATTAAACAGATCATCCTGGATGGACAACTGGTTAGTATTGGTGACGAAATAACGCTTATCCAGCATGGTTGAACCATCGGCGTTATCAATGAGCACCACAGACATAAAGCACTGCTGCGCCCGATAGTGGCGCTGATTGACAAACTGAATGGTTAACGTCTTACCGGAGCTGCTTGGCTCATTGACCCGGTAATTAGTTTTATCGTGCACCATAAAGGTCGAGTAGGTGTTCAGCAGGTCGGTGATTAAGCCGCCCAGACCGATGGCGTAGGACTCCTGCGAGACCCAGTTATTACAGGAATTGCCGCCTTCAAAACGAACATCTATATCTCGTGGGTTAAGTAATAACCGCGTTTTTGTTACCGCGGCATTATGATCTACCACCGACATCACGATAAACACCACCAGCGTCGCCAGCGAGAGTAGGAACATTACCCACGTCCAGAAAGCGGCGATACGCGGCTTTTTCGCCTTTTTAGTCGGCGTTTGCAAAGAGGCGGGCGGCACAGGCGTAGCGGCAGTAGCCCCCTCTGCCGGTTCTGCATTCGTTGCTGCGATCGGCGGCGGCGGCGACGTTGATGAATTATCGATCTCATCGCTATTTTCTTCGCACCAGATAACCGGCGCCGTCAGCTTATAGCCGCGTTTAGGTACGGTAACAATGTATTCAGCATTGCTGTCTCCGCCATCTCTTAATGATTTGCGTAGTTCAGAAATGCTTTGGGTGACAACATGGTTGGTCACGATGGTGCGCATCCAGACATGATCAATAATGTTATCCCGGCTTAACACTTCATCCGGATGATGCGCAAAATACATCAGAAGATCGATCAGCCGTGGTTCAAGAGTAATCTGGCGTCCCTGACGACTGATCTGATTAACAGAAGGTGTAACCAGCCACTCTCCAATGCGTACAACAGGTTGCTGCATAAAAAGATGCCCTAACGAGCTAAGTCAAACGTTAATAATAACACGATTTGCACAGACTTTTTTTATTCCCCTTTTTTGTAAAAGAAAGGCATAAAAAGCAGTGTAATAAGCAGGGGAACGGGGAGGAAAACGGGCGTTCGCCTTAACGATAACGCCCGTTTTTTCAGAGGATTTCTTGCAATTACAGCACCTTATGCGGGCCGAAGCATTCGTAATGAATGTTTTCGTTATTCACGCCAAGTGAAACCAGTTGTTTTGCGGCAAACTGCATAAAGCCTACCGGGCCGCAAAGATAGAACTGCATTGCCGGATCGCTGATTGCGGCTTCCAGTTTGCTTAAATCCATCAGCCCTTCGCTGTCGAAGAGGCGTTGGGCGCGATCGGCCTCAGTCGGCTCGCGGTACCAGGTATGGGCAGTGAAACGCGGCAGTGTACGGCCCAGCTCGCTCACTTCGTCGGCAAACGCATGAACGTCGCCGTTCTCCGCCGCGTGGAACCAGTTCACCTGCGCGGTATGCTGTTCTTTCGCCAGCGTATCGAGCATCGCTAACATCGGCGTCTGGCCGACGCCAGCGGAAATCAGCGAAACGGGGGTATCAGCGGCGACATTCATAAAGAAGTCACCTGCCGGCGCAGCCAGATGCACCACATCGCCTACGCTGGCGTGATGGTGTAACCAGTTTGATACCTGGCCGCCGTCTTCACGCTTCACGGCAATACGGTACCCTTTGCCATCGGGTTTACGGGTCAGTGAATATTGGCGGATCTCCTGATGCGCAAAACCTTCCGGCTTCAGCCAGACGCCCAGATACTGCCCGGGACGGTATTCCGCCACCGTACCGCCGTCGACCGGTTCAAACTCAAAGCTGGTGATCAGTGCGCTACGCGGGGTTTTCGCAACGATGCGGAAGGGGCGCGTGCCTTCCCAGCCGCCGTCTTTGCTGGCGTTCTCGTGATAAATCTCGGCTTCCCGATGAATAAAGACGTTAGCCAGTACGCCATAGGCTTTGCCCCACGCGTCCAGCACTTCCTGGCCCGGGTTGAACATTTCATCCAGCGTCGCCAGCAGATGCGTCCCGACGATGTTGTACTGCTCGGGCTTAATCTGGAAGCTGGTGTGCTTCTGCGCGATTTTTTCTACCGCCGGCAGCAACGCCGGTAAATTTTCGATATTGCTGGCGTAGGCCGCGATAGCATTAAACAGGGCTTCGCGCTGATCGCCGTTACGCTGGTTGCTCATATTGAAGATTTCTTTGAGCTCCGGGTTATGCGTAAACATACGGTCGTAGAAGTGGGCGGTCAGTTTCGGTCCTGTTTCAACCAGCAGGGGAATGGTGGCCTTTACTGTAGCGATGGTTTGTGCGTCAAGCATACGTGCTTCCTTTATGTGAAAATATAATGATGTATATCAAATGCATCTTATAAAAATACCCTTGCATTGTAAATGGTTCTTCTCTGCTTTACGTTATGGAGGTAACAACGTGAAAAATCTGCATCACAAAGCTGAAAAGAAATCCGTTGAAATTCATCAGGCTCTCGTTCAGGAAACCCTTATCTGACGCATAGGTAATCGTTTGCGTAAAAACCTTTGTCAAGACCTGTTATCGAAGAATGATTCGGTTATACTGTTGGCCGAAGTCCCACGGACTGCCTTTTCAGGCACAAATTTTATTGTTAGCTGAGTCAGGAGATGCGGATGTTAAAGCGTGAAATGAACATTGCCGATTATGATGCCGAGTTGTGGCAGGCTATGGAGCAGGAAAAAGTACGTCAGGAAGAGCACATCGAACTGATCGCCTCCGAAAACTACACCAGCCCGCGCGTGATGCAGGCGCAGGGGTCTCAGCTGACCAACAAATACGCTGAAGGTTATCCGGGCAAGCGCTACTACGGCGGTTGCGAATACGTTGATGTCGTTGAGCAGCTGGCTATCGACCGCGCGAAAGAACTGTTCGGCGCCGACTACGCTAACGTGCAGCCGCACTCCGGTTCTCAGGCTAACTTCGCTGTTTACACCGCGCTGCTGCAGCCGGGCGACACCGTTCTGGGTATGAACCTGGCGCAGGGCGGCCACCTGACTCACGGCTCCCCGGTTAACTTCTCCGGTAAACTGTACAACATCGTACCTTACGGTATCGATGAGTCCGGTAAAATTGACTATGACGAGATGGCGAAGCTGGCCAAAGAGCACAAGCCGAAGATGATTATCGGTGGCTTCTCTGCCTACTCCGGCGTGGTTGACTGGGCAAAAATGCGTGAAATCGCTGACAGCATCGGCGCATACCTGTTTGTCGACATGGCGCACGTGGCGGGCCTGATTGCCGCAGGCGTTTACCCGAACCCGGTTCCCCATGCGCATGTGGTCACCACCACCACCCACAAAACCCTGGCGGGTCCGCGCGGCGGCCTGATCCTGGCGAAGGGCGGCGATGAAGAGCTGTATAAAAAACTGAACTCCGCCGTCTTCCCAAGCGCGCAGGGCGGCCCGCTGATGCACGTGATCGCGGGTAAAGCGGTAGCACTGAAAGAAGCGATGGAGCCGGAGTTCAAAGTTTACCAGCAGCAGGTGGCGAAAAACGCCAAAGCGATGGTAGAAGTGTTCCTGAACCGCGGCTACAAAGTGGTGTCTGGCGGCACTGAGAACCACCTGTTCCTGCTGGACCTGGTGGATAAAAACCTGACCGGTAAAGAAGCTGACGCCGCGCTGGGCCGTGCTAACATCACCGTGAACAAAAACAGCGTGCCGAACGATCCGAAGAGCCCGTTCGTGACCTCCGGTATCCGTATCGGTTCCCCGGCGGTTACTCGTCGCGGCTTCAAAGAAGCGGAAGTGAAAGAGCTGGCTGGCTGGATGTGTGACGTGCTGGACAACATCAATGATGAAGCCACCATTGAACGCGTGAAAGCGAAAGTACTGGATATCTGCGCCCGCTTCCCGGTTTACGCGTAAGCGCTTATGTTGTGAAAATGGCCCGATGGCGCTGCGTCTGTCGGGCATTACTTATACGCCATAACGTGACGCCACCGGAAGTCATTATCCGGCGGCGTTACCATTTGAACTTCTCCCTCCGCTTGTTAATCTTATGTTACCCTTGCCAGCGCAACCGTTTACCGCCAGACTATCGCCTCCAAACGGGAGGGAATCATGGCATTGCATTCCACGCGCTGGCTGGCGCTCAGTTATTTCACCTACTTCTTTAGTTACGGTATTTTTCTGCCCTTCTGGAGCGTCTGGCTCAAAGGTCTTGGGCTAACGCCGGAAACCATCGGTCTTCTGCTGGGCGTGGGTCTGGTCGCGCGTTTTCTCGGTAGTCTGCTCATTGCGCCTCGCGTAAGCGATCCTTCGCGGTTGATCTCCGCGCTGCGCGTACTGGCATTGCTGACGCTGGTATTTGCGCTGGCATTTTGGGCAGGAACGCATGTCGCGTGGCTAATGGTGGTGATGGTTGGGTTTAACCTCTTCTTTTCACCACTGGTGCCGCTGACCGATGCGCTGGCTAATACCTGGCAAAAGCAAATTACCCTGGACTATGGTCGGGTGCGGCTGTGGGGGTCCATCGCCTTCGTGATTGGGTCGGCGCTGACCGGTAAGCTGGTGAGTTTATACGATTACCAGGCGATTCTGGCGCTACTGACGCTCGGCGTCGCCTCGATGTTGCTGGGTATGTTGTTACGTCCCAGCGTGCCGCCGCAAGGGGAAAGCCGTCAGCAGGAGAGCGCAGGCTGGCCCGCCTGGCGTACGCTGGTGGCACAAAGTTGGCGTTTTCTCGCCTGCGTCTGTTTGCTGCAAGGGGCGCACGCCGCCTACTACGGTTTTAGCGCCATCTACTGGCAGGGGGCTGGCTATTCAGCATCGGCGGTCGGCTATTTATGGTCGTTGGGCGTGGTGGCGGAAGTGATCATTTTCGCCCTGAGTAAAAAGCTATTCCGCCGGTTTAGCGCCCGCGACTTGCTGTTGCTTTCCGCTGTGTGTGGGGTGGTACGCTGGGGACTGATGGGCTGGAGTACGGCGTTGCCGTGGCTGATTGTGATACAAATCCTGCACTGTGGCACGTTTACCGTTTGCCATCTGGCCGCCATGCGCTATATCGCTGCGCGTCAGGGAAGCGAGGTGATTCGTTTGCAGGCCGTCTATTCCGCTGTGGCGATGGGCGGCAGCATCGCGATTATGACAGTATTTGCCGGTTTTCTGTATCAACATCTGGGCGGCGGCGTATTCTGGATTATGGCGCTGGTGGCATTGCCCGCTATCTTCCTTCGGCCCAAAGTGGTTGCCGCGTCATGATTCCAGGATCTTGCGGATCTGCTGCTGTTGGTGCTCTGTGAGGGCGCGATCCGCATGAATTAACGGCGGTGAGAAGAGCGGTAGCGGCGTGGCGTAAGGGGTAACAATCAGCGCTACGCCGCGCGGGCATCCCTCTTTTTGAAACGCCTGGAGCGATATCCGTCTGATATTCAGCGGCAATAGGGTCAGTTCACGCAGTTGCTGCTCAATATGCGTCTCCAGCGCATCATTTTTATCCGCTAACAATACGATCTGTCTCTCATGCAAATCGTTATCCTGCATTAGCCAGGCGCCGAAAATCACTGCCACCAGCCCCGTCTCTTCCTCGGAAAAGTGGATACCATATTCGGCTTCAAACCCGGCGAGCGCCTCACGTGTGGTGCGAACCAGACGCGGATAAAGACGGTTGAACTCTTCCGGAAGCGTATTATCGATGCCAATCGTGAATAAACTTCGGTTCAGCGCCTGGGCGAGATGGACATACAGCTGATCGTTAAGCCCTTGTTCGTCGCTGAAGCGTACGTTCCCTTTTTCTCGAAAGCGCAGCACCAGCCGCGCCACCTCCAGTCGCAGTTGTTGTGCCCGTTGATGCGTGTCGCGAATCGGGTCGGGGAGGCGAATCATTGAAAACAGTAACGCCATAAACAGCGCTTCATTGAGCGGTGCGGCCTGCATCACGTGGCGCTGCCAGTGACGACCAATTTCCTGGGCGAGTGGATATTCCGCGCACGACTGCGCCCAAATCTGCTGCACAGGGTTGAATTCCGGGGTGATGCCAGCATGGTGTTGTAGCAGACAATACTGTAAAAAGAGACGCAGGAACTGCACGTCGCGATGTTCAAATGGTTTTTGCAACCGGCGGGCGCACAGATTGATGAGCGCGTGAAGATTAATATCATCATACAGCGGACGCGCGATACCGCGCTGTTTTAGCGCGTTTTTTAAGGCCGGGGTAAACTGTTGCGTGACGAAGGTCGGGCATAAACGCAGGCCGCGCCTGAGCCAGTGTAAAAGGCAAAGGCGCTGATCGAGTGCTGTACCTTCGATCCGATAGCAACCGTTCTGGCATGTTGTGATGGCAAGGCGATGATAGCGCTGGATCTCCAGGCTTGTCTCAGTGATATCCTCACGGGCAGTATCATCATCAACGCCATTAAGCGCGCTGAAGATTTCCACCGTGGCAATTGGCTCCGGCTGGAAAAGCGTCAGCAATACCTGACAGCGGCGCTGGGGAGCGGAAAGTACAGATGGTGGGGCAATTGTCGGCATCATCTGTCAGGTCTCCCGTTAGTTTGTCTGGTAAGGATAGCTAAAGTTTGCGTGTGAAAAATGTGATAAGCGTGCTTTTAGGCCAGGAATGCTGAGGAGCGTCACAGAATTTTTATCGCGAGGAACAGATGAAGCCAGTGAAACGCAGCGCCTTAACACTATTTCTTGCCGTTTTATCTTTCGTGGCGGCGGCGCATCCGCACAGCTTCATCCGTCTGCAAACGCAGGTGGTCAGTGAAAATGAGCAATTTGTGGCGTTAAAAATGCGCTGGACAATGGATGCGCTGACGTCCGCAGATCTGCTGTATGACGCCGGAAACGCGGCGCCGGGGTCAGAAATATGGAAAAAGTTGGCGGCGGAAGTGATGGCTAACGTACTTGGGCAGCACTACTTTACAGAAGTGTGGCGCAATGGCGCGAAAGTGAAGTTTAAAAACAGGCCGACAGAATACGGTATGACGCGTGACGCGCATCAGGCGGTATTGACCTTTACGCTGCCGCTGGCTGAACCGCAGCCGTTAAGCGGTCAAACTTATACCTTTTCAACGTTTGATCCCTCTTATTATGTCGATATGCATTATGACCAGGACAGCGATATCACGATGCCGGAACCGCTGCGCGAAAAGTGTCGGATTCAGGTTTATACTCCTGCGCCCGGCGAAGAGACACTACGTTTCGCCCAGTCGCTGGATAAAGAGGACGCGCCGCCGGAGGATATGGATTTAGGTAAACAGTTTGCCCAAACGGTGACCTTGCAATGCCAGTAATTTTTTCTCAACGCGCTCCGGGGCGGCGCTGGCTCTCGCTGTGGCCACTGGCGTTATTCCTGCTGCTGATGCTGGTTGGCGGTCTGTGGATATGGCAGGCCTGGCCGCAGGTGATGTTGAAAAGCGCTCTTTGGCAGCGGGACGTGAATCAGCAGTTGAGCGCGCTGCTTAACGCGGTGGCGACGCATCCTGAACGAGCGGGCGGATCGTTGCTTCTGCTGAGTTTTATGTATGGCGTGCTTCATGCGCTGGGGCCGGGACACGGCAAAGTGGTGATCGCGACATGGCTGGCGACGCATCCTTCGAAGCTGAAATCGAGTATCGTGTTAACCCTCGCCGCCGCGTTATTGCAGGGGCTCGTGGCTATCGGGTTGGTGGTGGGCGTGCTGACCGTATTGCAACTTCCGGCCAGGCAGCTCCATCTGAGTGGTTTCTGGCTGGAAAAGGGGAGCTATGCGTTAGTTGGCGGGCTGGGCATCTTGCTGTGCTGGCGGGCCATAAAAAGGTTACGCGCGCTGCTACGTAAACCTGTCTTTATCGCTTTTACGCCGCGCCATGTTCACCATGAAAAATGCGGCTGCGGACATCAGCATCTACCGACGCAGGAACAATTGCATAGCGGCGATGACTGGCGCGCGCGACTCATGATCGTACTGTCTATGGGGATGCGGCCCTGTTCCGGCGCGATAATGGTGCTGTTATTCAGTAAAGTGATTGGCGTTTTTAGCTGGGGAATGGCGTCGGTACTGGCAATGGCGGCGGGAACCTCGCTAACGATTACTTCGCTGGCGCTGCTGGTACACACTTTTCGTGATCTGGCGGTGAAACTCAGTGGAAACAAAGCGCCGGCGTTATGGCGGCAGGTAGGCTGGTCAACGCTGGCGCTGGCCGGAGGGGTCATACTGCTTGTTGCGGCGTTGGTCATGTGGTTTAGCGTGCCGCAGCCTGTGGGCGGGCTGCGGCCATGGCGTGGTTGATTAGTGCCCGGCGGGTTTGAGATGCATCCGCGCGACGGATTCGTCTTCGGCCCAGTAAATGCGTTCGGCGACCATCGCTTCCGGATTGAGCTGAACGCCGCGCAGTACCCGTTCTTTAAAACGCAGGTAGCCGCCTTTGTCGATCAGATGGCCCATATGTAGATAGATCGGTTTTCCGCCGAGCATCTCTTTTTCAAATTCATACAGGTTAACGATCACCTGCTTTATCACATCTTCAGTCACCCAGTTGAGGAAGAGCTTGCCGACGCGCGGCGTCTTTTTACTGGTGCGTCCGCCCAGACGGACTTGCCAGAGCTGATCCGGCTTACGTTGCCAGGCCAGCGTCGGACAGGCCAGCACGCACTCGCCGCAGCCGATACAGGCGGACTCTTCTTTGACCGCTTTGCCATTCTTCAGCGCCAGGCAGCCTACCGCGTGGTGACTACAGGCCTTCACGCAGGCGCCGCAACCGATACAGCGATCGGCAGTGAAGCGCATTTTCGCCACGCCAATAATTCCCAGATCTGCCATTGACGCCTTCGCGCAATCATTCGGGCAGCCAACGATGACCGTTTTGAGATGATAAGGGCTGGGATAGACCAGTTTTTCAAGACGACGGGACAGGCCGGTCGTGTCAGTGTTGGCTTTCTGGCAAATGCGGTTCCCCTGACAGGCGACAATATTTCGCCCGCCAATAGCGAGGTAGCCCGCTTTGGTATCCTCAACCTGGACGTCGCACAGTTCTATTTCAATCTCGCGAAGAAACGGCTCCAGCGCAGCGTTCACGTTGTCGATATCTTCGTAACGGATACCCGGCATCGCCAGCTTCTGGCGGGTAGTGAGGTGAATTTGTCCGTTGCCCCAGGTTTCGGCGATGTCACGCGCCACCGTTAGCAAATGCGCGGGCAAAATACCGCCGGGAATGCGGACGCTGATCATGGCTTCGCCGCGCACTTTTGACAGGCGATATTCGTTTTTCGCACGGGCTTTAATGATATCAATATCAATGCTCATGATGTTCTCCTTAATCGGCAAAACGTTGCGCGACGGCGTAGTTAAATATCGGGCCGTCGGTGCAGACATACACTTCGCCCATACGGCAGTGGCCGCACTTCCCGACGGAGCAGGCCATCCGGCGTTCGTAGTCCACCCAGATTTGCTCCGGCTTGAGCCCTTTTTGCAGCAGCATTTTTACGGTAAAGGTAATCATTATTGGCGGCCCAACGACGATGGCCTGCATGGTGTCGATATCGCTAAGCGTCATGTCGGCAAGCCGATCGGTCACCCGACCAATCTGGTAACGGTCATCAGCCTCGCCTTCATCCAGCGTGAGCACCAGATTATGTTTGCCGCGCCACGTTGCCATTTCTTCTTTGTACAGCACGCAATCGCGATTTTTATAGCCGAGAATCATATCCAGTTGACCAATTTCCTGCGGATTCTCAACGAAATAGCGCATTAAGCCTTTCACCGGCGCGACGCCCGTGCCGCCTGCGACAACCAGTAAGGGTTTATGGCGCAGCGTATCGACCGGATAGCCATTGCCATAGCAGCCGCGTAGCCACACGTTGTCGCCTTCTTTCAGCGTAAAGAGGGCGCTAGTCACTTTTCCGACATTACGAATCAGCAGATCTATCCAGCCGTCGCCATAGTCGGAAACGGAGATGGGCGCTTCGCCGACGCGCGGCAGCGACACCTCAACAAATTGCCCCCAGTGCGCGGGAAAATCGACGGCCACGCGGAAATTCCACTCCAGCGGCGTGTGGCGAGTAATACTGAGGATGCGGTACGCCGCAGGCAGCAAACTGTGCTGCGGTTTATCATGACAGGAACAGTGTGACATGCGTTATGCCTCCTCTGCCAGCGCCTGCCGAACGGCAGCAGTCATTTTATTGATAATCAAAGAAAATTTGATGTATTGTGGGCAGCGATCGTCGCAGCGGCCGCAGCCGACGCACATATGTTCAATGCCGTTGCGCGCTTTGTAGTCATTGACCTTATGCAGGGCGCGGTAGCGCAGACGCTCGCCGGGTTTTTCGCGAAAACCATGACCGCCGGCCATGTCGCTAAAGCCCGGCACCATGCAGCTTGCCCACTGGCGGCGGCGTTCGCCGCGCTGCGGATTTTCATCATAGGCGACGTCAAAGACGCTATAGCAGGTACAGGTTGGGCATCCGGTAGTGCAGCGGCCACAACTGATGCAGCGGCTGTCGTAGGCGTCCCATAGCGGATGGCGGGTGAGAATGTCGCGAATTTTTTGCGGATCGCGGCAAACGCTGTCCGGCGTGACGACGGTTTCCCGGTTTTCGCTGACGAAAGAGGGGGTATAGTCAGCCTCCTGCCCCAGCCCTTGTATCGCCGCCTCGATAAAGGGATCGCGGATGCTGACAAGCGCGCCTTCATCGCTAAAACGCATAGCGGCGCTATAACAGTCAGTTTTATTAGTACCCATTGAGACGCAGAAACAATTTTCGAAGCTTTCTTCACACTCAATAAGGACGAAACGAATATGCTCCCGTAGCAGTTGATAACTGTAATCGGAATTATTCCCATTTGATAAATACATATAATCCAGCCGCGACATGGCGTTAATGTCGCAGGCGCGGGCAAAGACGATTATCGGGGAGGTGTCTGTCTCGGCAATTTGAATGGTGTCTTTATCGAAATAAAAGAGCGTTTCGGTGATAGGGGCGATAATGGTATTCGGCGACATGTGCGATTTCTCGTGCCAGATGAGATCGCGCCAGCCGCTAATTCGTTGATAAATAATGTTGTCAGTGTCGGAAAAACGTCCGCCGCGAAACTCTGCGGACGGGGCAAACACGCGCCATTTTTTGTTTAATCGCTGGATAAGCAGACTAAACTCGTCAGGCGTAATTTTGATAGCCATCACATACTCCACAGTAATATTCAGGAAAAACAAATGAAAATAAATTGTTATAAAAATCAGTTGAATATTACTGTTACGCTAGCGCTAATCCACCGCCTTCGCTAACGGGAAAAAATGGTTTTTACTATCGGTATAATAAATATATTCTTAATCATAAAATATGCATATATACAGCGTCGCGCTATTTAGCGGATAGCGCGGTCTGAATAAAATTAATCATTGCATCGCGGTAAAGGTTTTCATAACGCCCGGAAAAAGCATCAATGTGATCGCCGCCAGGAATGAAGATTTTTTGTTTGGGCTCTTGGGCGAGGGCATACAATTTCTCACTGTCCTGCCAGGGAATAACATGGTCTGCCGTGCCATGAAGAATCAATACCGGAATGGGGCTGACGCTGGCGATATTGCGATCCGCGCTATAGCGGTCATCAAGCAAATAGCCGCTGCCCGGGATCATCTGGTTGGCGATGGAGGAATAGGATAAAAACGTTGAGTCGAGGATAATCGCACGTATGCCCGCCTGGTCGGCGTAGCGCATATTTGCGCAGCCTACGCAGTGGCCTACGGCGGCCAGTACATTATTGCCGCCCAGGCTCTGCCCCAGCAGTACCAGGCGCTCGGGATTAACGTCGTCGCGATGCCGCACATAATCTATCGCGCTTTTCGTATCGTCCTGTAGCCCCTCTTGTGATGGGGTGCCCTCAGATTCGCCAAAACCACGGTAATCAAACATAAACAGGTTTACGTTGCGTTCTGGCAGCCAACTGACTAACGGCCAGTGCGCCGACATATTTCCGGCGTTGCCATGGACATGAATCACCGTCGCGACGGCGTTTTCCGGCCTGCCGAAAGCAGTGGGAATAAACCAGCCGTGCAGATGCGTGCCATCTTTGGCGGTAAAGGTAATGGATTCAGCTTCGGCAGGGGTTGGCCCATAGACTTTATTGTCCGGGTAATAAAAGGCATTGATCGCTACGCGGGGTAGCAGGTAAATACAGACCACAATGATAAACAGAATAAAAAGGGATTTGACGATGCGTCGGGTATGTTGAAGGGTCATGTTCGCTTCCTTGCCGCTTTATGCCAATAGCGGAGCAGGGAGCGATCGTACAAAAACATGCAGGCAAGTAAAGCAATGAGGTTGTGTTTAGGAAAAACGCCTGAAAAGGCACGGCGGATGAGTGGCCCCATCCGCCGAAGAGACTTAGCGCTTCAGCGCATCGCTCAGTTCGTCGCGCATATTCGCCAGCATGGCTTTAACGACGCGCGGATTCCCCGCCACGATATTACCGGTCATCATGTAGTTATGACCGCCGGTGAAATCGCTGACGATACCGCCCGCTTCACGAACCAGCAGTTCGCCCGCGGCGAAATCCCATGGACGAAGGCCAATTTCAAAGAAACCATCGACACGACCTGCAGCCACATAGGCCAGATCCAGCGCGGCGGAACCGGTGCGGCGGAAATCGGCGCATTCGGTGAACAGCTTACCGATAATATTAATGTAGGTGGTCGCGTATTGTTTGGCTTTGAACGGGAAGCCGGTAGCGAGGATAGTGCCGTCCAGATCGCGAGCGGTACTGCCGCGCAGACGGTAGCCGTTGAGCTGTGCACCCTGACCGCGGGTGGCGGTGAACAGTTCGTTACGCATCGGATCGTAAACGACAGCCACTTCAGTACGGCCTTTAATGCGTACAGCAATGGAAACAGAGAAGTGTGGCAGACGTTTGATGAAGTTGGTGGTGCCATCCAGCGGATCGATAACCCATTGAACATCCTGATCTGTGCCAACGTGCTCACCGCTTTCTTCGGTGATAATAGTGTGTTGCGGGTAAGATTTGCGAATGGTGTCGATAATTACCGCTTCAGCGGCCTTATCCACATTGGTCACAAAATCGTTACTGCCTTTTTGGCTCGCTTCTACAGCGTCCGGAGTTTCATAGTTTTTGGCAATTACATTACCCGCCTTGCGCGCTGCGCGCACGGCGATGGTCAGCATCGGATGCATCGGTCTCTCTCACTGGATGTTAAAGAACGGGAAAACGGCGCAGAGTATAGCAGCGAGATCGGAATCTGTCTTGGTTTTATGGTAAGATGTCAGAATAATCTTTAGCTGAAGAAAGACAATGCTGCAAAACATTCGAATTGTGCTGGTGGAAACCTCTCACACCGGCAATATGGGCTCTGTGGCTCGCGCTATGAAAACCATGGGCTTAACTAACCTGTGGCTGGTAAACCCGCTGGTGAAACCGGACTCCCAGGCCATCGCCCTGGCGGCAGGCGCCAGCGATGTGATCGGTAATGCGCAGATCGTCGATACGCTGGATGAAGCGTTGGCTGGCTGTAGCCTGGTGGTCGGCACCAGCGCCCGTTCCCGCACTCTGCCGTGGCCGATGCTTGATCCGCGCGAGTGCGGCTTAAAAAGCGTGGCGGAAGCGGCAAATACGCCGGTTGCGCTGGTTTTTGGTCGTGAGCGTGTCGGGCTGACTAACGATGAGTTGCAAAAATGCCATTATCACGTCGCGATTTCCGCTAACCCGGAGTACAGCTCGTTGAATCTGGCGATGGCGGTACAGGTCATCGCGTATGAAGTCCGTATGGCCTGGCTGGCGACGCAGGAAAACGGCGACGCGGCAGATCATGAAGAGACGCCGTATCCGCTGGTGGACGATCTTGAACGTTTCTACGGACATCTGGAGCAGACGTTGCTCTCCACTGGCTTTATTCGCGAAAACCATCCGGGGCAGGTGATGAATAAATTGCGCCGTCTGTTTACCCGCGCCCGCCCGGAAAGCCAGGAGTTGAATATTCTGCGTGGGATTCTGGCGTCTATTGAGCAGCAGAATAAAGGCAAGTAACCGCGTCAATACCGCACGGAACGCTAAATACCTGACTAATTTACTCAAGTAAATAGTTGACCAAATTACTCGGGAATGTCAGACTTGTCCCTGCTATGCAATACCCCCATTTTACAATAAAAAACCCCGGGCAGGGGCGAGTTTGAGGTTAAGTAAGACATGAGACTGACATCTAAAGGGCGTTATGCCGTGACCGCAATGTTAGACGTTGCGCTCAACTCCGAAGCGGGCCCGGTACCGTTGGCTGATATTTCTGAACGTCAGGGGATTTCCCTTTCTTATCTGGAACAGCTATTTTCCCGTTTACGTAAAAACGGTCTGGTTTCCAGCGTACGCGGGCCAGGCGGCGGCTATCTGCTGGGTAAAGATGCTGGCAGTATCGCGGTCGGCGAAGTGATCAGCGCGGTTGATGAATCCGTTGACGCGACCCGTTGCCAGGGCAAAGGCGGCTGCCAGGGCGGCGATAAATGCCTGACCCATGCGCTGTGGCGTGATTTAAGCGATCGCCTGACCGGTTTTCTCAACAATATTACCTTAGGCGAGCTGGTGAATAACCAGGAAGTTCTGGATGTGTCTGGTCGCCAGCACACGCATGACGCGCCGCGCGCCAGTGGTCGTGCGCAGGACGCTATCGACGTTAAATTACGTGCTTAATTAAAATATTACGCCATCTCTTCTGGCGGCCTCATGCGGTGAATGCCGCGGTCGTCTGAAGGATGAAGCGTAAAAAAGAATTCAGAATCAGGCCGGGACGCGGACGTCCCGTCAACACGGTCGTACATCCAGCCGGTTGCCTGATTCCTTGCATTGAGTGATGTACGGAGTTTAAGAGCAATGAAATTACCGATTTATCTCGACTACTCCGCAACCACGCCGGTGGACCCGCGTGTTGCCGAGAAAATGATGCAGTTTCTGACCCTGGACGGAACCTTTGGGAACCCGGCGTCTCGTTCACACCGTTTCGGCTGGCAGGCTGAAGAGGCGGTAGATATCGCCCGTAACCAGATTGCTGAGCTGGTCGGTGCCGACCCGCGTGAAATCGTCTTTACCTCAGGGGCGACGGAGTCTGATAACCTGGCGATCAAAGGAGCTGCCAACTTTTATCAGAAAAAAGGCAAGCACATCATCACCAGCAAGACCGAGCACAAAGCGGTGCTGGACACCTGCCGCCAGCTTGAGCGTGAAGGGTTTGAAGTGACCTACCTGGCGCCGCAGCGCAACGGCATCATCGATCTCAACGAGCTCGAAGCAGCGATGCGTGACGACACCATTCTGGTTTCCATCATGCACGTGAACAACGAAATCGGCGTGGTGCAGGATATCGCGACCATCGGCGAAATGTGCCGCGCGCGCGGTATCATCTACCACGTTGACGCCACCCAGAGCGTGGGCAAACTGCCTATCGATCTGAGCCAACTGAAAGTGGATCTGATGTCCTTCTCCGGTCATAAAATTTATGGTCCGAAAGGCATTGGCGCGCTGTATGTGCGTCGTAAGCCGCGTATTCGCATTGAAGCGCAGATGCATGGCGGCGGGCACGAGCGCGGTATGCGCTCTGGTACTCTGCCTGTCCATCAGATCGTCGGCATGGGCGAAGCTTACCGTATCGCGAAAGAAGAGATGGAGACCGAAATGGCCCGTCTGCGCGGTCTGCGTAACCGTCTGTGGAACGGCATCAAAGATATTGAAGAAGTTTACCTGAACGGCGACCTTGAGCAGGGCGCGCCAAACATTCTCAACGTGAGCTTTAACTACGTTGAAGGCGAGTCGCTGATCATGGCGCTGAAAGACCTGGCGGTCTCTTCCGGTTCCGCCTGTACATCCGCCAGTCTGGAACCGTCCTACGTGCTGCGCGCGTTGGGCATGAATGACGAGCTGGCGCATAGCTCTATCCGTTTCTCTTTAGGTCGTTTTACCACTGAAGAAGAGATCGACTACACCATTGATCTGGTTCGTAAATCCATTGGCCGTCTGCGTGACCTTTCTCCACTGTGGGAAATGTACAAGCAGGGTGTGGATCTGAACAGCATCGAATGGGCACATCATTAATCGGTATCGGAATCAGGAGAATTTATAATGGCTTACAGCGAAAAAGTAATCGATCACTATGAGAACCCGCGTAACGTAGGGTCGTTTGACAACAACGACGATAACGTGGGAAGCGGCATGGTTGGCGCGCCGGCCTGCGGCGACGTCATGAAGTTGCAGATTAAAGTTAACGATGAAGGTATCATTGAAGACGCGCGCTTCAAGACTTATGGCTGCGGTTCCGCTATCGCCTCCAGTTCTCTGGTAACGGAGTGGGTGAAAGGGAAATCCCTGGACGAAGCGCAGGCGATTAAAAACACCGACATTGCAGACGAACTGGAACTGCCGCCGGTGAAAATTCACTGCTCTATTCTGGCGGAAGACGCGATTAAAGCCGCTATTGCGGATTACAAAAGCAAACGCGAAGCGAAATAAAATAGAACGTTAACATTGAGGTTTTGTTATGTCGATTACACTTAGCGACAGTGCAGCAGCGCGAGTTAATACCTTCCTGGCCAACCGTGGTAAAGGGTTTGGTCTGCGTCTGGGCGTGAGAACCTCCGGCTGCTCAGGTATGGCTTATGTACTGGAATTTGTTGACGAGCCAACGGCGGAAGACACCGTGTTTGAAGACAAAGGCGTTAAGGTAGTGGTTGACGGCAAGAGCCTGCAATTTCTGGACGGTACACAGCTGGACTTCGTAAAAGAAGGTCTGAACGAAGGGTTTAAATTCTCCAACCCGAATGTGAAAGATGAGTGTGGTTGCGGCGAAAGCTTCCACGTGTAACCGTGTTCCGCTGTTATACCGAGCATTCGTGCTGCAGAAAAGCGGCAAGCGAGTGAATCCCCAGGCGCTTATTTGAGTCAGTGTCTGGGGGAACCCGCGCAGACAACGCATCTGCGGCGCGAAGTAAGAAGGTATAACCCCACCGTGGTCGCCTGCGTGTGGGGTTTGTTCTGACAGGCTATCCCTGAGAATGTTATGGATTACTTCACCCTCTTTGGCTTACCAGCCCGTTATCAGATTGACACCCAGGCGCTGAGCCTTCGTTTTCAGGATCTGCAACGCCAGTATCACCCTGACAAATTTGCCAACGGCACTCAGGCGCAGCAGCTTGCCGCCGTCCAGCAATCCGCCACGATCAACCAGGCCTGGCAAACGCTGCGTCACCCTTTGACGCGCGCGGAGTATCTGCTTTCCTTACACGGGTTCGATCTGGCCAGCGAGCAGCATACGGTACGCGACACCGCGTTTCTGATGGAACAACTCACGCTTCGCGAAGAGCTGGACGATATCGAACAATCAAAAGACGACGTGCGGCTGGAAAGCTTCATCAAACGCGTACAAAAGATGTTTGATGCTCGTCTTCAGCAAATGGTGGAACAGTTGGACAACGCCGCGTGGGACGCGGCGGCGGATACGGTGCGCAAACTGCGGTTTCTCGATAAACTGCGAAGCAGCGCAGAACAACTCGAAGAAAAGCTGCTCGATTTTTAACTGGAATCTAACATGGCCTTATTACAAATTAGTGAGCCTGGTCTGAGCGCCGCGCCGCATCAGCGTCGTCTGGCGGCGGGTATCGACTTAGGCACTACCAACTCTCTGGTTGCGACGGTTCGCAGCGGCCAGGCGGAAACTCTGCCTGACCACGAAGGGCGCCACCTGTTGCCTTCAGTGGTTCACTATCAGCAGCAGGGCCATACGGTCGGTTACGCTGCGCGTGACAATGCCGCGCAGGATACGGCCAACACTATCAGCTCTGTGAAACGCATGATGGGACGCTCGCTGGCGGATATCCAGGCGCGCTATCCGCATCTGCCTTACCGGTTTAAGGCAAGCGTTAATGGGCTGCCGATGATTGACACGGCGGCTGGATTGCTCAATCCGGTACGCGTATCGGCTGATATTCTCAAAGCGCTGGCCGCGCGGGCTAGCGAATCGCTCTCCGGCGAGCTGGATGGTGTGGTGATTACCGTTCCCGCCTATTTCGATGATGCCCAACGTCAGGGAACGAAAGACGCCGCGCGGCTGGCAGGCCTGCATGTGTTGCGCCTGCTCAACGAACCGACGGCGGCGGCGATTGCCTACGGTCTGGACTCAGGCAAAGAAGGCGTTATTGCTGTTTACGATCTCGGCGGCGGTACCTTCGATATCTCTATTTTACGCCTGAGCCGCGGGGTGTTTGAAGTGCTGGCGACGGGCGGTGATTCTGCGCTCGGCGGCGACGACTTTGACCATCTGCTGGCGGACTATATTCGTGAGCAGGCGGGAATTGCCGATCGTAGCGACAATCGCGTTCAGCGCGAACTGCTGGATGCCGCGATTGCGGCGAAAATCGCCTTAAGCGATGCCGATACCGTTCGCGTTAACGTTGCGGGCTGGCAGGGGGAAATCACTCGCGAGCAGTTTAACGATCTCATTTCCGCGCTGGTTAAGCGCACGCTATTGGCCTGCCGTCGCGCATTGAAAGATGCCGGCGTTGATCCCCAGGACGTTCTGGAAGTGGTCATGGTTGGTGGTTCGACCCGTGTACCGCTGGTGCGTGAGCGAGTAGGCGAATTTTTTGGCCGCACGCCGTTAACCGCTATCGACCCGGATAAAGTGGTCGCTATCGGCGCAGCGATTCAGGCCGATATTCTGGTCGGCAACAAGCCGGACAGCGAAATGCTGCTGTTGGACGTGATTCCACTCTCTCTTGGGCTGGAAACGATGGGCGGCCTGGTGGAAAAAGTCATTCCGCGCAACACCACTATCCCGGTGGCGCGCGCGCAGGATTTCACCACCTTCAAAGACGGTCAGACCGCGATGTCTATCCATGTGATGCAGGGCGAACGCGAACTGGTGCAGGACTGCCGCTCGCTGGCGCGTTTTGCGCTGCGCGGGATTCCGCCGTTGCCGGCGGGCGGGGCGCATATTCGCGTGACCTTCCAGGTAGACGCCGATGGCCTGTTGAGCGTCACCGCAATGGAAAAATCCACCGGCGTCGAGGCCTCCATTCAGGTCAAACCTTCCTATGGCCTGACCGATAGCGAAATCGCCTCGATGATCAAGGATTCCATGAGTTTTGCCGAGCAGGACGTGAAAGCGCGTATGCTGGCGGAGCAAAAAGTCGAAGCCGCGCGCGTGCTGGAAAGTTTGACCGGCGCGCTAACTGCCGACGCCGCGCTGTTAAGCGCCGCAGAACGTCAATGCATTGATGATGCCGCCGCACATTTAAGCGCGGTCGCACAAGGCGATGATGTTGACGCCATAGAACAAGCCATTAAAAACGTAGATAAACAAACCCAGGAATTTGCTGCTCGCCGCATGGACCAGTCGGTTCGTCGCGCGTTGAAAGGCCATTCCGTAGACGAGGTTTAACATGCCGAAGATTGTTATTCTGCCTCATCAGGATCTTTGTCCGGATGGCGCAGTTCTGGAAGCTGAGACCGGTGAAACCATTCTTGACGTTGCGCTGCGCAACGGCATCGAGATTGAACACGCCTGTGAGAAATCGTGCGCCTGCACCACCTGTCACTGTATTGTACGTGAAGGCTTCGACTCCTTGCCGGAAAGTTCGGAAGAAGAAGACGATATGCTGGATAAAGCGTGGGGGCTGGAGCCGGAAAGTCGACTGAGCTGCCAGGCCCGCGTTACCGACGACGATCTGGTTATCGAAATTCCACGTTACACAATCAACCATGCGCGTGAGCATTAACAGAGGGTAGTATGGGACTCAAGTGGACCGATAGCCGCGAGATCGGCGAAGCGTTATACGACGCATATCCTGATGTCGATCCTAAAACCGTTCGTTTCACCGATCTGCATCAGTGGATCTGCGAACTGGACGATTTTGACGACGACCCTAACGCATCCAATGAAAAAATTCTGGAGGCGATTCTGCTAGTCTGGTTGGATGAAGCAGAGTAAGTCAAATAACGGGCTGCCCTACGGCGGCCCGTTTGCTAATAAGGAAAATAACAATGACAGAAGCCATGAAAATTACGCTTTCCACGCAGCCTGCCGATGCGCGCTGGGGCGATAAAGCCACTTACAGTATTAATAACGACGGTATTACCTTGCATCTTAACGGTAAAGACGATCTGGGGTTGATCCAGCGTGCGGCGCGTAAAATCGACGGCCTGGGAATAAAACAGGTCGCGCTGACAGGCGAAGGATGGGATACCGAGCGTTGTTGGGCATTCTGGGCGGGTTACAAAGGACCAAAAGGCGTCCGTACCGTAATGTGGCCGGATTTAGACGATGCCCAACGTCAGGAGCTGGATAACCGCCTGACTATTATTGACTGGGTGCGCGACACCATTAATGCTCCGGCGGAAGAGCTTGGGCCGGGGCAACTGGCGCAGCGCTCGGTGGATCTGCTGTGTAGCGTCGCGTGCGATAGCGTCACTTACCGTATCACCAAAGGCGAAGATCTGCGCGAGCAGAACTATATGGGGTTGCATACCGTAGGCCGTGGTTCTGAGCGTCCGCCGGTGCTGCTGGCGTTGGATTACAACCCGACGGGAGACAAAGATGCGCCGGTTTATGCCTGCCTGGTCGGTAAAGGTATTACCTTTGACTCCGGCGGCTACAGTATCAAACAAAGCGCTTTTATGGACTCAATGAAATCCGATATGGGCGGCGCGGCGACAGTAACAGGCGCGCTGGCGTTCGCCATTACCCGTGGGCTGAATAAACGCGTAAAACTGTTCCTGTGCTGCGCCGATAATCTGATCAGCGGCAATGCGTTTAAACTGGGCGACATTATTCGCTACCGTAATGGTAAGAATGTCGAAGTCATGAATACCGATGCGGAAGGGCGACTGGTGCTGGCGGATGGCCTGATTGACGCCAGCGCACAACACCCGCAGCTAATCATTGATATGGCGACGTTAACCGGCGCGGCGAAAACGGCGCTGGGTAACGACTACCATGCGCTATTCAGTTTTGACGATACGCTGGCGGGGCGCTTGCTGACCAGCGCGGCGCAAGAGAATGAACCGTTCTGGCGTCTGCCGCTGGCAGAGTTCCACCGTAACCAACTGCCGTCTAACTTTGCGGAACTGAACAACACCGGCAGCGCGGCGTATCCCGCTGGGGCAAGCACCGCCGCGGGTTTTCTGTCGCACTTTGTTGAAAATTACCGCGAAGGCTGGCTGCACATTGACTGTTCCGCCACTTATCGCAAAGCGCCGGTTGAGCAGTGGGCTGCCGGGGCAACCGGTCTGGGTGTGCGCACCATCGCGAATTTGCTGACCGCCTGAACGGTGTTTTTGTAGGCCGGGTAAGCGAAGCGCCACCCGGCATTTTGCCTGATGGCGACGCCGTGCGTCTTATCAGGCCTACAACCCATATACATAATTTGTGATTCCTATGTCCGAAACTAAAAATGAATTAGAAATCTTGCTGGAGAAAGCGGCGACTGAGCCCGCGCATCGTCCGGCATTTTTCCGTACCTTACTGGAGTCCACCGTCTGGGTGCCGGGCAGCGCTGCCGAAGGCGAGGCGATTGTGGAAGACAGCGCTCTGGATTTGCAGCACTGGGAAAAAGAAGACGGCACGACCGTCATTCCCTTCTTTACTTCTCTGGAGGCGCTGCAGCAGGCCGTGGAAGACGAACAGGCATTTGTGGTGATGCCGGCGCGCACGCTGTTTGAAATGACGCTTGGCGAAACGTTATTCCTCAACGCTAAATTGCCGACCGGCAAAGAGTTTATGCCGCGTGAAATCAGCCTGCTTCTCGCTGAGGAAGGCAGTCCGTTAAGTACGCAGGAAGTGCTGGAAGGCGGCGAGTCGCTTATTTTATCCGAAGTGGCCGAGCCGCCGTCGCAGATGATTGATTCCCTCACTACGCTGTTTAAAACCATCAAACCGGTGAAACGCGCATTTCTCTGCGCGATTAAAGAACATGCGGACGCCCAACCTAATCTGCTGATTGGCATTGAGGCTGACGGCGATATTGAAGAGATCATTCACGCAGCGGGCAATGTGGCGACCGACACGTTACCGGGTGACGAACCGATCGATATTTGTCAGGTGAGGAAGGGCGAGCAGGGTATCAGCCACTTTATCACCGAGCATATCGCACCGTTCTACGAGCGCCGCTGGGGCGGGTTCCTGCGCGATTTTAAACAGAATCGCATCATCTGAAGAAAAGAAAGCCGCCCAACAGGGCGGCCTCCTGGCTTACCTGCTCTGGACGTTGAGCGTTACGGGAACAGAATTACCTGGGTAGCTTCTGTCTGCGTGAAGACACAACGTGCCAGAAACAAGAAGCACGACACAAAAGCATCGTACCTTCATGTTGCGGTCCTTGCGAAGACCGCATCACGGCAGTACCGCTGGCGATAATGCCGTGATAGCAGGCACTACGGTGTGCCTGCGCTTACGGCCATGGGTTATCCTCTCCTGAAGCCAGCGCCCGTTTGCGAGACGGCGGAAAGGGCCGGGAAAGATAATACCTCAAATGTTGAATAGTTTCCCGGTAAATTATATTGACATTTGCTCCCTTAAAAGGGAGTATTAATCCCCTACGGTGTGCCTGCGTTGCTATGGCAACAAAGCCTGCTGGAAAGGCCGCGAACCGGACCAGCACAAAAAAACCGCTCAATTGAGCGGTTTTTTTGTGGCCTGCTTAAACAGAATTTATGTAGATTCGTTTTACATCAGCCTGAACGGTAGGCCGGATAAGCGTGAGCGCCATCCGGCATGGCAGATATTAAGTGGGTTCAACCGGTAAATCGGTACGCGCGCCCCATTCGCTCCACGCGCCGTCGTAAAGCGTGACGTCAGGCACATCCAGCGTGGCGAGCGCCAGCACCACGACCGCGGCCGTTACGCCGGAGCCGCAACTGGCGATAATCGGTCTGTCGAAACTCACGCCGTGGCTGAAAAAAACCTCATTCAGTTCGTCAGTGGTCTTTAATTCGCCCTCATACACCAGTTCCGTCCACGGGACATTTAGCGCGCCAGGAATGTGTCCGCGCCTCAGTCCCGGACGCGGTTCATCAGCCTGAGCGTTAAAACGCGCCGCCGGACGCGCGTCAACGATTTGCGCGGTTTTTTCATGACTTGCCAGCAATACGTCGGTGAGACGCACCACGGCTTGCGGCGCGAATTTCGCCTCAAACTCGCCTCCTTCATGCGCTTCTTCGCCTTCGCGCAATAGCCATTCGTCACGCTGCCAGCCCGCCAGTCCGCCCGCCAGAATGGACACTTTCTCGGCACCGAACGTGCGTAGCATCCACCATGCCCGCGGAGCGGAGAACAGATTGCCTTCATCGTATATGACCAGGTGTTTATCCTGGCGAACACCCAGTTCACGCATGGCCACCGCAAACGCTTCCGGGCGCGGCATCATATGCGGCAGCGGCGATGCGCGATCGGAAAGAGCTTCAATATCAAAAAACAGCGCGCCGGGAATATGTCCGGCGCGATATTCGCCCGCCATATCACGATGTTCCTGTCCTGGCGGCGCCATACGGGCGTCAAGAATCTGTATTTCCGGATCATCAATATGTTCGGCAAGCCAGTCGGCGGCGACAAAAAAGGCGGTGGTCATGGGCATCTCCATTGTTACCTGATTATGATCAAATTGTCGGACGTTTCCCGAAAAGGGACAAGTAGAAGAGGCTGTTTTGGCTGGCGAAACCACATTTCTGCGTAAAATTTTCGCATCATCACAGTAATACGGACTTACACAATAAAATTTCTCGCGCATAATATCTCATCAACCGTTGCTGACAGGCCGTTAAGGCCAGGGATGAAAGATGAAACATTTACGCGTGGTGGCCTGCATGATCATGCTGGCGCTGGCGGGATGCGATAACAACGATAAAACCGCCCCGACGACTAAAAGCGAAGCGCCAGCCGTAGCGCAGCCTTCGCCCGCGCAAGACCCGGCACAGCTACAAAAGCTGGCGCAGCAAAGCCAGGGCAAAGCGCTCACGCTATTAGACGCCTCCGAAGCGCAGCTCGACGGCGCGGCGACGCTGGTGCTGACGTTTTCAATTCCTTTAGATCCTGAACAGGATTTCTCCCGTGTGGTTCACGTGGTTGATAAGAAAAGCGGCAGCGTTGACGGCGCATGGGAGCTGGCGCCAAATTTAAAAGAGCTAAGGTTACGTCATCTGGAACCTGAACGCGTGCTGGTGGTCACGGTTGATCCCGCCGTTAAAGCGCTGAATAACGCCACCTTCGGCAAGTCTTATGAAAAAACGATTACCACGCGTGATGTCCAGCCCAGCGTCGGCTTTGCCAGCCGGGGATCGCTGCTACCGGGGAAAATCGCGGAAGGACTGCCGGTCATGGCGCTTAACGTCAACCACGTTGATGTGAACTTTTTCCGCGTTAAGCCCGGATCGCTGGCGTCATTTGTCAGCCAGTGGGAGTACCGTAGTTCTCTCTCTAACTGGGAGTCCGACAATCTGCTGAAAATGGCGGATCTGGTTTATACCGGTCGTTTTGATCTTAATCCGGCGCGCAATACGCGTGAGAAACTGCAGCTGCCATTAAGCGATATTAAGCCGCTGCAACAGGCGGGCGTATATGTGGCGGTAATGAATCAGGCTGGACACTACAACTATAGTAATGCCGCTACGTTGTTTACCCTTAGCGATATCGGCGTGTCCGCGCACCGTTACCATAATCGGCTGGATATCTTTACGCAAAGCCTGGAAAACGGCGCGGCGCAGTCGGGAATTGAGATTGTTCTTCTGAATGATAAAGGGCAGACGCTGGCGCAGGCGACGAGCGACGCGCAGGGACATGTGCAACTGGAAGCTGATAAAGCGGCGGCGCTATTACTGGCGCGTAAAGAGGAGCAGACCACGCTGCTCGATCTCACGCTTCCGGCTCTGGATCTGTCGGAATTTAATGTCGCTGGCGCGCCCGGCTACAGCAAGCAGTTTTTTATGTTCGGCCCGCGCGATCTCTACCGCCCGGGCGAAACGGTTATCCTCAACGGATTACTGCGCGATAGCGACGGTAAAACGCTGCCCGATCAACCCGTTAAGCTGGAAGTGGTAAAACCAGACGGACAGGTGATGAGTACCATCGTCAGCCAGCCGGAAAACGGGCTATACCGTTTGAATTATCCGCTGGATATCAACGCGCCGACCGGCTTGTGGCATGTCCGCGCCAACACCGGCGATAATTTGCTGCGGAGTTGGGATTTCCATGTGGAAGACTTTATGCCGGAGCGGATGGCGCTCAACCTGACGGCGCAAAAAACACCGCTGGCACCTGCGGATGAGGTGAAATTCTCCGTTGTCGGCTATTACTTGTATGGCGCGCCTGCTATCGGCAATACCCTGCAAGGGCAACTTTTCCTGCGTCCGCTGCGCGACGCTGTCGCGGCGTTGCCTGGTTTCCAGTTCGGCAATATTGCCGAAGAGAATCTTTCGCGCAGCCTGGACGAAGTTCAGCTTACGTTGGATAAAGGCGGGCGTGGTGAAGTGAGTGCTGCCAGCCAGTGGCAAGAAGCGCATTCGCCGCTGCAGGTGATTCTACAGGCCAGCCTGCTGGAGTCTGGCGGTCGTCCGGTCACTCGTCGCGTAGAGCAGGCGATTTGGCCTGCCGATACGTTACCGGGAATTCGTCCACAGTTCGCCGCCAAAGCGGTATACGACTACCGTACGGATACCACCGTTAATCAACCGATTGTCGACGAAGACAGCAACGCCGCATTCGATATTGTTTACGCCAACGCGCAGGGCGAGAAAAAAGCGGTGTCTGGTTTACAGGTGCGGCTCATCCGCGAGCGTCGCGACTATTACTGGAACTGGTCGGAAAGCGAAGGCTGGCAGTCGCAGTTTGATCAAAAAGATCTGGTGGAGGGCGAGCAGACGCTGGATCTGAACGCGGATGAAACCGGAAAAGTCAGCTTCCCGGTGGAATGGGGCGCGTACCGTCTGGAGGTCAAAGCGCCGAATGAGACGGTCAGCAGCGTTCGTTTCTGGGCCGGCTATAGCTGGCAGGATAACAGCGACGGTAGCGGCGCGGCGCGTCCGGATCGCGTCACCCTCAAACTGGATAAAGCGAATTATCGTCCAGGCGATACCATGAAATTGCATATCGCCGCGCCGGTCGCCGGTAAAGGTTATGCCATGGTGGAGTCCAGCGATGGTCCGCTGTGGTGGCAGGCAATCGATGTGCCGGCACAAGGTCTGGAGCTCACGATTCCGGTGGATAAAACCTGGAATCGCCACGATCTCTATCTCAGTACGCTGGTGGTGCGTCCCGGCGATAAATCTCGTTCCGCGACGCCAAAACGCGCCGTGGGGTTACTACACCTACCGCTGGGGGATGAAAACCGCCGCCTCGATTTGGCGCTGGAAAGCCCGGCTAAAATGCGCCCGAATCAGCCGCTCACCGTCAGGGTGAAAGCCAGCGTTAAACACGGCGAAATGCCAAAACAGATCAACGTGCTGGTCTCCGCGGTCGATAGCGGCGTATTGAACATCACCGATTACGCGACGCCGGACCCGTGGCAGGCGTTCTTCGGTCAAAAACGCTACGGTGCGGATATCTACGATATTTACGGCCAGGTCATTGAAGGGCAGGGGCGGCTGGCGGCGTTGCGTTTTGGCGGCGATGGCGACGACCTTAAGCGCGGCGGAAAACCGCCGGTAAACCATGTCAATATCATCGCGCAGCAGGCGCAGCCGATCACGCTCAATGAGCAGGGCGAAGGGGTCGTAACGCTGCCGATTGGCGACTTTAACGGCGAACTGCGGGTTATGGCGCAGGCATGGACAGCGGACGATTTTGGTCGCGGCGAAAGCAAAGTCGTTGTCGCCGCGCCAGTGATTGCCGAGCTGAATATGCCGCGTTTTCTGGCGGGAGGGGATGTTTCGCGACTGGTGCTGGACGTCACCAATCTGACCGACCGTCCGCAGACGCTGAATATTGCGCTCGCCGCCAGTGGGTTACTGGAACTGCTTAGCCAGCAGCCGCAACCGGTCAACCTGGCGCCGGGCGTGCGCACCACCTTATTCGTTCCGGTACGCGCGCTGGAAGGTTTGGGCGAAGGCGAAATCCAGGCGACCATTAGCGGTCTGAATCTGCCGGGAGAAACCCTCGGCGCGCAGCATAAGCAGTGGCAAATCGGCGTGCGTCCGGCCTGGCCTGCCCAAACGGTAAATAGCGGCATTGCGCTGGCGCCGGGAGAGAGCTGGCATGTACCAGAGCAGCATCTGGCAAACGTCTCGCCAGCCACGTTACAGGGACAACTGCTGTTAAGCGGAAAACCGCCGCTCAATCTGGCGCGCTACATTCGCGAGCTGAAAGCATATCCGTACGGGTGCCTGGAACAAACCACCAGCGGGTTATTCCCGGCGCTGTATACCAATGCCGCTCAATTGCAGTCGCTCGGTATTACCGGCGATAGCGATGAAAAACGGCGCGCCGCAGTGGATATCGGCATCTCACGGGTACTACAGATGCAGCGTGATAACGGCGGTTTTGCGCTATGGGATGAAAATGGGGCGGAAGAGCCCTGGCTAACGGCCTACGCGATGGATTTCCTCATTCGCGCGGGCGAGCAGGGATATAGCGTCCCGCCGGAAGCCATTAACCGGGGCAATGAGCGACTGCTGCGTTATCTGCAGGATCCCGGCACGATGCTGATTCGTTATAGCGATAATACCCAGGCCAGTACTTTTGCCGCTCAGGCTTACGCCGCGCTGGTACTGGCGCGTCAGCAGAAAGCGCCGCTCGGCGCGCTGCGCGAAATCTGGGAGCGCCGTAGTCAGGCGGTTTCAGGACTGCCGCTGATGCAATTGGGCATCGCGTTAAACACGATGGGTGATGCCAGACGCGGCGAAGAGGCCATTACGCTGGCTCTGAATACGCCGCGTCAGGACGAACGGCAATGGATAGCGGATTACGGCAGTTCTCTGCGCGATAACGCTCTGATGTTGTCGCTACTGGAAGAGAACAACCTCAGACCGGACGCGCAAAATGCGCTATTAAGCTCGCTTTCTGAGCAGGCCTTCGGTCAGCGATGGCTCTCTACCCAGGAGAACAATGCCTTGTTCCTCGCCGCGCATTCGCGACAGGCCAGCGCGGGCGCCTGGCAGGCGCAGACCTCGTTAGAGGCGCAGCCGCTGTCGGGCGACAAGGCGCTGACCCGTAATCTGGATGCTGACCAGCTGGCCGCCCTTGAGGTGACGAACACCGGTAGCCAGCCGCTATGGTTGCGTCTGGATAGCAGCGGTTATCCCTCATCTGCGCCTGAGCCTGCCAGCAACGTTTTGCAGATTGAACGACAAATACTGGGGACCGATGGTCAGCGCAAATCGCTGTCCTCGTTGCGTAGCGGCGAACTGGTGCTGGTCTGGTTAACGGTAGTGGCCGATCGCAATGTGCCGGATGCGCTGGTGGTGGACCTGCTCCCGGCCGGACTGGAGCTGGAAAACCAGAATCTGGCTGACAGCAGCGCCAGCCTGCCGGAGAGCGGTAGCGAAGTGCAAAATCTGCTTAATCAGATGCAGCAGGCGGATATTCAGTATATGGAATTCCGCGATGATCGGTTTGTGGCTGCCGTCGTTGTCAATGAGGGCCAGCCCGTGACGCTGGTCTACCTGGCGCGCGCGGTAACGCCGGGGACGTACCAGCTTGCGCAACCGCAGGTGGAATCGATGTACGCGCCTCAGTGGCGGGCAACCGGCGCGAGCGAGGGGCTGCTGATTGTGACGCCTTAAATGAACGGTTGGCGTGGTAAACGTGGCCGCTGGCTGTGGCTGGCGGGCGCGCCGCTTTTTATTTTCCTGGCGTTATGGGCGGCGGATAAACTCTGGCCGCTGCCGCTCAATGAGGTCCATCCTGCGCGGGTCGTGGTAGCCCATGACGGTACGCCGCTGTGGCGCTTTGCCGACGCCGGGGGGATCTGGCGTTATCCGGTGACGATTGAAGAGGTCTCTCCCCGCTACCTGGAGGCCTTAATCAATTACGAAGATCGCTGGTTCTGGCGGCACCCTGGCGTTAACCCTTTCTCCGTCGCGCGCGCGGCATGGCAGGATCTTACCGCCGGGCGCGTTATTTCCGGCGGCAGTACGCTGACTATGCAGGTGGCGAGACTGCTGGACCCACATTCGCGCACGTTCGGCGGTAAAATCCGCCAGCTTTGGCGCGCCCTCCAGCTTGAATGGCATTTGTCCAAGCGCGATATCCTGACGCTGTACCTGAACCGCGCGCCGTTCGGCGGCACGCTACAGGGTATTGGCGCTGCAAGCTGGGCCTACTTCGGCAAGCCGCCCGCGCGCCTGAGTTACGCTGACGCGGCGCTGCTGGCCGTATTGCCGCAGGCGCCGAGCCGGTTACGCCCCGACCGCTGGCCTGCGAGAGCCGAAGCGGCACGAAATAAAGTGCTGGATCGGATGGCGGCGCAGGGCGTCTGGCCTGCCGAAACGGTACGCGAGTCGCGTGAAGAGCCGGTCTGGCTGGCGCCGCGTCAAATGCCGCAACTGGCGCCGCTTTTTGCCCGAATGATGTTGAGTAAAAGCCAGAACGACAAAATTGTGACCACGCTGGACGCCGGGTTGCAGCGGCAACTGGAAGATCTGGCGCGGGCATGGAAAGGGCGGCTGCCGGCACGCAGTTCGTTGGCGATGATAGTCGTCGATCATACCGATATGAGCGTGCGCGGCTGGGTAGGATCGGTAGACCTTAATGACGACAGCCGTTTTGGTCATGTCGACATGGTAACGGCGATCCGATCGCCGGGATCGGTACTCAAACCCTTTGTGTACGGTCTGGCGCTGGATGACGGCTTGATCCATCCCGCATCATTATTACAGGACGTTCCGCGCCGCACCGGAGATTACCGCCCGGGAAACTTCGACAGCGGATTTCACGGCCCGGTCAGCATGAGCGACGCGCTGGTACGCTCGCTGAATCTGCCAGCCGTTCAGGTGCTTGAAGCCTATGGGCCGAAACGATTTGCGGCAAAACTGCGTAACGTCGGCCTGCCGCTATATTTGCCTGCTGGCGCGGCGCCCAATCTTTCGCTGATTCTGGGCGGCGCGGGCGCGCGGCTTGACGAGATGGCGGCGGCATACAGCGCGTTCGCTCGTCATGGGAAAGCGGCGAAACTACGGTTACAGCCGGACGATCCGCTGTCGGAAAGACCATTAATGTCGCCGGGAGCGGCGTGGATCATTCGACGGATTATGGCGGATGAAGCGCAACCCTTGCCGGATAACGTGCTGCCACGCATTGTGCCGTTGGCGTGGAAAACCGGCACCAGCTACGGCTATCGCGATGCGTGGGCTATTGGCGTTAACGCGCGCTATATCATCGGTATCTGGACAGGCAGGCCCGACGGCACGCCTGTGGTGGGGCAATTTGGTTTTGCCAGCGCGGTGCCATTGCTTAACCAGGTCAATAATCTGTTACTGGCGCATACGGGACGCCTGCCGGAAGATCCGCGTCCGCAGACGGTAAGCCGCGGCGTCATTTGCTGGCCGGGCGGACAGACTCTGCCTGCCGGAGACAGCAACTGTCGCCGCCGACTGGCGACATGGCTGCTTGATGACAGCCAGCCGCCCACGCTGCTGTTACCTGAGCAGGAAGACATCAACGGTATTCGTTTCCCGGTCTGGCTGGATGATACGGGGCGGCGTGTCGCTGCCGACTGTCCGCAGGCGCGTGCGCATACGTTTATCGTCTGGCCGCGGCCGCTGGAGCCGTGGCTGCCGCCTGCGGAAAGACGTAGCGCCCGCTTGCCCGCGGCGTCCGCTCACTGTCCGCCGCTACAGGGCAATGATGCCGCGCCGTTAATGCTGTCAGGAGTGAGGGATGGCGCGGTGATCAGGCAATTGCCAGGCCAGGAAAACGTCACGCTGCCCGTCTCGACTACCGGCGGTAAAGGGCGTCGCTGGTGGTTTTTAAATGGCGAGCCTGTTAATGGCGAAAATAATCGTCTTTCTTTATTACTCAATATCGCTGGACGTTATCAACTTGTCGTAATGGATGAGTCCGGTCAGGTTGCAGCGGTTAATTTTGAATTAATACGTTAACAACTCTTCAGAATAAATTATGAATTTCATTTAATTTAAAGTTAATGAGAATTATTAATTTTCCGGAATTACCCTTAATGAGGGAGCTTGATAAATATCAAGAGATCTAACACTTAAAAACGTGAGAATGGGTTTTTATTTGACGAGTCGGATCATGAAAAATATAAAAAGCCAGGGAAATGGCGAACAGCCCGCTATTTCTCGCCGCCATTTTATCCAGGCCAGCTCCGCGCTTATTGCGTTACCGTTTGTCTCCTCGCCAGCTACCGCTCAGGCGCGCGCTGTGACGGCAACTGAAAACAGGCCTGCGGAAAAAGTCGTCCAGACATGCAGCACTTTTGACTGCGGGGGCAAATGCGATATTCGGGCGCATGTCAGTGAAGGTATCGTGACGCGAATTTCAACGCGACCGGATAATGCGCTGGATGCGCAAATGCCGGTGATGCGTGCCTGTGTTCGTGGACGCGCATACCGTAAATTTGTTTATCATCCTGACAGACTTAAATATCCCATGAAGCGCGTAGGAAAACGCGGTGAAGGAAAATTCGAGCGAATTTCCTGGGATGAAGCGACAACCTTAATCGCCGATAATTTAAAATCGATTACTGAAAAATATGGCCCGGCTTCGCGCTATGTTCATGTTGGCACTGCCGTTTCCGGCGGCACCTTTTCCGGCGATAAAATGGCGCGTCGCCTGCTGAATCTGACCGGCGGCTATCTCGAAAGCTACCATTCTGTGAGTATGGGCAACACGGCGGCCGCGACGCCTTATACTTACGGCATTGCCGCCAGCGGCAGTTCGCTGGATACGCTTTTGGAGACCAAACTGGTGATTCTGTGGGGCCATAACCCGACGGAGACCATTTTTGGTCATACCAACTATTTCTTGCAGAAGATGAAGCAGAACGGTACGCGGTTTATCGTGGTCGATCCGCGCTATTCCGACACCGTTTCGTCGCTGGCGGATCAGTGGATCCCGCTACTGCCCACCACCGACAATGCGCTGATGGACGCGATGATGTACGTCATCATCAGCGAGAATCTGCACGATCGTGCATTTATTGCGCGCTACGCTATCGGTTTTGACGAAGACTCAATGCCGGAAGGCGTACCGGCTAACGAATCGCTGGTGGCGTATCTGACCGGCGCCAAAGACGGTGTCGTTAAGTCCCCCGAGTGGGCGGAAAAGATCACCCATGTGCCGGCGCAAACCATTCGCCAGTTAGCGCGTGATTACGCGAATACCAAACCCGCCGCGTTGATTCAGGGGTGGGGACCACAGCGCCACAACTGCGGCGAGCGCACCGCGCGCGGCTCGACCCTACTGGCGACCATTACCGGTAATGTCGGCATCAAAGGCGGTTGGGCTGCGGGTTACGGCGGCTGCGCTAACCGTAAATTTGCCGCGGGTCCGGAGATGCCGGATAACCCGGTAAAAGCCAAAATTTCGGTGATGAACTGGGTACAGGCCGCAGACGACGCCAGCAAAGTGACGCCGGATATGGGGCTGAAAGATGCCGATAAGCTGGACAGTAACATCCGTATTCTGTTCTCGCTGGCCGGGAACTATCTGGCGAATCAGAACCCCGATCTGCACCAGGCGGTACGCGTACTGGAGGATGAATCAAAGATCCAGTTTATTGTCGCCAGCGATCTGTTTATGACGCCGAGCGCGAAATACGCTGATCTACTGCTGCCGGAAACCAGCTTTATGGAACGCTGGAACATCGGTGAAACCTGGGGCACGGCAAGCTACCTGATACTCTCTGAAAAATTGATCGAGCCTGAATTTGAGCGGCGCTCCGACTACGACTGGCTACGTGAGGTGGCGGCGAAATTAGGCATTGAGAATGAATTTAGCCAGGGGCGCGATGAGAAAGCGTGGATTGAACACATCTGGGAACAGACGCGCCTGGCGATGCCGGACGAAAATCTGCCGGATTTCGCCACGCTGCAAAAGACCCGTCAGCATCTGTTCAAAAGCGCGCCATTTGTCGCCTTTGAAGACAATATTCGCGATCCGGACAATCATCCGTTCCCGACGCCGTCAGGGAAAATAGAGATCTTCTCGAAGCGCCTGTACGACATGCAGCATCCGGAAATCCCGGCGTTGTCGCACTACGTTCCCGCGCATGAAGGCCCGGAAGATACGCTGGCGAAAGATTTTCCGCTCCAGTTAATTACGTGGAAAGGAAAAAACCGCGCCAACTCAACGCAATACGCTAATCCGTGGCTGATTGAAGTGCAGCAGCAGACATTGTGGATCAACCCGCAGGATGCGCAAAAGCGCGGCATTACGCATGGCGACATGGTGCGCATTCATAACTCACGCGGGATTTGCGAAATCCCGGCGGAAGTGACGCCGCGCATTATTCCCGGCGTTGTTGCGATGCAGGCCGGCGCCTGGTGGCAGCCGGATGAGAACGGTATTGATAAAGGCGGCTGTGCGAACGTCCTCAGCTCGGCCCGTATTACCGCGCTGGCGAAGGGAAATTCACATCAAACCATGCTGGTGGAGGTGGCTAAAGCATGAGTCAGTTTACACATTACCCGCCGGTGAGCGATAAACAACTGGGATTTTTTATCGACTCCTCACGCTGCTCCGGTTGTAAAGCCTGCCAGGTGGCCTGCAAAGACAAAAACAATCTGGAAGTAGGCCGTCGTTTCCGCCGCGTCTATGAAGTCAAGGGCGGAAGTTTCATCCCGACCGGGCAGGGCGGGGTCAGCAATAACGTATTTGCTTATACGCTTTCCATTTCCTGCAACCACTGTGCGGACCCTGTCTGCACCAAAAATTGCCCGACTACCGCTATGCATAAACGCCCGGGCGACGGCATCGTGCGCGTTGATACCGACAAATGCGTCGGCTGTGGCTATTGCGCCTGGTCCTGCCCTTACGGCGCGCCGCAGCTTAACGAGCAGACCGGCCAAATGTCCAAGTGCGACATGTGCGTTGATTTACTGGCGAAAGGTGAACTGCCCGTCTGTGTCGCGACCTGTCCGCTGGAGGCCATCAAGTTTGGCCCGATTGATGAACTGCGCGCGAAGTACGGTAGCGTATGCGACGTTTACGGGCTGCCAGATTCATCCATAACCAAACCTAATCTGGTTGTCAAAGCGCATCAGGGCGCAGAAAAAGAGGGTAAACGCCATGCATGAATTACCGCTGCTGATTTTTACGCTCTGTTTGCAAGGGTCTGTGGGTGTGACAGTGTGGCTGGCGTTGGGCCGCCAGTACGCCGTAGAGGGACGCGTGCCTGCACGCGGCGCGCTTCCCGCGATGGCGGGGGCGTTTGTACTGGCCTGCGTGGGGCTGCTTGCTTCAGCGCTGCACATGGGCTATCCCCTGAATGCGCTAAATGCGTTACGTCATGTCGCCAGTTCGTGGCTGAGTCGCGAAATCGTCTTTGCCAGCCTTTATCTGGCGGCGCTGGGACTGGGGGTTGTGCTGCTGTTTTTCCGAAAGCCAGGCTGGCAGCCGCTGCTGGCGCTGGCGGCAGCGTTCGGGCTGGTGGATGTATTCTGCATGGCGCAGGTTTATATCCATGCCTCGGTGGCGACCTGGCAGCATAGCAACACGCTGGCGCTGTTTTTTGGCACGTCAGGCATTATCGGTTCGGTAGTCATTGCGCTGGCTTATCTGCGCAACGCTGGCGCCGCAATGCGCTGCGCTGTGGTGGTGGTCGCACTGATGGTGCTGATTCGCCTGATTATGCAGCCGCTATGGCTGGCGGATATTAATGCGGTGGATACGACGGTCGTCACTTTCCCGCATCATCCGCTACAGGCGCTGGCGCAGTTGCGTGACGTCTATCTTCTCGGCTGGTGTGTCTCAGCGGCGGGAATGCTCTGCTTTGCCGCAGGCGGTCTGCGAAACGCCAGAGGGACGCTGGTGGCGGGCAGCGTATTGCTGCTTATCGGCGAGATTATGCTGCGCTACGTCTTCTTTAGTATTGGCTGATGGTTAACCTGACGATCGATCCGGCGGTAGACGTGACGCAGGCCTGCGTCCGTCGTCGCTTTCGTTTTTCTTCCTGCCGCGCTTGCGCCGATGTTTGTCCGGCGCAGGCGTTTTCGCTGGCGCAGGGGCAGGTCAGCATAGATACGACGCGCTGCATAGCCTGTGGCGACTGTCTGTTTGTCTGTCCTGTTGACGCCATTACCGGTATCAAACCGGTTAAACGCTTTGTGCAGGGGGATACGTTGGTGGGGCCGTTTTCGCTACAGGCGCCAACGGTCGATGAACTGCTTCTCTGGCACAGCCAGTACGGTATTCGCTTTATTGATATTGCGGTGGAGCGATCGGCGCAGTGGCTGATGGCGCTGGCGGGGCTAAATTTAGTGCTGCGCCGCTATGGCGAGCCGGGCTGGTCTTTCAAACACGTTGTCGGCGCGGAGATTAACGCCTCGCGGCGCACTCTGTTTCATGTTCCGCGCGACGCCATTACCCCGTGCGCCGTCGAGCCGGGGAAACGGCGTCTCAGACAGGCGTTTTCCGCGTTCAGCGAATGCGTACCCGAAATCAGTCCGCAAGAGTGCAGGATGTGCGGCGCCTGCTGGCGAAGCTGCCCGGAAAACGTTATCCAGTTTGACGACAATACCCTGACGATAGCGGCGGCGCGTTGTACGGGATGCGGCGGCTGTGCGGCGGTATGTCCGCATCAGGCGCTGCGGCTGCGGTTTGACGTGGAACCCGCCTCAACGCGGCATAGTGCGGCGTATACGCTCACCTGCGAAAGCTGCAAACGTACTTTCCATGCTCTCACGCCTGAACACACGCACTGCGTGCTGTGTCAGTCCCATGAGTTTGCTGTGCGCCTTTAACTTTTGTTGCTAATGCTCATTTTATTTTAAAAAAATGTTACCTGCATCCATAGGCAATTGATGGGATGCTCTTTATAATCCGCGCCTGACATAACAACAGAACATATTTCAGAGGTAAACATGGCTATTGAACGGACTTTTTCCATCATTAAACCCAACGCGGTGGCAAAAAACGTTATTGGCAGCATCTTTGCGCGCTTTGAAGCTGCAGGGTTCAAAATTGTTGGCACTAAAATGCTGCACCTGACCGTTGAGCAGGCGCGCGGCTTCTATGCTGAGCACGACGGCAAGCCGTTCTTTGACGGTCTGGTGGAGTTCATGACCTCTGGCCCTATCGTGGTATCCGTGCTGGAAAGTGAAAATGCGGTACAGCGTCACCGCGATCTGCTTGGCGCCACCAATCCGGCGAACGCGTTGGCGGGTACGCTGCGCGCCGACTACGCTGATAGCTTAACTGAAAACGGCACCCATGGTTCGGATTCGCTGGAATCCGCGCAGCGCGAAATCGCCTTTTTCTTCGGTGAAGGCGAAGTGTGCCCGCGCACCCGTTAATCTCCTTCGTCTTTCACGCTGTAAATGCGTTGGCGATAAATTATCGGTTCAAATATTATTTTTGCTAATGCCGCGTGCAGACGTGGCATCCTTACGCCAGAATTTGTACAATGCAGCGCCCCCGGACGAGCAGTAAGCTTACCGGGGCGTTTCTTTTTCAACCCTCCAGGGGCCATAACGTGTAATAACGAGGCCGGAATAGCATATGTCTGAACAAATTGTCACACCTGAAAGCAGTACCCCGGTAGTTCTTAACAACGAAACGAAAATCAACCTGCTGGATCTCAACCGTCAGCAGATGCGCGAGTTTTTTAAAAACTTAGGTGAAAAGCCTTTCCGCGCCGATCAGGTGATGAAATGGATGTATCACTATTGCTGCGATAATTTTGATGAGATGACCGACATCAACAAAGTGTTGCGCGGCAAATTAAAAGAGGTCGCGGAAATCCGCGCGCCGGAGGTCGTTGAAGAGCAGCGTTCCTCAGACGGCACCATTAAGTGGGCGATTGCTGTCGGCGATCAGCGCGTTGAAACGGTCTACATCCCGGAGGATGACCGCGCTACGCTGTGTGTCTCTTCACAGGTAGGATGCGCGCTGGAGTGCAAATTTTGTTCAACTGCGCAGCAGGGCTTTAACCGCAACCTGCGCGTATCGGAAATTATCGGTCAGGTCTGGCGTGCGGCGAAAATCGTCGGCGCGGCCAAAGTCACCGGCCAGCGTCCGATCACCAACGTGGTCATGATGGGGATGGGCGAGCCATTGCTTAACCTGACCAATGTCGTACCGGCGATGGAAATTATGCTCGATGACTTTGGTTTCGGCCTGTCCAAACGTCGTGTCACGCTCTCAACGTCCGGCGTGGTGCCTGCGCTGGATAAACTGGGCGATATGATAGATGTCGCGCTGGCTATCTCCTTACATGCGCCGAATGACACTATTCGCGACGAAATCGTCCCGATCAACAAAAAATACAATATCGAAACGTTCCTGGGCGCGGTTCGCCGCTATCTGGAGAAATCCAACGCCAATCAGGGGCGCGTGACGATTGAATACGTAATGCTTGACCACGTCAACGACGGCACTGAACACGCGCATCAACTGGCGGAGCTATTAAAAGAGACGCCTTGTAAGATTAATCTGATTCCGTGGAACCCGTTCCCTGGCGCGCCGTATGGCCGCAGCTCTAACAGCCGTATCGATCGCTTTTCTAAGGTTTTGATGAGTTATGGTTTCACAACCATCGTACGCAAGACGCGTGGCGATGACATTGATGCGGCGTGCGGACAGTTGGCAGGCGATGTGATTGACCGTACTAAACGTACCCTGCGTAAGCGTATGCAGGGAGAGGTGATTGACATCAAGGCTATTTGATAGCAGTTGCGCCACGGTGCATTCATTATACCGTGGCGCAATGTCAGTTGAATAATGTCTGGCGTTGTACTTGTCTGGTCAATAATAACGGTGCGTTTTTGTCGACTTTAAGGCAGTATGTAACGGTGCAACAAGAGTTTAGCCTTGTGTCTTACGCGGTTTTGTCATCTGCGGCCTGACAGGCTTATACTGTCTGACTAAGGTTAACTAACCTGATGTTTCGCGGTGTGGGCGGGCATTACGGCTCGTCGGCGCCTGAATCCTAATTTACACGTACCTGTAGCTGTAGCGAATGAATACTGAAGCCACGCACGACCAAAATGAAGCACAAACCACCGGCGTTCGTCTGCGCAATGCCCGTGAACAACTCGGACTCAGCCAGCAGGCTGTCGCTGAGCGACTTTGCCTGAAGGTTTCTACGGTACGCGATATTGAAGAAGATAAGGCGCCGTCCGATCTTGCTTCAACCTTCCTGCGCGGATATATCCGCTCATATGCGCGTCTGGTGCATGTTCCAGAAGAGGAACTGCTGCCGGGGCTGGAAAAACAGGCCCCGCTGCGCGCCGCCAAAGTCGCTCCGATGCAGAGTTTCTCATTAGGAAAGCGTCGCAAAAAACGCGACGGCTGGTTAATGTCTTTTACCTGGCTGGTACTGTTTGTGGTCGTAGGGCTGACCGGCGCCTGGTGGTGGCAGAACCATAAGGCGCAGCAGGAAGAGATCACGACAATGGCCGATCAAAGCACGGCTGAACTGAACGCAGATAAAGACAGCGGCCAAAGCGTACCGCTGGACACCCGTGACGCGACAAGTCAGGATACGACGCCAGCGCAAACGGCTCCGGCTCCTGCGACGCCGGTTGATTCGACAGCGGCGACGCAAACGCCAGCGCCAACGGCAACGCAAAATACGGTAGTCGCGCCTTCGCAGGCGAATGTCGATACGGCTGCGACATCTGCCGCGCCAGCGGCAACGGAAACGCCGTCCGCGCTGCCGACCAGTCAGGCTGGCGTAGCGGCGCCTGCTGCCGATCCGAACGCGCTGGTGATGAATTTTACCGCTGACTGCTGGCTCGAAGTCACTGACGCCACGGGTAAGAAGCTGTTTAGCGGTATGCAGCGTAAAGATGGTAATTTAAACCTAACAGGTCAGGCGCCTTATAAACTTAAAATTGGCGCGCCGGCCGCGGTGCAGATCCAGTATCAAGGAAAACCTGTCGATCTGAGCCGCTTTATCAGAACTAATCAGGTTGCGCGTCTGACCCTTAATGCCGAACCGATACCGGCGCAGTAACAGACGGGTAACGCGGGAGATTTTTCATGCATAACCAGGCTCCGATTCAACGTAGAAAATCGACACGTATTTACGTTGGTAATGTGCCGATTGGCGATGGCGCCCCCATCACCGTCCAGTCGATGACTAACACGCGTACCACTGACGTGGAAGCGACGGTTAATCAGATCAAAGCGCTGGAACGCGTTGGCGCAGATATTGTTCGTGTTTCTGTACCGACCATGGACGCCGCCGAAGCATTCAAGCTTATCAAACAGCAGGTTAACGTCCCGCTGGTTGCCGATATTCACTTCGACTACCGCATTGCGCTGAAAGTAGCGGAATACGGCGTTGACTGTTTGCGTATCAACCCCGGCAATATCGGTAACGAAGAACGCATTCGCATGGTGGTGGACTGCGCGCGCGACAAAAACATCCCTATTCGTATCGGCGTAAATGCCGGATCGCTGGAAAAAGATCTGCAGGAAAAATACGGTGAGCCGACGCCGCAGGCGCTGCTGGAATCAGCCATGCGCCATGTCGATCATCTCGATCGTCTCAACTTTGATCAGTTCAAAGTGAGCGTAAAAGCGTCCGATGTATTCCTTGCCGTTGAGTCTTATCGTTTGTTAGCCAAGCAGATCGATCAGCCGCTGCATCTGGGGATCACCGAAGCGGGCGGCGCGCGTAGCGGGGCAGTCAAGTCGGCGATCGGTTTAGGTCTGCTGTTATCGGAAGGCATCGGCGACACGCTGCGCGTATCGTTGGCGGCCGACCCGGTGGAAGAGATCAAAGTCGGTTTCGATATTTTGAAGTCGCTGCGCATTCGCGCGCGCGGCATCAATTTCATCGCCTGCCCGACCTGTTCTCGCCAGGAGTTCGACGTTATCGGCACGGTGAACGCGCTGGAGCAGCGTCTGGAAGATATCATCACCCCGATGGACGTCTCGATCATCGGTTGCGTAGTGAACGGGCCGGGCGAAGCGCTGGTATCGACGCTGGGCGTGACGGGCGGCAATAAGAAAAGCGGCCTGTATGAAGACGGCGTGCGTAAGGACAGACTCGATAACGACGATATGATCGCGCAGCTTGAATCCCGTATTCGCGCGAAAGCAAGTCAACTTGATGAAGCGCGTCGGATTGACGTGCTGCAGGTTGAAAAATAAGAACGTGATGGGAAGCGGCGCGCTTCCCGTGTATGATTGAACCCGCATGGCTCCCGGTTCGTTCGGGGAAGCGCTGAGGGTTCATTTTTATATTCAGAAAGAGAATAAACGTGGCAAAAAACATTCAAGCCATTCGCGGCATGAACGATTATCTGCCTGGCGAAACCGCCATCTGGCAGCGCATTGAAGGCACACTCAAAAACGTGCTCGGCAGCTACGGTTACAGTGAAATCCGCTTGCCGATTGTAGAGCAGACCCCGTTATTCAAACGTGCGATCGGTGAAGTTACTGACGTAGTTGAAAAAGAGATGTACACCTTTGAGGATCGCAACGGCGATAGCCTGACATTGCGCCCTGAAGGTACGGCGGGCTGTGTACGCGCCGGCATCGAACATGGTCTCCTGTACAATCAGGAACAGCGTTTGTGGTATATCGGTCCGATGTTCCGTCATGAGCGTCCGCAAAAAGGCCGCTACCGTCAGTTCCATCAGCTAGGCGCCGAAGTCTTCGGCTTACAAGGCCCGGATATTGACGCGGAGCTGATTATGCTGACCGCACGCTGGTGGCGCGCGCTGGGCATCGCTGACCACGTTAGCCTGGAGCTGAACTCTATTGGTTCATTAGAGGCGCGTGCGAACTATCGCGATGCGCTGGTCGCGTTCCTCGAACAGCATCAAGAGACGCTGGACGAAGACTGCAAACGCCGTATGTATACCAATCCGCTGCGCGTGCTGGATTCAAAAAATCCGGACGTGCAGGCGCTGCTCAACGACGCGCCCGCTCTCGGCGACTATCTCGATGACGATTCACGCGAGCACTTTGCCGGCCTGTGTAAATTGCTGGACGCGGCGGGGATTGCCTACACCGTCAACCAGCGTCTGGTACGCGGTCTGGACTACTACAACCGCACCGTATTTGAATGGGTAACAAACAGTCTGGGGTCACAAGGCACCGTCTGTGCGGGTGGTCGTTATGACGGTCTGGTGGAACAACTGGGCGGTCGCGCTACCCCGGCAGTGGGCTTTGCGATGGGCCTGGAACGACTTGTTTTGTTAGTTCAGGCAGTTAATCCGGAATTTATTGCCTCTCCTGTTGTCGATATATACCTGGTAGCTGCCGGCGCACAAACGCAGTCTGCGGCAATGACGCTGGCGGAGCGGCTGCGCGATGAAATGCCAGGCGTGAAGCTAATGACAAACCACGGCGGCGGCAACTTTAAGAAACAGTTTGCCCGCGCCGATAAGTGGGGCGCCCGTATTGCACTGGTTCTTGGCGAATCTGAAGTCGCCGATGGAACTGTTGTAGTGAAGGATTTGCGCTCCGGTGAGCAAACGGCAGTGGCGCAGGACAGCGTCGCCGCGCATTTGCGCACTTTATTGGGCTAAGGAGAAGGACAGCGTGGAAATTTACGAGAACGAACACGACCAGGTGGATGCGATTAAACGCTTCTTTGCCGAAAACGGCAAAGCGCTGGCTGTCGGAGTGATTTTAGGGGTTGGCGCGCTGGTTGGCTGGCGTTACTGGAGCAGCCATCAGACGGAGTCCGCGCGTGCTGCTTCTCTGGCGTATCAAAATGCGGTGACGGCGGTAAGCGCCGATAAGCCGGATAGCATTCCGGCCGCTGAAAAATTCGCGGCTGAGAATAAAAATACCTATGGTGCGCTGGCGTCTATGGAACTGGCGCAGCAGTTTGTGGATAAGAATGAACTTAAAAAAGCCGAAGCCCAGTTGCAGCAGGGGTTGGCGGCCACCAGCGATGAAAATCTCAAAGCGGTGATTAATCTGCGTCTCGCTCGCGTTCAGTTACAGCTTAAGCAAGCTGATGCCGCGCTGAAAACTCTGGATGCCGTTAAAGGCGAAGGATGGACGGCCATTGTCGCGGATTTGCGCGGCGAAGCGTTGCTGAGTAAGGGTGATAAAAAAGGCGCGCGCAGCGCATGGGAAGCTGGCGTCAATAGCGATGCTTCTCCGGCGTTGAGCGAAATGATGCAGATGAAAATCAATAATTTGTCCATCTGAGAGGGACCCGATGCAATTGCGTAAATTACTTCTGCCAGGGTTGCTTTCCGTTACCCTGCTCAGCGGCTGTTCACTGTTTAGCGGCGAAGAAGATGTCGTCAAGATGTCTCCATTACCGCAAGTTGAAAACCAGTTTACCCCGACCACTGTCTGGAGTACCTCTGTCGGTAACGGAATTGGCGAATTTTATTCTAACCTTCATCCGGTAATGGCAGATAACGTGGTCTATGCAGCCGATCGCGCGGGCGTGGTAAAAGCGCTCAATGCGGATGATGGCAAAGAGATCTGGTCTGTGAATCTGGGCGAGAAAGACGGCTGGTTCTCTCGTTCGTCCGCGCTGTTGTCCGGCGGCGTCACGGTCGCGGGCGGTCACGTCTATATCGGCAGTGAAAAGGCCGAGGTTTATGCGCTGAATACCAGCGACGGTACCACAGCATGGCAGACGAAGGTCGCAGGAGAAGCGTTGTCTCGCCCGGTTGTCAGTGATGGAATCGTCCTTATCCATACCAGCAACGGTCAGTTGCAGGCGCTAAATCAGGCGGATGGCGCCATTAAATGGACGGTGAACCTGGATATGCCTTCGCTGTCGCTGCGCGGCGAATCTGCGCCGGCAACCGCGTTCGGCGCGGCTATCGTTGGTGGTGATAATGGCCGCGTCAGCGCCGTGTTGATGCAACAAGGGCAGATGATTTGGCAACAGCGTATCTCCCAGGCCACTGGCCCAACGGAAATTGACCGTCTGAGCGACGTTGATACCACGCCGGTTGTGGTAAACGGCGTCGTTTACGCGTTGGCGTATAATGGTAACTTAACGGCGCTGGATCTGCGCAGTGGTCAGATTATGTGGAAACGCGAGCTGGGTTCGGTCAATGACTTTATCGTCGACGGCGACCGTATCTACCTGGTCGATCAGAACGATCGCGTGCTGGCGCTGACCACTGACGGCGGCGTAACGCTGTGGACGCAAAGCGATCTGCTGCACCGTTTGCTGACCTCCCCGGTACTGTATAATGGTGATTTAGTCGTCGGCGATAGCGAAGGTTATCTGCACTGGATTGATGTTGATGACGGGCGTTTTGTGGCCCAACAAAAAGTAGACAGTTCCGGTTTTCTGACCGAACCGACGGTGGCGGATGGTAAACTGCTCATCCAGGCCAAAGACGGTACGGTCTACGCGATTACGCGTTAATCGTCACGGTTGTGCGTTTTAAAAAACGGCTCCTGGTGTAGGGGCCGTTTTCCTGTTTTTAACAATGGCGCAAAATGCGCGCGTTGTCTGATGATTTTTTTAATGAGGCTTTAAACATGGTACCTGTGGTCGCGCTTGTCGGGCGCCCTAACGTCGGAAAATCCACGCTATTTAACCGTCTGACCCGCACCCGAGATGCGCTGGTTGCGGATTTCCCGGGTCTGACTCGTGACCGTAAGTACGGTCGTGCGGAGGTTGAAGGCCGCGAGTTTATCTGTATCGACACCGGCGGTATTGACGGCACCGAAGATGGCGTCGAAACGCGGATGGCGGAACAGTCGCTGCTGGCGATTGAAGAAGCGGATGTGGTGTTATTCATGGTAGATGCGCGCGCTGGCCTGATGCCGGCGGATGAAGCGATTGCCAAACATCTGCGTTCCCGTGAAAAACCGACCTTCCTGGTGGCGAATAAAACGGATGGTCTCGATCCCGATCAGGCGGTTGTCGATTTTTACTCGCTGGGGTTAGGCGAAATTTACCCTATCGCCGCCTCACATGGTCGCGGCGTATTGAGCCTGCTGGAACATGTGCTTCTGCCGTGGATGGATGATGTCGCGCCGCAGGAAGAGGTGGATGAAGACGCGGAATACTGGGCGCAGTTCGAGGCGGAACAAAATGGCGAAGAAGCGCCGGAAGATGATTTTGACCCGCAAAGCCTGCCGATAAAGCTGGCGATTGTTGGTCGCCCGAACGTAGGTAAGTCCACACTCACTAACCGTATTCTCGGCGAAGAGCGCGTGGTGGTATACGACATGCCGGGCACCACTCGCGACAGCATTTATATCCCGATGGAACGCGACGAACGGGAATATGTGCTGATTGACACGGCGGGGGTGCGTAAGCGCGGAAAAATCACCGATGCGGTAGAAAAGTTCTCGGTGATTAAAACGTTGCAGGCGATTGAAGACGCTAACGTCGTACTATTGGTTATCGATGCGCGCGAGGGGATCTCCGACCAGGATTTGTCTCTGCTGGGCTTTATCCTCAATAGTGGGCGCTCACTCGTTATCGTAGTCAACAAATGGGATGGCCTGAGCCAGGAAGTCAAAGAGCAGGTGAAAGAGACGCTGGATTTTCGTTTGGGCTTTATTGATTTTGCCCGCGTTCATTTTATCTCTGCGCTACACGGCAGCGGCGTTGGCAACCTGTTTGAGTCCGTACGCGAGGCTTACGACAGTTCCACTCGCCGGGTGAGCACTGCGATGCTGACCCGTATCATGACGATGGCGGTTGAAGATCATCAGCCGCCGCTGGTGCGTGGTCGCCGTGTGAAACTGAAATATGCCCACGCTGGCGGCTATAACCCGCCGATTGTGGTTATTCACGGCAACCAGGTAAAAGATCTGCCAGACTCCTATAAGCGCTATCTGATGAACTACTTCCGCAAGTCGTTGGAAGTGATGGGGACGCCGATTCGCATTCAGTTTAAAGAAGGGGAGAACCCGTATGCGAACAAGCGTAACACACTGACGCCAACGCAAATGCGCAAACGTAAGCGTCTGATGAAACATATCAAGAAAAGCAAGTAATGCTTTTTCAGTAATATTCCAGGCCTGACAAGCGCTGCGCTATCAGGCCTTTCAAGTAAAAGTGAGTCACGCGCCTGAGGAGAATGTTATGGAAATAACCTGCCCCGTTTGCCATCACGCGCTGGAGCGCAATGGCGATACAGCGCATTGCGAGACATGCGCTAACGATTTCTCGTTACAGGCAATTTGTCCTGACTGCCGCCAGCCGTTACAGGTTTTGAAAGCTTGCGGCGCAATGGACTATTTTTGCCAGAACGGTCACGGTTTAATTTCAAAAAAACGGGTTAATTTCGTCATTTCCGATCAATAAAACCGCTGTCGACGTTGCGCCGCAGAGCAGAGGCGCCGACGTCTTATCCGGCTAAAGGCAAAATAGTTATTCGATACTCCCGTAATATCAGCATAGTATTCTGCCCGGCGGCTATTTAATTCTTTTTATTTATTCAACTATTTATAGGGAATATTATTCCCTAAAATTAATATTATAAATAAATAGCAGCTTTCTTTTTTATTTATTATATCAATATTATTAGTCTGTTTCATATTAAACATTTCTTTTTAGGAATATATTTAGGCCTGTTGGTTATGATTCCGTGTGAATCATCCATATAATATCGTTTTATAGAGGCGTGTTTATTTAACGACAGGGATATCATATGGTGCGAAGGATTCGCATTCTGGTTTTGCTATTAGTGTCTGGAGTATCAGTTGCGGCTTCCGGCGCAGATAACTCTGTATCTGCAAATGATGAAAGCCACTCCTCCCTGCCTGATTTAGCCAGCGAATCCGCGAAAAAAGAAGAACAGGAAAATAAAGGAAAGACCTTTAAAGAACAGGGCGCTGACTACTTTATTAATTCCGCCACCCAGGGCTTTGATAATCTCACCCCGGAAGCGCTGGAATCCCAGGCGCGCGGTTATATTCAAGGGCAAGTCACGTCTTCTGCGCAATCCTATCTCGAAGGTATGCTTTCGCCTTATGGTAAAGTGCGCACCAGTTTATCTATTGGCGAAGGCGGCGATCTGGACGGCAGTTCGCTGGATTATTTTATTCCCTGGTATGATAACCAGAGCACGCTTTTCTTTAGCCAGATTTCGGCTCAGCGTAAGGAAGACCGCACCATTGGTAACGTTGGGCTTGGCGTTCGCCAGAACGTCGGCAACTGGCTGCTTGGCGGCAACGCATTCTATGACTACGATTTTACGCGCGGTCACCGTCGATTAGGCCTGGGAACCGAAGCCTGGACGGATTACCTGAAATTCTCCGGCAACTATTACCATCCTCTTTCTGACTGGAAAGATTCCAAAGATTTCGACTTTTATGAAGAACGACCCGCGCGCGGCTGGGATATCCGCATGGAAAGCTGGCTGCCGTTTTATCCGCAGCTTGGCGCTAAATTAGTTTATGAACAGTACTACGGCGATGAAGTGGCGCTGTTTGGCACCGATAACCTGCAAAAAGATCCTCATGCCGTTACCGTCGGACTAAATTACACGCCGGTACCGCTGGTCACGGTTGGTACGGATTACAAAGCCGGTACTGGCGATAGTAACGATTTTAGCGTTAACGCGACCGTGAACTATCAGATAGGCACGCCGCTGGCGGCGCAGCTCGATCCGGAAAACGTTAAAATTCAGCACTCCTTAATGGGCAGCCGCACCGATTTTGTCGATCGTAACAATTTCATCGTTCTCGAATATCGCGAGAAAGATCCGCTGGACGTCACGTTGTGGCTGAAGGCCGACGCCACCAACGAACACCCGGAATGCGTGATTGAAGATACGCCTGAGGCCGCGGTGGGTCTGGAAAAATGCAAATGGACTGTCAACGCGCTGATTAACCACCATTACAAAATTATTTCTGCTTCCTGGCAGGCGAAAAACAACGCCGCCCGTACGCTGGTGATGCCGGTGGTGAAAGCGGATGCGTTAACCGAAGGTAACAACAACCGCTGGAATCTGGTGCTTCCTGCCTGGGTTAACGCCGATACCGAAGAGCAGCGCACCGCGTTGAACACCTGGAAAGTACGCATGACGCTGGAAGACGAAAAGGGCAATAAGCAGAATTCCGGCGTGGTGGAAATCACCGTCCAGCAGGATCGCAAAATTGAGCTGATCGTCGACAACATTGCCGATACCGATCGCAGCGATCACAGCCATGAAGCCAGCGCGCTGGCTGATGGCGAAGACGGCGTGGTGATGGATCTGCTGATCACCGATTCCTTTGGCGACTCCACGGATCGCAATGGTAACGAACTGGTGGACGATGCCATGACGCCTGTGTTGTACGACAGCAATGATAAAAAAGTCACCCTGGCCCAGACGCCCTGCACCACGGAAACCCCCTGCGTGTTTATTGCCAGCCGTGACAAAGAAGCGGGGACGGTGACGCTTTCCAGCACCCTGCCGGGCACTTTCCGCTGGAAGGCGAAAGCAGACGCCTATGGTGACAGTAACTACGTTGACGTCACTTTTATCGGCGACGACCTGAGCGCGCTGAATGCGGTGATTTATCAGGTCAAAGCCGCCAACCCTGTCAACCTTATCGGCAAAGAAGATAAGCACCCTACGGTCAATAATGCTTACCGTTTCCTGCTGTGGCGCGACAAGAATAAAGACGGCGTATTCCAGATGTCCGAGCAGCTCACGGAAGAAGAGATGGCGCTGTACGACTACCAGTGGGAGTTTACCGGGCAGAGTACAAACGGACATACCGGCGCGCTGGCCAACACCATGAATGAAGATCTTGTCCTGCCAGTAACCAATAAAGAGGCGGCGCAGAAGTTTGCCGCCAATGAGGAAGATGGCGTTCAGGGTTACGGCATACGCGTTACGTATAGCCAGAAATAGCGTCAGCGTTATGGCTGACCAGCCAGCCGCTGAATTTTGAGAAAAAGGAGAGTCTGAATGCAAGCAACAGTAAAACGGCGGCTGACGAAGGTCGCTTTAGCATTAGTAGTTGCCGGGTATTGCGCCGCGCCAGCGGTGGCGGCAAACGGTAATCTGAAATCGGGGCAGTGGCAGATTGTCTCTGAACAGACGGGCACCATTCAGGGTTCGGTGCCGTGGATTACCCGTGCGGCGGATAAAACCGCGGATACCGACAAAGATCACGTGACGGTAACTATCGATCGCGGTGAACGTAAAATTGTGACCGAAGGCGATAAGCAGTTCCACGTTGGCGATAAGGTCACGGTGAACTGGGCGATTGGCGATACGGAAGGCGACCTGGATACCGACAACGCCGCCACGAAATTGACGGTACAGTGGATGAGATACAGCGACCAGAATGGTAGCAATCCCGAAGAGATTGGCACCAAAGGTAGCGATACCTATGAAATTCAGGCGGGTGACGCCGACCACTATATCGGTATCAAAATCACGCCAACCACCACCACCGGTGATCCTGCCGTGGCAGCTGAACTGCTGTTGAAAGACCTGTCGACCGATGCGGGCGGTGGTGCGGATGGTGACGATATTCCGGAAGGTCCGGTGGTGGATGAAAACGTCCATGTGGTTATCTACGAGTCTGGCTCAACCACCAACCTGCTGGGTACCTCTACTCCGCTCAAAACCAACACAACTTATAAAGTTCTGTTGTGGAAAGATAAAGAGGGTGGTACGGCAGGTAAATACGATACCGGTGAAGAGGTTACCAGCCAGTACGACTACCGCTGGAAATTCGTCGGCACCAGTAAAATTGCAGGTACCGGTACTGGCGGTATCGTTAACGAAAGCTGGAACGATAAAGACCTTGTCATCCCTGTCACCAACGCCGAAGCGAAAACGGCGTTCGAGGGCGCGGAAGGCGGCGTTACCGTGGGTACCGACGGTGTCCAGGGCTTTGGTCTGTCTATCGACTACAAACGCAAATAAGTTGTCCTCAACATACCACTCCCTGCGGGGAGTGGTATTTTCCGCGCACTTTGCTTAGCTGCACGCTAAGCAAAGTGGGTTGAATCACGACAGAGAATGAATACGGGTGGCTATCGCTCATGAACAGGAATCGGCAAGTGAATAAAGTGGTACATTTCTTACTGACATTACTGATCATGTTTGCAGTGTCGATCGCGCCTGCGCAGGCGCTATTGAAGGGCGGAACCTGGCAAGAGCTGAACTCGACGACCGGCGCGGTTAACGGCACCGCGCCGCTGGCCGACGGTGCCACTATTCCCCTGTATCAGGGAAGTATGCTGCTTGACCCTACCAAGACCTACGATATCGAGTTTACCGCCATGCCGCGCGATTTTAGCGCTGATGCCTCCTCAACCTCGATGCGTGCGGTCAACTCCACCGATACGGAAGGCGATCTCTTTACCGATCCGCCCTCCATCGCCTGGGAAAATCAAGAACCGCCGACCATGAGCCTGGTATGGGCCGATGCCGCCACGCCGGATACACCGCTCTCGCCGCAGCCGATTCTTAACCAGACCTTTTGCGCCCAAAACCTCGCCGGGCGGCAACTGGTTGCCTGGGCGCAGGTGGAAGATGAGAACAGCGTTCCCGCACTGTGGCTTTATACCCGTACCGGGGTGCCGAACAGTGCGGTCATTCCGCTACTTAGCCCGAAAGTGACGCTAAATATCAAACCGGCGGTGAGCGATCCTGTTTCTGTGAGCGGCGATCATATTGACGCCAACTTTGCAGCCTCGAAAGTCAAAGCGGGGGAGAGCATTACCCTCACTGTCTCCACCAAAGCCTGTAATGGCGACGTAGCGCCGAATGCTGCCTTCGTGATCCGCCGCGAGGATGCAATCAATCGCCAGGGCGTGGTCAATAACGCTAACCCGGTGCGCGTTGGCGATACCGAGTTAACGACTACGCAAACAGAATATCACGGTGTAACGGACGGGCAGGGCAACGCCACGGTGGTGGTGACGCAAGAGCAAGGTCCGGGGGTAAAAACACGACTCATCGTCTCTTCGCAAAGCTATCCCACGCTGACCGACAATGTCGACGTCATTTTCACTACCATCACCAGCCCTGACAGTGATAAGGCCAACATGTACGGTCATATGCTTGAGAACGCCACGGCGACGCTGAACGGTACGACCTACACTTTCACCCGCCCGAAACTGGCGGCGGAAACCAGCGGAAATGGCGGCACCGTTGTGGACACCAACGAAACCTGGGCGCAGTTTACCTGGAGTGGCGCGGATAACCATTGCGACATTCTGCCGGATGCCGAACAACTGGTGGCGCTAAGGCATGAGCATAGTGCGTTGGCAACGTACACCGGCTGGCCGGTGACGGGCGATGCGGAATACTGGTCGTCAACCAAAGATCAGATAAACGACTACCACGCTGCCGTGCATATGAACAGCGCGTCGGTCGTCAGGGCCGCCAACAGCGACACGCTACTGGTCAGTTGTGTGGATAAGGCCCAGCCTGCGGCGCATCCGCAGATAACGCTCTCTCCAGAGGGGCCGTATAAAGCACAGGTGGGGGAATCGATTGATTTAGTGATGACCGTTGTGGATCGCGACACGCAAAAGCCGCTGCCTTATCGCTATATGGAGCTGTTCATTGACCCAGCGAAAAACCGCAAAGGAGAGCATCAGGACGCGTGGGATAACCAACGGGTTACAATCAACACCGAAGATATGCGCGCCTCGTCGCCGGAACACTATACCGGTGTGACCGACGCCAACGGCCAGGTACACCTGACGTTAAAACACGACAGCGGCCTGGGCGTAGAAACGCCCATCCGCATCGTGATGCCGGATGATGAAGGCAGCAGCGTCGAATTGCCCTTTAGCGTCATTTTCACCGTGATAACCAGCCCGGACGTGGACGGCGCCAACATGTGGGGCCACATGCAGGGCGTGGTGGACGCGGGCAACCTGTATAAACGCCCGCTGCTGGCGGTCGAGGCCAGCCACAAAGACGGCCAGTTCAGCGAAAACAACGAAGAGTGGGCGACGTTTAATTCAGTGGAAAAAGCCACCGCGCAGTGCGGCATCGGCCAGGTGCCGGATCAGTCATCGCTGGCGCATTTATACAGCGAACATGCTGGCGGCAAGATGGAAAGCGAACACGGCTGGCCAACCGAAGACTATTACATCGCCGCGGACAGCGACGCCTCGGGAACGGCGCACGTCAACCTTGAAAACGGCGATAGCGGTAAATTTACCAATCAACCGAATTACCTGACCTGCTCGGCCAACGAAATGGTGGCGCAGCTTGAGGTCTACTTCAACGATGACCCGGCGACCAAAAACAGCGATGCGGTTGCCAAAGTGGGTGAGCAGATTAAGCTGAACATTCATTCGCGCAACGCCCTTAACGGCATGGCGATCGCCAATACCGACTTCACCGTCACCATGGCGAACGGCAAACGGCGCGACGGGCTGACGACCGGTTTTACCGACACCAGCAATGGCCAGATGCTGTTTGATGACGTGGGCTACCTTGCCGGGCAGACTTATCATGGGATCACCGACGCCAACGGCGATGCGACCATTATCCTCACCCAGCCGAAGGGAGTAGGGCTGCTGACGCCGTTAAGCATTGCGCCCGTCGATTCATTAATCAGCACGCCCGTTTCCCGCAGCGTGAAGTTTACCGTCGCCACCAGCCCGGATACGCCAAAAGCCAAAATGTGGGGCCATATGGCCGATACCATCACCGTCGGCGATCTGACCTTTGAGCGGCCTAAGCTGGCGGATGAAGTGACGCCGGAACGTACTCAGGCTGAGGCTAGCGAAACCTGGGCGCGCGTTCTGCACCCTGACGCGGCGGGCAACCCGGATAAGGGCGGCTGTGCGGCGAACCGCCTGCCGCGCATCGATCAGCTTGAGGCGTTGTACAACGCCAACAGCGACGGCGTGATGAAAAGCACCCAGGGCTGGCCGACGCTGCTTAACTACTGGTCTTCGACCTTCCAGAGCGCTACCACGTGGAAACTGATCTCGCTGTTTAGCGGCAGTGAGTTCGCCAACGCCAACGTCTCGATTTACGCCAGCTGTCTGGCCAGCGATAACCCGGCGGCGGCCTCGATTACCATTGAACCGGTGGATGCGTCGCAGTGGTACGATGGCGGCGGCGTTCACGCGGTCAAAGCGAAAAAAGGCGACACGATGCAACTGAAGGTGACGGTGAAGGACGCCAGCGGCAACCCGATCCCGGAAGCGCCGTTTGTGCTCACCCGCGGCGACGGTTACGATCGCAAGGGCGAGAAGTACACCGCCAGTGAAGGCGACGATCTGCAAGGCATCGTCACGCCCGTGGTGATCGATGGCGAATCGCTGACCTGGACCACCACCAAAATGGGGATGCTGACCGGCGCTGACGGCACCCGCATCATCAGCGTTACCCGCCCGGATACCCACGGCACCCGAACGGCCATTATCGCCACGCTGTATGAAAACGCTGCCGTGAGCGCCAGCATCGACACCATCTTTACCGTCATCACCAGCCCGGATGTCGACGTCGCCCGCATGTGGGGGCATATGTTGCCGTCGCTCACGGCGGCGGATGGCGCGGAGTATCAGCGTCCACAGCTCTATGCTGAATTAGCCAATCAGGCAAGTGCCGCGCAATATACCGAAGACAACGAAATCTGGGCGGGGCTTTATGGGCCAGGCAGTTCAAAAACCGACCCCGCTGTTAACTGCGCTGCGGGCTATTTCCCTTCCATCGAGGCGCTGGATTCGCTCTACAGCAAATACCCAAACCGCACGATAAAAACCGCCCAGGGCTGGCCGATCAACCGTTCTTACTGGAGCGGTTCCAGTTCCTGGTCGTTAACCGGCGGAAAGCCCCGATCCTATTACACTGTCGATCTGGATGATGATTCGCGTCGAAGCGTCGTTAATGACGGTGTGAACGACAGGCAATACCAAATTTGCGCAACGACGCCGAAGACGCAGGCTACGCAAATTACGCTCACCTCCACGCTGGCGACGGATGACACTATTCAGGCGGTGAAGGCTAAAAACAGTGAGTCGATCCCACTGCTCGTCACCACCACCGATGCGGCGGGCAATCCGGTGCCTTATACGACGTTTTCGCTTAAGCGCGACGCCGGGACGCCGCGTAAAGCTGATTACCCGTTTACCAACAGCTACACCATGACGATGACGCAGTCTGGTGGCGCGACGCAAGAGTTTGCCTACAGTTCATCGGTTCTTTATGGGGCGACCGGGGCGAACGGTACGTTGGCCCTTTCGCTTGACGAACCTGGCGGAGTCGGGGTGAAAAGCGTGGTGACTGCCAGCCTGTATGATACGCCGACAGTAACCTCGTCGCTGCCGGCAGTGTTTACCGTTATCACCAGCCCGAACAGCGACAGGGCCAATATGTACGGCCATATGCCGGAAACCTTCACCGCCAGCAACGGCGCGAAGTTTACGCGCCCGCTGCTGTATGGCGAACTCTCATCGCAGAATCATACGTCGAGTTACTTCGAAACCAATGAAACTTGGTTTACGGTGAATAATTTTAATACCGGGAATTATGGCGCGTGCCCGATAAATCAGATGGCCACGCTGGACGATCTCAATTCTCTGTACGGCGATCATCCCAAAGGCAAAGTCACGACCGACATTGGATTACCCATCAAGAAAAAATGGTGGGCAGGCGACAGCCTGGTAAAAAATCAATCCATTTACTGGCAATTTACCGATCTCAATACGGGTAATGGCGGCACCACGTTGGAAACTCCGGGGAATTTCTATTACCAGCTCTGTCTGACGGAACCGCGACAGATGAAGATTGCGTTATCTACGGACGTGTGGAACGCGGATAAATCGGCGGCAGTGGCGAAAACAGGCGAGGCGATACCGATGACGGTAACGGTGACTAACGGCGCCGGGCAGCCGCAGGCGGGGGCGACGGTTATGCTGACGCGTGATTACTCTTATTCGCGTGGCACGGTGGATAGCAAATACATTCAGGCCGGTGTGATTGGCGAGCCGGTTGTGTCCAAAGGCGCGTTATCAGACATGACCCTGACGCCGGTATCGCCTGCGGGTGCGGCAGTGGTGTTTAATAACCAGAGGGGAACCAGCACGAAATGGTATGGCGTCACCGGCGATGACGGTAAGTTGCGGTTCACGTTAAACCAGGATAAATCGCTGGGTTTGAGAACATCCATCACGGCGACGCTTTCGGAGCTGGCTGGCGAGACGGCGAGCGTCGATGCGATCTTTACGGTACCAACCAGCCCGGATACGCCGTATGCGTCATACTGGGGCCATATGCCGGATACCGTTGAGGTTAACGGCGTTACGCTGCGCCGCCCATTCCTGAAAACAGAGATGTCCAAAATGCCGCCAGGCACCTGGCCGCTTAATAATGAAACCTGGGCGGCGAACTATATTGATTATGGTGAAACATCCATTCATGCTACGACATCGCTGCCTTATCTTTGCGGCTCGCTGGAAAACGCCGCGACGCTGGACGATCTGAAGGCGCTGAAGAACATCATTGGCGACCTGCACTGGCCTACGGCTGCGCCGGCGTCGTCGTATACATATGACTATGCATCGCAAACGATGGTTGGCGGTAAGTATTGCTCATTTAACGAAACGACCAATACGGAAAACTGTACGCTTTCAAGTCAAGGTTTTGCTTATGCCTCGTGCCGGGTGCAGTAGGTTGGGTGAGGCGCGCCCAACCTGTGTATCCCTTGCGGCTGGCGTTGTGCCGGTCGCGATGCATTTTTAATTCCTTGTATTAATGGAATGAGCTGCAACGAAATGGACTTTTCTCAGGTACGTCAGTGAAATCGAAAAAGTGTGTCGGTTTTTTATCCTGGTTGCTGTTATGCGCCTTTATTTTAACGCCTTTCTTCGCGCAGGCCGTGCGAAGCAGCGGTGCATGGCAGGAACTCACTGAGCAAACTGCGGCTATTAACGGTACTCCCCCTCAGGCCGATAGTGTGACGATCCCGGTCTATCAGGGCAGCGTGCAGTTGCGATCTGATGCGGCTAATTCTGTTGATTACTCCGCGAAACCCAGCCAGTTCAGCACCAGCGATGCAGGCAGCGCGCTGACCTTAACCAATCCGCACGATACCGAAGGCGATATTTTCGCCGATCCGCCGCTGGCCTGGCAGGCTGAACGCGCGCCCACCGTCACGCTGGTGTGGGCCGACGCCGCCACGCCGGATACGCCGCTGTCTCCGCAGCCATCGGCAAACCTGACGTTCTGTGAGCAAAATATGGCGGGCCGCCACCTGGTAGTCTGGCCGCAACTGGATACCTCAACCGCCGTACCGCCGCTGTGGCTGCTTACCCGCACCGGCGTGCCTTATGACAGCGCGGTAGAGATACTCAATCAAAAGATTGCGGTGGATATTGCCCCCGCCGTGGGCGACCCGGTAACGCTCGCCGCCGATCATCTGGACGAGTCGCTCAACGCCGCGAAGGTCAAAGCCGGTGAAAGCATCACGCTGACGGTGAATACCAAAGGCTGTAACGGCGAGCCTGCGGGCAATATCGCGTTCGTGATTACCCGCGGCGATGCGCTGAATCGCCAGGGCGTGGTGAACAATACCGTGCCGGTACGCGTCGGCAATACCGAACTGACCACCACCGCCACCGAATATCACGGCACCACCAATGCGGAAGGCGTGGCGACGGTGACCGTCACCCAGGCTAACGGTCCGGGGGTAAAAACCCCACTGGTGGCGCACCCGTCAGGTGCGCCTGCGCTGAAAGCCGACGTGGACGTGATTTTTACCACCCTCACCAGCCCGGACAGCGGCAGCGCCAATATGTACGGCCATATGGCGGACAATTCCACCGCCACGGTGGACGGCGAAAGCTACACCTTTAGCCGCCCCAAACTGGCGGCGGAAACCGACGGCGAAGATCGTGCCGTCAGTATCAACAATGAAAGCTGGGCGCAGTTCAACTGGGCTAATGCGGATAAACACTGCGATATTCTGCCGGATGCGCGCCAACTGGAAGGGTTAAAAATTGAGCGCGGCGATTTATCCACCACCCTCGGCTGGCCGGTGGGGCTGACATCCGGAGATGAAGAGTACTGGTCCTCCTCCCAGGGATCGATCGCCACCGACCATATCAGCATTGATATGCGCAGCAGCAGCCTTACGCAAATGCCGGACGCCACGCAATCGCTGGTAAGCTGCGTGGATAAAGCCTCGCCTGCGGTCACGCCGAAGTTAGTGATTAGCGCCGATAGTTTTGATTCAACGGTCAATGCCGCGAAAGTCGAGGTTGGCGATGAGATCAATATGAAGATCAGCGTGACCGACAGCGCCACCAACAAACCGCTGCCCTATCGCTACTTTAATGTCTATCTGGGCGACGAACAGAATCGCCAGAATCAAAAGAACGCCGATATTGACGCGGCGCATCAGTGGTCGGATGAACCGGTCGTCATCACCAATCTGGAAGGAAGCGACGGTCACTATCACGGCGTCACCGACGCCAACGGCCAGTTCTCGCTGGCGCTGACCCAGGATCGGGGCGCGGGCGTGTTAACCCCGGTGCGCGTGGTGTTGTTCGACGGGACAGAAGCGACGCAGAACGTCATTTTTACCGTAGTCACCAGCCCGGACGTGGCGCAGGCGCGCATGTGGGGCCATATGCAGGGCGTGGTGGAGGCGGGCAATATCTACAAACGTCCGCTGCTGGCGGACGAAGCCGCGCAGGACACCGGCTCTGAATTTGAGAATAACGAATACTGGGCCACGTTTAACTCGGTAACGGCGGCGACAAACCAGTGCGGCGCGGGCCAGGTGCCGGGGCAACTGCTGCTGGATACGCTGTATGCGGCCCATTCCGGCAACGCGATGGAAACGACCTACGGCTGGCCGACGCAGAAACACAGCTATATCGCGGCGGATACCGATGGCTCTACCACCGCGCACGTCAACCTGGCGACCGGCGCGGACAGCATGTTCAGCGGCGCTGAACCGAACTATCTTTCCTGTTCCGGCAACGAACTGGTGACCATCCTGAACGTTTACTTCGATGGCAACGAGTCGTTACGCAATGCGGTCGCCAAAGTGGGCGAACAGGTAACGATGAACGTGCACTCCGTCAACGCGCTGAACGGACTGACTGTGCCTAACGCCGCGTTTACCGTGACCATGTCGCATGGCAAAAATCGCGACAACGCGACGACCGGTTTTACCGACTCCAGCGACGGAACGTTGGTTATGGGGGGAACCTCGTTTGGCTCCTCCCAGGCGTCGATGACGTATCAGGGCATCACCGATGCCGAGGGGAACGCCACGCTGGTGATTGAACAGCCGCAGGGCGTCGGCTTGCTGACGCCGCTGACCGTACTGCCGCTCCACTCGCTGATCACCACCCCCGTCAACCGCAGCGTGAAATTCACCGTACCCACCAGCCCCGACACGCCAAAAGCGCATATGTGGGGGCATATGGCGGATACTATCACCGTGGACAATATGGAATTCCAGCGGCCAATGCTGGCGGAAGAAGCCCCCGCCGCAACCAGGACCGAAGCTCAGAATAACGAAACCTGGGCGCGCGTTACCCATGCCGATGCGCTGAACAACCCCGACGCCGGAGGCTGCGAGGTCAATCATCTGCCGCAAGATCACCAACTTAGCGCGCTCTATACCGCGAACGATGGCAATAAAATTCACACCGTATCCGGCTGGCCGACGTCGTATAACTACTGGTCTTCCACCTTCGCCAGCGCCAGTTCGTGGCAGACGGTATCGCTGGCCTCCGGCAGCAAAACCGCTTCCGGCGACGCCTCCGATTTTGTGAGTTGCCTGGTTGGCGTCAATCCCACGGCCGCCTCAATTACCATCGAACCGGTAGATACGTCGCTGTGGTATGACGTCGGCGGCGAGCACGCGGTGAAAGTGAAAAAAGGCGACACCCTTCAGCTCAAGGTGACGGCGAAAGACGCCAGCGGCAATCCGGTCCCGGATGCGCCGTTTGTGCTCAGTCGCGGCGACGGCTATACCCGCCAGGGGGAAAAACACATCGCCGGTAGCGGCGACGGCATCGTTTCTGCGGTGGTCATCGACGGTGAATCGCTCAACGATACCGCCACCAAAATCGGCGAACTGACCGGCGAGGACGGCAGCAAAATTATCAACGTCACCCGCCCGGATACCCACGGTACGAAGGTCGCGATTACGGCGGCGCTGTACGATAACGCCAGCGCGACGGCCAGCATCGACACCATCTTTACCGTGGTCACCAGCCCCAATAGCGACAAAGCCAAAATGTGGGGCCATATGCCGGAAACGGTAGCGGCGGCCAACGGCGAGGTGTTTAAACGCCCGCAACTGTCGGCTGAAATCGCCAGCGGCATTACCCACGGCAGCAATACGGAAAACAACGAAACCTGGGGCAGCGTGAATTTTGATGTAGCGAAAGACGCCTGCGGCGCGGGATTTGTGCCCTCGCTTGCCGACCTCCAGTCGCTGTACGACGCCTGGCCCGGCGGCGCCATGAATACTCAACAGGGCTGGCCGCTGGACGGTAAAAACTACCAGGACAGCACCGCCGATTTAAGCAGGACGTCGGAAAACCGCTATGTTAAGTCGATTAATCTGCGCGACGGCGGCATCGGTTCGCTGCTGTGGGATGAAAAACTCTATTTTGTCTGCCTGCAAAACGCCCATCCGGTGGCGACGCAGATAACGCTGACTTCGCCGCAGTATAACGACAGCGATGGTTTCGCTAAAGCGAAGGTCGGCGAGACGATTCCGGTCACCATCACCACGCTGGATGCCCAGGGCAAGCCGGTGGCGGACACGCCGGTTATCTTTACGCGCGGCGACAGCATTGGGCGGGCGAATCAGGAGGTTAACGGTTCGCAGGCGGCAGCCATACAGATTAACCACAGCGACGCGCGTAACAGCGGCGTTGAGTATTACACCGCTACCGGCGCGGACGGTACGCTGACGCTGGATATCAGCCAGGACGGGAGCGCTGGCTTTAAAACGCCGCTGATGGCGTCGATAGAGCACAGCAACGCCACAACGACCGCGCCATTGCCGGTTATTTTCACCGTGGTTACCAGCCCGGACACCCCGAAGGCCAGCTACTGGGGCCATATGGCGGAAACGTTAACCGACAGCAGCGGCGTGGCGTACAAACGTCCGCTGCTGGCGAGCGAGTTCAGCGCTACGCCCGGCAAAACGCTGACCATCGCCAACGGCTACTACGACAAGGGCGAAACCTGGGGCATGATAACCGTCGATAAAGCCTGGAACGGCGTCAGCGGCGGCTGCGGGCGCGATTATCTGCCCAGCGTCAGCAACCTCCAGACGCTGTACAATACCTGGCCTGATAATGCCATGCGTAGCCGTAACGGCTGGCCGATGACCAGTTCGGGCAACAACAACGTCAGCCGCTACTGGTGGGCGGGGGATTACGTGATATCGTCAGACGGCGCGCAGTCGCTGTACGCAGCGGTCAACCTGTTTAACGACGGCAATGATGTCAAAACGACGACCAGCACCACGGCTTACTACATGCAGACCTGTCTTGTCTCGGCGCGCCGCGCCGCTGCCAGCCTGACGCTGACGCTGGCAGGCCAGGATGAAGCCACCGGAATCGCAAAGGCGAAGAAGGGCGAGCAGATTGCCGCTACCGTCACGGTGAAAGACGCCGCAGGCCAGCCGATGAAAAACGTGATGGTGAAAATCAGCCGGGGAACGTCGTACAATCGCGCCAACAGCGCCGCATCGGCTTCAGGTGCCACAGACGATATTACGCTACGTAATGTGATGCCGTCCGGCCTTGCGACATCCCTGCTGGATACCTCCGCGAAATATCTGTACGTGGAAACTGATGAACTGGGTCAGGTGACATTTACCCTGGCTCAGGACAGTACCACAGGTTTAAAGACCACTATCAGCGCCGCCACGATGGACGGCAGCAACCTGACGGACAGTAAAGACGCAATCTTTACCGTAGTGACCAGCCCGGACAGCGATAAGGCCAAATACTGGGGCCATATGCCGGAAACCTTTACCAACAGTAAGGGGGTTGAATTTAAGCGACCGCTGCTGCGCGCTGAACTTTCTTCAACAGCGGACACGTCGGGTTATACGGAAAATAACGAGTCCTGGTATACCTGGAGCCGTTATCCGAATATGTATCAGGACACCGCCAGCCCGTGCGATCGGCTGGGGTTGCCGACGGTAAATGATTTACAGACGCTATATACCGATTATCCCAATGGCGCACTCACGACAACGCTTGGCCTACCGGTGGCATCAGGAAAATATTGGGGGGCGGGTAACTCAGTACCGGATGCCACGCACTCAGACAGTCAGTTCCAGTATGTCAGACTCAGCGATAATAATACGCTGACAACCAAAGCCAATACCGCCACGGCGCAGCTTTGTCTGGCAAAGCGCCGGGACTTGTCGATAGAACTCACCTCCAGCGCCATGGATGCGGATAAAGGCGCTCCAGTGGCGAAGAAGGGCGAGAGTCTGCCGTTGACCGTCACTGTGAGGGATGGTTCTGGCACGCCGCAGCCCAATACTGCTATCCGTTTGGGACGAACGCTTTCGATAGACCGGGCGGGTGTCGTTGATGGCAGTTCCGGCGGAGGCATGGTACTCACATCGGTTGCGCCGTCTACGGGCTCAATGACGTTTAACTGCACGGTATCTTCGTGCACAAATTATTGGTATGGCATTACGGATGAGGATGGTAAAGCGCAACTCGAAGTGACGCAGGATGACTCCCGTGGCCTGAGAACACCGCTGCAGGCGATGCTTGTCGACGATCCGCTGACAGTTAGCGATATGGACGTCATTTTCACCGTCATTACCAGCCCGGACAGCGATAAAGCCAAATACTGGGGACACATGCCGGAAACCGTGACCAACAGCGCGGGCGTGAAGTTCCGGCGTCCGCTACTGGCGGCGGAGATGACATCGAATAGCGGTACTTACCTGGTTAACAATGAAACATGGCCCTTAGTCACCGCAGCGAACACTGAAAAAGCGGGCGCAACCGGCTGTGATGTCGAATACCAGCCGTTGTCAGGCGATCTGCAAACGTTGTATGGCGACAATCCTGACGGCGCAATCGGTACAAACTACGGCTGGCCGGTGGCGGGGAACAAATCCTGGTGGGCGGCGGATCGTGCGCCGAATACCGGATATTACCAATTTATAAACCTGAATAGCGGCGATAAAGGCACCGCCAGTTCATCGACTGCCACCGGCGCTCAGGTGTGTCTGGTCGAGCCGCGTACTTCTACTCCTGCCAGTATTACGCTGACCTCGACGGCGATGGACGGCGCGAAAAACGCGGCGGTAGTGGAGAAGGGAGGCGCGATGCCGTTAACGGTGACGGTAAAAGATAGCAGCGGTAACCCGGTCGCCAACGTCGGTTTTACGCTGTCACGTGGCGATTCGAAAAATCGGGCAGGTACGGTGGTAACGGATGGCGACGTGGCAGCGGATGCCGGAGCAGACGATCTCATGCTTAAAGCGCTGACACCCGCAAGCGCCAGCCAAAGTATGACCACCACCGGGAGTATCTTTACCGGCACTACCGGCAGCGACGGTACGGCAACGTTTACGCTTAATCAGGATAAAAGCCTGGGGCTGAAAACGCCACTCACGGTGAAACTGACGGACAATACGACTCTTCACGCATCACTGGATGTGATTTTTATGGTACTTACCAGTCCGGATACGGATAAAGCGTTGTTCTGGGGAAATATGGCGGATACGACATCCGTTAACGGAAAAACGCTGCATCGTCCGTGGCTTCAGGCTGAGCTGCTGTCAGGCGTGACGCCAGTATTTACCAACGGAGTGCATACAAATAACGAGTACTGGGCGATGGCGCATACGGTGGACAACACTAAATGGGATATTGCCAAACAGTGCGGTAGCCTTAGCAAAGCACCGGATAATAACGACCTGTTGACGCTGTATCATTCCATTAGCTCGTTAGGCTGGCCGACGCAGGGCTATCCCTATTTATCTAAATCAACCTCGAGCGGCGGCATGTATTGCGGCGTGGATGAGAATACCAGGAATCAAAACTGCGCCATTAAGCCGGCAAGTTCAGCAGGTTATGCGACGTGCGTGGATTAACGTATTAAGCGTCTGGCACGAAAAAAATCTGCTTTTCATGTTCCATTGAGCTTCATGAAAAAGTAATCGACACATTCATTGAAAAGTATATGTTCTGCTAATTGGAGTCACCACCGTTTGCCGCGAGTGTGTAAAAGCGCTGTCTCGCTTCTGCAACCCGGCATCTGGCGCTACCCATATACTCTAAATAATTCGAGTTGCAGGAACGCAGCCGCAGCACATGCAACTTGAAGTATGACGAGTATATTTACAATAACACCAGGTGTCGCATGATAATCACACCTTTTTCCCCACGCATCTATTTATCTCAATATATGAAACCATTAAATATCATCCATAGTATGAATATTTATAAAATGGTTGGATATATTTATATCAATTATAAATTAATCAAAGGTTGACCTGGCATTGAAATAGACCTTGAAATTAGTTAATAATCTGTCTTTGATAATATATTGTTACAGATGATTGTAATCATTCATAGAACTATATTTTTGTTATTTATTATTTATCTCATTTATATACACCATTTAAAAGCTATTTACAGCCAATCAAAATCAAGTTTGCTTCGTGAGCGTTATTAAAAGGAAATTTAAAAATTGAACAGGACCTACAGTATCGTCTGGAGCGCCGTGCGAAATATGTATGTCGTGGCTTCAGAACTGGCGCGAGGCCACAGCAAAGTTAAAATACAGGCGCACGCTAATGAAGTCGCCCTTTCTATTGAAAAGCCTGAGTCAGGATGGATAATTAGTGCAAAACACAATGCGCTGGCCTTCGCAATTGTTGCCGCGCTTGGGTTCGCCAGTCCGCTGGCTATGGCCGATAATCCGGTGTCCTACATTGACGGAGTCGACCACGACCTGAACGCAGAAACGTCGCCAATTTCTTATTCAGGTACCGGCCAGGGTACGGCACTGTACCTCGAAGGTTTGCCCACACAGAACCAGGGCTGGCAGCCAACCTCAGGCACAGGCACGGGCGTTGTGATTGAAACGGACGGCGGCGGCGCTCTCCTCCCGGACGGTAGCAGCCATGCAGCCGCCACGGCGGTTAAGCTTACTAACGGCGCGATGCTTAATCTTACCGACGCGGTAATCACGACGTCGGGAGAATATGCTATGGGTATCGAGCTATCAGGACAGAGCAGCATAATGCTAACGGGAGGGACTCTCCTGGCCGGAGGCAATTATGGCATCATGACGCTCAGCGGCGAGTCGCAAGCGACATTGAGCGACATCAAGGTAACAGCAACAGCGGAAACCGGCAGCGATGTAGTTTCGCAAGAAGGCAGCACGCTGAACATCACGGATGGGAGTGAAATCACGCTCACGAGGGGACAACTGCGCGTGGTTGGCAGCACAACAGGCAACGCTTTCCTGAATGTGAGCGATAGTACAGTGAGTTCCACGGGTACAGACAGTACTGTTATCGCGTCCAACAAGGGCGTTCTTGATATTACGAACTCTACCGTCACGCACGATAATGCCAAAGGCGCAGCCATTGAGGCTGGTAATGCCTCAACGGTGACTATTTCCGGCGATAATAAAAGTTCGATGGTCATCAACTCCAAAGATATAGGCATTAAGAGCGCCAAATCTTCCGTCAACATTGACGGCGCCACCATCATCGCCAAAGGCGATGGTATTTTGATGACCACGGGGGGCAGCAGTTTTTACAGCAATAACTCCGGGCTGACGGTCAATAATGCGGACGTGACCTCAGACGACGCCGCCGCGCTGCACGTTGATAAAAACACGGTGATGGAAAAGCCCATTACATTAACCGACAGCACATTGACTGGCCCAACGGCTATTAAACTGGATAATGCGGCAACCGTAGAGGCCAACAACACAACGCTGAATGGCAACATTGACGCGGGGAGCACAGTATCGTCCTTGTCGCTGGCCGAAAAATCCTCACTGCAAGGGAGCGTCAACGGCCTGAACAGTTCATTGACGCTTGACGAAACCAGCCAGTGGAACATGACCAACCCGTCAACCGTCGGCAACCTGACCAACGACGGCGGCATTACGCTGGGCAACGCGAGCGGTTCGACAGGTACGCTGCTGACGGTGGACAATACCCTGACCTTGCAGGACGGCAGCCAGATAAACGCGACGCTGGATACCGCCAACAGCTCGCCAATTATCAAAGCCACCAACGTCACGTTGGACGGGACGCTGAACCTTAGCTCAACGGCCACCTTTGTCGCGCCCGAAACCGACGAGCACTTAGGATCGTTCACGCTGATTGATTCGCAAACTGCGATCACTACCGATTTTGACAGCGTAACGCTGGATGCCGACATCTCTGCTATGCCGGATTACCTTACGATCAACGCGGGCGTTGATGCGAATGATAATACCAACTACGAGTTGTCTACAGGCTTGAGTTGGTACGCGGGCGCAAATTCTACGCGCGCTGCGCATGGCACTTTTACCGTTGATGCAGGCAGTACCTTTACCGTCACCAGCGAACTGGACGAAACCACGGCGACCTCCAACTGGGATGGCAGCAAGCTAACCAAACAGGGCGACGGCACGCTGATCCTCAGCAACACTGGCAACGACTACGGCGACACTGAAATTGACGGCGGCATTCTGGCCGCCAAAGACGCCGCCTCGCTCGGCACTGGCGATGTGACGATTGCAGAAAACGCAACGCTTGCGCTGAGCCAGGGCACGCTGGATAACAACGTGACCGGCGGGGGCAAAATTGTCAAAACCGGTAACGATGAGCTGATCGTGACCGGCGATAACACTTACTCCGGCGGCACCACCATAACCGGCGGTACGCTGACGGCTGACCATGCGGATTCGCTGGGCACTGGCGCTATCGTTAACAGCGGCGTGCTTCAGGTCGGCGAAGGCGAGCTGGAAAATACGCTTTCTGGCAGCGGCTCGCTGGTGAAAACCGGTACGGGCGAGCTGACGTTAAGCGGCGATAACACTTACTCCGGCGGCACCACTATTACCGGCGGTACGCTGACGGCTGACCATGCGGATTCGCTGGGCACTGGTGCTATTGCCAACAGCGGCGTGCTTCAGGTCGGCGAAGGCGAACTGGAAAATACGCTTTCCGGCACCGGTTCGCTGGTGAAAACCGGTACGGGCGAGCTGATGTTAAGCGGCGACAACACTTACTCCGGCGGCACCACTATTGACGATGGTGTGCTGATTGCCGCCAACGTTAACGCGCTGGGCGGCGGTGATGTCGATAACGCGGGTACGCTGAAGCTGGACGCGGAGGGCGAATTCAACCTTGCGAATGTCACAACCCAGTCTGGAGCAACGACTGAGCTGGCCAAAGGTACGACGCTCAACGTCGACTCGCTGACTCAACAAGCCGATAGTACGCTGAATATTGACCTCAGTAAGGCCAACGGTGAAAGCGCCATTACCGCCGACAGCGTCACGCTGGGTGGCACGCTGAACGTCACCGGCATCGGCAGCGTTACAGACAGCTGGACGCCTGAGGTATACACCTACACGCTGATTGACAGCGACAGCGCCATTACCAGCGATTTCGACAATCTGACCGTCGCGGGAATGAACAGAGAAGATGTTGACTTCCTGACTATCGACGGAAAAGTCGACGAAGCAGACAACACCCACTATGATCTGACGGCCTCCCTCTCCTGGTATGCGGACAGAGACAACGCTTCTACCGACGCTCACGGTACCTTTACCCTTAGCGACCCTGACGGCAGCTTTAACGTTGCGGCTAATCTGACAGACGTTGACGACACGCTTGATCCGAATAGCACATGGGACGGTAAATCGCTGACCAAAGAAGACGCAGGCACGCTGATCCTCTCCGGCGACAACGACTACAGCGGCGGCACCACCATCAATGAAGGTACGCTGGTCGCCGCCAGTACGACGGCGCTGGGCACCGGCCTGGTCGACAATAACGCCACGCTGGTGCTGGACGCAGATGGTGAAGTCAGCGCGGTGGGCGGCATCACCACTCATAGCGGCGCGACGACCCAACTGGCGCTCGGCACCTCGTTGGATCTCGGCGACAGCGCGTTAATTCAGCAAGATGGCAGTACGCTGAACGTTGAGCTGAATAGTGACTCAGTGCAACCGCTGATTACCGGCGGCAGCGCCACGCTTGGCGGCGATCTGGTCGTCAGCGACGCCAGCCTGCAAGCGCGCGCCTCCGACGCGGAGTTCCAGTCCTTTAAACTGATGGATATGGACAGCGATATCAGCGGCGACTTTACCAGCCTGACGATGAACCTTACTGACAAGCCGGACTATCTGACCGTAACCGGGACAATCAATCCTGAAGATGCGTCAGAATATCTGCTTACCGAAGGGCTGAGCTGGAATGCGACCGCCACGTCAGCGACGCCAGCACATGGCACGTTTACCCTGGGCGCAGGCGACAGTTTTGAAGTCACCAGCGTACTGGGCGATAAAACCGGCAACGGCGACTGGGACGGTAAATCGCTGACCAAACTGGGCGCGGGTAAACTGACGCTGAGCGGCGCGAATACCTATAGCGGCGATACCAACGTACAGGAAGGCACACTGTGGCTGTCCGGGGACGGTACGATTGGCGAAATGGGCAGCCAGCAGGCGGTGAACGTCGCCTCTGACGCGACCTTCGGCGGCAGCAACGGTACGACCGTTAACGGTAAGGTGACCAACGAAGGGACGCTGGTCTTCGGCGACAGCGAGGAAACTGGCGCCATCCTCACCCTCAATGGCGATCTGATCAACATGGGGACGCTCGCCAGCGGCAGCTCCTCCAGCACGCCTGGCAATACGCTTTATGTCGATGGCGATTACACCGGCAACGGCGGCTCGCTTTACCTGAATACCGTCCTGGGCGACGATGATTCGGCGACCGATAAGTTAGTCATTACCGGCGATGCCTCCGGCACCACCGATCTGTACATCAACGGCATCGGCAATGGGGCGCAGACCACTAACGGTATCGAAGTGGTGGATGTTGGCGGCACATCGACAAGCGATGCGTTTGTGTTAAAAAATGAAGTTAACGCCAGTCTGTATACCTACCGTCTGTACTGGAATGAAAGTGACAACGACTGGTATCTGGCGTCAAAAGCACAGTCTGATGATGACGACAGCGGCGGTGATGTCACGCCTCCAGATGATGACCGTGATGTCACGCCTTCGGACGACGGCGACAATGGCGGTAATGTCACGCCTCCGGACGATGGCGGCGATGTCGCACCGCAGTACCGTGCGGATATCGGCGCGTACATGGGCAACCAGTGGATGGCGCGCAACCTGCAAATGCAGACCCTCTATGACCGCGAGGGTAGCCAGTATCGTAACGCCGATGGCAGCGTATGGGCGCGCTTCAAAGCGGGTAAAGCGGAATCCGAGGCTGTCAGCGGCAATATCGATATGGACAGCAACTACTCCCAGTTCCAGTTAGGCGGCGACATTCTGGCCTGGGGCAACGGCCAGCAGAGCGTTACCGTTGGCGTCATGGCGAGCTACATCAACGCCGATACCGACAGTACCGGTAACCGTGGCGCAGACGGTAGCCAGTTCACCAGTAGCGGCAACGTAGACGGCTACAACCTTGGCGTCTATGCCACCTGGTTTGCCGATGCCCAAACGCATAGCGGCGCGTATGTCGACAGCTGGTACCAATATGGTTTCTACAACAACAGCGTAGAGAGCGGTGATGCGGGTTCTGAATCTTACGATTCAACCGCTAACGCTGTCTCGCTGGAAACCGGTTATCGCTACGATATTGCGCTGAGTAACGGCAATACTGTCAGTCTGACGCCGCAGGCGCAGGTTGTCTGGCAGAATTACTCAGCGGATAGCGTGAAGGATAACTACGGCACCCGGATCGACGGTCAGGATAGTGACAGTTGGACAACGCGCCTGGGTCTGCGAGTTGACGGCAAGCTGTACAAGGGCAGTCGTACGGTTATCCAGCCGTTTGCTGAAGCTAACTGGCTGCACACCAGCGATGATGTGTCGGTATCGTTTGATGATGCTACGGTGAAACAGGATCTTCCGGCTAACCGTGCGGAGCTGAAAGTAGGTCTGCAGGCAGATATCGATAAGCAGTGGAGCGTTCGCGCTCAGGTTGCCGGGCAGACTGGCAGCAATGATTTTGGCGATCTGAACGGTAGCCTCAATCTGCGCTATAACTGGTAAGTTAGACAAAACCGGGCGGGCGTTCCCTGCCCGGTTTTGAGGCGAATGACAAACCGATTGATCGTCAGATTATGGCTACACCTTATCCAATGTGGCGCGTAGGTTGGCTGAGGCGAAGTCGAACCCCAACATCGCGCTGCAAAGGGTGGGGGAATGTTGGATTACGTGCCCGGCGTGACGGATTTGACTTCACTTTCAAGCCAGCCGTCCTCCAGTCTCGTGGTCATGATATCGCCTGCTTTGACCTGTTTGATCTTTTTCAGCACCTTGCCGTCCGTTGTCGTCGAAACCGTATAGCCGCGCGCCAGCGTGGCTAACGGGCTGACCGCCTCCAGATGCGTGACCGCGTTGCCAAAGCGTTCGCGCTGTTCGCTTAACCGTGAGCGGATATTCTCCGTCAGACGATATTCCAGCTGTTGGATGCGCGACTGCGCGCGGTGAATTCGCGGCTGCGGATTTTGCTGGCTCAGGCGTTGACTTACGCGCTGTTGGCGCTGAGTGGCCTGCTTAATCCTGGCCTCAAGCGCAAACCCCATCCGTTGGCGTAGACGTTCCAGCGCGGTTTGCTGGCGGGCCAGACGCAGTTGCGGGTGTTGCTGTTGCAGGCGGTGAAAAATCTGCGTGAAACGACGGCTGCGGTTGGCGAGGTAGTAGTCCATCGCCATGCCCAGACGCTGCTGGGCGGATTGAATCTGGCGCAACAACTCCTGCTGGTTACGGCTGACAATTTCTGCCGCTGCTGATGGCGTCGGCGCGCGCAGGTCGGCGACAAAATCAGCTATCGTGACGTCCGTTTCGTGACCGACGGCGCTGACCACCGGAATGCGGCTGGCAAAAATCGCCCGCGCCACGCGCTCGTCGTTAAAACTCCACAAATCTTCCAGTGAGCCGCCGCCGCGCCCGACAATTAACACGTCGCACTCGCCGCGCGCGTTCGCCAGTTCAATGGCGCGAACGATCTGTCCCGGCGCATCGTCGCCCTGGACTGCGGTTGGATAGATAATAACGGGCAGGGATGGGTCACGACGCTTTAGCACGTGGAGAATATCGTGCAGTGCCGCGCCGGTTTTCGAGGTGATCACCCCCACGCAGTGGGCCGGGGAGGGCAAAGGTTGTTTATGCTGCTGATCGAACAACCCTTCGGCCTGGAGTTTGGCTTTTAGCTGCTCATATTTCTGCTGCAACAAGCCTTCGCCCGCCGGCTGAATACTTTCGGCGATGATTTGATAATCGCCGCGCGGCTCGTACAGCGTAATATTGGCGCGTACCAGCACCTGCTGCCCGTGCTGCGGACGGAACGTCACCCGACGGTTGCTGTTACGGAACATCGCACAGCGCACCTGAGCGGTATCGTCTTTGAGCGTAAAGTACCAGTGGCCTGACGCAGGCTGCGTGAAATTAGAAATCTCGCCGCTGATCCATACCTGTCCCATCTCCTGTTCTAACAGCAGACGAACCGTCTGGTTAAGGCGGCTTACGGTAAAAATTGAGGAAGTTTGAGAGGATAACATGTGAGCGGGATCAAATTCTAAATCAGCAGGTTATTCAATCGATAGTAACCTGCTCACGGGGGATCGCAAGCACTATTTGCAAAAAAATGTAGATGCAACCGATTACGTTCTGTATAATGCCGCGGCAATATTTATTAACCTCCCAGGTGAGATATTGCCCATGCTACGTATCGCTAAAGAAGCCCTGACGTTTGACGACGTCCTCCTTGTTCCCGCTCACTCCACCGTTTTGCCGAATACTGCCGATCTCAGCACGCAGTTGACGAAAACTATTCGTCTGAATATTCCTATGCTTTCTGCGGCGATGGACACCGTGACGGAAGCGCGCCTGGCAATTGCCCTGGCTCAGGAAGGCGGCATTGGTTTTATCCACAAAAACATGTCCATCGAGCGCCAGGCGGAAGAAGTTCGCCGCGTGAAGAAACACGAGTCCGGCGTAGTGACCGACCCGCAGACCGTCCTGCCAACCACCACGTTGCATGAAGTGAAAGCTCTGACCGAGCGTAATGGCTTCGCGGGCTATCCGGTGGTGACTGAAGATAACGAGCTGGTGGGTATCATCACCGGTCGTGACGTGCGTTTTGTGACTGACCTGAACCAGCCGGTGAGTGTCTACATGACGCCGAAAGAGCGTCTGGTGACTGTTCGTGAAGGCGAAGCCCGCGAAGTCGTGCTGGCAAAAATGCACGAAAAACGCGTAGAAAAAGCGCTGGTCGTTGATGATAACTTCCATCTGCTTGGCATGATTACCGTAAAAGATTTCCAGAAAGCGGAACGTAAACCAAACTCCTGTAAAGATGAGCAGGGCCGTTTACGTGTCGGTGCGGCGGTCGGCGCAGGCGCGGGCAACGAAGAGCGCGTTGACGCGCTGGTGGCGGCAGGCGTTGACGTACTGCTGATCGACTCTTCTCACGGTCACTCTGAAGGTGTGTTGCAACGTATCCGTGAAACGCGCGCTAAATATCCTGACCTGCAAATCATCGGCGGCAACGTTGCGACGGGCGCAGGCGCTCGCGCGCTGGCGGAAGCCGGTTGCAGCGCGGTGAAAGTGGGTATCGGTCCTGGCTCCATCTGTACCACTCGTATCGTGACTGGTGTGGGCGTTCCGCAGATCACCGCTGTTTCCGACGCAGTTGAAGCGCTGGAAGGCACCGGAATTCCGGTTATCGCTGACGGCGGTATCCGCTTCTCCGGCGACATTGCCAAAGCCATCGCCGCAGGTGCAAGCGCGGTAATGGTGGGCTCTATGCTGGCCGGTACCGAAGAATCCCCGGGCGAAATCGAGCTCTATCAGGGCCGTTCGTACAAATCATACCGTGGGATGGGCTCGCTGGGCGCGATGTCCAAAGGCTCTTCTGATCGTTACTTCCAGAGCGATAACGCTGCCGACAAACTGGTGCCGGAAGGTATCGAAGGCCGCGTAGCCTATAAAGGTCGCCTGAAAGAGATCATTCACCAGCAGATGGGCGGCCTACGCTCCTGTATGGGACTGACCGGTTGTGCTACCATCGACGAACTGCGTACTAAAGCGGAGTTTGTGCGTATCAGCGGTGCGGGTATCCAGGAAAGCCACGTTCACGACGTGACCATCACCAAAGAGTCCCCGAACTACCGTCTGGGCTCCTGATTTTCTTCGCCCGACCTTCGCGTCGGGCGATTTATTTAATCTGTTTCACTTGCCTCGGAATAAGCGTCAATGACGGAAAACATTCATAAGCATCGCATCCTCATTCTGGACTTCGGTTCTCAGTACACTCAACTGGTTGCGCGCCGCGTGCGTGAGCTGGGCGTTTACTGCGAACTGTGGGCGTGGGATGTGACAGAAGCGCAAATTCGTGACTTCAACCCAAGCGGCATTATTCTTTCCGGCGGCCCGGAAAGCACCACCGAAGAAAACAGCCCGCGCGCGCCGCAGTATGTCTTTGAAGCAGGCGTGCCGGTATTTGGCGTCTGCTACGGGATGCAGACTATGGCGATGCAGCTTGGTGGTCATGTAGAAGGTTCTAATGAGCGTGAATTTGGTTACGCGCAGGTCGAAGTATTGACCGACAGCGCGCTGGTTCGCGGTATTGAAGATTCCCTGACCGCCGACGGCAAACCGCTGCTGGACGTGTGGATGAGCCACGGCGATAAAGTGACGGCGATTCCGTCCGACTTCGTGACCGTCGCCAGCACCGAAAGCTGCCCGTTCGCCATTATGGCCAACGAAGAAAAACGCTTCTACGGCGTACAGTTCCACCCGGAAGTGACCCATACCCGCCAGGGTATGCGTATGCTGGAGCGTTTTGTACGCGATATCTGCCAGTGTGAAGCCCTGTGGACGCCGGCGAAGATCATCGACGACGCCGTGGCGCGCATTCGCGAGCAGGTGGGCGACGACAAAGTAATCCTCGGTCTCTCCGGCGGCGTGGATTCCTCCGTAACCGCAATGCTGCTGCACCGCGCGATCGGTAAAAATCTGACCTGTGTTTTCGTCGACAACGGCCTGTTACGCCTCAACGAAGCCGAGCAGGTGATGGACATGTTTGGCGACCATTTTGGTCTGAACATTGTTCACGTACCGGCAGAAGACCGCTTCCTGTCCGCGTTGGCTGGTGAGAACGATCCGGAAGCCAAGCGTAAGATCATCGGTCGCGTTTTTGTGGAAGTGTTCGACGAAGAAGCGCTCAAACTGGAAGACGTGAAATGGCTGGCGCAGGGCACCATCTACCCTGACGTTATCGAATCTGCGGCGTCTGCAACCGGTAAAGCGCACGTCATCAAATCTCACCACAATGTCGGCGGCCTGCCGAAAGAGATGAAGATGGGGCTGGTTGAACCGCTGAAAGAGCTGTTCAAAGACGAAGTGCGTAAGATTGGTCTGGAGCTGGGCCTGCCGTACGACATGCTGTATCGCCATCCGTTCCCGGGGCCGGGCCTCGGCGTGCGCGTACTGGGTGAAGTGAAGAAAGAGTACTGCGACCTGCTGCGCCGTGCGGACGCTATCTTCATTGAAGAACTGCGCAAAGCGGATCTGTACGACAAAGTCAGTCAGGCGTTCACCGTCTTCCTGCCGGTCCGTTCCGTAGGCGTCATGGGCGATGGTCGTAAGTACGATTGGGTGGTCTCTCTGCGTGCCGTCGAAACCATCGACTTTATGACCGCGCACTGGGCGCACCTGCCGTATGACTTCCTGGGTCGTGTTTCCAACCGCATTATCAATGAAGTCAACGGGATTTCCCGTGTGGTGTATGACATCAGCGGTAAACCGCCGGCTACCATTGAGTGGGAATAAGCCGATAATCCTTCCTGTGTTTTCATGAACAGGTAAAAGGAAATTTAACCCTCTGTTTTTACAGAGGGTTTTTATTGTCTATGGAAAACCCCCAGCTAGGCTGGGGGTTCCGGAAAGCTTTCAGCTTTAAGCCAGTTATTAAAACCCCTTT